>NZ_AFJI01000023.1 GCF_000264785.1 Edwardsiella ictaluri ATCC 33202 | reverse complement strand
TTTTTCTTTAGACACGGTTATATTCCTTATCTTGCGCCCTCACCGAAGGAGAGGGCGCGGGATCAATATGTTAAAGCAGAGGCTTATTTGCCACGTGCTTCAATAACGGCCTGAGCGACGTTAGTCGGTGCTTCAGCATACTTCAGGAACTCCATGGAGTATGAAGCACGGCCCTGGGTCTGGGAACGCAGGTCAGTAGCATAACCAAACATTTCAGACAACGGAACCTGCGCACGAACAGTCTTGCCAGTCGCAGTATCTTCCATACCTTCGATCATGCCGCGACGACGGTTCAAGTCACCGATAACGTCACCCATGTAATCTTCCGGAGTTTCTACTTCAACCTTCATGATCGGCTCAAGCAGAACCGGCTTAGCGCGTTTGAAGGCTTCTTTAAACGCGAGAGAGGCAGCCAGTTTAAACGCCAGTTCAGAGGAGTCAACGTCATGGTAAGAACCAAAGTGCAGACGTACGCCCAGGTCTACTACCGGATAACCGGCCATCGGACCGGACTTCAGCTGCTCTTGGATACCCTTGTCAACTGCCGGGATGTATTCACCCGGAATCACACCGCCCTTGATGTCGTTGGTGAAGGTGTAGCCTTCGCCACCCGGCTCCAACGGGAACATGTCGATAACGACATGACCGTACTGACCGCGACCACCGGACTGTTTGGCGTGTTTACCTTCAACATCCTTGACGGTGTCACGGATGGTTTCACGGTAAGCAACCTGCGGTTTACCGACGTTGGCTTCAACGTTGAACTCGCGCTTCATACGGTCAACGATGATTTCCAGGTGCAATTCACCCATGCCGGAGATGATGGTCTGGTTGGATTCTTCGTCAGTACGTACGCGGAAAGACGGGTCTTCCTTAGCCAGACGGCCCAGTGCCAGGCCCATTTTCTCCTGGTCAGCCTTGGTTTTCGGCTCAACGGCGATGGAGATTACCGGCTCAGGGAATTCCATACGCTCCAGGATGATCGGCGCGTTCTGGTCACACAGGGTATCACCGGTGGTGACGTCCTTCAGACCGATTGCCGCGGCGATGTCACCCGCGCGAACTTCTTTGATCTCTTCACGCTTGTTGGCGTGCATCTGAACGATACGGCCGAAACGCTCACGTGCAGACTTCACGGAGTTCAGTACGGTATCACCAGAGTTAACCACACCGGAGTATACGCGGAAGAAGGTCAGGTTACCCACGAACGGGTCGGTGGCGATTTTGAACGCCAGCGCCGCGAACGGCTCGTTGTCGTCAGAGTGACGCTCAGCCGGGGTATCTTTACCGTCGTCCAGGATACCTTTGATCGCCGGAACATCGGTCGGTGACGGCAGGTACTCAATGACTGCATCCAGCATTGCCTGTACGCCCTTGTTCTTGAACGCGGAGCCACAGGTAACCAGGATGATTTCGTTGTTCAGTACGCGCTGACGCAGAGCATTTTTGATCTCTTCTTCAGACAGCGTTTCACCGCCCAGGTACTTGTCCATCAGCTCTTCAGACGCTTCGGCTGCGGACTCAACCAGGAACTGGTGCCATTCGTTAGCCAGTTCAACCATGTCAGCCGGGATGTCTTCATAGGTGAAGGTCACGCCCTGATCGGCTTCGTTCCAGTTGATGGCTTTCATTTTAACCAGGTCAACGATACCGGTGAATGCTTCTTCAGCACCGATTGCCAACTGCAACGGAACCGGGTTAGCGCCCAGGCGGGTTTTGATCTGGTTAACAACTTTCAGGAAGTTCGCACCCATGCGGTCCATTTTGTTAACGAACGCGATGCGCGGAACATGATACTTGTTGGCCTGACGCCATACGGTTTCAGACTGCGGCTGAACACCACCAACGGCGCAGTAAACCATGACCGCACCATCCAGTACACGCATGGAACGTTCTACTTCGATGGTGAAGTCAACGTGCCCCGGGGTATCGATGATGTTGATACGGTGCGGCTCAAACTGTTTGGCCATGCCAGACCAGAAAGCGGTGGTCGCAGCGGAGGTAATGGTGATACCACGCTCCTGCTCCTGCTCCATCCAGTCCATGGTGGCAGCACCATCATGAACTTCACCGATCTTATGGTTTACACCGGTGTAGAACAGGATACGTTCGGTAGTAGTGGTCTTACCGGCGTCGATGTGAGCGCTGATACCGATGTTACGGTAACGCGAAATGGGTGTTGTACGAGCCATTTGATTCCTCTATATCCTAGGGCGTTCAAGTTAAGTTACCCAAAGCGGGCGACTTAAGCTTAAGCGCCCGCTTGGTGACTAACATACCGATGATATTACCAACGGTAGTGAGCGAACGCCTTGTTGGCTTCTGCCATACGGTGAACGTCTTCACGTTTCTTAACTGCAGTGCCTTTGTTTTCTGCAGCGTCAGAAAGTTCGTTCGCCAGACGCAGAGCCATGGATTTATCACCGCGTTTACGAGCAGCTTCTACGATCCAACGCATTGCCAGGGCATTACGACGGACCGGACGAACTTCAACCGGAACCTGGTAGGTAGAGCCACCAACGCGACGGGATTTAACTTCGACGGTCGGGCGCACGTTTTCGAGAGCGGTCTCGAAAGCTTCCAGTTCAGTTTTGCCAGAGCGCTGAGCCAGGGTCTCCAGCGCGCTGTATACGATTGATTCTGCAGTAGATTTTTTACCATCTACCATCAGGATATTGACAAATTTAGCCAGCAGTTCTGATCCGAACTTCGGATCCGGCAGGATTTTACGCTGACCAATTACGCGACGACGTGGCATGGAAATACTCCGTTGTGAATTCAGGATTGTCCAAAACTCTACGAGTTTATTTTGACATTAAAGTTAAAACGTTTGGCCTTACTTAACGGAGAACCATTAAGCCTTAGGACGCTTAACGCCGTACTTAGAGCGGGATTGCTTACGGTCTTTAACACCGGAGCAGTCCAGAGCACCGCGCACGGTGTGATAACGCACACCCGGCAGGTCTTTAACACGACCACCACGGATCAGGATCACGGAGTGCTCCTGCAGGTTGTGACCTTCACCACCGATGTAGGAAGTCACTTCAAAACCGTTGGTCAGACGAACACGACATACTTTACGCAGTGCGGAGTTCGGTTTTTTCGGAGTGGTGGTATATACACGGGTACATACGCCACGTTTCTGCGGGCAGGCTTCCAGCGCTGGAACGTTGCTTTTCTCAACTTTCTTAGCGCGTGGCTTGCGAACCAGCTGGTTGATAGTTGCCATTAAAAGCTCCTGGTTTTTGCTTTTCGTAAACACGTAATAAATCGCCCCATACTGCACACTGGATAGACCAAGGGCAAAATATGGGGACGCAGAATTTTATGGCTGAGTCGGGAGGGTGTCAAGAAATATACAAGATATTCGGCGCAATACTGTCAACACTGGCTGTACCGTCACCAGGCCATCTGATGCGAATGCGCCTCGCTCAACGCGACAAATTCGCCATAGCCAATCAGCTGACACGCCGGTGCGACATACGCTGTCAGCCCCCGCGCCAGCACATCCTCCCGCAAGACATGCAGAGTCACCGGCATAGCGTTCAGTGCCGCCAGCCCGGCGCTGCCCATCAGCGCGCACAGTACACCATCCTGCAACAGAACCAGCGCATCACCGGGGAGCACCAACGCCGCCAGCGCAGTGAAATCGATGCCCCCCTGCGCTGATCGGGTCAAGGTATGTAACATCGCAGAACCCCCCGGTATTAAAAGGTCAAAATGACGTCGCACGCATCCAGACGCGCGCGCAACGCATCGGCCGCCAGCACATCGGCAGGAATAACCCAGCGGACGTTGCTACTCAGCCCGCGTTCGGCCAGCGACGCAGCGCACAGATAGATCTGCTCAATATCATACAGTGCCATCACGCCAAACGTAGCAATATAATCGCGCGCCAGAATAGCCGACGGCTGCTGGTCAGGCAGCAGTTGGAAAACCGCATCGCCGATAAAAAATACGGCAATATCCTCGCAGAATGCAGAGGCCGCAAGCAGTGCATCCAGCCCTTCTCGCCCAGCGCTCGTCGTATGGGGGGATTGGGTAAAAACAAAGGCAAGCCGTCTCATCTCTCCCCCTAAAACTGCATCGTGCGATCGCACACCAGCATCGCTTCCGCCAACGCACCCAGACCACTCAGCGTAAAACCGGGCTGCAGATTGCCCGATGTCACCCCTTGCCGTTCGGCCGCCTCTGCCGATACAACGCCGCGGCGCAGCGCGGCGGCGACGCAGACATTCAGTGTCACGCCATGCTGCTGTGATAGTTTCTGCCAGGCCCGCACCAGATCAAACTCATCCGCCGCCGGCTGCGTCAGCTGATTGGCGTTGAGCACCCCTTCACGGTAAAAGAAAACGCTGTGAAGCGTATGTCCTGCCGCCAGCAGTGCGAGGGCGAACTGATAGGCGCTGCTAGCCGCCTGCGTACCGTAGGGAGGTCCATTCACGACCAGAGAGTAGCTCAGCATGGCTCAGTTACCCTGCACATCGCCGTTCTTAAACTGGCGAATGTAGAGATAAACCGTATGCTTGGATATATTCAGGCGATCAGCCACCTGGTTGATCGCATCCTTGATGTCAAAGATCCCCTTCTCATGTAGAGTAAACACAATCTGACGATTCTTGGCATTATTGGATACCGTTCGGTCAGCATTTACCTCTTCGATGGTGTACTCCAGCGTCTGGGCCACCAGTTCATCAACAGATGAGGCAAAGTTCACCGCCGAAGAGACCTCCTGGGTCGCTTTGGGGATAAATGTCTCCATGATCTGAGAGAACGGCACATCCAGATTCATGTTAATACACAGCAGGCCGATTACCCGCTGCTCTTGATTGCGGATAGCGATGGTTACCGACTTCATCAAATCGCCACTTTTGGCTCGGGTAAAATAGGCGCGCGAGACACTGCTGTCTTCTCCGGCCATATCGTGCAGCATGCGCAGGGCCAGATCGGTTATCGGGGAGCCAATTTTACGCCCGGTGTGCTCACCATTGGCAATACGTACCGCTGAGCACTTCAGATCCTCCAGCGAGTGCAGGACTATCTCACAGTGCGGGCCGATCAGCATCGCCAGTCCATCCACCACGGCCTCGTAGGATTTAAGGATCGTCTGATCTAGTAGGTTGAAAGGACGTTCATCCAACAGATCCAGCTCACTGATATCAGCCGTAACAAGCGTATTTGACATTAACCACTCCCATCGTCGAATAAGACTCATCCATCCCTGACGGGCACGGAAAAAATAGCGTAATTTTTAAAAAATTTTAGCAAAGACGCTCTATTTAAATCCTTGATGGTGCCAAGGTAAATGCCTTTTTACCCGCAGGCGATGCAGACAGGCAACAAAAACCCCCTGAGAGCGGCGCCATCAGGGGGTCTAATCAATGCACAATTTATTTAGCAGATGTCGCGGCAGCGGCTTTGTCTTTCGCACCCGGCGCAGCATCCGCCTTCACCGCCGGCTTCACGTCCAGCAGCTCAACCTCGAAGACCAGCGTAGAGTTAGCCGGGATCCCCGGAACACCGGTTTTACCGTAGGCCAGATCCGGCGGGATAACCAGCTTGATTTTACCACCTTTCTTGATGAGCTTCAGACCTTCGGTCCAACCCGGGATCACCCCGTCCAAGCGGAAGGAGAGCGGTTCACCGCGGCTGTAGGAGTTATCGAACTCGGTACCGTTAATCAGCGAACCCTTATAGTTCACCACCACGGTATCGCTGTCCGTCGGTGCAGGCCCGGTCCCCTCTTTCTGAACCAGATACATCAGGCCGCTGGCGGTGGTCTTCACCCCTTTCTCTTTGGCAAACTCTGCACGGAACCTCTGCCCTGCCTCAGCGTTTTCTTTGGCTTCCTGCTCCATCTTCGCCTGAGCAGCATTCTTCACTCGGCTCTCGAAAGACTGCAGCGTCTGTTCGACCTGCTGATCGCTCAGTTTGCTCTTACCGGCAAATGCATCCTGTACCCCGGCGATCAGCTGATCTTTATCCAGCTTGATACCCAACTTCTCTTGCTCTTTTAGTGAGTTGTCCATATAACGACCCAGAGAGGCGCCCAGTGCGTAAGCAGCCTGCTGATCGTCATTCTTGAACTGGCTATTGGCGGCAGTCGGTGCGGCTGTAGCCGCCTTGGTTGCGTCCGCTGCAAACGCCGATGCGTTCAGCGCCAGAGCCATGGTCGTGGCCAGCGCGGTAACTTTAAAAAAAGATTTCATCCATTTCTCCAAAATTAAGGCACTTGCCTTAAATCACGATGAGCAACAGTACAGGGCTACTATAGCTGGCGCTCTTACCAGAAAACAATCAATAAGCCAGCATACAGTGTAAATTCAGACCTGTATTACGTAAAAAAGTTTCTAGTGACACTGTGATAGGGTAGACGACTACGCAGATCCATACAATTCGCGCTACCATAGTCCACTCATCGCCCCATCCAGGCGTATTCAAGAAAGAGCAAGAATGCAATAATCGGAAAATAGAGGAATTTTTTATGAAGTCATCGTCCAACGGGCTGAATGATCTGGAGAGCCGTCTGGAACAGATGGAGAGTCGGATCGCTTTTCAGGAGATCACGATAGAGGATCTTAACCAGACGGTGATCGCGCTACAGTTAGAGGTAGGGAAATACCGCGAGCAAATACGCCTGCTGATCGACAAATTCAGGGCCGTGCAACCCTCGATGATGGCGCATCCGTCGGAAGAGACGCCCCCCCCCCACTACTGAGACGGCGCGGTACAGAAAATAAAAAAGCGGTCATCTGACCGCTTTTTTACAGGGGCAATCAATGGCAGCCACAGCCGCCGTGACCTTTACCCTGACCGCCGCAGCAGGTGTCACCTTCTGCGTGCTCATGATCGTGGTCATGGCCGCCACAGCACTCACCTTCGCCGTTACCATGCCCACCGCAACATTCGCCGTGGTGATCGTGAGCACCGTGAACATGACCATGCTCCAGCTCTTCAGCAGTCGCTTCACGCAGGGCAACCACTTCCACATTGAAGTTCAGATTCTGGCCAGCCAGCATGTGGTTGCCGTCAACCACAACATAGTCATCACCCACTTCGGTAATTTCGACCGGTACCGGGCCCTGATCGGTTTCCGCCAGGAAACGCATGCCAACCTGCAGCTCGTCAACCCCCATGAAGACATCCTTCGGTACACGCTGTACCAGGTTGTCATCATACTGGCCGTAGGCATCATTAGCCGGAACATGCACGTCGAAACGATCGCCAACGACGTGGCCTTCCAGCGCTTTTTCCAGGCCGGCAATCAGAGAGCCATGGCCGTGCAGGTAGTCCAGCGGTGCTGACACCGGAGACTCATCAACCAATACTCCGTCTTCCGTACGCACCTGATAGGCCAGACTGACCACCAGGTCTTTAGCTACTTTCATGATATCTCCTAGCGTTTGAAACTGAATCCGAGCGGATTGTAGCGGAATTTCGCGCCACTGTACGGTTCAGAATAAAAAAAGCTGCACCGCCCACCCACTTTATCCCCTCAAGGTTTAAAACGGCCAATGATCCGTTCGGATGCAGGCGCCTGTGCCGATGGCGTTATCCTATGGCCACAGCGCACGCACTGCATCTGCTCATGCTCATTAACCTGCCACAGCACCAGACTATCCATGGCATGACAGACGGGGCAGCACGCTCCGGCAATAAATCGCTTCTTCACGCCTCATCCTCCGGCCACTCTTCATCCCAGCTATTCATTTGATACTGCTCATGCAGCATCTCGCGCTGAAAGATCTCCTCCAGCTCACGTCGCGCCTCGCGAATGCGGGAAATTTGCGCGATATCCCCTTGCCGATGCGGCATCAGCTCGTACAGCATGCGCATGTCCAAACGGCGGAAATGCTGCTGGGCCCGATAGGCCTGATGCGGGTGCACTCCAGTTTCAATCAAGGTTTTACGCCCCAGATCCAGCGCACTGGAAAAGGTCTCCCGGCTAAACTGCGTCACACCGGCCTGCAGCAGCTCGTGGGCCTCGACCCGCCCGCGGGCGCGCGCCAGAATGCGCAGCTGTGGAAAGTGCTGTTGACACAAACGAACCACCGCCATAGTCTCCTCCGGCTCATTACAGGTGATGACGATAGCCTCCGCCCGTGTCGCTCCAGCCGCATGCAGCAGATCCAGGTGGGTGGCATCGCCGTAATACACCTTATAACCGTAGCGGCGCATCATGCTGACCACGCTGACATCGCGCTCCAGTACGGTGACCCGCGTCTGATTGGCCATCAGCAGCCGACCGATAACCTGGCCAAAACGGCCAAAGCCAACCAAGATCACCTGCGGCTCATCATCGGCGACATAGGGTTTTTCTGCACTCTCCTCCGCCGGGTTCAGCCGCTGGGCCAACAAGCGATCGAGCGCCTGCATCAGCAGTGGAGTGGTCACCATCGACAGCGTCACCACCACCAGCAGCATCGCGCTCTGCTGGGCACTCAGCAGGTGCTGGGCGGCGGCGGCGGAAAACAACACAAAGGCAAACTCCCCCCCCTGGCTGAGCACCGCCGAAAACTGCAACCGCACCGCGCTGCGTATCCGCGACAATCGCGCCAACAGATACAGCACAGCGCTTTTGACCATCACCAGCGCAACGACTGCGGCCAGGATCTGCGCCCAGTAGGCATACAGCACACCCAGATTGAGCGCCATACCGACCGAAATAAAAAACAGCCCCAGCAACAGTCCCTTAAAGGGCTCAATGGCGATCTCAAGTTCGTGCTGGAACTCGCTCTCTGCCAACAGCACCCCGGCGATAAAGGTCCCCAGCGCCATTGAAAAACCCAGCATATCCATCAGGAGCGCGGAGCCGAGCACCACCAACAGCGCCGCAGCGGTAAAGATTTCACGCACGCCGGTGGCGGCGATATAGTGAAACAGCGGGCGCAGCAGCAGCCGTCCGCCGACCCAGATACCGGCCAGCGCACCGAGCTTCAGCGCAATGTGCCCCCAGCTGATGGCGTGATCGGCTCCCCCGGCCAAGATCGGCATCAGCGCCAGCGCCGGCACGACGGCGATATCCTGGAACAGCAGCACCGCAAACCCGAGGCGGCCACCCTGATTGCGGTTCATCCCCTTTTCGCGCATCAGCTGCAGCGCCATGGCCGTAGACGACATGGCCAGACCAATCCCGCCAATGACCGCTGCCTGCCAGGCAAACCCGCTGGCGACCAACAACCCACCAAGCAGCAGCGCGCTCAGCAGCAGCTGGGCGGCGCCGGCGCCGAAGATCAGCTGCCGCAGGCGCCACAGCTTGCCCGGATTCAGCTCCAACCCGATGATAAACAGCAGGAAGACCACGCCCATCTCCGAGAAGTGCAGGATCTCCTCCACATCCCGGATCAGACCGATACCCCAGGGGCCGATAGCAATCCCGGCGATCAAAAAGCCGAGCACGGCGCCGATGCCCAAGCGGCGGGCGATGGGCACCGCCAGCACTGCAGCAAACAAAAACAGCACCACCGCCGACAGCAGGGAGGGTTCAGCGTTCATCATCATCTCCGGTGGGCAGCGGCGCCGCTAACCATTCGGCATAGTCATGCGCCTGAGCGTGCAACATCTCCAACTTCTGGCGCCGCGCCCAATAGATCGTCAGCGGCGCCAGCCAGCGCATATGGCAGCGCAGCGCCGTGAGCTCAAACGGACGCAATACCTCGCCCATGGTGTAATGATTATAGCCACCCAACTGATAGGCTCCCTCAGGCTCGCCGGTAGTGACCACCGAACGCCAATACTTATCACGCAGGGCATCCCCCCCCACGCCGCTGGCGAAACCGCGCGCTAACACGCGATCCAGCCACTCTTTAAGCAGGGCCGGACAACTGTAATTATACAGGGGGTGTTGAAACACAATGACCTGATGGTTGCGTAGCAAATGCTGCTCATGATGAATATCAATAAAAAAATCCGGATAGTGGGCATACAGGTCATGCACCGTCACGTTACTCCGGCGCCGGGCGGCCTGCAGCAGCAGCTGATTGGCCACCGATGACGGTGACTCGGGATGGGCATAAATCAGTAACACCTTCGGCGGGTACGCCATGCTTCCTTCTCCTCGTGCGTCCGGACGTCGTCATTGCCGGACTTTTCAGCTACCATGCGACCCTGAATGACGGAATAACGCCGCACATCGCCATTAGCCCGCCGCGTTATTTACGTCGCCACAACGCCAATTTAACACACACTCAATAGACGACGCTTTATGATTGTTTTCTCATCGCTCCAAATTCGTCGCGGCACCCGGGTGCTGCTGGACAATGCCTCGGCAACGATCAACCCCGGCCAAAAGGTGGGCCTGGTCGGCAAAAATGGCTGTGGGAAATCAACGCTGCTGGCGCTGTTGAAAAATGAGCTGAGCGCCGACGGCGGTAATCTGACCCTGCCCGGCAACTGGGCCATGGCCTGGGTTAACCAGGAGACGCCGGCGCTGGAAACGCCGGCGCTGGAATATGTGCTCGACGGCGATCGCGAGTTCCGCCAGCTGGAGCAGCAGCTCGATGATGCCAACCAGCGTAACGATGGCAACACGATCGCGCTGATCCACGGCAAGCTGGACGCCATTGCCGCCTGGACCATTCGCGCCCGCGCCTCCAGTCTGCTGCACGGCCTCGGCTTCAGCCAGGAACAGCTCATGCAGCCGGTGAGATCCTTCTCCGGCGGCTGGCGCATGCGCCTGAACCTGGCACAGGCGCTGCTGTGCCGCTCCGATCTGCTGCTGCTCGACGAACCGACCAACCACCTGGATCTGGACGCGGTGATCTGGCTGGAGCGCTGGCTGAAAAGCTATCCGGGCACACTGATCCTGATTTCACACGACCGTGACTTCCTCGATCCTATCGTGGACAAAATTGTACATATCGAACAGCAGCAGCTGTTTGAATACAGCGGAAACTACTCCTCTTTCGAACTGCAGCGCGCCGGGAAACTGGCGCAGCAGCAGGCGATGTATCAGAGCCAGCAGCAGCGTATCGCCCATCTGCAAAGCTATATCGACCGCTTCAAGGCCAAGGCCAGTAAGGCCAAGCAGGCGCAGAGCCGGGTAAAAATGCTGGAACGCATGGAGCGCATCGCGCCGGCCCACGTCGATAACCCGTTCCACTTCAGCTTCCGCGCGCCGGAAAGCCTGCCGACGCCGCTGCTGCGTATGGAGCACGTCAGCGCCGGCTACGGCGAGCGCACCGTACTCGCCTCGATTAAGCTCAACCTGGTACCCGGTTCGCGCATCGGTCTGCTGGGACGTAACGGCGCCGGTAAGTCCACCCTGATCAAGCTGCTGGCCGGCGAGCTAGCGCCGCAGCAGGGGGAGGTCGGGCTGGCCAAGGGCGTTCGTCTGGGATACTTCGCCCAGCATCAGCTAGAGTATCTTCGCGCCGACGAATCGCCACTGCAGCACTTAGCCCGCCTGGCGCCGCAGGAGAGCGAACAGCAGCTGCGCGACTATTTAGGGGGCTTCGGTTTTAACGGCGATAAAGTCAGCGAGGCGACCGCGCGCTTTTCCGGCGGCGAGAAGGCGCGCCTGGTACTGGCGCTGATCGTCTGGCAGCGTCCGAACCTGCTGCTGCTCGACGAACCGACCAACCATCTGGATCTGGACATGCGCCAGGCGCTAACCGAAGCGCTGATCGATTTCGAGGGCGCGCTGGTGGTGGTCTCGCACGATCGCCATCTGCTGCGATCCACCACCGACGATCTCTATCTGGTGCACGACGGCCAGGTCGAGCCGTTCGCCGGTGATCTGGACGACTACCAGCGCTGGATGATCGATCTGCAGCGCCAGGAAAACCAGGCGCCGGCGGATCAGGATGGCGCGCAAACGACCAACAGCGCCCAGGCCAGAAAGGATCAGAAGCGGCGCGAGGCTGAGTTCCGCAGCCAGACTCAGCCGCTGCGCAAGCAGATCGCCGCGCAGGAAAAGCGTATGGAGACCCTGAGCGCCCAGCTCAATACTCTGGAGGAACGCCTCGCCGACAGCGCGCTGTACGATCCGGCGCGTAAAGAGGAGCTAAACGACATTCTGCAGTGCCAAAGTCAGGCCAAGCTCGGTCTGGAAGAGGCGGAGCTGTGCTGGCTCGATGCGCAGGAGCAGCTCGAAGCGATGTCCCGCGCCTTCACGGAGAGCGATAACGCCTGAGCGCCGCCTAGGCCGCCAGCGTATCCAGCGCCCGCCCCAGGCGGGCCATCCCCTCCTCGATCTCCGCCGTCTCGATCACCAGAGACGGCGTAAAGCGCAGCGTATCGGCGCCAGCGTTCAGCAACATCACCCCCTGCTCCGCCGCCGCATGCAGAATGTCTCGGGCCCGTCCCCGGTAGGCGGGCGACAAAGCCGCCCCTAGCAGCAGTCCCTGTCCGCGGATGTCGCTAAACGTCCCGTGACGCCGGTTAAGGGCCTGCAAATGGCTAACCATGACCTGCCGGCGCATCGTCACCCCGGCAAGGACCTGCGGCTGGCTGATGATATCGAACGCCGCCTCCGCCACCGCACAGGCCAGCGGATTGCCGCCATAGGTCGTGCCGTGGCAGCCCACCGTCATCGCTGAGGCGATCGCTTCGGTGGTCAGCATGGCGCTGATCGGAAACCCGCCGCCCAGTGCCTTGGCGCTGGTCAGAATATCCGGCGTCACGCCATAGTGCATGTAACTAAACAGCCTACCGCTGCGTCCCATCCCACTTTGCACCTCATCAAAAATCAGCAGCGCCCGGTGACGATCGCACAGCGTGCGCAGCCCCTGCAGAAAATCTGCGCTGGCCGGTAATACCCCACCCTCGCCCTGAACAGGCTCGACGATCACCGCACAGGTCTGTTCACCGATGATCGCCTCAACCGCCGCCACGTCGTTAAACGGGACGTGCACAATATCCGCCGGCTTTGGCCCAAAGCCGTCCGCGTATTTCGCCTGCCCCCCCACCGATACCGTAAACAGGGTGCGGCCATGAAATCCCTGCTTGAAGGCGATAATCTGGCTTTTATGAGGGCTGATACGCGTCGCAGCGTGGTAGCGGGCCAGCTTTAGCGCCGCCTCATTGGCCTCTGCACCGGAGTTGGCAAAAAACACCCGCTCAGCAAAGGTGGCATCGATCAGCTTTTGCGCCAGTCGCAGCGCGGGCTCATTGGTAAAGACATTACTGGTATGCCACAGACGGCTCCCCTGCTCCTGTAGCGCAGCCACCAATGCCGGATGGCAGTGCCCCAGCGCCGTAACCGCAATGCCACCGGCAAAGTCAATATAATCACGCCCCTGCTGATCCCACACCCGGCTGCCTTGACCGCGCACCGGCACAAACTCCGCGGGTGCATAAACCGGCAACATAACCTTTTCAAAATCGCCCCTCTCTACTGTACTTTTCTGCGTCATCCCACGTTCTCCCCATTCGCACCGGTCAAGCAAAAATGATTTTATAATCATAAAATATGAATAATAACTCAATAAATGGCAACCATGTTTTCAACACCGACACTGCGCAGGCTCCGCCAATCCCGGTCAAACGGGGCTGAATTTGTCCGGCGTATGCTTTATCATCACCGCTTTCCCGTAACGCCAGTCCATGCCATGCTGCTGCTTATCGATAACTACGACTCCTTTACCTACAACCTGTACCAGTACTTTTGCCAGCTCGATGCTGAGGTCATGGTAAAACGCAACGATGCGCTGACGCTGGCAGAGATCGATGCCATGCACCCATCGCATGTAGTGATCTCCCCCGGACCGGGTACGCCCGATCAGGC
The DNA here is from genome assembly GCF_000264785.1 of Edwardsiella ictaluri ATCC 33202. GTDB lineage: Bacteria > Pseudomonadota > Gammaproteobacteria > Enterobacterales > Enterobacteriaceae > Edwardsiella > Edwardsiella ictaluri. The sequence goes on along the minus strand of NZ_AFJI01000023.1, from coordinate 94,977 downwards.
CGGTATTTCCCTTGCGGCCATCCGCCATCTGGCAGGACGCATTCCGCTGCTGGGGGTCTGCCTGGGGCACCAGGCGCTGGGACAGGTTTTCGGCGCGCGGGTGATCCGGGCGCGGCAGGTGATGCACGGTAAGACCAGCGCTATCCGCCACCGCGATCGCGGCGTATTCCAGGGGCTGAATAACCCGCTGACGGTCACCCGCTACCATTCGCTGATTCTGGATAAGGAGAGCCTGCCCGACTGCCTGGAAGTGACAGCCTGGAGCGAACGCGATGGCGAGGTCGATGAGATAATGGGTGTTCGTCATACCGGCATGGCACTGGAGGGGGTTCAGTTCCATCCGGAAAGCATTCTTAGCGAGCAGGGACACGCCCTGCTGCGCAACTTTCTGCGCCAGTAACACAGCGGGCGCCATCCGGCGCCCGCTGTGCGAAACCGCGCAGAAGCGCACAGCCTTACTTCATAACGCTGGCCGAGGTAATCACGATCGGCTTGGCCGGCACATTCTGGTAAGGGCCGACATTTTCGGTACGCGCCTGGGAGATCCTGTCGACGACATCCATCCCCTTAATCACTTTGCCAAAGACAGCATAGCCAAAGTCACGCTGTCCATGGTCGAGAAAGGCGTTGTCCGCCACGTTGATAAAGAACTGGCTGGTCGCGCTGTCTTTCTCTGCGGTACGCGCCATCGCAATAGTACCGCGCAGGTTGCGCAGCCCGTTGTCCGCCTCGTTCTTGATCGGCGGCTGCGTCGCCTTCTGCTGCATATCGCCGGTAAAACCGCCGCCCTGAATCATAAAACCCGGGATCACGCGGTGAAAAATGGTGCCGTTGTAATAACCGCTGTTAACGTAGCCAAGAAAGTTATCAACGGTTACCGGCGCCTTCTGGTTATACAGCTCCAGCTCAATATTGCCTACGCTGGTCATCAGCATAACCCGCGTGTTGGCCGCCAGCGCGGCGGGGGCCATGACGGCCAGCGAGAAGAGGGTAACCAGGGTAATGACGATTCTTTTGAACATGAAAACTTCCTTTCTCTGACGGGCTTTGTCAAAAGCGTAAAAACAACAAAATAGCTTAACGATTCTAAATAGCCCTTGGCATAATCGCCACCCATTTACTCAGATTTACCAAGCCGCCACGCCGTGTTTTGTACCCGTCCGTCTCCTTCATTAGCGGAGTTGACGCGCAGGAGAAGCGGTTCAAATCCGAATTATCGAGCGCCGCCCCTCCCGCTACGACACAAGGCGAAAATATGCGCTTCGGGGAGACGACAAACCCCACGCACTGTTGGAAAAGCGGCAAATACGGGAGCAAATCCAAAAAAACTCTCATCTTTTAAGCAACAAAATATTACTTTGCAATAAAAAGAAGATTCATATCACAAAACATCAGTGTAGCTATGTTAGGATGCGCACGCTTGGTGAAATCGACCCTTCTTGTCAGATCTTCCCACAAACACGCTTCTTTTTACCTTATATACTGATACAGGGCTTGCTATGACCGACAGCAATCGCATCCGCCTAACATGGATCAGTTTCTTCTCCTATGCGCTTACCGGCGCATTGGTGATTGTCACCGGGATGGTGATGGGAAATATCGCAGAGTACTTTAATCTGCCGATCTCCAGCATGAGTAATACCTTTACGTTCCTCAACACCGGGATTTTGGTTTCCATTTTCCTTAATGCCTGGCTGATGGAAATTATTCCGCTTAAACGTCAGCTCGTTTTTGGCTTTATCCTGATGATCCTTGCCATCGCCGGTCTGATGGTCGGGCACAATCTGGCCATCTTCTCCGCCTGCATGTTCGTGCTGGGCGTGGTCAGCGGGATCACCATGTCGATCGGAACCTTCCTGATCACCCATATCTATACCGGGCGTCAGCGCGGCTCTCGCCTGCTGTTTACCGACTCCTTCTTCAGCATGGCCGGGATGGTGTTCCCCATCATCGCCGCCACCCTGCTGGCACAGCACGTGGCATGGTATTGGGTCTACGCCTGCATCGGCGTTCTGTATCTGGCCATCTTTATCCTGACGCTGTGCTCTGACTTCCCGCAGCTGGGTAAGCAGGCCGTCGGCGACAGCCAGCCGGTCAGAAAGGAAAAGTGGGGGATCGGCGTTCTGTTCCTGTCGATCGCGGCGCTCTGCTACATCCTCGGTCAGCTGGGCTTTATTCAGTGGGTACCGGAGTATGCCGCCAAGCGCTTCGGCATGAGCATTGAAGAGAGCGGCGGGCTGGTCAGTAACTTCTGGACCGCCTATATGGTCGGCATGTGGTTCTTCAGCGTCGCGCTGCGCTTCTTCGATCTGCAGCGCATCGTCACGGTATTGGCCGCCCTTTCCACCTTTATGATGTACATGTTCGTCAGCAGCCAGCAGAGCGCCATGCTGAGCATGTATATTCTGGGCCTGGGCTTTGTCAGCAGCGCTATCTATACCACGCTGATTACGCTGGGATCGCAGCAGACCAAGGTCTCCTCGCCGAAGCTGGTGAACTTTATCCTGACCTGCGGCACCATCGGCACCATGCTGACCTTCGTCGTCACCGGCCCCATCGTCGCTCACAGCGGAGCCCATGCCGCGCTGGCGACGGCCAACGGTCTCTATCTGGTCGTTTTTGTCATGTGCGTCCTGCTGGGGTTTGTCACCAAGCACCGCCTGCATGGTCACGCAGCCAAGTAGACTGCGCCATACCCATAACAACGGGGCCTGCATGCAGGTCCCGTTTTTTTGCGCGCGCCGAACTCAGCGGCGGAAGTCGACGCGCTCCGCCTGCCGCAGATAAATCTGGCTCTGCGCCGGACGGGTCTCCGCGATCAGGCGGCCATCACGCAGGGAGTAACGCACCGGCACCTGTCGGCGCACCGCGTCAAACCCGCTCTCCGCCGGCAGCACCAGCAGACTGGCGCGGCAGCCCGGCGCCACCCCATATCCCTGCAGACCGAGCGTCCGGGCACTATGCGAACCGATCAGCGCCAGCCCCTCATCAATCTGGGCATAGCCCATCAGTTGGCAGACATGCAGCCCCATGTGCAGCACCTGCAGCATATTGGCGGTACCCAGCGGATACCAGGGGTCAAACACATCATCATGGCCGAAGCAGACGTTGATCCCGGCCTGCAGCATCTCTTTCACCCGGGTGATGCCTCGTCGCTTGGGATAGTCATCGAAGCGCCCCTGTAAATGGATGTTGACCAGCGGATTAGCGACAAAGTTAATCTGAGACATCTTCAGCAACCGGAACAGCCGCGATGTATAGGCGCCGTTGTAAGAGTGCATCGCCGTGGTATGGCTGGCGGTCACCCGTGCCCCCATGCCTTCGCGGTGCGCCAGTGCCGCCACGGTTTCAACGAAGCGCGACTGCTCATCGTCTATTTCATCACAATGAACATCGATCAGGCGGCCATAGCGCGCGGCCAGTGCGAAGACTTTATGAAGCGACTCCACACCATATTCACGGGTAAACTCAAAATGAGGAATGGCCCCCACCACATCTGCGCCCAGTCGCAGCGCCTCCTCCAGCAGATCCTCGCCGTTTGGATAGGAGAGTATCCCCTCCTGCGGAAAGGCGACCAGTTGCAGATCGACCCAGGGCGCCACCTCCTGGCGTACCTCCAGCATCGCCTTTAACGCCGTCAGCGACGGATCGGAGACGTCCACGTGGCTACGTACGTACTGGATACCGTTCGCTATCTGCCACTTCAAGGTCTGCCAGGCGCGCTGTTTCACGTCATCGTGGGTCAGCTGCGCCTTGCGCTCGGCCCAGCGCTCGATCCCCTCAAACAGGGTTCCCGACTGATTCCAGGCTGGCTGCCCCGCCGTCTGCGTCGTATCCAGATGAATATGCGGTTCGACAAAGGGCGGTACCACCAGCCCCTGCTGTGCATCCAGCTCATCCGGCTGCGCAGCCCGTAGCGCGGGCTGCGGCGTAATGGCCGCGATCAGGCCATGCTCCAAGGTAATTTGCCACCACCCGTCGCGCGCGGGCAGGCGGGCATTGATCACGGCGCGCAGTACGTTATTCTGCATGGCTGATCTCCAGTCTATTTTCTCTCTGAGGACTCGCCCTGCGGCTGAGAACCACGTAGCTCAGGGCGCCGCCCAATACGGCGTTCAGCGGAACGATCCCCGGCAACCCGTGGCCCGCGGCGACGCCCAGGGCGACGGCGGCAATGGCGTTCCAATTTACCGCGACCCTGCCCGCCTCCGCAAAGTTGCTGTAACGGCGCCGGTTCATCAGGTAATCCGCGATGATCACCCCACCGACCGGCGGAATGGCGGCGGAGAGGAAGGTCAGCCAGCCGACAAAGTTGTTATACAGCCACAGCGCGCACAGGGTCCCGATGATCCCGTTGGCGACCGACAACGTCTTGCTCGACAGCCCGGTGATATTGGCGAATCCCAGACCGGAGGCATACAGCGCATTATCATTGGTGGTCCAGATATTCAGCCCCAGCACCGCAATCGCGGGCAGCAACAGCCCTTGGGCTATCATGACGTCGGAGATGTCAGACATTCCCAGCACCGCGGCGCCGGTCGCGCCAAAGATAAACATCAGCGAGTTACCGAGAAAGAACGCCACCATCGTCACCAGCACCGCCACCTTGGCGCTGCGGCCAAAGCGGACAAAGTCCGCCGTCAGCGTGCCTGCGCTGATAAAGGAGCCGACCACCAGCGCCAGCGCCAAATTGAAATCCAGCGGCTGCGCGGGAACCACCTCACGCAGGGCATCCATCCCGCCCATGCCATCGATCGCCAGCCACACCGAGTAGCCGCCGAGCAGCGCGATTGCCGGTACCGCGATCGCCGACAGCAGCGTCAACGCCGAGATGCCAAAGAACACCGTCACGGTCATCAGCAGTCCGGAAAGCGCGATCAGCAGATCGGTATTCAGACCGGTCGCCTTACTGACCGGAATCGCGAACATGGCGACCCCGACGCCAAACCATCCCACCTGCGTGCCGCCCAGCAGCAGCGAAGGCAGCCAAGAGCCTTTAACACCAAAGGAGAAGCGCGCCAGCAGGTGCGTCGTCAGACCGGTTTTTGCACCGATATAGCCAAGTGTAGAGGTATAGATGCCGAGGAGGAGATTACCGATGAATACGGCCAGAAGAAAATCGTGATAGCCAAGGCCAGTGCCGAGCGTGCCGCCGGTCCACATACTGGCGGAAAAGAAGGTTAACCCCAGCATGACACAGCTTAATGCCAGCACCCCCTTGCGCGCCGATGGCGGAACGGGCCCCTGACTGAAATTGTTATCCTGCGACACGCAATCCTCCTTAATCTCTGTGCGGTAGACAAAAAAATCTGGCGCATTCTAAAGAGTTCACGCCAAAAAGCAAACGTTTTCTTTGCTGGTTATTTATTCTGCCGGACGGATTCCCCTGCAATCCCGCACTGACGCTGACGCCAACCCGCAGTGGCCGTTTCTTGAAACAAGTCCGCTGCAGGCAGGCAACGCGTCTGGCAAGCTGGAGAGTCTCTGCCCCTTGGCGTACTATCCCCGCTCGCGGAATATGGCCGCCCCACAACAGGCTCACCCTTGAGGATCTCTGATGGATTACTTTCCGATATTTTGTCAGCTGCGTACTAAGCCCTGCCTGCTGGTCGGCGGCGGCGAGGTGGCCGAGCGTAAAGCCCGTCTGTTGATGGAGGCGGGCGCGATTTTGACGGTGAACGCCGGGCGCTTCACGCCCCAGTTTGAACAGTGGCAACGGGACGGTCAGCTGACGCTGATCGCCGGCGACTTCGACCCCGCGCTGCTCACGGGTAAGTGGCTGGCTATCGCCGCCACCGATGACAGCCGGGTAAATCAGCAGGTGCTGGCCCAGTCCGAGGCGCGCTGTATCTTTTGTAACGTGGTCGACGCCGCGCAACAGACGGGCTTTATCATGCCGTCGATCGTCGATCGCTCGCCGTTGATGGTCGCCGTCTCCTCCGGTGGCAGCGCACCGGTGCTGGCCAGAATTCTGCGCGAAAAGCTGGAGGCGCTGCTACCACAGCATCTCGGCCAGGTGGCACACATGGCTGGCCACCTGCGCCAGCGCGTCAAGGCACACTTTCCCACCCTGTCGCTGCGCCGCCGCTTTTGGGAACGGCTGTTCGCCCAAGATCGTCTGGCACAGTCGCTGGCCAACGGCGATACCACGCAGGCACAGCAACAGGTGGATGCGCTATTCAGCGCGGCGCCGATGGATCGCGGCGAGGTGACGCTGGTCGGCGCCGGGCCAGGGGATGCAGGGCTGTTGACCCTCAAAGGGCTACAGCAGATCCAACAGGCAGATGTGATCATCTATGACCGCCTGGTATCCGATGAGGTCATGTCACTGGTGCGGCGTGACGCGACGCGTATCTTTGTCGGCAAACACGCCGGTCATCACTGCGTTCCCCAGGAAGAGATTAATCAGACTCTGCTGGATCACGCGCGTGAGGGCAAACGGGTAGTGCGCCTAAAGGGCGGCGATCCCTTCATCTTTGGCCGGGGAGGCGAAGAGCTTGAGGCGCTGGCCGCTGCGGGGATCGCCTTTTCGGTGGTGCCCGGTATTACCGCCGCCTCCGGCTGCTCCGCCTATAGCGGTATTCCGCTGACTCACCGCGACCATGCCCAAAGTGTCCGTCTGGTCACCGGCCACACCCGCCAGGATGGCCAGCTGGACTGGTCCTGCCTGGCGGCCGCAGGACAAACGCTCGTGTTTTATATGGGACTGAGCCAGGCGGCAACCATTCAGCAGCGCCTCCTGCAGCACGGCATGCTGCCAGATACCCCCATCGCCCTGGTTGAAAACGGCACCACGATTCGCCAGCGGGTCGTCAGTGGAACGCTGACTCAGCTGGAGACGCTGGCAACGCGCGTTGCCAGCCCCAGTCTGATCATCGTCGGCGACGTCGTCACCCTGCGGCCACGCCTCAACTGGTTCCGCTGCGAAGCGGCAAGCGCATAACACAGCGCCACAGCACAAAAAAAGGAGGGCCATCGCCCTCCCCTTCACGTTCAGATCGCCGCGCTGCTTACGGCCGCGCGACAAACCCGATCGCATCGTAAACCTTGTCCAGGGTCTGTGCGGCGCGCGCGCGCGCTTTGGCGGCGCCATCGCGCATCACTTCCTGCAGGTAGGCCTCATCATTGCGGAAACGGTGATACCGCTCCTGCAGCTCAGACAGCATCCCGGAGACCGCATCGGCAACGGCGCCCTTCAGGTGGCCGTACATCTTGCCCGCAAACTCAGCCTCCAGATCCCCGATACGTTTACCGGTCACTCCGGAAAGAATATCCAGCAGATTGGAGACGCCGGCCTTATTGACCACGTCGTAACGCACGACCGGCGGCTCATCGGAGTCGGTCACCGCGCGTTTGATCTTCTTGGTCACCGCCTTGGGATCTTCCAGCAGACCGATCACGTTGTTGCGGTTCTCATCCGACTTAGACATCTTTTTGGTCGGCTCCAGCAGCGACATGACGCGCGCACCTGACTTGGGAATAAACGGCTCCGGCACCTTAAAGATATCGCCATACAGCGCGTTGAAGCGCGCCGCGACATCACGGCTCAGCTCCAGGTGCTGTTTCTGATCTTCCCCTACCGGGACCTGGTGAGTCTGGTACAGCAGGATATCCGCTGCCATCAGCACCGGGTAATCAAACAGGCCGGCATTAATGTTCTCTGCGTAGCGAGCCGATTTATCCTTGAACTGGGTCATGCGGCTCAGTTCGCCGAAATAGGTGTAACAATTAAGTACCCAGCCCAGCTGGGCATGCTCTGGAACATGAGACTGCACAAAAATCGTGCTCTTCTGCGGATCGATACCGCAGGCTAGGTACAGGGCCAGCGTATCCAGCGTCGCGCTGCGCAGTTTCTCTGCGTCCTGACGCACGGTGATGGCGTGCTGATCGACGATACAGTAAATGCAGTCATACTCATCCTGCATCTGTACCCACTGGCGCAGCGCGCCCATATAGTTACCGATGGTGAGTTCACCAGACGGCTGCGCACCGCTGAAAACAATGGGCTTACTCATGGTCACATTCCTGTCCTTATCAATTCAGTTCAGCGGCGCCAACCCTACCAAGGGCAGCAGGCCGGCAAAGTCATCCAGCACGCAGCAGGGCTCGCTGGCAGCGATAGGTTCGCCATAGTTATAACCGTAGGTCAAGCCGACGGTAGGACAGCCGGCCGACTGGCCAGCTTGGATATCATTGCGCGAGTCACCGACAAACAGCATCTCATCGGCCCGCAGCCCCAGACGGGACAGCACCAGATAGAGCGGGGCCGGATGGGGCTTACGCTTAGCGACATCATCGCCGCCGATCACCTGACCGAAGAGTGCATCGATCCCCAGACTCTCCAGCATCGGGCGGACAAAGGGCGAGGGCTTATTGGTGATAACCGCCAGCGGAAATCCCTTGGCCGCCAGTACCCCCAGCGTCTCCCGGACGCCGGGAAACAACTGACACCCCTGATTGGCGCTCTCGGCGTAATGCGCGTCAAATGCGCGCCGCGCACGCTGACACAGTGCGGCATCCTGCGGGGCACCCGCCCAGCTCAAGGCGCGCTGCATCAGAACATCTGCGCCGTTTCCCAGCCACAGCTTCACCCGCTCCACGCCCGGCGCCGGGTAGTCCAGCGCCAGCATCGCCGCGTCCGTAGCCGCCGCCAGACCCGACGCGCTATCCACCAGCGTGCCGTCCAAATCAAAGGCCAGTGCCTGTACCGGAATACCTTTATTCATGGCAGGCCTGCGCAATCTCATGACGCATATCCGTGATCACCGCCGCATAGTCGGCGTGACCGAAAATAGCCGAGCCGGCAACAAACATATCGGCGCCAGCCGCCGCGATAGCACCGATATTGTCCACCTTCACGCCACCGTCAACCTCCAGGCGAATATCCAGACCGCTGGCATCAATACGCTGACGCACCTGACGCAGCTTATCGAGGGTCGACGGAATAAAGGACTGGCCGCCAAAGCCCGGATTTACGGACATCAGCAGGATGGTATCGAGGCGATCCATCACGTAATCCAGACAGCTCAGCGGCGTGGCTGGGTTCAGAACCAGCCCCGCCTTACAGCCACAGGCGCGGATCAGCTGCAGAGTGCGATCGACGTGATCCGATGCCTCCGGATGGAAGGTAATAATGCTGGCGCCGGCATCAGCAAAATCCGGGATAATCCGATCGACCGGCTTCACCATCAGGTGAACATCGATCGGAGCGGTGATGCCATACTCCCGTAGCGCTTTGCAGACCATCGGACCAATGGTCAAATTCGGCACATAGTGGTTATCCATGACATCAAAGTGCACCACATCGGCACCGGCGGCCAACACCTTGGCAGTATCTTCGCCCAGCCGGGCAAAGTCTGCGGACAAAATCGACGGGGCAATTAAATACGGGTTCATCCGTTTCTCCTGGGCTCGGGGGGCTGACGACCGCGCTCAGCGCTTGCCGTACAGCGCCAATAATTCGTTCACTTTGCTGCGCCCGTCAGTTTTTCTGCTGATGGTACGCCGAACTTTCACGACGTGCAGCGCATCGGCCTGCGCATACCACTCCCGCGTTAGCGGGGTTTCATGGTTAGAGATCAGCACCGGCACCTGACGCTGGGCCAGTTCACCGGCCAACTCCGCCAGACGCATCTGCTCGGCAAAGCCAAAGCCGTTGACATGGTAGGCGGTAAAATTGGCGGTAGCGGACAGCGGGGCGTAGGGTGGATCGCAATACACCACGGCACCCGGCTGCGCGCGCAGCATCGTCTGCTGGTAATGTTCGCAGACAAACACGGCGCGCTCGGCCTTGCGGGCAAAAAACTCCAGCTCCTCCTGCGGGAAGTAGGGCTTTTTATAGCGCCCGAAGGGGACGTTGAACTCCCCCTTGGCATTATAGCGGCACAGACCGTTATAGCAGTGCCGGTTCAGATAGAGGAAGTACAGCGCCCGCTGGTAACGATCGTCGCACAGGTTAAAGGCCTCGCGGATGCGGTAATACTCCTCCGAGACGTTCAGTTCAGGGCAAAACATCTGACGGGCATCGCTGATAAAGCGATCCGTCTCATCTTTCACAATATTGTACAACCCGACCAGATCGGCGTTAATGTCCGCCAACAGGTACTCATCGTAATCCGTGTTTAAAAACACAGAGCCAGCGCCGACGAAAGGCTCTATCAGCCTCTCGCCCGCCGGCAGGTGCCGACGGATCTCTTCAATCAAAGGATATTTCCCGCCGGCCCATTTCAAAAATGCGCGCTTCTTCTTCATGCCGTCGCCAGTCAGTTATTTCTACTCTTTCAATTCGCCAGGGCGTACCTTTTCAGACAGCACATCGCGCGCGTTTTATGGGTGACAGCTTACTTTGCATCCTTTTGCACCTGGCTCAGCGGACGAGCCCAGGGCTTCATCGCCTGCACCTCTGTCGGCAACGCCGCAATCGCCCGCCGGGCATCCGCCGGCGTCGCATAGCTGCCGCTGACCAGCACGTACCAAGGCTTACCGTTGCGGGATGTTTCATATACCCAGTAATGGCTCAGGCTCTGGTGACGGGCAAACGCATGCAGCGTAGTGGGCTGCGAGGCGCCGCTCAGCTGTAGGGTATAGTGACTGCCCGGGGCGCTCTTCAGCGTCCCAGCGCTGCTGTTGGCGCTCTGCGGCAGATGCGCCGCCGGTTTACCATTGCTGCCCACCACCGGCAGGTGCGCCGTTTGCTTCGGTGCGCTAGGTGTCCGCGCTACGCTCTTCTCGCTGTGACGGACCGGTGCCCGCTCCTCCCGACGCGGCGGCGTCTTGGGGCGCGGCGTCGATTCGACCGCCACTTTCGGCGCGATACGCGCTGCGCCACCGGCCACCGTTGCCGGTGCCGTCGGTAACGTGTCGGCCTGCGGCATCGCGTCCAACGCGCCCTGCTGCTGAGTCAGCGCATCGGAAACAGAGTTCCCCGCCAGATCGATCCGCTGCTGCCCGCGCTCCTGAGCCGCCGGAGCAGACTGCGTTGGCGTCGGCGATATGGAGGGCATCGTGATCGGCTGCGGCTGACCCAGCGGCGCGGAGTTACTGACCCCACTACCGTCCTGAACGTCAGTCACGTTACTTCCGGCACTGCCGTTGGTCATGGAAGATGCGCCAGATAGATTAATCTCTCTGGCGCTGCCCGTCGTAGCCGCAGACTGGGCGGAGCTCCCCTTGGAGGGCGACTTCAGCGCCGATCCGATCGCAACGATCACCACCAGCAATACCAGGACGCCGGCGCCGATCATCAGATGCTGACGCGATACCGTCAGACGCGGCGTCGCGGGACGTCGGCTGCGCGCACGCGGCGAACGACGATCGCTGGCGTCCGGTTTTAACTCATCATCTGCTTTAAACTCTTCTTGATCCATCTCACCCTCCACTTAGGGGCAAAGCCGACCGTACCGCGCCGGAGACTCGCCAATTAACCGCTCAGGCCAGGCAGTCCGCAATCGCGTCCCGCACGACATCATGGCTTACCCCTGCGAACACCTCCGCGCTACCGATAGCGGTCGGCAACACCAGCCGCAGGGTTCCGCCCAGCACCTTCTTATCACGCAGCATATGCGGCAGATAGGCGTCAGGGATCATACCAGCCGGCCCCTGCACCGGCAGCCCGGCGCGCGTCAGTAGCGCCGACATACGCTCGGCCTGCTGCGGCTGCAGATAGCCCAGACGGCAGGCCACGCGGGCCGCCATCATCGTCCCCGCGGCCACTGCCTCGCCGTGCAGCCAGTTGCCATAGCCCATCTCAGCCTCGATGGCATGACCAAACGTATGGCCGAGATTCAACAGCGCCCGGCGGCCCTGCTCACGCTCATCCTCCGCCACCACCTGCGCCTTCAGCTCGCAGCAGCGGCGGATACAGTAGACCAGCGCGGACGGCTCCAGACGCAGCAGCGCATCCATCTGCGTCTCAAGCCAACGGAAAAAATCGGCATCCATGATGATGCCGTATTTAATGACCTCCGCCAGCCCGGAGGCGAGCTCGCGCAGTGGCAGGGTCTGCAGACAGTCGATGTCGATCGTCACGCTGGCCGGCTGATAAAACGCGCCGATCATATTCTTACCCAGCGGATGATTGACCGCAGTCTTCCCGCCCACCGAGGAGTCCACCTGCGCCAACAGCGTTGTCGGCACCTGAATGAAGCGCACACCGCGCTGATAGCACGCGGCGGCAAAACCGATCAGATCGCCGATCACGCCGCCCCCCAACGCCACCAGCGTGGTATCCCGCCCGTGGTTGTTCTCCAGCAGCGCGCTGAATACCCGCTCCAGTACGCTCAGTGACTTAAACTGCTCACCGTCGGGCAGGATCACCTGCCCGACGCGTACGCCTGCCCGCTCCAGCGTGCGCTGAACCGGCGCCAGATACAGTTTGGCCAGGGTTTCGTTGGTGACCAGCATGGCCTGCTCGCCGGAGCGCAGCGGCCAGAAAGCCGCCTCCTGTGAAAAAAGCCCACTGGCGATGCTGATCGGGTAGCTGCGCTCCCCGAGCGTTACGGTTATCCTTTCCACGGCCTGCCAGCCCCCCTGTTACAACGCTAGTTCCTCAGCCAACCGTTCAGTTGTTTTCCAGCAAATGGATAATCTGGTTGGCCACCACTTTGGCGCTCTGCTCATCCGTGCGGATAGTCACGTCGGCAATCTCCTCATACATCGGATTGCGTTCCTGCGCCAGCTGCTCCAGCACCTCGCGCGGCGTATCTACCTGCAGCAACGGACGCTTTTTGTCACGCTGAGTGCGCGCCAGCTGTTTTTCAATGGTAGTTTCCAGATAGACAACCACGCCCCTCGCGGACAGGCGATTACGGGTCTCGCGGGATTTGACGGAGCCGCCCCCGGTCGCCAGCACGATGCCTTGCTTTTCCGTCAGTTCATTGATGACTTTCTCTTCGCGATCGCGAAAGCCCTCTTCGCCCTCAACGTCAAAGACCCAGCTCACATCAGCGCCGGTACGACGTTCGATCTCCTGGTCGGAGTCGAAGAATTCCATGTTCAGCTGCTGCGCTAACTGACGGCCAATAGTACTTTTGCCGGCACCCATAGGCCCAACCAGAAAGATATTGCGTTTCTCTGCCATGTTTTCGGTACTACTAAGACAATACGTTAATGATAACCCGCCCCGCCAATCGAATTAGCGACGGGACCGAAACTGAAACCTCATGAAGATAGTGCGAGATCAGACGAAAAATTATCTCAACACTCAAGGCTGTTTGGCAACCGAATAAATTTCCGCGCGGCGCGATACACAAACCAGACCCAGTGTACGACAGGAAATACGGGACGGAACAAGGCGCAAACCGCTAACCTTGTATGCCAAATCCATCCCAGCGTCAAACGCGGAAGCAATTCATGTGATAAAAATTTTTAGCCACGCGCCGGCGGGCGCAGCGTTCGAGGGAGAAGAGAAGAGGCAGAAAGCAGGGTCGGCGTAATAAAAATCACCAGTTCGCGCCGCCCGCTGCGCTGGCTGTCGCTGCGCAGTAAATGGCCCAGCAGCGGTACATCGGCAAGCCAGGGAAAACCGATGCTATCCACCTGACGCTGATACTGAAAAATACCGCCCAGCATCGCCGTGTCGCCGTCGGCCAGAGTAACCTGGGTCGTAATTTCCTGTTTATCGATAGCCAGTGCCTCGCTGTCACCCTGACGCACTACGCGCCCCGGCATGTTCTGGCTTATCTGCAGCGCCAGCTCGATACGCGCATCGGCCAATATCCGTGGTGTGACCGACATACCCAGCACCGCCTCCTTGAACTCCATGGTACTCACACCACGCTCGCCGCCGGAGACGGCATAGGGGAGCTCACTGCCCTGTTTTATGCTGGCAGTCTGCCCATGGGCAGCCATCAGATGCGGACTGGCGATGATCGCCACCTTATCCTGCCGCTCCAATGCCGCAAGCGCGACTGCCAGCGTCTGGCCACCGATGCGGGCTACCTGAAACCCCGCGCTGAAATAGGCATCCGCCGCACCGCGTAACGTATCCTGCCCTCGTGATCGTTGGTCACCGCTGCTCCAGCGGATCCCCAGTTCACGCAGCCCTTCTTGGCTGATAGAGACAATATGGGCCGCCAGCTGTACCTGCGGCAGTGGTACATCCAACTGAGCAATCCAGTCGCGCAGCGGCGCCAGACGGGCGACCTCCGCCCTCAGCAGCAGGGCATTAGTTCGACTGTCAGCCACCGCGCTGCCCGTCTCACCCAGCAAATCGCGACGCTGACGCAGGCTTTTCTCCACCGTGGCCGCATCAGCATAGTGCAGCACCACGCGCTGGCTCCGCATCTGCGGCGGTTTGGGCGGCGCAGGCGCCGCAGCGGGCCTGATCTGTCGCGCCGCACGCGCACGGCTTTGGATCAGCAGTATCCCATCGCGCCGTACCACGCTGAGATCGTGGATCTCCGCCAGAGCATCAAGTACCCGTGGCCACGGAGTGTGGGCAATATGTACCGTCGCCTCTCCACGCACCTCCTCACTGAGGATCAGATTCAGCCCGGCAAACTCCGCCACCGCCTGCAGCACGCTGGACAGGGGAGCGCGATCGAACCAGAGCGTCAGGGGCATCGCCTGCCCCGTCGGACTCATGACCAGCAGCACCGCGAGAGCTGCGACATACGCAGGAAGACATCTCATGTCCCCTCGCCCTCCCGACGCGCCGCCAAAGGGATAAGGCGCGGACAGCGAAAGGGATATAGCGTCAGCGGCGTAAAACGTAGCGTCAATGAACGGGACAAGGCAGGACTCGGTGAGGCGGGCAGCGCCGCTGGCCGCCAACGGCCAATCTCATCGCGCAGCCACAGAGAAAAACAGGGCGTCCGACCGACGATCCCGACGGCGCTGACCGCCGCGGACGTTGCCGTGGCGCGCTCGGGAGGCTGGAAAGGATCCCGTGCAGCGTCGCAGCCACACGCCAGCAGCAGCGCCCCCCATCTGATGCCACACGCCCTCATTCGTCCTCCTGCTCCACCCAGGTTATATGCACCCCCTGCGCGAGCGGCGTGATCGTCAGCGTACTCACACGCTGACCGCAGTCGGACAGGGTATCCAGCGTCTGCAGCAGCGCGCTGAATGTCATGTCAGCAGAGATATGACGCCGCCCGTCGCTCTGGATCTGCCAAGAAAGTGCGACGTTATGTACCGGAGCACATCGCGCCTGACGTGCTGCCTGTGCGATCGCGACGACATCCGCCTGCCAGAGCCGCAGTTCAGTCGCCCAGCGCTGAACCTGCAGCATCGCTGCCTGCGCAGTACCCTCCGTCAGTTGGATGCGCAGCCGCTGCTGCTCCAGCGTGTGCCTGAGCCACAGTCCGGCCAGCAGCGACATCAGAAGCAAAAAAACACCGCCCCACAGCCATTGATGCAGCGCACGTGGTGATAAGGTATACAGTCTACCCTGCAACGACAGCAGCAGTTCACTCATGGCACCCCTCCATCGCACAGAGGCGCAGCGTAAACTGCCAGCGACCATCGTCAGCACGACGCAGCCCCAACCACCGCCACGCCGCCATATGCAGGGCAAAATCGGCCACCTCCTGCCGGGATTCACCCTGCCCCTCCAAGAGCCAATACGGCGGTTGATGGAGCAGGCGCGTCAGCCACACCGCATCAGGGATCGTGGCCTGCACCTGACGCAGCTGCTGTGCCAGCCCCGCCACCGTCGCGCCCGGCAGCGCGGCCCCAGAAGGCCCGGATGCCGACTCACGCTGCAGAGAGGCGGACAGTGCATCCAGCCTCTGTTGAAGCTGGCGCTGAGCTGTCTCCCGCTGGCGGGTCTGCTCTGCGACCAACCTGACCAACGGCGCCCGACGCTGACGCAGCAGACACTCGGCACTCATCCCCAGCGCAGTGAACGCAGGTATTCCCAGCACCAGCGTCAGCCATAGCATACGAAGACGCGCCCGGCGCCGGGCCTCACGCCAAGAAAGCAGATCTATGTCATCCACAGCGGTGACTCCGGCATCACGGCCAGCCCCAGCGCGAGGCAAAACGCCGCGGGATCGGCGGGCAGCGGGGAGACGAGATGACGTACGGCGCGCAGGCCGGACCACCCCCGGTGGCCACTATCGCTACCGCAGTGCAGCGGCGCGACGCCGTCGGCCACACCGGGCGGCAGCGCGGCCACGGCCTGGGCACAGGCCGCCTCTGGGCCGTCGCTGAGGGAAACAAAGCCATACTGTAGTGGTGATCCCCAGGGCGCTATCCAGCAAAAGCGATACCCATCGCCGTAGATCAACGGCGCTGCTGGGCTCTCCCCGGCCAGACGAGCCAAACGCCGCAATGCACAGGGTGCCAGCGTTAAGCGCTGCAGCGGTAAGCCTGCGCTGTCGAACAGCGCGCACCACCGATCGCGCTGCGCGCGGTGCACGGCACACACCTGCCAGCGCCCGCCCCCCTCGGGCGCGGGGGCGAAATCACAGGCCAACTGGTGTGCGGGCAACATCAGCTGACGCTCTCCCTGCGCCAACAGCAGGCGATGCCGCTGCCAGGGGGTCAGGGGAAGCGTGCTGCCCGGCAGCATATCGCGGATCGCCCGCTCGGCGGGAAAAGCCGCCCGCACTGACAGCCGACGCGGCAAACGGGCGCGCAGCGTAGTCAGCGTCGCGGGCAGCGAGGGAGAGAGGCCATCCCGATCCGGGTCAGCCGTCAGCGGCAGTCGCCACCAACCGCGCAGCTGGATGCCATCGCGGCGCGCCGAGAGCGCCACGGCGACCAGCTGAGCGGGCTGAATATCGATCCCCAAGCGCCAATGACCGCCCCCCATGCCGCGCCTCCTTATCATCAACTTACTAAAAGAACGTATCCTCTGTGTCTGCTAGCCTTTATACTACTGCCCGTTTGTTTATAAACTGCCCAACTGACATGTAATGGGAAATTCCAGGTGAAGTTCGTAAAGTATTTAATCATCCTCGCGGTCTGTTGCATTCTGCTGGGAGTCGCTGCGGTATTTGGCCTGTACAAATACGTTGAGCCGCAGCTCCCGGACGTTGCAACGCTGAAAGACGTGCGGCTACAGACACCGATGCAGGTGTACAGCGCCGACGGCTATCTCATCGCCCAATATGGTGAAAAGCGCCGTATTCCGCTGCCGCTCACGCAGATCCCCCCGCTGATGGTCAAGGCGTTTATCGCTACCGAAGACAGCCGTTTCTTCGAACACCACGGCGTTGATCCTATCGGCATCTTCCGTGCCGCCTCCGTCGCCCTGTTTACCGGGCATGCCTCGCAGGGCGCCAGTACCATCACTCAGCAGTTGGCCAGGAACTTTTTCCTCAGCCCAGAGCGAACGCTGATGCGTAAAATCAAGGAGGCCTTTCTCGCCATTCGCATCGAGCAGCTATTGAATAAAGACGAAATTCTCGATCTTTACCTCAATAAAATTTATCTGGGCTATCGCGCCTACGGCGTCGGCGCTGCAGCGCAGGTCTACTTTGGCAAATCCGTCGATCAGCTCACGCTGAGTGAAATGGCCATGATCGCGGGCCTGCCCAAAGCACCGTCCACCTTTAATCCACTCTACTCCCACGATCGTGCTGTCGCCCGCCGCAACGTCGTGCTTAGCCGGATGCTGGATGAACACTACATCACCCAGGCACAGTATGATCAGGCACGCAGCGAACCGCTGGTCTCCCGCTACCACGGGCCTGAGATCGACTTCTCCGCCCCCTATCTGGCCGAAATGGTGCGCCAGCAGATGGTGGAGAAATACGGTGAAAATGCCTATACCGACGGCTTTAAGGTCTACACCACGATCACCAAACACTTACAGGTTGCCGCCCAAACGGCACTGCGTAATAACGTGATCAATTACGATATGCGCCATGGCTACCGCGGCCCCTCCAACGTACTGTGGAAAGTCGGGCAGTCTGCCTGGAGCCAGCAGCGGATCACCGATACGCTTAACGGTCTACCCTCCTACGGCCCGCTACTGCCAGCTGTTGTGATGTCGGCCGATGCCGACAGCGCTACGGCCATGTTAGCCAACGGCAACAGCGTTGCGCTGCCGCTGACGACCGTGCGCTGGGCCCGCCCTTACCGCAGCGATCGCGTGCAGGGTGCCACACCGCGTAAAGTCAGCGATGTCCTGCAGCCGGGACAACAGATTTGGGTGCGTCAGGATGGCGATAAGCACTGGTGGTTGGCACAGGTGCCGGACGTCAACTCCGCCCTGGTCTCCATCAGCCCGCAGGATGGTGCCATCAAGGCACTGGTCGGTGGTTTTGACTTTAATCAGAGTAAATTTAACCGGGTCACTCAATCGGTGCGCCAGGTCGGATCCAATATCAAACCGTTCCTGTACACCGCCGCCATGGATAAGGGGCTGACGCTGGCGACCATCCTAAACGATCTGCCCATCTCCCGTTGGGATGCCGGTGCAGGTACCGATTGGCGGCCCAAAAACTCACCGCCAACCTATGCCGGTCCCATTCGCCTGCGTCAGGGTCTCGGTGAGTCGAAAAACGTGGTAATGGTACGTGCCATGCGCGCCATGGGTGTCGATTACGCCGCAGACTATCTGCTGCGCTTCGGCTTCCCCGCACAGAACATCGTGAAGACCGAATCCCTGGCGCTGGGCTCAGCCAACTTTACCCCACTACAGCTGGTACGCGGCTACGCCGTCTTTGCCAACGGCGGCTATCTGGTCGACCCCTACTTCATCACCAAGGTCGTCGACGGCAGCGATCAGACGATCTATGAAGCTCATCCGAAGGTCGTATGCGACAGCTGTAATCTACCGGTTATCTACGGCCCGACGCCGAAGTCAGCGGTATTGAGCGACGACAGTGTAGAAAACGTCGCTGTCTCAACGACCCCGAGCGTGAACGGCAACGTGCCGATGCCGGAGCTGGAGCAGGTCACGCCAAGTCAGGTCAGTCAGGATAGCGATCAGCGCTATGCGCCGCACGTTATCAGCACGCCGCTGGCCTTCCTGATGCACGATGCGCTGAGCAGCAACATCTGGGGAGAACCGGGCTGGATGGGAACCGGGTGGCGCGCGATGCGCGATCTGAAGCGCCACGATATCGGCGGGAAAACCGGCACGACCAACAGCTCCAAAGACGCCTGGTTCTCCGGTTACGGTCCGGGTATTGCTACCAGCGTCTGGATAGGCTTTGACGATCATCGTCGCGATCTGGGACGCACCACCGTATCTGGGGCCCTGAAGGATCAGATTTCCGGCGGTGAGGGCGGAGCCAAGAGCGCCCAGCCGGCATGGGACGACTTTATGAAGTCGGCGCTGACCGGAATCCCCGAGCAGCCGCTGCCGCCGCCACCGGACATTGTCAGCGTCGTTATCGACAGGGCGACCGGCAAGCTGGCCACCGGCAGCGGTAACAGCCGTAGCGAGTACTTCATTGAGGGGACCCAGCCGACGGACTATGCTACGCCGGATGCCGGCACCGTGATCATCAACAATGAGGGGCAGAGTCAGGAGCTATTCTGATAGCCCCCCTCATTTTCACTAATGGGAAAGAGCCGTCAGACCTGACGGCTCTCCATAAATAAAGACAGGCATAGAGAGTTGTTGTTGTCTACTGAGTATTCAACCAAAAAGTAAGCCACTCCTTTATGCCTGCTTCTCAGGTTTTCCATAAATTTTTCAGCCAGCCACTGACCTCCCCCCACCAGCACCGTAGAAAACGCAGCTTAATATGACCGTTACTCTGAGCCGCACCGCTTCGCCCCACACCAGTATCGGTGCACGTTAAACACAAGATGAGGGTTACCGATAAGCATCTCAGCCGTAATCCCATATTCAGTGATCTCCCCACGGTTTATCCGCAACAGGTGTCCTGTCCCGTATCACCCGTAGCCTCTCACTGTATTATTGCCGCGGTCTGGCGTAGCTATCCTTCATCAGAACTCAGCGGCGGTGGGTCAGCCCGTTGTGAGGACAGGACTATCCTGATGATGAATAAAGTTATCTCCTCCCATGAACAGCATAGCGCCAGTATTCAGAACGCATTCCCTGATCAAATGGCGGCCGCATAGGCCGGAATATCACCTCATCCGTTAAGCCCCGCTATCTGGTCTTTAGGCGGCTGGCGTATAACCCCAGCCATGACTGCATCGGATATTTTCATACGGTTCACAAAAAAGCAGACGGCAGGACAAGCAGGAAATACCTCTCGGGCACAGACGGAAACACCGGAAAAACGCCCGCCCACCGTGGCGGCCTTTTACCAACCTGATGGGGAGTGCGCCGTAGAAGAGAGTGAGCATTTACAGTTGCCGGGTGCGGATAGCACAGAGTGTTCGTGATGAGAAAAGTGAACGTTATGGTCTGAGCCAGGGAGATATGCTGATCTTTATACTATGTCTGATCTATAGCATTATGAATGTGGCTTACAAAGTATTCCCCTGAAAAATGGATAAGCAAGCAGTGTAAAATCGAGATCGGGGTTATCGCCTCTCACATTGGGTGAAACTGCGCTCCACCAGTCACTGGGAATACTGTCGGGGATGCCCCTTGGCAAGATGTATACTGACATAGCATGAACTACAGAAACACATCACAGTGTACTGCCCATGTTTCTGGGGGCAGGCTACCAGGCTCCCTTTTATCCACATTCACTCACATCGTCCTAGGCGGTGCGGCGCAGTAGAAACTCCCGCAGCAAAAACAGCGCGCTCACGTTGCGGGCCTCGTGAAAATCGGGCTCCTGCAGCAGTGCCATCATCTGGTCCAGCGGCCAGCGGATCACCGGCATCATCTCAGGCTCATCGCCCTGCAGGCGCTGAGCGAACAGATTTTCTGCTACCACCACGTTCATCTGACTGGAGAAATAGGAGGGGGCCATCGTGAGCTTATGCAGCAGGGTAAAACGCTGCGCCCCAAAGCCGGCTTCTTCCATCAGCTCACGGTTGGCCGCCTGGAACACCCGCTCACCGGGATCGATAAGCCCCTTGGGAAAACCCAGTTCATACTCCTCAATGCCGACCGCATATTCCCGGATCAGTAGCAGATCGTCCCCCAGTATAGGAACGATCATCACCGCCTCGAGGCCTGACGGACGCATACGCTCATACACCCGGCGCACCCCGTTGCTAAACTCCAAATCAACGGACTCGACGTTAAATAAGCGTGAGTGCGCCACGGTTTCAACGCCCAAGATCCTGGGCTTCTTAGTGGAACTATCCATACTCAACCCGACATCCTAAAGATATGCGTTCGCACCGGCCGACGGCGGCCCGGCATGATAAACCGTTTGTGCTCGCAAAGACACCTTACGGCATTGTGCGCAGATGCTCATATTTTCGCAACATATGTTGCCGTTATTTTACCAACGCTGTCGAACCACAACACGGTCAGGAAGGAGACTTGTTCCGATAATCCCACCCCTATGGTAGGAAAAATCGGACAATACCGATATGATCGCTAAGTGGGTATGTTAGGCTGAGTCATGGGAAAACGAGCGCCCCAGAAAAGCAAACTCATTCCATAGCATATAATTACATTCATAATAATCACTGTGACTGCACTTCCTCTATCACCTTACGGCAGTACGCTGCGTTTTTTGCGGCTATATCCACGCCGCCGGGCAGAGAAAGGGCAAAACAGCAGCGCGATGATCACCGTGGGAGAGTCGACGTGAATGTATCCATCGCACTCCTATATCTTATCCCCACAGCGGTTATTATCGGGTATATCTATTGGTACACAATGAAGAGAGCGTCGCGGTTGTCTGCATCCTTTCCCTTTGTCAAAACCAAACAGCGTAAACTGAATCCGGAAGAGCGCCAGGCGATTGCGGCCTATCTACGTGGACTGGATACTGCATCAGAGAGCGCCGACCCGATGCTGACACTGCGACACCAACGTCTGATGCCGCAAGGGGATCGGGTGTACTCCGTGACTCACGCGATCACCCGCTATGCCCTGGCAGGCGATACGCCCAGCCAACACCGCTACTTCCTGGATAACCAAGAAATCCATCTGCCCGCGTGCTGGGAAAAGTACATCGCCGATGAAAACAGCCTGGAGCTGATCAAAACCGCAACGCTGCCGCTGGTCATCACCATTAATGGCCATACGCTGGCCGAGAGCCTGCACAGCCAGCAGCTACCGACGCCGACGCTGGGCGGGGCCGCCTCGATCCGCCGAAGCGAGGGCGATCAGGTCGATCTGTGCGGCGTACGCAGAGAAACCCTGGCCGAATATCAGCTGCACCAGCGCAGCGGTGCCCGCCGCGCCATCCCGACGGCGCTGGCCCTGATTCTACTCGGCGTGGCCCTGATCGTTCCCCCGACCCTGATGCCATGGTTGCTGGCGTTGGCCACGCCGTTTCTGGGCTGGGGGCTCTGGTGCCTATACCGGAAACCCAGCGCCGGGCAATGCAAAGAGATCCATCTGCTGCGCGGGACCCCCAAGCGCTGGGGACTGTTTGGCGAATCCTGCGGTGAACAGCTGAGCAACATCTCCGTCGGCACGCTGGATCTCCTGTATCCGCCCCACTGGCAGCCCTATATTCACCCGGATATCGGCCATCCGACCGATATCGAGATTTACCAAAACCGTCAGGTGGTGCGCCAGGGTCGCTTCCTCTCTCTCAGCGACGAGGCTACCCAGTTTCCGCTGCAGCCGTGGGGGCGCAATGCGCTGCTGGGCGCGGCTGCGCTGATCGCGCTACTCCTTCTGCTGACCACTCAGTCACTGACTATCCCCCTGAAGATCAGCACCGCCTGGCTACACGGAGCCCAAACCCTCTCAGCTACCAGCGTGAAGCAGCTGACGGAGATGCCGCTACAGGTCGGGGATATCCTGGATCTGCGCGGCAACGGAATGTGCCACGTGCCCACCTTCTATAAAGAGGGCGAACGCTACCCCTTCATGCCCTTCGACTGCAGCGCCATTTACTGGGGCACCGCCTCGCCGATGGCGGAGCCGAGCTCGGATACCATCGATAACGCCGCCGCACTGCAGTCTACCGTCACCCTCCAGCTAACCGTCGGCGACAGCGATAGCAAGGTGAGTCCGGCGCTGGCCAGTGCCATTCAGAAATCGGGGATGATCCTGCTGGATGACTTTGTCGGGATCGTCCTCAAGACCGAGGCCCTGTGCGCTCAGAAAAACGAATGTACCCGGCTCAAGAATTCGCTGGTGAACCTGGGCAACAGTAAATCCTGGCCCGCGCTGCTGAAAAAAGCGCACGGCGGAGGACTGGAAGGAGTCAATGTTCTCATGCGACCGGCCAGCGCCCGCCAGCTGACCAATATCGTCAACAGCGCGGTATCCTCATTTTATTATCGCGAAACCCATAAGGCGGCGCAGCAGCTGGCCGTTACGCCGCCGGGGGGGGTTTTAATCAGCAGCGATGAGGGTCATCAATGGGTCGCTCACCCGCAGCCCAGCGTTTCACTGTATGACTACAGTCCGGTCGATCAGTGGCGCGAGCTGGAAAATCTGTCGCGCCTGCTGCTGAATACCCCTTTCCGGGCCCACGGTGTGATCACGGAGATCAGCACGGATGCCAACGGTACGCGTCATATCATGCTGCACAGCCAGCCGGCTGGGCTAACCCTGTGGCGCTATCTGTTAATGACGCCGCTGCTGCTGGCACTCTGCGTCACCCTGGCAGTCAACGCCACGCTGTTTGTGCGACGCCTGCGCGGCGCGCTGGCGCGAATCCCGGCGATCCAGCATTACTATGAGCAGTGCATCAACCATAAGATCATACCGTTCGATCTTCCACCGCGCCCTTAACGTGCGGCATGACAAGGCGACGTCAGGAAAATATACTGGGCGACGCGATCACGCCCTGCATGCATTTTCCGGAGTACGCCCATGGTTCCCATCCTCGACTGGAATGATATCGACACCGTCCTGCTGGATATGGACGGCACGCTGATCGATCTGGCCTTTGACAACTACTTTTGGCTAACGCTGGTGCCACAGACCTTAAGCGAGACGCGCGGTATTTCCAGCGCCGATGCTCAGGCGCTGATCCAGCGGGAGTACCAGGCGGTAGCCCATACGCTAAACTGGTACTGTTTCGACTACTGGCGCGAGCGCCTGGGGCTGGACATTCACCGCATGACCTTGGAGCAAGGGGCCCGGGTGCAGGTGCGTCAGGATACGTTACCCTTTCTGGATGCCCTGCGCACCAGCGGGCGCCGTACCATTCTGCTGACCAACGCCCACCCGCACGGGCTGGCGATGAAGATGGCACAGACCGGGCTGGATAGCCACCTTGATTTACTCTACTCCACCCACATATTTGGCTATCCCAAAGAGGATCAACGCCTGTGGCAAGCGGTACAGCATCAGTGTGGGCTGGATCCGGCCAGAACGCTGTTTATTGACGATGCCGAACCAATCCTCGATGCCGCGCACCAGTTCGGTATCCGTTACTGCCTGGGCGTCAGCAATCCCGACTCCGGCAGACCAGAAAAACGCTTTTCCCGCCATCCGGCGATGAGTGACTACCGAGCCCTGCTGCCGGCCATCACCACCGGTGGGTCCAATACCGGCAGGAGGCCACAATGAAAGCCAGCGCCAGGCAAGAACAGGAGAGCATACGTCTGGATAAATGGCTGTGGGCGGCCCGTTTTTATAAAACCCGCGCCGTTGCCCGCGATATGATCGACGGCGGAAAAGTACACTACAACGGGGTGCGCGGCAAGCCGAGCCGCAGCGTAGAAATCGGCGCCGAGATCCGCCTGCGTCAGGGCAACGATGATCGTACGGTCATTGTGACTGCCCTCAGCACCCAGCGCGGCGGCGCTGAGCAGGCACGCCAGCTATATCAGGAGACCGCGCAGAGCATTGCCAAGCGCGAGGCGATTGCCCAGGCCCGCAAGATGAATGCGCTGAGCATGCCACACCCGGATCGGCGTCCCGATAAAAAAGAGCGCCGCAATCTGCTTAAATTTAAATACGACCAGTCGGAATGACCGGCGCCTGAAGAGAGAGAACTATGCCCCATCACGACCAATTACATCGCTACCTGTTTGACAATCTGGCCGTACGCGGCGAGCTGGTCAACGCCAGCGCCACCTATGCCCGCATACTGGAAAACCACGACTACCCGGCCGCGGTGCGCGCGCTGCTGGGTGAACTGTTGGTCGCCACCACTCTGCTGACCGCTACCCTGAAGTTCGACGGCGATATCACAGTACAGCTGCAGGGTGACGGTCCGCTGAAGCTGGCGGTGATCAATGGCAACCATCGTCAGGAGATGCGCGGCGTCGCCCGCCTGCAGGGCGATATCGCCGATGGCAGCAGCCTGAAACACATGCTGGGCAACGGTATCATGGTGATCACCATTACACCGAAAGAAGGAGAGCGTTATCAGGGCGTCGTGGCGCTGGAAGGCGATACACTGTCCAACTGTCTGGAGGCCTACTTCATGCAGTCCGAGCAGCTGCCGACCCGCCTGTTTATGTTCACCGGGGAGCAGGACGGTCAACCGGCGGCGGCCGGTATGCTGCTGCAGATCCTGCCGACGCAGCCCAATAACGTTGACGATCTGACTCACCTGTCGCACCTTACGACCACTGTTACCCCGCAGGAGCTGTTTACGCTGCCCGCCAACGAGGTGCTGTACCGCCTGTACAATCAGGAGCAGGTGACCCTGTTTGAGCCACAGCCGATCGCCTTCCTCTGCGGTTGCTCCCGCGGGCGCAGCGCCAGCGCGCTGATGAGCCTGCCACCCCAGCAGCTGGAAGAGCTGTTGGCTGAGCGTGGCAGCATCGATATCCATTGCGACTACTGCGGTAGCCACTACCTGTTCGATCGGGTCGATATCGACGCATTACGTGCCGGAGCACAGCCGGACGAAGCGGGTCAGCTACACTAATAATCGTCTTTCCTCGGGGGAATCATCCCCCGTTTTTATTTATTATTTTATTTTAATTAACTCGGGGAATATTAAAGACAGATTATTCCCTACCTCTTTTTAATGAGGCTCCATTTTTTGATCTCTCTCTCTGTTCTCTATTCAACCTCCTTCTAGAATTTAATCCGCCTGCCAAAATAGAAAACATAAAAATAAAAAACGAATATATTTAATGGGATAATCTATGAAGCATTATTCACGCCGCAGCATTATTGTCGGCGCCGGATTTATCTTGCTGGCACCCGGCATACTGTTATCCAGCTCCACGCGTAAACGGCAGCAGTTTGCCCTGATCCACGATCAGTCAAAGTGTGTCGGCTGCAATGAGTGTATCAACGCCTGCAACCAGCTCAACCGGGTTGCCCCCGGCTACGCCCGGCTGGCCATCATCCCACTGCCTGCCAACGATCCGCACGCGGCAACACCGCCCCACTTCCGTCATGGCTGTCAGCACTGCGATCCGGCGCCCTGTCTGGAGGTCTGCCCCAGTCAGGCCACCTATCGCGATGCACATGGCCTGATACAAATCGATACCCGTCGCTGCACAGGCTGCGGCTACTGTATCCGCGCCTGCCCCTACCAGGTACGCTATCTGCACCCGCAGCGCCGCGTCGCCGATAAGTGTGACTTCTGCAGCGCAACGCGCCTGCGCCATGGCTATATCCCTATCTGCGTGCGTATCTGTCCCTACCATGCGCTCAGCTTCGGTGAGATTGGCTCTGCGGCATTCGATCTGAAGCTGGCGCTGGCGCCCCACTATCAGCATCACCTGGCTGGCACACGCCACAGCCGCGTCTACCGCCTCACCGCAGATGACTAGGAGCCGCCCATGACCGCCGAACAGCTGCAATCCTACCTCATGCAACGCACCGTCGTTGATTCACCCGATGCGTGGCCAGAATGGCTGATAACACTGGCGCTGGCCTGGCTTGGGCTGTGTGCACTGCTGATACTGCATGCCCTACTGCACCGCCGTCTTCGCCCCCTACCTGCGGTACGTAGCGGTGCTGAGCATCTCTATCTTTACCCACGCACCCTGCGACTGTGGCACCTGCTCAATGCACTGCTGTTCCTGTTTTTACTGTTCAGCGGACTGCTGCTCCATGCGGTCCCACTCCCCCTGGCGGCCACCCGCTGGCTGGTGCGCTGGCATCCCTACGCAGGTTATCTGCTACTGGGACTGTGGTGTGGTTTTATCCTGCTCAACGCGCTGGGCACCAATGGCGTTCACTACCATATCCGCTGGCGGGGGATCGCGACGCGCTGTCAGCGTCAGGCCCATTTTTACCTGATCGGTATTTTTCACGCGGAGCCGCATCCCTTCCACGCCAGCCCAACGCAAAAGTTTAACCCGCTACAGCAGCTAGGCTATTGCACGATAATGTATCTCGTGGTGCCTGCGCTATTGCTCAGCGGTCTCGGCCTCGCCCATCCCCTATTCCTGCCCGAAGGAACCGCCTACTGGGTATTACAGGGACACCTTTTACTCTCATTCTTTATTTTAATGTTTATTAGCGTACATATTTATCTCTGCACGCTGGGTGACACGCCCAGAGAAATTTTTATGGCCATGGTGGATGGCTATCACCGCCACCATGCAACAGAAAATAAATAAATGGCGGAAAATAAAAAAACACCACACCGCTGAATATAATACTCCATCGCACCGCGCTTTATTAAGTCAAGGAGCTGACGATGAAAATACCCACCCGCTTAATCTGTCTCATTATAGGAATGTGCTGTACGTCATTAATGGCGGCATCAGAGCTGGTCGCCCAACCGTTACCGCAGACCGAGACGGCATCGACGGCGCGTGTCGACCTCAACCGCAACGACGGTATTCCAGAAAAGCCTCGTACTCTGCTGGAGTACGTAGGGCAAGAAAAGGATTTTTTCGCCTATCTGCGTGAACATCACCCGATGTTCAAGTACGAGTCCGCCGGTCGCCTGGTTGGGCAATACAGCATCAGCGATCGCCAGGAGGAGTTTGTCGACTTCGGTGGCGGCAACAAATATGCCGCCAAGCAGGGCCGCCCAACCGCGATCACCTACCGGCTCGGCTTTGAGTCTATTCTCGACTTCCCCAATAAATATGTCGGCCCGGAGAAGTGTGGCGAGTGCCACCCGGCCCAGTACCAAGCCTGGGAACGTTCACGCCACGCCAAAACCGTCCGATTCCCCAGCGAAATGGTTGAAATTCCCGACGGCGATCTGAACCGTGGACTGTACGGTAGCAAGGCTTCCGTCTTACCCGAGGGCATTACGGCAGACGCCATTTACGCGGTGATTGGAACGCCGCGGACCAAATATGGTTTTATCGATGGCTGGATGGTCCGCGGAACCTATCATATCGAGGGTGGGCTGCTCAGGGACGGCACCGGCTCCATGGTTGCCGGCGGTAATCAGTTCTCCCGCGGGTGGGCCCAGTTCATCACGCCGGACATGGCGAAAAAGATCGCCAGCTTCGTCCCGGGATTCCCCACCAAGCTGGAGGACTTCGGCTCCCAGGGGTCCAGCGTCTGGGGTATGACCTCTTACGGCGCGTCCAACCGTACCCGAATGCTGTTTCAGCCTGCCAGCGCCTACTGTGAGGTGTGCCACTCCATGAAGTTTGACTTCAACAGCAGCGAGGAGTTTATCGCCGCGCTGGGCAAACCGGATGAGTTGCGCAAACATACCATCGCCAAGGGAATTAGCTGCGAAGAGTGCCATGGCGCGGGCGCCCATCTGTACGGCGCCCGCGGGGCCGGTATCCCCTCAAACTGCGAGCGCTGCCATCAGCGCTTCGCATACAATGAGGCCGATGCCGAGGCCAACCCGCTAAAACCATTTAACAGCTATTTCAAATCATCCTGCCCCTCCTGCGGCACCGAGGGTTCGCAGATGTACAACACCGTCCACTACGAGAAAGGCATGCGCTGCAGTACCTGCCACGACCCCCATGCCGTCACCGCCAATGACTGGAAGGAGGGCTTTACCAAGACCACGCTGAAAAAGCAGTGCCAGGATTGCCACACCGAGCAAGCCCAATTTTTTGCTCAGGGCGATACCCACGGGCAAAGCAGCTGTACCGCCTGTCATATGCCCAATATGGGGAGCTGTGAAAACTTTGCCACGATCCAGTTCCCCGATATGGCCGGATTCGACAACGTACGGCGCGCCCATATCTGGAAAATCCGGGTAGACGAAACGGCAAAAACCCTCAATCCCCCGGAGGGAAAGCCCCGCACTGCTGATGTCAAAGGCTGGACCATCGCCAAGCAGGATGGCAAACCTTACCTGGATCTGATGTGGTCCTGCGGACGGACAGCATTCAGCGATGGCGACGTGGTCGAAGGCGGCGGATGCCACAGTCCGGTACAAACGGTGCTCTCTGAACGACTGCAGTTTAAGGATCAGGAGAGCATCTATGCCAAGGTGATGGAGTGGCAAACACCGGTCAGGGACGGCTACGTACGTATTCGTAGCGGGCTGACACGCATCGAAAAACGTCTGGCGAAGACGCCCGATCTGGCCCTGAACGATCAGGTGCAAATCCGGTTGCTCAGCGGCCAGGCGCGTCAGCAGGCTGATCTGATTGAAAAGGATGGCTCTTGGGGGCTACATGCGCCCAACTATGCCAAGGTCCGCATGGAGGAGGCTCTGCTGTATATCGAACAGGCGGAAACGATCCTCAATGGGGGCAAGGCGCCCAAATAACGTCGGTCGCCGGATGCCCAGCGCTGTCCGGCGACGCTTACCACCAAGGAGATCATTATGATGCGCTCCCCGTCACTGACCGCGATACTGATGGCACTGACTATCATCTCCGGTACCGTCTGCGCCGCCGATATGCCAGCGCCAGAGGCCCATGAGCCGTCCGTTATCAGTATGCGGGCGGCCGAGGCACTGCTGGGCAAACCCAACGTCTATTTCCTTGACGCCAATACGCCGGAGATCTGGCAACAGGGGCATATCCCCGGTGCGATCTACATTAATCAGGACAACTGGCCAGCACTGCTACCGACCGATCGTCAGGCCACGCTGATCTTTTATTGTGCCAACCGGCTGTGCATGGCCAGCTATGATGCCGCCGGTACGGCGATGGCCCTCGGCTATCGGCAGGTCTTTCATATGGTGGACGGTATCTTCGGCTGGATCACCTCCGGCCGCACCATCGAAAAAGCGGATGCCGCATAGCGCCGCCTCGGGGTACGTATCCGAAGTACCCCGGGACCTGGACATCAGCCATCTATCCAGGTAATGGCCAATGACGCGCTTTTGACTCAGCATCAGGACGACGGGTCACACCAGGATATCGATCAATAATTGATCCCGTCGGGGATTATCAAAATGGAAGGATCTGCCACAAAATGGATTCCGCTGAATTTTTGTTTTTTTGATGACTATCTCGGTTAACAAACACGTAACCACATACAGTAGACGCAGATAAAAATAACCTATAAGGAGTAGCTCAATGCATGCCAAAGGTTTAACCGCAGCTGATCTCGCCTCCTACGGCATTTCTGACGTTACTGAAATCGTCCACAATCCAGATTATGACCTCTTGTTCAAGGAAGAAACCGCCCCTGGCCTACAGGGCTATGAACGCGGTACCGTTACCTCTCTGGGCGCCGTTGCCGTGGATACCGGTATTTTTACCGGCCGTTCCCCCAAGGATAAGTACCTGGTGCGCGACGACACCACCCGCGATACCGTCTGGTGGTCCGATCAGGGCAAAGGCAAGAATGACAACCGCCCGCTGTCGCCGGAAGTCTGGCAGCATCTGAAGGGGCTGGTGACCCGCCAGCTCTCCAACAAGCGCCTGTTCGTCGTCGATGCCTACTGCGGCGCCAACCCGGACAGCCGCCTGAAGGTCCGCTTTATTACCGAGGTGGCCTGGCAGGCCCACTTCGTCAAAAATATGTTCATCCGTCCAGAGGCGGATGAACTGGCCGGTTTTGAACCCGATTTCATCGTGATGAACGGTGCCAAATGCACCAATCCGCAGTGGCAGGCGCAGGGGCTGAACTCCGAAAACTTTGTCGCCTTTAACCTGACCGAACGCATTCAGCTGATCGGGGGAACCTGGTACGGCGGCGAGATGAAGAAGGGGATGTTCTCCATCATGAACTACCTGCTGCCGTTAAAGGGCATCGCCTCCATGCACTGCTCCGCCAACGTGGGCGAACAGGGCGACGTGGCGATCTTCTTTGGCCTCTCCGGCACCGGGAAAACCACGCTCTCAACCGATCCCAAGCGCCGCCTGATCGGCGATGATGAGCACGGCTGGGACGATGACGGCGTGTTTAACTTTGAGGGCGGCTGCTACGCGAAGACCATTAAACTCTCCGCCGACGCCGAACCCGACATCTACGGCGCCATCACCCGCGATGCGCTGCTGGAAAACGTCACGGTGCGGGCGGATGGCAGCGTCGACTTTGACGACGGCAGCAAGACCGAAAACACCCGCGTCTCCTACCCCATCTACCACATCAAAAACATCGTGAAGCCGGTATCCAAAGCCGGGGCGGCCAAGAAGGTCATTTTCCTTACCGCCGACGCCTTCGGCGTCCTGCCGCCGGTCTCCCGTCTGACCGCGGATCAGACCCAGTACCACTTCCTGTCCGGTTTTACTGCCAAACTGGCCGGTACCGAGCGTGGCGTAACCGAACCGACGCCAACCTTCTCCGCCTGCTTCGGCGCCGCATTCCTGACGCTGCACCCCACCCAATACGCCGAGGTGCTGGTCCGGCGGATGCAGGCGGCCGGAGCTCAGGCCTACCTGGTAAACACTGGCTGGAACGGCAGCGGTAAGCGGATCTCCATCAAGGATACCCGTGCCATTATCGATGCTATCCTCAACGGGGATATCGATCGGGTGGAAACCTTTACCCTGCCGATCTTTAATCTGGCGGTGCCGATCGAGCTGCCCGGTGTCAATCCGGCTATCCTCGATCCGCGCGATACCTACGCCAATCGCGAGCAGTGGCAAGAGAAAGCCCAGGATCTGGCGCAGCGTTTCATCACCAACTTTGATAAATACACCGATACGCCGGCAGGTGCTGCACTGGTTCACGCCGGTCCCCGGCGCTAACTCACGCCCACGCGGATATACGCCACCTGACGTAAAAAAGGATGCCCAAGGGCATCCTTTTTACTGACCATCGGCTCTCTGGCCTGGCGGAGCTTCAGACGCGCTCTTTGCGACGCCCACCGCTGCGCGGTGCGGTATCGGGTGTATTGGAGACGATGACATTAACCCGTCGTAAATAGGCACGGATCTTCAGTCCACCGCGCTCACTGCGGCCAATATCCAGCGAGCCGTGGTGGGCATCGATAATACGCTGAATGATCGCCAGCCCCAGACCGGTTCCACTGGTGGTTCTCGCGCTTTCACCGCGGACAAAGGGCTGGAACAGATGGGCCAGCTGCGCATCGTCGATCCCCGGGCCATCATCCTCCACCTGGAACCAGGCACGCGCACCCTCCATGCCGCTGCTGACCTTGATCCAGCCATTACCGTAGCGGGTCGCGTTCACCACCATATTAACGACAGCCCGCTTAATCGACAGCGGATGCGCATCGATCAACAGCTCGCCGTTGGCCAAATCGGTATCGATCTCACGCTCATAGCCGCTCTCCGCCGCCACGACCTCGGTCAGGATACCGTTCAGATCGCACGCCTCAGTCTGCATCTCCTGACCGGTGCGCAGATAGTCGATAAACTGCTCAATAATGGCGTTACACTCTTCCGTATCCTTATTGATCGACTCCGCCAGATAGGCATCCTGCGGACTCATCATCTCTGTCGCCAGACGAATACGCGTTAGCGGGGTACGCAGATCGTGGCTGACCCCGGCCATCAGCAGGGTCCGATCGTCGGCCAGCTGCTTAACCCCCGCCGCCATCTGATTAAACGCCCGGGTCACCGAGCGCACCTCCGAGGCGCCATACTCACGCAGCGGCGGCGGGATCTTCCCCTTGCCAACCTGCAGGGCGGCATGCTCCAGCTCAACCAATGGTCGATTTTGTATCCGAATAAACAGCCAGGCTCCGCCAATCGCCAGCAGCATAATCGCCAGCGTGTAGCGGAACAACGGTGAAAAATCGCCCTGATGGATCTCCGTCAGCGGCACCCGCACCCAGATATCAGGTGATAGCCAGGTCTTGAGCCAGACCACCGGTGTATTCTTGCTGATTTCAACCCGCACGTCCGTCGGACCGCCCAGCTGCTGAGCCATCTGCTGGCTAAGAAACTGATAATGTTGCGCCCAGCGCAGCCCATTCTCTTCCGCCGCTGAATTGGTGTACAGCGAAATACCAAGCTCGCGGTAAATCTCGCGGCGAAACGCCGGCGGAACCTCCAGCTGGGTACCATCCTCCAGCTGCAGCTTATCCGTCATCAGCATCCGCACCTCATAGGCCAGCACCTTATTGAACTGTTGCAAACTGGGCAGAATGGCAAAGTTCAACACGACCAGGTAGGTCGTCACCAGGCTGACGAACAGTAGCGTGACGATCAGCAACAGGGTACGGGCAAAAGAGCTGCGCGGCGAGAAACGCAGTCGTCTCATGCTTTACTGCCGTCCGGGACAAAGACATACCCCAGACCCCATACGGTCTGAATGTAGCGCGGATGCGCCGGGTCCTCTTCTACCATCCGACGCAGACGGGAAATCTGCACGTCGATGGAGCGCTCCATGGCGCTGTACTCACGCCCGCGCGCCAGATTCATCAGCTTGTCGCGCGACAGCGGCTCTCGTGGATGGCTCACCAGCGCCTTGAGCACGGCAAACTCGCCGCTGGTCAACGGCATCGGCTCATCGTCACGGAACATTTCACGCGTACCCAGGTTGAGCTTGAACTTGCCAAAGTTAATCACGGCGTCCTCTTGGGACGGCGCACCGGGCAGCTCGTTGGCCTGACGGCGCAGCACCGCACGGATGCGGGCCAGCAGCTCACGCGGGTTAAACGGCTTGGGAATATAGTCATCTGCGCCAATTTCCAGGCCCACGATGCGATCTACCTCCTCCCCTTTGGCGGTCACCATAATGATCGGCATCGGGTTGCTCTGGCTGCGCAAGCGGCGGCAGATAGACAGGCCATCTTCACCCGGCAGCATCAGGTCCAGCACCATCAGGTGGAAAGATTCACGCGTCAGCAGACGATCCATCTGCTCCGCGTTAGCGACGCTGCGCACCTGGAATCCCTGTTCAGTCAGATAACGCTCCAGCAGAGCCCGTAGGCGCATATCATCATCAACAACGAGAATTTTGTAATTTTCTTGCATGGTTTACTCCCAAAGGCAGAAAGCCCGGTGCTTATCTGTATAGCGGTATATGGCAATCAGGTTATGGGCCGCCGATATCGCGCGCACCCGAAGTGATCTATTGTCAGAAAAGTCTCTTTATTCAGACAGCAGATAATGGTTTATATTCTAGCCTAAATTGTTACAAAGGTTATTTATCTTATGCTTACGCGAACTTGAATGCACCATCACGCCATTTATTCGCCCACGCGGGCAAAATGGGATAGGCTGTGATGTGCCGCCGCGCACTGCACCTACGCGATGGTGTGGCCGTACGGCGCGGCACTGGACGATGTGGCATCCACTTCAGGTTATAACAGATGAAAACCCCGCTGATTACCCGAGAAGGTTACGAAAAGCTCAAACAGGAGCTGGATTATCTGTGGCGCGAGGAGCGTCCGGAAGTCACCAAAAAAGTGACCTGGGCGGCGAGCCTGGGCGATCGCAGCGAAAACGCAGATTATCAGTACAACAAGAAGCGCCTGCGCGAAATTGACAGACGCGTACGTTATCTTCGTAAGTGCATGAGTATACTTAAAATTGTCGATTACGCCCCGCAGCAGAACGGTAAAGTCTTCTTCGGCGCCTGGGTCGAGGTGGAAAACGAGCGGGGCGATATCAAGCGCTTTCGCATCGTCGGCTATGATGAAATCTTTGGCCGTAACGACTATATCTCCATTGACTCGCCGATGGCCCGCGCGCTGCTGAAAAAAGAGGTGGGCGATGCCGCGACCGTGGCAACGCCGCAGGGTGACGCGGAGTGGTATGTCAATGCCATCAACTACGTCACGTCATAGTCCGCCCGCCTGCGCGGGCTGGCATTTTCCTGACTGACTCCGTATAACGGGGACTTGGCTTTTATCCATCAAGACTATCTAACGCTATGAATGACGCATTAAGCCGTATTATCGCAACAGAACTGCAGGCGCGTACTGAGCAGGTTGACGCCGCCATCCGCCTGCTGGACGAAGGCAATACCGTGCCGTTTATCGCACGCTACCGCAAAGAGGTCACCGGCGGACTGGACGATACACAGCTGCGTCAGCTGGAGAGCCGCCTGATTTACCTGCGGGAGCTGGAGGAGCGTCGCACCACCATCCTTAAGTCGATCGCAGAACAGGGTAAGCTGGATGCGCCGCTGGAAAGCGCCATCCGTACCACTCAAAGCAAAACCGAACTGGAAGATCTCTATCTCCCCTATAAGCCGAAACGGCGTACCCGGGGACAAATCGCCATCGAGGCCGGGCTGGCGCCGCTGGCCGATACGCTGTGGCAGCAGCCGCAGCACGATCCGCAGACCCTGGCGCTACAGTATGTCGATGCCGAAAAAGGGGTGGCCGACGCCAAGGCGGCGCTGGACGGCGCCCGCTATATCCTGATGGAGCGCTTTGCCGAAGACGCCGCGCTGCTGGGCAAAGTGCGCGACTACCTGTGGAAAAATGCCCATCTGGTCTCGCGGGTCAATGAAGGCAAAGAGGACGAAGGCGCCAAGTTCCGCGACTACTTCGACCACCATGAACCCCTCGCCGCCGTGCCCTCCCACCGGGCGCTGGCGATGTTCCGTGGACGCAACGAAGGCATTTTACAGCTCTCCCTCAACCCCGACCCGCAGTGCGACGAGCCGCCGAAAGAGAGCTATGGTGAACAGATTGTCTGCGACCATCTCGGGCTACGATTGACGCAGGCGCCGGCGGATGCCTGGCGCAAAGCCGTAGTCAGCTGGACCTGGCGCATCAAGGTGCTGCTGCACCTGGAAACCGAGCTGATGGGCACCCTGCGCGAACGGGCAGAGGATGAGGCCATCAACGTGTTCGCCCGTAATCTGCACGATCTGCTGATGGCGGCGCCGGCCGGGCTACGCGCGACCATGGGACTGGATCCCGGCCTGCGTACCGGGGTCAAGGTGGCCGTCGTCGACGCCACCGGTAAACTGGTTGCCACCGATACCATTTATCCGCATACCGGTCAGGCGGCCAAGGCGGCCGTCAGCGTGGCCACCCTGTGCCAAAAGCACGGCGTCGAACTGGTCGCTATCGGTAACGGCACGGCGTCGCGCGAGACGGATCGCTTCTATGCCGACGTACAGCGTCAGTTCCCGCAGGTGACGGCGCAGAAGGTGATCGTCAGCGAAGCAGGCGCCTCGGTCTACTCCGCTTCCGAGCTGGCGGCGCAGGAGTTTCCCGGCCTGGATGTTTCCCTGCGCGGCGCCGTCTCTATCGCCCGTCGCCTGCAGGATCCGCTGGCGGAGCTGGTGAAGATCGATCCCAAATCCATCGGCGTGGGCCAGTACCAGCACGACGTCAGCCAAAGCTTGCTTGCCCGCAAGCTGGATGCCGTGGTGGAGGACTGCGTCAACGCCGTGGGTGTCGACCTGAACACCGCCTCGGTCGCGCTGCTGACCCGGGTGGCGGGCTTGAGCCGCCTGATGGCCCA
The DNA here is from genome assembly GCF_000264785.1 of Edwardsiella ictaluri ATCC 33202. Taxonomy (GTDB): domain Bacteria; phylum Pseudomonadota; class Gammaproteobacteria; order Enterobacterales; family Enterobacteriaceae; genus Edwardsiella; species Edwardsiella ictaluri. The sequence continues at coordinate 58,419 of NZ_AFJI01000023.1, read as the reverse complement.
GAACATCGTCAGCTGGCGCGACGCCAACGGCCGTTTTACCAATCGCGAACAGCTGCTTAAGGTCAGCCGGCTGGGGCCCAAAGCCTTCGAGCAGTGCGCAGGCTTCCTGCGCATCACCCACGGAGATAACCCGCTGGATGCCTCTACGGTGCACCCGGAGGCCTACCCGGTGGTTGAGCGGATCCTGGCGAAAACCGAGCAGAGCCTGGCGATGCTGATGGGGAACCCCGATGCACTGCGCGGCCTGAGCCCGAAAGCCTTCACCGATGAGCGTTTCGGGGTACCGACCGTCAGCGATATTCTGCGTGAGCTGGAAAAACCGGGGCGCGACCCGCGTCCGGAATTTAAAACCGCCACGTTTGCCGAAGGGGTAGAGACCCTGGCCGACCTCAGCGTCGGCATGATCCTGGAGGGAACGGTCACTAACGTTACCAACTTTGGCGCCTTTGTCGATATCGGCGTACATCAGGACGGTCTGGTGCATATCTCCTCTCTCGCCCATAAGTTTGTTGAAGATCCGCACAAGGTGGTTAAAGCCGGCGACATCGTTAAGGTGAAAGTCCTCGAAGTCGATCAGGCCCGCCGACGCATTGCCCTGACCATGCGTCTGGATGAGCAGCCCGGCGAAGGCGGGGGCCGTCGCCCGTCGGCCGATCGCAGCGGTGAACGCACACGGCCAGGGCAACGTCCGGCGCGCGCGGGCCACGGCCGCGCCGAGCGCCCGGGAAACAGCGGCAACAGCGCCATGGGGGATGCCCTGGCGGCAGCGCTGGGCAAACACAAGCGCTGACGGCGACATCACGCCCCCTATGGGGGCGTGATGCTCATCACATAATGCAAATCTAAATGAGACTCCATCGCAATTTCATAATGTCTATATTCGTCTTCACCACGAAAATGTAGCTAAAATGTTACATTTAGTTGCCCAATACCACGTGCCTCCCGCCTCTATGCTGATGTCAATCCCACACTCCGAACCTTCCCTCACAATGAATAAATAATATATATCAATATGATATTAATGAATAAATTATAAGGATAGTGGTCCTCTGTCACCGATAACGGTTACGTTTTTTATTCGATAGTATCGGTGCACCAAAAGCCCATATAAAAAGCAGGTACATTCCATTAACCATTTTAACGAATGATTCTCATTTGCGGACTGTTCAAAATAGTGCTAAAACACAGCCATAGTAAGGACGATGACCGCTTTCGCGTACGGCGCATCGTCGACGTAAGCCGTGCGGGTTCGGCTTGAAATACAGATAAAACGATTATCGGTTTCATTGTACTGCGTGTTCACCAAGGCGCTCTCTCCAGCCAACACCATGCCACCGGCGCCCCGAGTGAAGGCTCAGCGCAATGACTGTCGTAATAAGTAAGAAGGTTTATATGCATCGGCTTCTTCCGGGTCATCAGTACAAAATATTGGGCTTTTCACCGAATATCAGTCCGGCCTATCGCCAAAAGCTGCTCTCGCTGGGATTCCTGCCCGGCTCACCGTTTACGGTGGTGCGCATCGCACCTCTGGGCGATCCTATTGAGGTCAAGGCGCGCCGGGTCAGTCTGGTACTGCGTAAGAAAGATCTCGCACTGCTGAATATTGAACCGATGGGAGAGCTACAGTCTGCGTCGCAGAGCGTAGCCGTCACCGCCATCGGCGTGCAGCAGCGCGCCTGAACGTACCGCATAGCTACCTTCATCGGCATATGCTCAAGGGAGAGCGCGGGTGACTCACACCCGTGCCAGTGTCTGTCTTCGCCAAAAAACAGTAAATTATGAAACAATTGACCATCGGGTTAATCGGTAACCCCAACTCAGGGAAAACCACGCTGTTCAACCAGCTGACCGGCGCGCGTCAGCGCGTAGGCAACTGGGCCGGCGTCACCGTCGAACGTAAAGAGGGGCAGTTCGCAACACCCCAACATCAGGTTAAGCTGGTCGATCTTCCCGGCACCTATTCGCTGACTACCATCTCCGAACAGACCTCGCTGGATGAACAGATCGCCTGTCATTACATCCTCAGCGGCGACGCGGATCTGATCGTCAACGTGGTGGATGCCGCAAACCTGGAGCGTAACCTTTATCTGACCCTACAACTGCTGGAGCTGGGCATCCCCTGTATTGTCGCGCTCAACATGTTGGATATAGCCCGCAGCCAGCAGATTGAGATCGACATCGACGCCCTCTCCAAGCGCCTTGGCTGCCCGGTGATCCCGATGGTCTCGACCCGCAGCGAAGGGATCTGCGCCCTGAAGCGAGCCATTGACATGCCGCCGGTCTGTGCGGTGGAGGCGCTGGTTGACTACCCCCCATTACTGCTGAGCCAGGTCGATCGCCTGTCGCAGGTAATGCCCGACTCCCTGACCATGCAGCAGCGCCGCTGGATTGCCCTGCAACTGCTGGAGGGCGATATCTACAGCTCCTCGCGGGCCAGCAACGCGCAGGCACTGTTGCCGGAGGTGCGTGATGTCCTGCAGCGTACCCTGAACGAAGATCCTGCACTGATCATCGCCAATGCCCGCTACCAAAGTATCACCGACATCTGCGATGCCGTCAGCAACAGCCAGCAGGCGCAACCCAACCGCCTGACGGAAAAGCTCGACCGGGTGATCCTCAACCGTTGGCTGGGGATCCCCATCTTCCTGCTGGTGATGTACCTGATGTTCCTGCTGGCCATCAATATCGGCGGCGCTCTGCAGCCGCTGTTTGATATTGGCTCCGCCACCCTCTTTATTCAGGGGATCCAGTGGCTGGGGGCAACCCTGAACTTCCCCGACTGGCTGACCATTTTCCTGGCCCAGGGGGTCGGTGGCGGGATCAATACCGTACTGCCGCTGGTGCCGCAGATCGGCATGATGTACCTGTTTCTCTCCTTTCTGGAGGACTCTGGCTACATGGCCCGCGCAGCGTTCGTCGTTGACCGGATGATGCAGGCGCTGGGGCTGCCCGGGAAATCCTTTGTCCCGCTGATCGTCGGATTCGGCTGTAACGTTCCCTCCGTGATGGGGGCGCGAACCCTGGATGCGCCACGTGAGCGTCTGATCACCGTTCTGATGGCGCCCTTTATGTCCTGCGGCGCACGGCTGGCTATCTTTGCCGTCTTCTCCGCCGCTTTCTTTGGTCAGGATGGCGCGCTCGTCGTATTCTCGCTGTACCTGCTGGGTATCGTGATGGCGATCCTGACCGGGCTGATGCTGAAACACACCCTGATGCGCGGCGAGTCCTCACCGTTCGTCATGGAGATGCCGGTCTATCACGTGCCGCATCTAAAAAGTCTGCTGCTGCAGACCTGGCAGCGTCTGAAGGGCTTTATGATCCGCGCCGGGCGCGTGATCATCATCGTCAGTATCTTTATCGGCGCACTGAACAGCTTCTCCTTCAGCGGTAAACCGGTCAGCGATCTCAACGACTCCGCACTGGCTACGACCAGTAAGATATTGACGCCGCTGCTGCAACCGATTGGCGTCAAAGAAGATAACTGGCAGGCTACCGTGGGTCTGGTGACTGGTGCCATGGCCAAAGAGGTGGTCGTCGGCACTCTGAACACGCTGTACACCGCCGAGCATATCAATGAAGAAGCGTTCGATCCGCAGGGCTATAGCCTGGCCGGCGGCCTGAAAGAGGCGCTGGATGAAACGTGGCAAGGGCTGAAGGATACTTTCAGTATCAGTGTCCTCTCCAACCCCATTGAAGCCAGCAAGGGCGACGGTGAAATGGGCAACAGCTCCATGGGAGTAATGAGCAGCAAATTTGGCAGCGTCAGCGCCGCCTACGCCTACCTGATCTTCGTGTTGCTGTACGTCCCCTGCGTATCAGTCATGGGCGCCATCGCCCGTGAAAGCAGCCGTGGCTGGATGCTGTTCTCCATCGGCTGGGGGCTAAACGTAGCCTACTCGCTGGCGACCCTGTACTACCAGGTGGTCAACTTCAGCGCCCATCCGGACTACAGCCTGATCGCCATCAGCGTCGTCATACTGTTTAACCTGGCGCTACTGATCGTACTGCGCCGCTCTCGCGAGCGGGTTACCGTGCGCCTGAGCAACGCCACCAGCGCCAGCTGCTGCTGCAACAATAGCGGCAGCTGCCACTGATCACTCTAACGGAGCGCCATGATGACCACCTTACTGCAAGTCCGGGATACCGTCGCGCTACATGGGCGTATTGAGCTACAGCGCCTGTGTCGTGAGGTCGGCGGCACGCCGGCACTGGTGCGCGCCATGCTGGAGCGTCTGGAGCTCATGGGATGTGTGGAAAAGGTCGATGATATGGATAGCGGATGCCTGAGCGGCAGCTGTAAAGGCTGCCCCGAGGCGCAGAAAAAATGTGAAACCGTCGTCTACCGGATACGCACGCTGCACTAAACGCGCGCCGTAACCATTGACGCCCCTCGACAGGCAGCCGCAGATGCGGCTGCTTTTTTTATCGCTGCCCATTATACCGACCGCCCGTCGGCAAACTCGCACAGCGCGGCGCAAAACGGCTCGGGATGAGAGATAAAGGGGGCATGGGCGGCACCGGGAATAATCAGCGAACGGCCGCACGGACTGAGCGCATCCACCAGCGGCGCCACCCGGCGCGGTACCAGGCCATCCAGCGCGCCATAGAAGCGCAGCCACGGCAGCGCCAGCGTCGCCAGCTGCGGGCGCAGATCGGTTTCGCGCAGCAGGGACAACCCCGCGTTCAATACCGCCGCCGACGGCATCGGCTGCGCCAGCACCACCGACTTCAGCGCGCGGGTATCCTGCCGGGCGCTGTCGGCCCCCAGCGTCTGCAGCGCCAGAAAACGCTCCACCGTACGCTGAAAATCATCGCGCAGCTGTGATTGAAAATGGTACAGCACATCACTACGGATCCCCGGCCACGCCATCTGCGCCGTAAAACAGGGCGAAGAGGCGACGGTGATTAAACCGCTGACCCGCTGCGGGTGATACAGGGCCGCCTGGGTGGCAACGAGCCCCCCCAGCGACCACCCCAGCCATAGCGCCCGCTCCGGTGCCTGCGCCAACACCCGCTGTGTCATCTCCGCCAGCGAATACGGCGTATCACCGCCGCTGCGCCCATAACCGGGCAGATCGACCAGGTGCAGGCGAAACTGCGCAGAGAGCTGGGGGACAATGCTACGCCACACTTCAGCATTCAGTCCCCAGCCGTGCAGCAGCACAAGATCGCGTTTACCCGCGCCGCAGGTATGCCAAAACAGCGCACTCATCGGTTATGGTCTCCTTTTCCCTTAGACCTTTCAGGACGAAGCCTATGGTATCACTTCACGGACGCTGCGCGATCTGCCTCCTTCCCCTACGGGCGCCAGTCGGTATCTGTAGCGCCTGCCGTCGGGCGCTGCCCGCGCCGCCGCCCTGCTGTCCCCGCTGTGGGCTGCCCAGCGCAGATATCCATCACCCCTGCGGCCGCTGCCTGCTGCGCCCACCGCCCTGGCAGCGGCTGACGTTTGTCAGCGGCTATCTACCGCCGCTGGCGCCGTTGGTACAGCGCTTGAAATACCGCGCGGAGTGGCCGCTGGCCGTGCCGTTGGCCCGGCTGATGCTGCTGCGCTACCTGCAGGATCGCCGCAGCGCGCCGCGGGCGCGCCCCGAGATCATCCTGCCGGTGCCGCTACACCGTCTGCGCCACTGGCAGCGCGGCTACAATCAGGCCGCCGAACTGGCCCGCTGGCTGGCGCGCTGGCTGCAGGCCGAGTTCCGCCCGCAGTGGCTCTGGCGCACTCGGCGAACCCCGCCCCAGCAAGGGCTCAGCGCGGCGCAGCGGCGGCGCAACCTGCGCGGTGCTTTCGCCGCGCACCGGGCGCTGGCCGGGCGGCGGGTGCTGCTGGTCGACGATGTGATCACCACCGGCAGTACCCTGAGCGAAATCTCCCGCCTGCTGATAGCACAGGGTGTGATGTCGGTAGAGACGATCTGTCTGTGCCGCACCTTGTGAGCATTTTACGATCGGCGTATTATAACCGACCGGAGTAGTCAACTATTGAGCAGATGCCATGATCCGTATTACCGAAGCAGCGCAAGAGCACTTTGCCAAATTGCTGGCAAACCAGGAGCCGGGTACCCAGATCCGCGTTTTTGTCATTAACCCCGGTACGCCCAATGCGGAGTGCGGCGTCTCCTACTGCCCGCCGGACGCCGTAGAAGCCAATGACCGTAAGCTGGACTTTGAGCAGCTGAGCGCCTATGTCGACGAAATCAGCGCCCCGTTCCTGGACGATGCCGAGATCGACTTTGTCACCGATCAGCTCGGCTCGCAGCTGACCCTAAAAGCCCCCAACGCCAAGATGCGTAAAGTCGCCGACGATGCGCCACTGATCGAGCGCGTGGAGTATATTCTGCAGTCGCAGATTAACCCCCAGCTGGCGGGCCACGGCGGTCGCGTCTCGCTGATGGAGATCACCGATGAAGGCTACGCTATTCTGCAGTTCGGCGGCGGCTGCAACGGCTGCTCCATGGTGGACTACACCCTGAAAGAGGGGATCGAGAAAGAGCTGCTGCAACGCTTCCCAGAGCTGAAGGGCGTACGCGATCTGACCGAGCACCAGCGCGGCGACCACTCTTACTACTGATCTGTGATAATCCGTTGATATGATGACGTATCAACGGATACCCTTTAAGCCAATACCTTGCAGATATAGGCAACGTCCGGTCATTGTCCGGGGCATTATCTAGGCTGTGTCCCGTAATGGTGCGTGAACACGAAGCCACGCCCCATGACAGAACATCGATGAAGAGCTAACGCTTTATCACTATCAATAAATCGGCGTCACGGCCCATATTCACTGGCAGGGCATCAGACTTAAACCGTTTACGGTGCTTTTACTGTATCGGGAAAGTAATACCGGGCGGTATTGGCTCGGGTACCACCTGTACCTTCGCTTTGCTGATAAAAATAAACGCCAGAAAAATTCGTTTCGCATAGCAAGGTCATAGTATAGGCTACCGATAACCCATCAAAAATGGCCGATGCGCTTATCACTGCAATATTTTTATTTTGTGGAAGCCTAGAGTAACGATAGGTTCCCTGGTAGGTTTTATTTTCATTCAGGGAAAGGTATGAATACGTACCTTTCTCCTTAAATGACATCTTATATACATAACCCGCCATTGGATTTAATGGTGAGTAACCCTGATCCACTATGGCTAAAACATCTTTTCCTACGATTGATGATGGAAGCACGCAATCCGCTGCGCTACATGAAAAAACTCCTCCCATAAGAGATAGATAAATGAGCGGTCTCATACGTCACCTCTTGGCATTCAATTAATTTTATAATAGCAGGCCCCGTAGAACACCACGATCAGACCAGCTCAACCCGCACGCCGCACTCACGCAGGTGCGCAACCACCTCCGCCGAGGCATCCTGACCGGTGATCAGAATGTCGATCTGCCCGGTGCGCGCGAACAGCATCCCGGCCCGCTGCCCCACCTTGCTGCTGTCCACCAGCGCCACCAGTTTACCGGCGTACCTCAGCATCTTCTGTTCTGCCATCGCCGTCAACATATCGGTCTTGTACAACCCCTCCGGGGTCAGCCCCTTACCGCTGGTAAACATCCAGTGTCCGGCATACAGCGAGGCATCGCCGTCCGCCGGCGCCAGCGTGATCGCCTGGGTGCGATTATACTGTCCCCCCATGATCACCACGCTATCATGCTCTTGATCTATCAAGTAGTTAGCCAACGGCAAATAGTTGGTAATCACCTGCACATCGCGTCCACAGAGCTCCCGCCCCAGCAAAAATGCCGTCGAGCCGCAGTTGATCACTACGCTCTCACCCGGCTGTACCAGCCGCGAGGCGGCACGGGCAATGCGCACCTTTTCATCGTGATTCTGCGCCCGGTGGATATTCATCGGCGTCCAGGCCATGCGATTGGGGCTCGCGGCCTCCGCGCCGTTGCGCACCTTTTTCAGCTTACCGGCGTCATTCAGCTTATTGATATCGCGCCGCGCCGTCGCCGGCGATACCTGCAGGCTCGCGATCACCTGCTCAACGCTGACAAAGCCATCCTGCTGCAACATCTCCAGCAGGGTCTGATGTCGTTGTGATTCCGTCATGAAAATCCAGGCTCAGTTATGATTACAACATGAGTATATTTGAAAGCTGCGGGGAAACAAATCGGGCGGTATCCCTGCCGCAGATACCGCCACCGCCCGGCTACAAAAAAGCCTTAAAGGGCAGGTCCGGCTCCCGGGTGAAGCAGTCGTCAAAGCCGCGCGGATAGTGATACTCCAGCCGCCCCTGATCCTGTGGCCAGGTAAACTTACCGCCCACCTGCCAGATAAAGGGGGTGAAACCGTAGCCCAGACGATCTTTCTTCATCTGCCACAGCACCCGGATCTCCTGCGGATCGGCCTGGAAGTTAGACCAGATATCGTGATGAAACGGGATCACCACTTTAACCTTCAGCGCCTCGGCCATCCGCAGGATATCGGCGCTGGTCATCTTATCGGTGATCCCGCGCGGGTTCTCGCCATAGGAGCCGAGCGCCACGTCGATGCGATGATCGTTGCCGTGCTTGGCGTAATAGTTGGAGTAGTGGGAGTCGCCGCTGTGGTACAGCGAACCCGCGGGCGTCTTAAACAGGTAGTTAACCGCCCGCAGATCCATACCGTCGGGCAGCGTACCCTGCGCCCGCTCCGACGGCGGCAGCGTGATCAGGGCGGTGCGATCGAAGGCGTCCAGCGCCACGATCTCCGTATCTTTGATCCGGATCGTATCGCCGGGGACCACCACCCGGCAGCGATCGCGCGGCACGCCCCAAGATACCCACAGATCGACGCAGCGCTGCGGGCCGATGAAGGGGACGTCCGGCGCCGCATTGCGCAACACTGCGGCCGCCACATTGATATCGATATGATCGTTATGATCGTGGGTCGCCAGCAGCACATCGATCTCGCGGATGGCAAAAGGATCGAGCACAAAGGGCGAGGTGCGCAGATTGGGCTGCAGCTTCCGCACCCCGGCCATCCGCTGCATCTGGTGCCCTGCTGCCATCCACGGATTGGCGTGGCTACGCTTACCGGTTCCGCACCAAAAATCGACGCACAGATTCGCTCCCCCCGCCGACTTCAGCCAGATCCCGGTACAGCCCAGCCACCACATCGCAAAGCTACCGGGATCCACCGTCGTCTGCTCTATCTCCTCGTTCAGCCAGGTTCCCCACTCCGGAAACGTATTCAGGATCCAGGACTCGCGGGTAATACCATCAAGTTTACTCATCGTCGGCCTCCTATCGGCTCGCCAGTGCAGCACATGAAATCAATAACAATCATATTTAGATCAATTTTGATTGCAATAGTGTAGTGACGTGATGTCAAGATATACCCGATACGAGAGGCTATCCCTCCGCACTGTGGCGCCATGGCCACCAAAAAATAAATTATTATTTATAATCATGTAGATAAAAATACAGCGCCGGGCGATGCAGCCCAGGGAACGCCTGCCCACAGGGCGATCGACAAGTTGAGATCATAATCACAAATGATCACATTTAATCTTTAAGTGATTTTTTATGATTGTTAGAGTGGTCAAATTATACATAGCCCTGAGCGCAATCCCCCGGATCCGCGCTCAGGATCCACGCCGAACGGAGAACGCTATGGATATTCTGTACCGTGCCTTTCTGATTTTTTTCAATCAGGTGATGACCAATGCCCCCCTGCTGCTGGGGATTGTCACCTGTCTCGGCTACCTGCTGCTGCGTAAACCGGCGACGGTGATCATCAAGGGCACCATCAAAACCATCATCGGCTTTATGCTGCTGCAGGCGGGATCCGGCATCCTGACGTCAACCTTCAAACCGGTGGTGGCCAAGATGTCTGAGGTCTATCACATCAACGGAGCCATTTCAGACACCTACGCCTCGATGATGGCCACCATAGAGCGCATGGGCGACGCCTACAGCTGGGTAGGCTATACCGTGCTGCTGGCGCTGGCGCTGAACATTCTCTACGTCCTGCTGCGCCGCCTCACCGGCATCCGCACCATCATGCTGACCGGCCACATCATGTTTCAGCAGGCCGGGCTTATCGCCGTGGTGTTCTATATCTTCGGCTATCCCATGTGGACCACGATCCTGTGCAGCGCGCTGCTGGTCTCGCTCTACTGGGGCATCACCGCCAACATGATGTATCGCCCCACTCAGGAGGTCACCGACGGCTGCGGCTTCTCCATTGGCCATCAGCAGCAGTTTGCCTCCTGGCTGGCCTATCGGTTGGCCCCCTATCTGGGGCGCAGGGAGGAGAGCGTGGAAGATCTCAGGTTGCCCGGCTGGCTGAATATCTTCCACGACAATATCGTCTCGACCGCAATCGTGATGACCCTGTTCTTCGGGCTGATCCTCGGCTCTTTCGGGCTGGACGCCGTCCAGCTGATGGCGGGGAAAGCCCACTGGAGCATCTACATCCTGCAGACCGGCTTCCAGTTCGCCGTCGCGATCTTCATCATCGTTCAGGGCGTGCGCATGTTTGTCGCGGAGCTGTCCGAGGCCTTCACCGGCATCTCCCAGCGCCTGATCCCCGGCGCCGTGCTGGCCATCGACTGCGCGGCCATCTACAGTTTTGCCCCCAACGCCGTCGTTTGGGGATTTATCTGGGGCACCATCGGGCAGCTGATCGCCATCGGCATCCTGATCCTGCTGGGGTCGCCTATCCTGATCATCCCCGGCTTTATCCCCATGTTCTTCTCCAACGCGACGATCGGCGTCTTTGCCAACCACTTCGGCGGCTGGCGGGCAGCCATCAAGATTTGTCTGGTCATGGGGATGATTGAAATCTTCGGCTGCGTCTGGGCCGTCAAACTTACCGGGCTCAGCGCCTGGATGGGGATGGCCGACTGGTCCATCCTGGCTCCGCCGATGATCCAGGGACTGACGCTGGGGCTGTGGTTTATGGGCATTCTGCTGCTGATCGCCCTGGCTTACATGCTGGTTGCCGGGCGCAGCCTGCGGGCAGAAGAGGCGGCGCAGACCGATCCGGCGCGCGGCACAACACACTAACTCCATGGAGAAACATCATGACAGTACGCATTCTCGCCGTCTGCGGTAACGGCCAAGGCAGCTCAATGATCATGAAGATGAAGGTGGATCAGTTTCTGACCCAGCAGGGCGTTGACCACAGCGTCAACAGCTGCGCGGTCGGCGAGTATAAATCGGAGCTGAGCGGCGCAGATATCATCATTGCCTCCACCCACGTCGCCGGCGAGATCAGCGTCAGCGGCAATAAATACGTGGTCGGGGTGCGCAATATGCTGTCGGCAGACGAGTTCGGCCCCAGGCTGCTGGAGGTCATCCGCGCCCATTTCCCCCAGGACCTCAGCTAAGGAGCCATGATGAAACTGCGAGACTCTCTGGCGGAAAACCACAGCATCCGCCTACAGGCCGAGGCGGCGGACTGGCCTGCGGCCGTCAGGATCGGCGTGGATCTCCTGGTCAGCGCCGGCGTCGTAGAGCCACGCTACTACCGGGCCATCCTGGATAGCGTCGCGCGCTTTGGCCCCTACTTTGTGCTGGCTCCGGGGCTGGCCATGCCGCACGGGCGCCCGGAAGAGGGGGTGATCAAGACCGGCTTTGCACTGGTCACCCTGCGTACGCCGGTCGCGTTCGGCCATGAGGATAACGACCCGGTGGACATTCTGATCACCCTGGCCGCCGTCGACGCCCACACCCATCAGGAGGTCGGTATCCGTCAGATCGTCGACCTGTTCGAGGATGAGGCCAACTTTACGCGCCTGCGCGCCTGCCGCGCGCCTGCGCAGGTGCTGGCGCTCATCGATTCGGCAACCACCCCATCGCATCCCCAGGGAGTCTCCTCATGATACCGTCCCTGCCTATGCTGCAAATCGCGCTGGATAACCCAACGCTGGAGGCGGCCTACCTCACCACCCGGCAGATCGTCGAAGCCGTCGATATCATCGAGGTCGGCACGATACTGTGCGTCGGCGAGGGCGTGCGCGCCATACGCGATCTCAAGGCGCTCTATCCCCACAAGATCATCTTGGCCGACGCCAAAATTGCCGATGCCGGCGCCATCCTGGCGCGCATGTGTTTTGAGGCCAACGCCGACTGGATCACCGTGATCTGCTGTGCCGATATCGCTACGGCCAAGAACGCGCTGGCGGTCGCGCAGGCGTTCGACGGCGATCTGCAAATCGAGCTGACCGGCTACTGGACCTGGGAGCAGGCACAGGCCTGGCGCCAGGCGGGTATCGGTCAGGTGGTCTACCACCGCAGCCGCGACGCACAGGCGGCGGGGGTGGCCTGGGGACAGGCGGATATCGACGCCATACGCCGCCTGAGCGACATGGGCTTTCGCGTCACGGTGACCGGTGGCCTCACCCTGGACGATCTTCCGCTGTTTCAGGGGATCCCGGTGCATGTTTTCATCGCCGGACGCAGCATCCGCGAGGCCGACGATCCGCTGGCCGCCGCGCATCGCTTCAAACAGCGCATCGCCCAGCTGTGGGGCTAAGGAGACCAATATGCTGCATCCTACCGTGCCGCTGGGCATCTATGAAAAGGCGCTGCCGGCCGACGAGGAGTGGCCACAGCGCCTGACACAGGCCGCACAGCTCGGGTTCGACTTCGTCGAAATGTCTATCGATGAAAGCGATCGCCGCCTGGCCCGGCTGAGCTGGTCGCGCCAGCAGCGTTTGGAGCTGCTGGCGGCGATGGCGCACAGCGGCGTGCGTATTCCCTCCCTGTGCCTCAGCGCCCACCGCCGATTTCCGCTGGGCAGCGAGGATCAGGAGGTCAGACGCCAGGCGCTGCGGCTGCTGGCCCACGCGATTACCCTCGCACAGGATCTGGGGATCCGGGTGATTCAGCTGGCGGGATACGACGTCTACTATCAGCAGGGCAATCCCCTGACCCGCCAGCTGTTCCGCGAGGGGCTGAGCCAGGCTGTCACCCTGGCTAGCCGGGCACAGGTCACGCTGGCCATGGAGACCATGGACACGCCGCTGCTCAACTCCATCAGCAAGGCACTCGGCTACTGCCGCTATCTGCGCAGCCCCTGGTTCCAGATCTACCCGGATATCGGCAATCTTTCGGCCTGGGATAATGATGTCGAACTGGAGCTGGCGGCAGCCATCGACCACATCGTCGCCGTACATGTCAAAGACACCCGGCCGGGCCAGTTTCGGGATGTGCCCTTCGGCAGCGGCGTGGTCGACTTTGAGGCCTGCTTCCGCACGCTGGATCGCCATGGCTACCGCGGTCCCTACCTGATCGAGATGTGGAACGAAAGCGCCCCGGGCCCTCTGCAGGCGGTGCGCGAGGCGCGCGACTGGGTCATGGAGCGGATGCGGCGTGCCGGGCTGGCGGTGGCACAGGAGGCATCATGGAACGGCTGAAACAGCAGGTCTGCCAGGCCAACATGGCCCTGCCGCACCACGGGCTGGTCACCTTTACCTGGGGCAACGTCAGCGCCATCGATCGCCAGTGCGGCCATGTCGTCATCAAACCCAGCGGCGTCGCCTATGAGGCACTGACCCCCGATGAGATGGTCGTCGTCGATCTTGACGGACGGATCGTCGCTGGCGCGCTGCGCCCCTCCTCCGACACCCCGACCCACCTGGCACTGTACCGTCGCTACCCGCAGCTGGGCGGCATTGTGCATACCCACTCGACCCATGCGACCGCCTGGGCACAGGCGGGGCGGGCCATCCCGGCGCTCGGCACCACCCACGCTGACTACTTCGATGGCGACATTCCCTGCACCCGCGCGCTGAGCACCGCCGAGATCGACCACGACTATGAGCATCACACCGGGCTGGTCATCATCGAAACGCTGGCGCAGCGCGACCCGGGCCATATGCCGGGGATCGTCGTTCACCAGCACGGCTCCTTCGCGTGGGGAGAGAGCGCGGCACAGGCGGTGCATAACGCGGTGGTGCTGGAAGAGGTGGCCAAAATGGCCTGGATTGCCCATAGCCTGAACCCGCGGCTCGCCCCGATGGATCGGGCGCTGCACGATAAACATTTCCGGCGCAAGCACGGACCGGATGCCTACTACGGCCAGCGCGGCTAACGCGTCGGCTCCCCGGCTCAGTCGCGCAGTCGGCGGCTGAGCCACAGCCCGTGATGCGGGCGCTGGCGCCAGGCGATAGATGAAATGGTATGCATGGTACGCAGGTGCGACAGAATGCGGCGCAGATGCACCTCCATCGGCGTCATCGGCATCCCCTGCTGCGGCTCCGGTATCGGAACCGCCTGGCTGTCGTTGCTGCTCGGGCCATCGTGCTCCAGACGCTGCTGGCACAGCTGCAGCGCGATCTCGCCACATTGCAGATAGTCCTGTGCCAGGCGCGGCGTCAGCATATAGTGCTCGCGCGCCAAAATCGTCATGGCATTCAAATGCTCGACAATAAACTGGCTGTGGCTGATCCACAGACGCATATCCGCCAGGTAGCGCGAATCAAATCCCGGCTCCTGCATCGCTTGGCTCAGCGAGGAGTAGAGCGTATTCTGCGCCTGGTTGCTGCGCATCCGGGCATAGGCCAGCTCACTGACCCCCGGTTCGGCAGAGAGCAGCAGGCGCAGCTCATCCTGGTAGGCCTCCAGCGCCTGGTGGGCGTTTTTACGCAGCAGGCCGCTCTGCCACTGCGGCCACAACCAGATGGTGCTGGCGAAGGCCAGAATACAGCCCAGCAGCGTATCCACCAGGCGCGGCACCAGGAAGTGCGAGCCGTTCAGCGCCAATAGCTGCAGGGTGAATACGGCGCTGACCGTAAAGCCTATCACCGCCAGACCGTAATTCTTACGCAGCGCCAGGTAGGCGCCCAGCGTCACCAGCAGCATCACCAGCAACATCGCATATTCGCTCAGCGTCAGCTGCAGCAGACCGGCGGCGATGATCAGACCGGCAAAGGTGCCCATCGCCCGGTGCTGAATACGCACCCGCGTCGCATTATAGCCATTCTGGATCACCAGCATGGTGGTCAGCATGATCCAATAGGGCTTAGGCAGCGCCAGCAGGATCCCCAGCCCGCTGCCAGCCGTCAGCGTCAGTCCCAGACGCAGCGCGTTGCGTAGCGCGCCAGACTTCAGGGAACAGTAGGCACGCAGTGCCGGCCAGAACGGCAGACGTTGCTGGGTCGCCATCAGCTGGCGCTGATAGAGCGGACGCTGCCGCTCCAGCAGACGCCCCATCCGGCTAAAGTGGTGCAGACAGAACTGGCCAACCGGATTATCCGGGTAGCGGCTGGCCAGCTTTTCCAGCGCCGATACCTCGCTGCGCATAGAGAAATGCTGTGGATAGCGGTGGTACTGGATATCATCCGCCAGCACTCTCAGGCGTCCGGCCACTACCTGCGCGTTGCGGCGAATAATCGCCTCGGCCTGGCTCTGTGCCACCAGCGTTTGTACCTCCTCCGGCTGGGAGAGGCTTACGGTAATATGCTCCTGTAAATCCAGCGCCACCTGAAAGTAGCGCACCAACCTCTTATACTCCGGGTTATGGACCAGGGACAGCATGTGCATCTGCTGGTAAATAACGCTGATAAGGTCCATCACCTTTTGCTGACGGTTCAACAGCGGCGGCAGCGCCGTCTGCGGATCGCTGTGCTGCGTGAGCAGGCTGTACTTGGCCTCAATGTAATCCGCCAGCTCCAGGTACAGCTGATTCAGGGTTTCGCGGATCGGCTGCCCTTTCCACAGAACAAACCAAAACCAGGTAAAGGCGCCGTACCAAATCGTACCGACCAAATACAGCAGCGGCCCCTGCCAGATTGGTACCATCCCTACAATGCTGAGGGTAAAGATGGCAGCGACCAGCGTTGCCGGCAGTAAACGGGCGTGCAACGGACTGATCTCGCCATTGACACCAAACAGCAGTGCCAACAGCAGCATGGCCAGCGGCAACGGTACCGACCAGAGCAGGGCCATCTGCAATAAAAGGCTGCCGAGCGCGAACAGGGTGCCACCCACTGCGAGGCGTTTAAAGAAGCGTTTATGGGGGGTGTCAAGACCGGCGATATTACAGCAGACCGGTACCAGAGAAAACAGCAGCCCCTGCTGCAGCTGGCCTACCATCAGCCCGAACAGCACCGGCAGACACAAAACCAGCGTCTGGCGCAGGGCATAGTTCACTTCAGGGTGGTAGATAAAGCGCCGCCACATGAGCACCATCCTGGGGATGGGTTGAAGATTCCGCGCCGCTCGTGCGGCGCGGGCGCAAAATCAACGCGTCCCGTAGACGACGATGGTTTTACCGTGTGCCGAGATCAGGTTCTGATCCTCCAGCATCTTCAGGATACGTCCTACCGTTTCACGAGAGCAACCCACAATCTGGCCGATCTCCTGACGGGTGATTTTAATCTGCATGCCGTCTGGGTGCGTCATCGCATCTGGCTGCTTGGCCAGATTCAACAGCGTCTGAGCAATACGGCCTGTCACATCCAGGAAGGCCAGGTTACCGACTTTCTCTGACGTGACCTGCAGACGACGCGCCATCTGGGAAGACAGACGCATCAAAATATCTGGGTTAACCTGGATCAGCTGGCGGAATTTCTTGTAGGAAATTTCAGCCACCTCACAGGCAGTCTTCGCCCGCACCCAGGCACTACGCTCCTGCCCTTCCTCAAACAACCCCAGCTCGCCAATGAAGTCGCCCTGGTTCAGGTAGGAGAGAATCATCTCCTTACCCTCTTCATCCTTAATCAGTACCGCTACAGATCCCTTTACGATGTAATAAAGCGTCTCCGCTTTTTCACCTTGGTGAATCAAGGTACTTTTGGACGGATATTTGTGAATATGGCAATGAGACAGGAACCATTCGAGAGTTGGATCTGTTTGCGGTTTGCCGAGAACCATTCGCTATTATCCTCTGTTGTTATCGCATCCCCGGTGCGCCAAACGCATCCCCGCTGGACGGGGCCGGGAACTGCCTAGTAACCTGCTATAGCACTGCACTTGTCGAATATAGTTTCCATAGCCTAAGGGAGATGATCCCCGGCGATCTTGATCTATACCCGCTCCATTCCATTAAAGGTGCATATCGGCTTAGTTTGTAGCATAGCTTGGCCTTACTGTCTCGCACTGTCTCGCTTCAGCATGGAATAGCTCACTGTTCGCCACCGTTTTTTCTCCCCCGTGGTGCTTTTGATTTTTATTTGCACAGCGCGGCGCCAGACGCAGCACGGGAAAATACGCCAACGTGCGCTAATCAACGCCATTAAACTGGCTACGCGGCATAATATTGACGCTTTCATGCAACTCGGACCATACCACAACCGCCTCGCCGCACTTCAGCTGATGCCGTACATCCTCCACTTTCTGCGTCAGGCTTCTCTCCTGCTCACCATAGTCGGTCCCCTCGCGCAGAACAAAGGCCTCGATCAGGCTATCCAGCGTCTCTGGGGCAATCTGTTGCCAGGGAATGATCACGTGTTTTACTCCAAATAGGGGGCTAACCAGGCAGGAATACGCTGCTCCAGCCACGGGAAGGGATGGCGCAGTGTTCCGCCGATAAAGCCGACGTGGCCGCCAAACGCCGTCAGCTGATATTCGATATTGGACGGCAATGCTCCCGACGGCGGGATCACCGCCGACGTCATAAAAGGATCGTCGCGCGCCTGAATGATCAGCAACGGCTGGCGGATCGTCGATAACCGCGGCAGGGCGCTACAGCGCCGATAGTACTCATCCGCATCGCGAAACCCGTGCAGGCGGGCGGTGATCTGATCGTCAAACTCGCGCAGCCTGCGTATACGCCGCAGTTGCAGCGGATCGAGATCCAGCATCTCCGGATAGCGTCGCAGCTTACGCCTGGCGCTCTGCTTGAGCTCATGCAACAGATAACGCTGATAAATCCGCGCCACACCGCGCTCCAGATGCGCCGCGCAGGCCGACAGCATCAGCGGTGCCGACACCATCACTGCGGCCTCCAGCGGGGCCAGGGCTTGCTCTTCGGCCAGATAACAGCCCAACATATTCCCCCCCAGGGAGAACCCGACCGCCGCGGTGGGCACCTGACCGAAGGTGCGGCGCAGCCACGCCAGAAAAAAGCGCGCGTCCCCGGTTTCACCGGAGTGGTAGAAACGCGGCGTCAAGTTGGGCTCACCGCTGCAGCCGCGAAAGTGCATCACGACCGCCAGCCAGCCAGCCTCCCGACAGGCATGCAGCAGGCCATGGGCATAGGGGCTATGCACGCTGCCTTCCAGACCATGGAACAGAACCACCCGCGGTTTATGACGGGCGGGCTGCGGGGCCTCGCTCCAGGCCAGATCGATAAAATCGCCGTCCGGCAGGGTTAAACGCTGCCACACCGGTGTCAACAGGGCACGCCGTCGCAGCAGCCGCGGCAAGATCGTCTGCAGGTGCGGATTGCGTAGGGCTCGGGGCGGTGAAAAGGTGGAAACGCTCATGCTGCGTGAATAAAATTCATCCGGGGAATACTTGTACCATCAATAACACACTGTTAGGGTCAAAACACCCCCTTGGCGCAAAATCGGAGCCGGTTGAGCATGGATACGCCTCTGTTTCTCTCCCTGCTGGGTTTCCTGTGGGCCGCTGCCGTGACCCCTGGCCCCAATAATATGCTGTTGACCAGCTCCAGTGCCAATCTGGGGTTTTACCGCTCGCTGCCGCTCATGCTCGGCATCATGCTGGGCATGCAAACGCTGTTGCTACTGATCGCCTTTGGCGTCGGCAGCCTGCTGCTACTCTACCCGACGCTGCACACCCTGCTCAAGGGCGCAGGCAGCCTCTACCTGCTGTATATCGCGTGGAAAGTGACGACATCGCGCTATACCCGCCTGAGCGACGGTACCGCCGCCTTAGACGACGCCGTCAGCTGGCGACAGGGCTGGCTGCTGCAGTTTCTGAACCCCAAGGCCTGGCTGATGGCCCTGGGTGCGGTGACCAGCTTTAGCCTGCCCGGCGAGCGCTATCTGACGACCATCGCCGCCATCAGCCTGGGAATGTGCTTGGTCAATCTGTTGGCCGGTGCCCTGTGGTTAGGCTTCGGCACCCTGATCGGGCGCCTGCTGCAAAGCCGGCGCGCCTGGTTCACCTTTAACCTGATCATGGGAACGCTGACCGCCGCCTGCGTACTGCTGATCTGGCGCTGATCAGACCCCATAGCCCATCAGGCGCATGATATCCTGTGCCTGACGCACGGCCTCCTGACGGTGCGCAACCCCCAGCTTCTGATACAGATTGCGGATATGGGTTTTAATGGTGGTCGACGCCACCGCCAGCTCATCAGCGATCTGCTCGTTGCTGTAGCCCGAATAGATCAGTCCCAGCACCTGCCATTCACGCTGAGTCAGCGGACTGGTACGGATCAGCTCCGGTACCTGGGGATGATTCAGCAAACGCTCGACGAACTGCTCGTCAAAATGGGCAAACTTATGCCGATGATGCTGGTTAATATCACGCAGAATCCGCTGGGCGCGATGCACCTCCATCTCCGGCAGGGCATTGAGCTGCAGCAGCTGCCGCAGCTGTTGGGCCATCACCTCTCCCTCTACGACAAAGTGGCTGACAAAACCGGTGCGATTCGCCAGACTCAACGCCTCCATCAGCACACGCAGGGCTTCGCTCTTGCGATCCGTATGCCAATACAGCAGGTTGCTCAACAACAGGTTACGGTTCAGATCGCTGACCAGGCGCAGACGACGCGCCGAGGCGTTCAGCTGCTCCAGCACCACCTGTGCCTCATCATACTGCCCCAGCATGATCTGAACCCGCGCGATATTGCGCCACTGCCCCTGTAAAAAGTGGTTATCCGGCTCCGCCGGGCGCACTGCCTGCAGCAACCAGCGACTGGCAGCCTGGCGATCGCCGGTGATCTGCCAGTAGATCACCCGCGCCTTATCCGTATTCACCAGCCAGTCGCTGTGATAGTTTCCGGCCTGCAGCAGGGTTTCGCAGCGGCGCAGATGCTGTCCGGCGTTATCCAGATCGCCGCGCGCCAGCGAACATGTGGCCAATAGCGCCAGGCACTGTAGTTGCTGCTGTGGCTCAACGTTGGCCAATACCGCCAGCCCATCGCGCGCTGCGCGCTCCGCCTCGTCCAGTCGCATCCACGACCACAGCACCTGGGCACGGATACGCAGTAAAAACTCATGCATCGGCAGCTGCTGCAGATGCTGTTCGTTAACCAGTTCAAAACCCTTGTCCTGAGTCTCATAGGCGGCCTGCAAGAACCCCTGGGCTATCAGGATCTCACTCTGCTGTAACAGCGCCCACAGAGCATAGTGGTAGGTCTGATGGCGACGGGCCACCTGCTCGGTCTGCTGCATCATCGGCAGCGCCCGCGCCAAAACCCCTTTGCAGTGCAGCACCTCCCCCAGCACGGAGCTGCTCACAATCCGGCTGTAATAGCTGCCGATCGGCAGATGGCGCAGCGCCTCGGTCGCCAAGCGCTCGGCATCGTGTGGCCGCCCGTCATTGATCGCGACCTGGGCTCGCAGCGCATCGAATTCGGCCTGCAACGCCGCCTCCAGCGAGATCTGGCGCAGCCCCATCTCCTGCTCGGCGCGCGCCAACAGCGTGTTAACTTCGCCGTAGCGGTGCTGGCTCTGCGCCAGCCAGGCCTGCAGCAGCGCCAGACTGGGGTTCAGGATCAACACATCGTACGGTAGGGTATTCAGGCAGGACTCCAGCAGCGCCAGTTCACTCTGGTGGAAGAGCACCCAGGCGTGCTGCAGCAGAATATCGCGCAGCAGCGCCATGTCTCCGGCCGCCAGCGCGTGGTGGATCGCCTCTGCCGGAAACCCCTGATCCAGCCATCCCTGCGCCGCGCGGCGATGCAGCTGCGGCAGTACACCCGCCATCTCCCGCTGACAGCGACTACGCAGAAAGTGAGCGAACAGCGGATGAAAACAGAACCACTCCCCGTCGCCATCCATCCGGTGGATAAATAACCCCTGCCGCTCCAGCTCCTCCAGGCGCATCTGGCCCTCCTCCTCGCCGGTCAGGGCACAGATCAACGCGTCGTTCATTGAACGCAGCGCCGAACACCGCAGCAGAAAGCCGCGCGTATCGTCATCTACCCGGTCCAAAACCTCATCCGCCAGGTAATCTGCCAGATGCGTAGCGTTGATGCGCGCCAGACGGCGTGCTGATGCCTGAGCCTGTGCCGATGACTGACGTGCCGACAGCGCGATCAGTTGCAGCGCCGTCGGCCAGCCTTCGACCTCATCGCATAACGCGTGCATTTCGTCATCGGCCAGCGGTGCACTCAGACGCTGATGAAAAAACTGGCTGGCCTCAAGATGGTTAAAGGCCAGCTGACGGGTATTAATCTCCAGCAGCTGCTCACGCACCCGCAAATTAGCGATCCCAAGCGGGGGCAGAGTGCGGGACATCAGACACAGGGTCAGGTTATCGGGCTGATGGCGCAAGAAAAAGCGCATAGCCTCATGCAACGGAGGATGGGTAAGCAGGTGATAATCATCGATCACCAGATACAGCGGCGTCTGCCAATCGGCCAGCTCAATAAACAGCTGGGAGAACAGCGCAGACAGCGTGGCATACTGGTGTTTCTGGCTCATCGCCTCGCTTTTAGCGCAGTGGCCGCCGGTAGCCTGCTGCAGGGCGGCGATCAGGTAGCTGGCAAAGCGCTCCGGCTGGTTGTCGCTCTCATCCAGTGAATACCAGCCCAGGTGTGTCTTCTCCTGCGCCCACTGAGCCATCAGGGTCGTCTTACCGTACCCAGCGGGACCATTGACCAACACCAGACGGTAATTGCGCGCCGCATCCAGCCTGGTCAGTAAATGTTCTCGCACCACCGTAGTCTGCAGCCGCGCCGGACGGCTTAATTTCGACGGAATCAGCATAATCACCCGCACCCCTTCCGGTGTCCCTCCTCGGCGACCGGCCCGTACCGGCCCGCGCGCAGGAGCGGCACCCAGCCCCAGAAATCGCCGCTATGGGCGCCTATTTATTTTGCGCCTCGTAATTAATAGCTGCCCTTTAAGGTCTGACAATGTGCGCGCTATTGCAACCGGGGCTCAGCCCCCAATAACAGGAAATTGCGGCTGATCACATTTTTTACCGAGTTAACATCATTCGCTGCTCAATCGCCACCAATAGTCCATATTTTGCTGTTATAACCAGACGATCAGTTCCACGTGAAACGGTAATAAACCGTGATTATATCCCAGCTATAACACGGTGCATTCAGACTACGCCCTATGGCTCCTCCCCAACTCAGCCGACGGCGGGAGGATGTTTTTACCCTGCGAGATCGTCAGGATGGCCATCATGCTTAATACTTTAATTCTGACGCTTTGAGAGAGATGCCTATGTCGTATATCCCGTTCGATCAGCAGGCTTTCCATGCAGCGCTGACCCGTCACTGGCAAGGATTGGGAATGGAGAGCGCAGCGCAAATGACGCCACATCAGTGGTGGCAGGCGGTCAGTCTCGCCTGCTCGGCACAGTTGGCAGCTGAAACCCACCCGGCCAGCACCTCTGACGATGGTCAACGCCGCGTAAACTATCTGTCGATGGAGTTTCTCATCGGTCGCCTGACCGGCAATAACCTGCTCAATCTGGACTGGTATCCCGCTGTCACCCAGGCCCTTGAACGTTATGGCATCGCATTAAGTGATCTGCTGGAGCAAGAGGTCGATCCGGCGCTGGGCAACGGCGGCCTAGGCCGCCTGGCGGCCTGCTTCCTCGACGCCATGGCCTGCGTTAAACAGCCGGCCATCGGCTATGGCCTATGCTACCAGTATGGGCTGTTCCGCCAGTCCTTTCAGGCGTGCCAGCAGCGGGAGGCCCCGGATGCATGGGGGCGGGACGATTACCCCTGGATGCACCACAACCGGGCGCGGGATGTCCACGTCAGCCTGGGCGGCAAACTGCTGCGTGAAAATGGAGCGCTACGCTGGCAGCCAGCGCTAACCCTGCGCGGCGTCGCGCGCGATCTGCCGGTGGTCGGCTACCGTAACGGAATCAGCCAGCCACTGCGTCTGTGGGTCGCCTGCCACGATCACCCCTTCGACCTGGACAGCTTTGATCGCGGGCAGTTTTTGCACGCCGAGCGTCAGGGCGTAGAGGCTGCCAAGCTGACCAAGATACTCTATCCCAACGATAATCACCCGGCGGGAAAGCGGCTGCGCCTGATGCAGCAATACTTCCACTGCGCCTGCTCGCTGGCCGATATCCTGCGCCGACACCATCTGGCCGGACGCCGTATCGACGATCTGGCGCAGTATGAGGTGATCCAGCTCAACGATACGCACCCGACCATCGCCATCCCCGAGCTGATGCGCATTCTGCTCGATGAGCACGGTATGGACTGGGAGCAGGCCTGGGCCATTACCAGCCAGACCTTTGCCTACACCAACCATACGCTGATGCCAGAGGCGTTGGAGTGCTGGAGCGAAAGCCTGATCCGCAGCCTGCTCCCGCGCCACCATGACATCATCCGCCGGATCAACGCCCACTTCCGCGAGCTGGTCGAGCAGCGCTGGCCGGGCGATAAGGCGCTGTGGCAGCGCGTCGCCATCATACACGACCGACGGGTGCGCATGGCCAACCTGTGCGTCGTCGCCGGCTTTGCCGTCAACGGCGTGGCGCAGCTGCATTCGGCACTGGTCAAAAGCGATCTGTTCCCCGAATACCATCAGCTATGGCCACAAAAATTCCATAACGTAACCAACGGGATCACCCCACGTCGCTGGCTCAAGCAGTGTAATCCGGCCCTTTCTGCGCTGATCGACAGTACGCTACAGCGCGAATGGGCCAACGATCTGGATGCCCTCCGCGCGCTGGAGCCCTATGCCGCCCAGGCCGGGTTCCGCGCGGCGTACCGTCAGATCAAGCAGCAGAATAAAGCGGCGCTGGCCCACTACATCCGGCAGACTCAGGGGCTGACACTGAATACCGACGCCATCTTCGACGTACAGATCAAGCGGCTGCATGAGTACAAGCGTCAGCACCTCAACCTGCTGCATATCCTCTCCCTGTACCATGAGCTGCGCGCTAACCCCAATGCCGATCGGGCTCCGCGCGTCTTCCTGTTCGGGGCCAAGGCAGCGCCGGGCTACTACCTGGCCAAAAACATCATCTATGCCATCAACCGGGTGGCAGAGGTCATCAACAGCGACCCGCGGGTCAAAGATCGTCTGCAGGTCGCCTTTCTGCCCGACTATCGCGTCTCCCTGGCCGAACTGATGATCCCGGCGGCCGACGTATCAGAGCAGATCTCCACCGCGGGGAAAGAGGCCTCCGGCACCGGCAACATGAAGCTGGCCCTGAACGGCGCGCTGACCGTGGGTACACTGGACGGCGCCAACGTAGAGATCGCCGAGCAGGTGGGAGAAGAGAATATTTTCATCTTCGGCCTGACGGTCGAAGAGGTGAAGGCGACCCTGGCCACCGGATACGACCCGCTCCGCCTCTATCGGAAAGACAAACACCTGAAGGCCATCATTGATGAGCTGGGTTCCGGCCACTACAGCCAGGGCGATCGCCACGCTTTTGACATGATGCTGCACAGCTTGCTGCAGGGCGGCGACCCCTATCTGGTGCTGGCTGACTTCGCCGATTACTGCCAGACACAGGCCCGGGTGGATATCCTCTACCGCGATAGCGAAGCGTGGACCGGGAAGACCATCCTCAACACGGCACGGGTGGGCATGTTCAGTGCCGATCGGGCCATCCGCGACTATCAACAGCGCATCTGGCAGCGCCAGCGTTAAGGAGTCGCCATGCAACGCACTACGCCGCACACCGCCCTGGAGCAGCAGGCGGCCCAGGCGGGGATCGCCGACAGCTACATCAACGCGCACGGCCGCGTTCAGGCCATCAGCGCACAGACCAAACGGCGCCTGCTCGACGCCATGCCGCCGCGTACCCCCTCCGATGCGCCGCTGCCTGCTGTCCTGGTGGCCGGACAGCGGAGTACGCCGATCATCGACCTGCGTCAGGGGGGCCACTACCACTGGTCCCTCACGCTGGAAAACGGAACTCAGCCTGCCTATCAGGGCCGGCTGAGTCGGCGTAAACATCTGGTGCTGCCGCACAACCTGCCGCTGGGCTACCACAGCCTGCAACTCAGCGATGGGCAGCGGCAGTGGCAATGCCGGATCATTATTGCACCGGCGCGCTGCCATGAGCCGGACGCCCTGTTGACCGGACGAAAGCTCTGGGGCGCCTGCGTACAGCTGTATACCCTGCGCTCCGCGCATAACTGGGGGATCGGCGACTTCGGCGATCTGGCCCAGCTGATCGGACAGATCGCCCTGCGCGGCGGCGCTTTTGTCGGCCTGAATCCAATCCATGCCCTGTATCCCGCCAACCCGCACAGCATCAGTCCCTACAGCCCATCATCACGCCGCTGGCTGAACATCATCTACATTGATATCAACCAGGTCGACGAGTTCCAACGCAGCACCGCCGCCCAGCGATGGTGGCAGAAACCCTCAACCCGTCAGCGTCTGGACGCCGCACGCGCCAGCACTTGGGTCGATTATCCTGCCGTATACGCCCTGAAACTGGAGGGGCTGCGCCTGGCCTTCCACACGTTCAACGCACAGGGCGCCGATGCCCGGGCCGGCGCCTTCCGTCACTTTGTCTGCCAAGGGGGAGATAGCCTGCGCCACCAGGCCGCATTTGACGCCCTGCACAGCCACCTGTACAGCGAAGATAAGCAGATGTGGGGGTGGCCGGTCTGGCCGCCGTCCCTGCGCCGCGCCGATAGCCCCGAGGTTGCCCGCTTCTGTCAGCAATATCCGCAGGAGGTGACGTTTTTTCTGTGGCTACAGTGGCTGGCCGATAGCCAGCTGGCCGACTGTTATCAGCAGGCCTGTTGCCAGGCGATGCCGATCGGACTGTACCGCGATCTGGCGGTTGGCGTCGCCGAGGGCGGCGCGGAGACCTGGAGTGAGCCTGAGCTTTACTGCCTGCGCGCCTCGGTCGGAGCCCCGCCCGACATTCTCGGCCCGCTGGGGCAAAACTGGGGACTGCCGCCGATGGACCCCCATACGCTGCGCGACCTCGCCTATCAACCATTCGTTGACATGCTGCGCGCCAATATGCGCCACTGCGGTGCCCTGCGCATCGATCATGTGATGTCGCTGCTGCGACTATGGTGGATACCGCAAGGTCAGAGGGCGTCAGAGGGATCCTATGTCGGCTATCCCCTTGACGATCTGCTGACCATTCTGGCGCTGGAAAGCCAGCGTAGCCGTTGCATGGTCATCGGCGAAGATCTCGGCACCGTACCGGTCGAAATCATCGCCAAGCTGCGCGAATACGGGGTGTACTCCTACAAGGTGCTCTACTTTGAACACGATAGCGAAAACACCTTTCGAGCGCCGCAGACCTATAACGTACAGGCCATGGCGACGGTGACCACTCACGACCTGCCGACGCTGAACGGCTATTGGCAGGCCGACGATCTACGGCTTGGCGAGCGGCTGGGACTCTACCCCGATGCCGAAGTCCTGGCAGGGCTGTACCGCAACCGTGCTGCCGCCAAGCAAGGGTTGCTCGACGGACTGCACCACTACGACTGCCTGCCGCAGCGCAGCGGACGGCACGCGGACCGTATGGCGATGACGCCCGTCCTGAACCGCGGGATCCAACGCTACGTGGCCGACAGCGCCAGCGCCCTGCTCGGGCTGCAGCCGGAGGATTGGCTGAACATGGCTGCGCCGGTCAACGTTCCCGGTACCTGTGATGAATACCCGAACTGGCGCCGCAAGCTGAGCATGACGCTTGAGGATATGTTTAATAATACGCAAATCAATGAACTGATAAGCGACTTGGACAAGCGGCGGAAAAAAGTCTCGGCGGGCTAGAGGCTAAAACAATAAATCACGGCTGATAAAAAACAGCCGTGATTTATTTGCAACTTCCGTTTTTTATGCTAGGAGAAAGTATTCTCCCTTATAAATCAACCTGTCCCAAATTAATACCAATATATATCCACTTTCAAAATTAACGCTAATTTATCAGACATTATCCATATAAGTAATATCTTTCCCTAGTCGTTTATTCCGACATCCTGCGCAATAGCACAATCTCTCGTTGAATTTAAAAAAGAGTGCGTTTACATTATCAATCGCCGTGTGATTGTCATGAACCGTTAACGTATTATTTTGGTATTAAATAAGCATTCGGTTTATTTCTTTTATATCAATGATGTCCGTTATTATTACACCGCAGTACACTAATACTGGATCGCCAAACTGTTGTTGCGGATGACAGGCGCCATCCGCGCTTTCCCTTGCCTGACTGCGGACGGGGCGGCATATGGAATTGTCAAAAAGGAAGTGACTATGACTCATAGCGTTACAGATATTGCTCTTATCGGCCAATTAACCCAACGGACGGTGGCGCTGGTATTAGCCGGCGGGCGGGGAACCCGCCTTAATGGCCTGACCGACGGCAGGGCTAAACCTGCAGTCTATTTTGGCAGCCGTTTTCGCATCATCGACTTTACCCTTTCCAACTGTATTAACTCCGGCCTGCGCCGCGTAGGTGTGATCACTCAGTACAAAGCGCACTCGCTGCTGCGTCATATTCAGCATGGTTGGTCATTCCTGCACGCCGAACGCAACGAATTTATCGATCTGCTGCCAGCCCGCCAGCAGCTGGAGGAAGGATACTGGTATCGCGGCACTGCCGATGCGGTATACCAGAATAAAGAGATCATGCAGCGCCATTACCGACCAGAATATGTGGTGATCCTGGCTGGTGACCATATTTATAAAATGAACTATGCCCAAATGCTGCTGGATCACGTGAAGTCCGGCGCACGCTGCACTGTCGGCTGTATCGAGGTTCCCCGCGAACAGGCCCACGCCTTTGGCGTGATGGCAGTCGATGAGCAGTTCCGCATCACCCGCTTTGAGGAAAAGCCGTCGCATCCCCCGGCCATGCCGGGCAACCCGCAGCGCTCGCTGGCATCTATGGGGATCTATATTTTCAACGCCGACTATCTCTATCAGGCACTGGAAGAGGCGCAGACCGATCCGGAAACCAGTTTTGACTTTGGTCAGGATATTATTCCAGCTGCAGTACGCGAAGGCGTCGCCTACGCGCACCCCTTTGGCCGTTCCTGCATGGGGTTTACCGCCGACGGCGAAGCCTATTGGCGCGATGTCGGTACTCTGGACGCCTACTGGGAGGCCAACATCGATCTGATCAGCACCCCGCCGCGTCTGAACCCGTTCGATCCTAACTGGCCCATCATCAGCAAGCATGCCCAGCTGGCGCCGGCACGCTTCAAGCAGTCGGCCCGCCACGCAGGTAACGTCATCGAAAATGCCCTGATCGGCGGAGGCTGCGTCATCGACAGCGCTCAAATTCATGACGCGATCCTCTCCGCCCGTGTCGAGGTTGCCCCAGAGGCACGAATTGACGCCTGCGTTCTGATGCCGGAGGTCTACGTCGGGCGTGGCTGCCGCCTGAAGCGCTGCGTCATCGATCGCGGCTGTCGTCTGCCGGATGGCCTGACCATCGGTGAAGACCCCCAGCAAGACGCCCGTTATTTTCACCGCAGCCCTAACGGGATCGTCTTAGTGACTCAGGAGGCATTGGCCAACCTGCCTGCGGTGCGACAGGACACACCTATTATGGCCGTCCCGGCCTGACGGCAAAAAGTATGCCGGGCGTTATTTTCCGCCCAAAGCTGACTATGCTTAACCATGGTCGCGGCGGCAAAAGCCCGTCATCGCGTATTAAGGAAACCATCTGTGCGCTGCAGGGTACCGACACACCCTGTCAGCGCCCAGACTGAATGGCCGGCATGAGGATGCACCCCTTCCCCTGCCGTCAATTAAAGGAAGAATGCCATGTCTGTACTTCCCAGCACTCACAAGATCCAACAACTGCTCGCCGGCCAGTGCGCCGATCCCTTCGCTTTGCTGGGGATGCATACGACAGCCAAAGGGCTGGCCGTGCGGGCGCTGATGCCCGAGGCAGAATCGGTACAGGTGGTCGACCGTAAAAACGGGCGCACGCTGGTCACGCTGGAGCGCATCCATGAGGGCGGTTTCTTCTGCGGTCTGGTACCGCGGCGTAAGAATCCCTTCCCTTATCTGCTGCGCGTCACCTGGGATAATCATCAGCAGCTGCTGGAAGATCCCTACCGTTTCGGGCCATTGTTAGGTGAAATCGATAACTGGCTGCTCAAAGAGGGGACCCATCTGCGTCCCTATGAACGATTGGGCGCCCACCTGACCCAACTGGCCGATATCCGCGGCGTCAGTTTCGCCGTCTGGGCACCCAACGCCCAGCGCGTCTCCGTAGTCGGCAACTTTAATGCCTGGGACGGACGCCGCCACCCGATGCGCCTGCGCCGGGAAAGCGGTATCTGGGAGCTGTTCATCCCCGGCATAGAGGCCGGGGAGCTGTACAAGTTTGAGCTGATCGACGCCCGCGGCGAGCGGGTACTGAAAGCTGACCCCTATGCCTTTGAGGCCCAGATGCGGCCGGATACCGCCTCGCTGGTCGCTCCGCTGCCGGAGAAAAGCGCCATCAGCGCCCAACGCAGTGCCGCCAATGGCTTCAGTGCTCCGATCTCCATCTATGAGGTACACCTCGGCTCCTGGCGTCGCCACAGCGACAATGGCTACTGGCTGAGCTACCGGGAGATGGCCGAGCAGCTCATCCCCTACGTCAAAGAGATGGGGTTTACCCATATTGAGCTGCTGCCGATCAATGAACATCCCTTCGACGGCTCCTGGGGCTATCAGCCGCTGGGGTTATACGCCCCGACCCGGCGCTACGGTACTCCGCAGGAGTTCCGCGAATTTATCGATGCCGCCCACGCCGCCGGGATCAATGTCCTGCTCGACTGGGTTCCCGGCCACTTTCCCAGCGACGAGTGGGGGCTGGCTAACTTCGACGGTACGGCGCTGTATGAATACGCCGATCCGCGCGAAGGCTTCCATCAAGACTGGAATACCCTGATCTACAACTATGGCCGCTATGAAGTACGTAACTTCCTGGCGGGCAACGCCCTATTCTGGCAGGAGCGCTATGGCATCGACGGCCTGCGCGTCGACGCCGTGGCCTCGATGGTCTACCGCGACTACAGCCGCGCCGCGGGCGAATGGGTTCCCAACTGCCACGGCGGAAACCAGAATTTGGAGGCCATCGAGTTCCTGCGCTATACCAACAGAACTCTGGGAGAGCAACACCCCGGCAGCGTCTGTATGGCTGAAGAGTCCACTGACTTTTCCGGCGTCACCCTGCCACCGGACGATGGCGGCCTGGGCTTCCACTTCAAGTGGAATATGGGCTGGATGCACGACACCCTCAACTACATGAAGCACGATCCGGTCTATCGTAAATATCACCACAATCTGATGACCTTCGGCCTGCTGTATGCCTGGAGCGAAAATTTTGTGTTGGCCCTCTCTCACGACGAAGTCGTGCACGGCAAGGGCTCGCTGTTGGATAAAATGCCCGGTGATGCCTGGCAGAAATTCGCCAACCTGCGCGCCTACTACGGCTTTATGTGGGCACATCCCGGCAAAAAACTGCTGTTTATGGGCGGGGAGTTTGCCCAGGGGCGCGAATGGAACAACGAGTCCAGCCTGGACTGGCACCTGCTGGAGGGCGAAGACAACTGGCACCACGGCGTACAGCGGCTGGTACGGGATCTGAACCTCTGTTATCGCAGCTGCGGTGCCCTGCACCGTTGGGATTGCGACGCGCGCGGCTTTCGCTGGCGGGTGGTCGATGACGATCAGAACTCAGTCTTCGCCTTTGTCCGCCGCGATGATATGGGCAACGAGGTGCTGGTGGTCAGTAACTTTACGCCGGTCCCCCGTCACCATTACCGTATCGGCGTCGATCTGCCGGGGCGCTACCGCGAAATTCTCAATACTGACTCCAGCCACTACCACGGCAGCAACAGCGGCAATCAGGGCGGCGTGCTCAGCGAGGCGGTGGGCAGCCACGGCTGTGAGTACTCCATCCAACTGACCCTGCCGCCGCTGTCAACGCTCTATCTGTGTCTGGACAATGGGGACGGAGACGATGCTCAGGCCGGGTAAACCCTATCCGCTGGGCGCGCATCTGACGCCACAGGGGGTCAATTTCGCCATCTACTCGGCGCACGCGCAGCGCATAGAGCTGTGCCTGTCCGATAGGGACGGCCATCAACAGTCCTATGAGCTGCCAGCGCGCAGCGGCGATATTTGGCATGGCCTACTGCCCGGCGGACACGCCGGGCTGAAGTATGCCTACCGCGTATATGGCCCCTGGCAGCCGGGAAAAGGGCTGCGTTTTAACCCGGCTAAGATGGTACTGGACCCCTATGCGCGGGCGCTGAGCCACACGCTGTCGGCGGACGACCGCCTGTGCGGCGGCCTGAACGATCCGGACTGGCATGACAACCGTGACCTGCTGCCACGCTGCATCGTCAGCGACGAACAGTATGCCTGGCAGGAGGATGTGCCGCCCGATACGCCCTGGGGTAGCACGGTTATCTATGAGGCCCACGTCCGCGGCCTGACCCGGCAGCACCCCGGTATCCCACCGGATCTGCGCGGCAGCTACGCAGCACTGGCCCACCCTGTCATGCTGGAGCATTACGCCCGTCTGGGGATCACCGCCCTGGAGCTGCTTCCCATCCAGCTACATGCGGATGAGCCCCGTTTACAGCGACTGGGGCTAAGCAACTACTGGGGGTACAACGTACTGGCCCCTTTCGCCATTGAACCGCGATACCACTCCGGGCGCCCCGGTACCACGCCACTGAGCGAATTCTGCGCTGCCGTCAATGCCCTGCACCGTGCGGGGATCGAGGTGATACTCGACGTGGTGTTTAACCACACCGCGGAGCTGGACGAACACGGGCCGCTGGTCTCGCTGCGCGGCATCGACAACCGCAGCTACTACTGGTGCAACGGGCAGGGTGCATTGGAAAACTGGAGCGGCTGCGGCAATACCCTGCGACTGACCAAGACCCACAGCGTGCAGTGGGTCATGGATTGCCTGCGCTACTGGGTGGAGACCTGCCACGTTGATGGGTTCCGCTTCGATCTGGGGACGGTACTGGGGCGGACGCCGGACTTTGTCCGCCACTCCCCCCTGTTTATCGCCATCGCCCAGGATCCGGTGCTGGCGCGGGTTAAATTTATTGCAGAGCCCTGGGATATCGGTCCGAACGGCTACCAACTGGGTCATTTCCCCCAATACTTCGCCGAGTGGAACGATCGCTTCCGCGATGACATGCGCCGTTTCTGGCTGCAGAGCGATCTGCCCAACGGTCTCTTTGCCACCCGTTTCGCCGCCTCCAGCGACCTGTTTCGTCATCACGGCCGCACGCCCTCCTCCAGTATTAACCATATTACCTGCCACGACGGATTTACCCTGCGCGACCTGCTCAGCTACAGCCAGCGTCATAACCGGGCCAACGGGGAGAACAACCGCGACGGTAATACCCACAATTACAGCCACAATCATGGCGTAGAAGGTATTGACGCCGAGGATGAGATCCACGCGCGGCGCCAGGCCAGCGCCCGGTCGCTGCTCACCACGCTGCTGCTGGCGCAGGGGACGCCAATGCTGCTGGCCGGGGATGAGATCGGCCATAGCCAGCAGGGCAACAATAACGCCTACTGCCAGGATAACCCTATCACCTGGCTCGACTGGAGCCAGGCCGACGAGGGGCTGCTGCAGTTTACCGCTCAGCTGATCCACCTGCGCCGCCGTATCGCTGCACTGACCGACAATCGCTGGTGGAACGAGAACGATGGCAGCGTACGCTGGCTGAATGCCGATGCCCAACCCATGACGGAGGCTCAGTGGCAGGCGGTACCCCCCGTAGCGCTGCAGATCCAGATGGCGGAGCAGTGGCTATTAGTGATCAACGGCGGGCCACAGGCGCAGGCGATCGTCCTGCCGCCGGGCGACTGGCATATTCCGCCGCCGTTTGCCGTATTACGGGAAGACATGCAGGGCGGATACCAGCATCTTGCGGCACGCAGCTGCTGTCTCTTTATGCGCATTTAGCGCGCTGACGCTGCGCCCCTGACGGTGTGAGCGGCCTTTTATAAGGAGTCGGAAATGGTGAAATCAGACAATCAAAATAAACTGATGTTGGCCCGCCAGCTGCCGCAGCAGTCCGTTGCGCTGATCCTGGCCGGTGGCCGTGGCTCGCGCCTGAAAGATCTCACCAAAACCCGCGCCAAACCGGCGGTCCACTTTGGCGGGAAGTTCCGCATCATCGACTTTGCACTCTCTAACTGTATCAACTCCGGTATTCGGCGTATCGGAGTGATCACCCAATACCACTCCCACACACTGGTACAGCATATTCAGCGCGGCTGGTCGATCCTCAATGAATCCATGAACGAGTTTGTCGATCTGCTGCCGGCCCAGCAGCGCGATGCCTCGGAAACCTGGTATCGCGGTACCGCCGACGCCGTCTACCAAAACCTGGACATCATCCGCCGTTATCAGGCGGACTACGTGGTGATCCTGGCCGGTGATCATATTTACAAGATGGACTACTCGCGCATGCTGCTCGACCACGTGGAAAACGGCGCAGGCTGCACCGTCGCCTGTATCCCGGTGCCACGTGCCGAGGCCAACGCCTTTGGGGTGATGGAGGTCAGCGACGATCACCGCATCCTTAATTTTTTAGAAAAACCGGCCCAACCGCCAGGCATGCCGGGTGATCCCGAAATGTCCCTGGCCAGCATGGGGATCTATGTGTTCAACGCCAACTACCTGTTCCAGCTGCTGGAGGAGGATATCCATACCCCTGGCTCCTGCCACGACTTCGGCCAGGATCTGATCCCCAAGGCCACCGCACAGGGCCGAGCCTGGGCGCACCCGTTTACGCTCTCCTGCGTCACCAGCGGGAACGCCGATACCCCGCCCTACTGGCGCGATGTCGGTACTCTGGACGCCTACTGGCGGGCCAACCTCGATCTGGCGTCGGTCACCCCGGAGCTGGATATGTACGATAACCATTGGCCGATCCGTACCCATATGGAATCCCTGCCGCCAGCCAAGTTTGTTCAGGACCGCTCGGGTAGCCACGGCATGACCATGAACTCGCTGGTCTCCGGTGGCTGCATCATCTCCGGCTCGGTCGTGGTGCACTCCGTGCTGTTCCCGCGCGTTCGCATCAACTCCTTCTGCACCATCGACTCCTCCGTGCTGCTGCCGGATGTCTATATCGGACGCTCCTGTCGGCTGCGGCGCTGCATCGTCGATCGCGCCTGCCATCTGCCGGAGGGCATGGTCATCGGTGAAAACGCCGAAGAGGACAGCCGCCGTTTTTACCGTTCAGAAAGCGGCATCGTATTGGTAACGCGTGAAATGCTTGCGCGTCTGTAATCACCCCTGCGGTCTGACCGGCCGCGGGCACAGGAGCAATAATGTACGTCTTACACGTGTGTTCTGAACTTTTCCCGCTGCTGAAAACCGGCGGTCTGGCCGATGTGGTCGGCGCAATGCCCTCCGCCCAGATAGCCCAGGGTGCCAACGTACGCGTACTGGTGCCGGGGTTCCCGGCCATCTGTGCCGGGCTCCCGGACAGCGATGAAGTGGCCACCCTGGACACCTTCGCCGGACGGGTAACCCTGCGCTACGGCGTCTACCGCGGCGTCGGAGTCTACCTGATCGACGCGCCCCATCTGTATCAGCGCCCCGGTAGCCCCTACCACGATCAGTGGCAGAACGCCTATGGAGATAACCACCTGCGCTTTGCGCTGCTCGGCTGGATCGCTGCCGAGTTGGCCTGTAACTGCGATCCCTTCTGGCGTCCGCAGGTGGTGCACGCCCACGACTGGCATGCCGGTCTGGCGTGTGCCTACCTGGCGGCGCGCGGCAACCCTGCCCGCTCGGTCTTCACCGTTCACAATCTGGCCTATCAGGGGCTGTTCAACGCCCGCCATCTGGATGAGTTGGCCCTGCCCCATCACTTCTTCCAAATTTACGGACTGGAGTTTCACGGCCAAATCTCCTTCATGAAGGCCGGCCTGTACTATGCCGACCACGTCACCACCGTCAGCCCAACCTATGCGCAGGAGATAACGCACCCCGAGTTTGCCTATGGCATGGAAGGGCTGTTGCAGTGGCGCGCCCGGGAGGGCACCCTGAGCGGGATACTCAACGGCGTGGACGATACCATTTGGAACCCGGCCAGCGACGCACTGATCGCCCGCACCTACCGACGGGAGACGCTGCGCGATAAGGCCGAGAACAAACTGCACCTGCAGACGGCCATGGGGCTGGAGGTTAACGCTGACAAACCGCTGTTCGCCGTGGTCAGCCGCCTCACCGATCAGAAAGGGCTTGATCTGCTACTGGCGGCGCTGCCTACGCTACTGGAGGGCGGCGCTCAGCTGGCACTGCTCGGCGCCGGCGATGCCCAGCTGCAGGAGGCGTTTCTGGCTGTCGCCGCGGAGCACCCCGGCCAGGTTGGTGTCCAGATCGGCTACCACGAGGCCTTCTCGCACCGCATCATGGCCGGTGCCGACGTGATCGTGGTACCAAGCCGCTTTGAGCCCTGTGGGCTGACCCAGCTGTACGGCCTTAAATACGGCTCTCTGCCGCTGGTGCGTCACACCGGCGGCCTGGCCGACACGGTCAACGACTGCGCGCTGGAAAATCTGGCCGACGGCAGCGCCACCGGCTTTGTCTTTCATGACGCCAACGCCGCTGACCTCGCCCGCGCTATCCGTCGGGCGCTGGTATTGTGGGGCCGTCCAACCCTGTGGCGCTACGTGCAACGGCAGGCAATGGCGCAGTCATTCGGCTGGGATCTGGCCGCCGAACACTATCTGGCGCTGTACCGCCGACTACTGTAGGCAGTGCCTACGCGGCCATACGATGCAGGCCGGCGCAGGTCGGCCCTCTGGCGGAACAACCCCTGGCAGCACATGGATATGCGCAGGGGCCAACGCCGTACTACCATAACCGGGCATGGCCCGGCACCGAGGATCGGGAGCTGTCATGATTAACTCACCCTTTAACTATACGTCCCCCGTGATCAGCGTTGAGGCGCTCAAACACTCTATTGCCTATAAGCTGATGTTTACCGTCGGCAAGGATCCCTCCGTCGCCAACCAGCACGACTGGCTGAATGCGACCCTGTTCGCCGTTCGCGACCGTATCGTTGAATGCTGGCTGCGCTCGGTTCGCGCCCAATACTCGCAGGATCTGCGCCAGGTCTACTACCTTTCGATGGAGTTCCTGCTGGGACGCACCCTCTCCAACGCCCTGATGGCTATCGGCGTGTATGACGAAACCAAAAAAGCACTCGATGAAATGGGCATCGATCTGGATGAGCTGCTGAACGAGGAGCTGGACCCGGGGCTTGGCAACGGCGGTCTGGGGCGACTGGCGGCCTGCTTCCTGGATTCGATGGCGACCCAGGGGCTGCCGGCCAACGGCTATGGCATCCGCTATGAATATGGCATGTTCAAACAGAATATCGTCAACGGGCGGCAGGCCGAATCACCGGACAACTGGCTGGAGTATGGTAACGCCTGGGAGTTCGTCCGCCACAATACCCGCTACCGGGTTCGCTTTGGCGGCCGCATCCAGCAGGAGGGCAACCGCAGCCGCTGGCTGGAGACCGAAGAGGTTCTGGCGCTGGCCTACGATCAGATAATCCCCGGCTTTGATATCTGCACGACCAATACCCTGCGTCTGTGGTCGGCGCGTGCCAGCAGCGAGATTAACCTGGGTAAATTCAACCAGGGCGATTACTTTGCCGCCGTTGAGGATAAAAACCATTCGGAAAACGTATCGCGTGTACTCTACCCGGACGACTCGACCTACTGCGGGCGCGAGCTGCGTCTGCGCCAGGAGTACTTTCTGGTCTCGGCGACAGTGCAGGACATCATCAGCCGTCATCTGCTCACCCACCATCGGCTGGATAACCTGGCAGACAAGGTGGCCATCCACCTGAATGACACCCATCCGGTGCTCTCCATTCCGGAGCTGATGCGCCTGCTGATCGACGAGCATCACTACGACTGGGAGCAGTCCTGGCAGGCCGTCATGCAGATCTTCTCCTATACCAACCACACCCTGATGAGCGAGGCGCTGGAAACCTGGCCGGTGGATATGCTGGGACGTATTCTGCCGCGCCATCTGCAGATCATTTTTGAGATCAACGACCACTTTCTCAAGGAGGTGCAGAGCGCCTACCCCGACGACGATGCCCTGCTGCGCCGGGTGTCGATCATCGATGAGAGCAACGGCCGTCAGGTGCGTATGGCCTGGCTGGCGGTGGTTGCCAGCCACAAGGTCAACGGCGTCTCCAAGCTGCACTCAGAGCTGATGGTGACCTCACTGTTCGCCGACTTCGCCCGCCTGTTCCCTGGGCGCTTCTGTAACAAAACCAACGGGATAACCCCCCGTCGCTGGCTGGC
The DNA here is from genome assembly GCF_000264785.1 of Edwardsiella ictaluri ATCC 33202. Lineage (GTDB taxonomy): Bacteria > Pseudomonadota > Gammaproteobacteria > Enterobacterales > Enterobacteriaceae > Edwardsiella > Edwardsiella ictaluri. Next base: position 21,100 of record NZ_AFJI01000023.1, on the reverse strand, counting down.
GCTGGCCAATCAGTCCCTGTCAAAGGTGCTGGACGGCGCTATCGGGCAGCGCTGGCGCACCGATCTGAGCATGCTCAGCGAGCTGCTACCGCACGCCGACTACCCCACCTTTATCCGCGAAATTCAACTGGCCAAGCAACACAATAAACGCCAGCTGGCGATGTACGTCGCACAACACCTGAATACGGTGATTAATCCCAAGGCGCTGTTTGACGTCCAGGTCAAACGCATTCACGAATATAAGCGCCAGCTGCTCAACGTGCTGCACATCATTACGCTGTATAACCGTATCCTGCAGGAGCCGGACGCGGAGCGGGTGCCACGGGTGAAAATCTTCGCCGGTAAGGCGGCCTCCGCCTACTACAATGCCAAGCTGATCATCCGCCTGATCAACGACGTCGCCAGGGTGATCAACGCCGACGAGCGGCTGGGCGGTCAGCTGAAGGTCGTTTTCATCCCCAACTACAGCGTCAGCCTGGCGCAGCTGATCATTCCAGCGGCCGATCTGTCAGAGCAGATCTCGACCGCCGGCACCGAGGCCTCCGGCACCAGCAATATGAAGTTCGCCCTTAACGGCGCGCTGACTATCGGTACCCTGGACGGCGCCAACGTTGAGATCCGCGAGCAGGTCGGCGCCGCAAATATATTTATCTTCGGCAATACTACCGGGGAGGTGGAGGCGCTGCGGCGTAACGGCTATAACCCACGCGACTACTACGAGCGCGATCCGGAGTTGAACCAGGTGCTGAACCAGATAGCCTCCGGGCTGTTTTGCCCAGAGGAGCCGCGGCGCTACGCCAGTCTGTTTGATGCGCTGATTAACTTTGGCGATCACTATCAGCTGCTGGCGGACTACCGCAGCTATGTCGATATGCAGGATCAGGTGGATGAGGTGTACGCCCACCCCGACGAGTGGGCGCGTAAGGCGCTGCAGAATATCGCCAACATGGGGTATTTCTCGTCAGACCGCACCATTCGTGAGTATGCCGACGAGATCTGGCAGATCAAACCGGTCAAGCTCTGAGTGGCCCAGCGAGCCAAGGCCTCCCGCAGGGGGCCTTGGCTATTTTCAGGAAGACGACGATGTCTCCGCCGCCGGGCGCCGGGCCGCCAGCCACTCGGCCACCCGCTGACGCTGAGCGTCATCCAGCCACATCCCCAGCTTGGTGCGGCGCCACAGGGCATCCTCTGCCGTCGCGACCCACTCGTGCGCCGCCAGATAGTCGAGCTCCGCCGCATACAGCCCATGGCCGAAGTGTTCGCCTAAACCGGCCAGTGACGCCGCAGAGCCGATTAACCGCTCACTGCGCGCGCCGTAGGTATGAGCATAGCGGCGCGCCAGCGCCTGAGGCAGCCAGTCGTGGCGCTGACGCAGCGCGACGGCATAGCTGTCCCGATCGCAACCCATCTCCCCGCCGGGCAGCACCGCCCCCCTGGTCCAGGCATCGCCGCAGTGCGGATAGTAGGGACGCAGCTTCTCCAGCGCATGCTCCGCCAGCTTACGATAGGTGGTCAGCTTACCGCCGAAGACCGACAGCAGCGGCGCCACACCGTCCCTATCGTGAATATCCAGCGTATAGTCACGGGTGATCGCCTGCGGCGAATCCGACTCGTCGTCGCACAGCGGGCGCACCCCAGCGTAGGTCCAGACGATATCTTGCCGATTCAGCTGGCGCACAAAGTGGCGATTGTAGACCTGAAGCAGATAGTCTATTTCGCCCTCGTCAATCTGCACCGCGCGCGGATCGCCGTGATACTCCACATCGGTGGTGCCGATGATGGAGAACGTATCCAGCCACGGGATCACGAAGACGATGCGCTGATCCTCATTTTGCAAAATATACGCCTGCGGTTGGTCATGCACCCGCGGAACCACGATATGGCTCCCCTTGATCAGCCGGATACCGTAGGGGGACTTGAGCTGCAGTCCGTCATCAAACAACTGCTTGACCCACGGGCCGGTGGCATTGACCAGACTACGGGCGCGCCAGGTCAGCGTCTCCCCGCTGTCGATGTCGCACGCCTCCACCACCCATATGCCCTCCTCACGCCAGGCGCGGGTCACCTCGGTGCGCGTGCGCACCTCACCGCCGCGCTCCACCACCGCCATTGCGTTGAGCACCACCAAGCGGGCATCGTCCACCCAGCAGTCGGAGTACTCAAAGCCACGCGTCAGGCTGGGCTTCAGCACTGAGCTGGCGCCGAAGCGCAGGGCGCAGCTGCCCGGCAGGCTGGTGCGTTTACCGAGATGATCATACAGAAACAGGCCCGCGCGGATCATCCAGGCCGGGCGTAAATACGGCTGATGCGGCAGGCGAAAGCGCAGCGGAAAGGCGATGTGCGGCGCCATCTTCAGCAGCACCTCACGCTCCGCCAAAGCCTCGCTCACCAATCGAAACTCATAGTGTTCGAGATAGCGCAGGCCCCCATGGATCAGCTTCGAGCTGGCCGACGAAGTGGCGCAGGCGAGGTCGCGCGCCTCCAACATCAGAACCGATAGCCCGCGACCGGCAGCATCGGCTGCGATACCCGCACCGTTAATACCGCCACCGATGACGATTACGTCTTTGATGTCCACGACTCCTCCCGCTCTCTGCCACACGCCACAATGTTCGATTTCGAGCATTATGATATGCGATAAGCAACAAATACACCATCAGTTGACCAAATAAAAACACATCAATGCAACGCAGATAACACAAAGTTGATATTGTCATTACATATGGTGTGGATAATAGCAAACCGATTCCCGCATCGGGCCGCCCAACAGGCGCAAAGGCAGATGAGTGCAAAAGGGGTGGCGCAGGGGTCGGTCAATGGGGCGCCGATAGCGTCCCATTGCGGGCGGAGGGGGAATGGGATCAGCGTCGACGCCATACGTCGTGACGGGAGATCTCCTAGCAGATCTCCAGCTGAACACTGTGCTGTTCGATCACTTTTTGCAGTCCCTGCGGCGGCGGCTGATCGGTAAACAGATAGTCCACCAGCTCCATGCTCCCCAGATTCACCATCGCGTTACGGCCAAATTTGGAGTGATCCGTTACCAGCATCACGCAGCGGGAATTCTCAATGATCGCCCGCTTGGTGCGCACCTCGTGATAATCAAACTCCAACAGAGATCCGTCCATATCGATACCGCTGATGCCAAGGATACCGTAGTCCAGGCGGAACTGAGAGATAAAGTCGAGCGTCGCCTCGCCGACGATGCCGCCATCGCGGGTGCGGACTTCACCACCGGCCAAGATCAGGCGAAAATCCTCTTTCACCATCAGCAAGCTGGCCACGTTGAGGTTATTGGTCACCACCCGCAGGTTATGATGGTTTAGCAGGGCATAGGCAACGGCCTCTGGCGTAGTACCGATGTCGATGAACAGGGTGGCGCCATCGGGGATCATGCTGGCGACCTGCCGGGCAATACGCGCCTTCTCTTCCGACCACATTCCCTTGCGATCGTGATAGGCTGCGTTGACAGAACTCGATGGCATCGCAGCGCCGCCGTGATGGCGGTGGATCTTATTCTGTTCAGCCAGGTCATTCAGATCGCGGCGGATGGTCTGCGGACTCACGTCGAAGTGTTCGACCAGCTCCTCGGTGCTGACATAGCCCCGCTGACGGACCAGATCGATAATCGCTTCATGGCGCTGCGTTTGTTTCACGTAAATTCCCCTGCGTTTACCGGCTCTCCCGGCAGCATTAAAACGGAACAGCGGGCGGGAGCCTCACTGTCGGCGGAAATGGCGCATATCCCAGAACGCCATCAGCAGGCCTATTACCAGGCCACCGGCATGAGCGGCATTGGCAATCGCCAGGCCAAACCAGTTGAAATAGCCGGCCACCAGCCACAGCAGCGAAAACAGCATCAGGCCGCGCGGCATGGCGACGCCAAACTGCGGTGCACGTTCGCCGCACCACCAGACATAGCCCATCAGGGCATACACGACACCGGACAGACCGCCGAAGAAAATCCCGCTGAACAGCGACTGTGCCCAGGCGCTCATCAGCGCGGAAACCAGCGCTATCTGCGCCAGCTTGGCGGCCCCTAGACGCTTCTCAACCTGACCGCCCAAATACCACCACCACATCAGGTTGAAAATGATGTGCAGCGGTGAAAAGTGCAGCAACGCCGGTGTGAAGTAGCGCCACAGCTGATAGTGCTGCGCCGCATCCGCGGGCCAGGCCAGATAGGCCATCACCGCGCCATCGCCCAGCGCCAGCTGCAGCAGATACACCAGGATGCACAGCAGCGTCACCCCGATCGTCAACGGGCCGCTCTGGCGGGCAAAGCTGCGCAGGTAGCCGAAACGGGCATAGCGCAGCCCGCTGTGGGTCGAGCCGCTTTGCCAGCTGGCGGCCTGATAGCGCGGGTGCTGTGGCGCCTGCAAAAAACGCTGCAGCTCCTGCTCGACCTGCGCCAAACGGCTATCATCCGCCAGCCACAGGGCTACGCCCTGCGACCCGCTCTCCGCCTCCAGACGCACACCCTGTGTCGCCATATAGTCAATAAATGCCTGTGCCAAACGCGGGTTGGGCAATGTGATCACACGAACCATGAATACCTGCTTATATCGATAACCGCTGACGGTACGTGCCTCAGTCGCCGCCGCGGGCCACCTCTTCAGGGTAAGCCCGTTGCCAGGCGTCAAAGCCGCCATCAATACTGTAAACCTCATCAAACCCCTGGTGCAGCAGATACTGTGCCGCGCCGCGGCTGCTATTGCCGTGGTAGCACATCACCATCACCGGCTGAACACCGTCATGCTGCCGCATCAGCGCAGGCAGCGTCGCATCCGTCAGATGCAGCGCACCGGGCACGTGTCCGGCGGCATAGCTCTGCGCATCCCGGATATCCAGCAACAGCGCCTGCCCTTGCGCCAGCATCTGCTGCGCCTGCGCGACGGCGATCGTCTCAAACTGCTCCATACTCTACCTCTCCCAAAAAGAGACGCATTGTAACTATTTTGTTAAATGCAGAATACGACAACGGTACATGAACACCCGCCAAAGACGAGTCTGGGCAGGCTCGCTGGCTCCTCCAGAGATTGCGGCTTTTACATTAAAAAGCAAGCACAAAAAGCGCGATCGGCCGGACTGTGGACAAAATCCCCCACCACTATCCCACTTTACGCCACGCGCCCTGCCGCGCCGTTGATTATACTGGCGCAGAGGCACGACCATACCGGCGGTGCCGCCGTGACGGAGACGTTTCCATGAGATACATCGCCCTCACCCTGGGCCTGCTGGGCGGCCCTCTCTTGTCCGCCCATGCCGATAGCACCCTGATGCAGCAGCAGCAACAGATGATCCAGCAGCAGCAGCAGCAGTTTCAGCAACAGCGTAACAGTGCCGCTCAGCAGAGTCTGCGCAACACCCAAACGCAGATCCAGCGCGACGCGCAAGCACAGCAGATTCAGCAGCTGAATCAGCGTATGCAGCGCAACGATCCGCTGTGGCAAAGCCAGCAGGGCGTAACGCCAGCACCGAACTCACCGCGCGCGCAGTAGTCGCCGCCACTGGGCACCGTCCTCCTCAGCGTTTGGCGAAGTCAGGGCCGATAAGGTCGATGCGATCGGTACAGATGCTGTCGACGCCCCAGTTGAGCAGCTCGCGCGCCCGCTGCGGCTGATTCACCGTATACACCAGGATATGCAGCCCGGCGTGGCGGATCGCCGCCACGCGTTCGGCGTTCAGGGCATGGTGATCGATATGCAGCGCGACGCAGCCCAGCGCATGGGTCAGCGCCTGCCACTCGTCGTCCCACGCCTCCAGCAACAGCCCACGCGGCAGCTGCGGCGCAACGCGCTGAGCCTCGGACAGCGCCGGTTGCGAGAAAGAGGACAGCAGCGGCAGCACCGCGGTATCCTGCCACAGAGCAGCGGCGGCCAGCGCCACCGCCCGCCCGGTTTCAATATCGCAGCCGTGGGTAGGCTTGATCTCGATATTGGCCATCATGCCATGCTGCCGGCAGCGCTCGGCGACCTGGCTCAGCAACGGCAGCGGCTCACCGGCAAAGCGACGGCCGAATCCCCCCCCTGCATCCAGGCACACCAGCCGCTCCCAGGGCTGCTCCCCCGCCACGCCCCAGCCATTGGTGGTTCGTTCCAGCGTATCGTCATGCAGTAAAAAGATCTGCCCGTCGGCACTCAGCTTCGTATCGAACTCAATCATGGTATGGCCATGGCTGGCCCCCACATCGATTGCTGCCAGGGTATTCTCCGGCGCCAGTTTGCCGCCGCCGCGGTGGGCGACGATGGCCGGATAAGGCCAGTGACTCATGATGGTGATTCCTCTGCGGGCAGCACGATACGCCGCCCGTCGCCAGGTTCAAAGAAATGCAGGTTATCCTGCGGCAGCACCAGCTGCAATACGCTGCCGATGGCCGGCACCACCTGATAGGGTAAACGCACGGTGACGCCCTGAGCACCCCAGCGCCCGTGCGCCCGTGCGCCCGTGCGCCCGTGCGCCAGGTTGTCGGCACCCAGCAGCTCCAGTGTGTCAATGGTCAGCGCATTCCCCGTCTCGCCCTGTGCCGCGCTGACGCGCCGCAGGTGTTCAGGACGGATCCCGAGCGTCAGCGATCGGCCGGCCAGCGCTGGCAGCGGCCGCTGCAGCCGGACTGGTATGGCGCAGAGCAGCACCAACACTGCGTATCGGGGACCCAAATAAGGAAGAAAAAATGGCAGCGATTAATGTGGCGTTAGCCAGTTGTACCACAGAATACCCTGTGTTTTACGAAGATGAAGTGGATATCCACCTCAATCCCAAAATCGGCGCTGACTGGCAGCTACGCGGGCAGCAAAAGCGCATCGTCACTCCGGGCCAGGATGAAAAGTACTCTCTTGCCGGCGCACTGCACAGTGGTACGGGTAAAGTCAGCTACGTTAGTGGAAACAGTAAATATTCATCCTTATTTATCAAACAATTAAAAAATCTGAAGGCGACATGCCGGCGGGCAAAAACGATTATGCTCATTGTCGATAATTACATCATTCACAAAAGCTGTGAAACATTGCGCTGGCTGAAAGCAAACCCAACGTTCAAGGTGATTTACCAGCCGATTTACTCGCCGTGGGTCAATCATATCGAACAGTTGTGGCAGGCGCTTCATGAGACAATAACCCGAAATCACCAGTGCCGTTCAATGTGGCAACTGTTAAAAAAGGTTCGTCATTTTATGGATACCGTCAGCCCATTCCCCGGAGGGGAACATAGACTGGTTAAAGTGTAGCGGTATTAGGATCAGTTAGTTAGATTATCCGTGGCTATTCAGATTCAGGGCAAAGATAATCTGCTCTTCGGTGAATCGTAACTTTTTCATCGGCACCACCTCCGTTCAAGGGAGTGTTTATCATGCCGGAATTCTGTTTCTGAATGGCGCAGGATTTTGGGGTAGGGTCACTCCAGTCGCTGTGCATCCTCGAAATCAGGGAGACCATACAGCGCTTCCTGCTCTACACTGTTTAAAACAGCCAGCCTACTGCTTGATCACGATCTGTCATCCTGACCTCATGAGTCGTGTCCGTAAGAAGATCGCTCAACGGACTGTAAAATGATTTTTTGAACCTTCGGAAAAATTACTGCTGGCGTTGTCTCATATAACTGGTACGATATTAATCTATTTCATGACATCTTAAACGTAAACTTTATGACTGAAATACGGGTTGGCTATACTCGGTACTCAACCAACAGGAAGCACTGGTGAAACTCGGTGTATCCCCAGACCGGATTTACACCGATAAAGGATTTACCAATCAGGCGCTAGCCGCCGTTCATAATAGTGACACACTGATAGTACCAAAACTTAATTGCCTGGCCCGCCCGCTTCCTGATGCGCGTCAGGTAGCCGACGCACTGTAAGCCAAGGGAGTGAAGTTGGCGTTGGGTAGCCTCTATGATCCCGCAGACCCAATGGGGAAAATATTCTTCAACGTACTGGCCACGTTAGCTGAGTTTGAAGGCGATCTGATACGGCTATGCACCCGTGAAGGGATGTCCATTGCCGGGCAAAAGGAAATCTTCGGGGAATGCGGCAAAAACTGTCGGGTAAACAACAAAAAGAGCTATGCCGGATGAATGAAGTCGGACAATACTCTATCAGCGATCTGGCTGAGTTATTTTCGATATCCCGTCCGACGGCCTATAGGACACTCTCCCGTGGCAATGGCAGGAAGGATATTTTATTCGCAGCCATAGTTTTAAACATTGACTAAACATCGAGAGAGAAAATGAAAAAAATACATTTTTGGTTGACGATTCTGTTATCACTTTCAGGTATTCATTCCGCAACGGCAAAAGGATGGCAGGATATTAAACAGAGTGGAGAGTTACGTGTGGGAGTACCTGGTGACTATGCTCCTCTTGCATTTCACGACAAGCAAGGGCATCTGGTTGGTTTTGATATTGATATGGCGCATTCACTGGGCCAGGCGTTGCACCTCAATATCCGTTTTGTGCTGAGTAGCTGGCCTACGTTATCAGCGGATCTGGCTGCTGACAAGTTTGATATTGCGATGGGAGGGGTCACTGAAACCCCCGATAGAAGAGAAAAGTTCGCACTTTCCTCTCCTGTTCTTAAAAATGGGAAAATAGCACTGACACAGTGCAACAGGGTTAATGACTTCAAATCCCTTGAGGATATAGACCATACAGAAGTCCGGGTTGTTGTTAATCCGGGAGGCACAAATCAGGACTATGTTGACATACACATCAGGCATGCGAAGGTTATTCGTGAAAGAGACAATACCGCCAGTTTGCAGCGGATCCGTGAGCGCAGCGCTGATATCATGTTTACCGATTTACTCGAGGGTAACTATTACCAGAACAATGAGCCTGGCATCTTCTGTGTATCAATTATGAACATTTTACCAGGAACAGTAAGCAATAAAGTTTATATGATGGCGAAGGATAATAAGTATCTTCTTAAAACTATAGACAAGTGGCTATCTGACGGAAACAAAAGCAGGCTTTCCAGAAAGTGGCAGATATCTACAGAGTAGCAACACGCTTTTACTTATAAAATGACGAATATGAAAAGTTTTCAAGGCTTCTTTCGTCGAGCTCCTATATCATGGATACTTCCGTAGTGTTGGTCAGCCTCTCGACGGTATACCCCTCTTTTCTAGCTGGCGAGCAGATAGCACAATCACCGAAACCATGGCTATGTAGGACAGCGCTGCAAATAAATAGGCATGAAAGAACTGAAAATTTGTGGATGCTACCTCCTGAATCCGTGAAAAAAAATCAATAAAGCCAATCAGAAACGCATAAGAGCTATCTTTAAGATTAGCGATCACCTGATTGGTCAGGGATGGTGTTGAACGACTAAAGACTTGTGGTAAAACAATATGCCAATAGACCTGTAAATCAGTAAAACCCTGCGCCCGAGCAGCCCGCAGTTCTGCTTCATCCAGTCCCAGCCAAGCTGAGTACAGATAAGATGCATTATAGGCTGATACATTCAGGGTAAAACCTAGTACTGCCACCGCAAACGACGATAAATGAACACCGTAGTTCGGCAAGCCATAGTAGACAACAAATAATAGTACGATGAGTGGAGTACCGACAAAAAATGAAATGTAACCATCGACACTGCGAATCAACCATTTTCGCCGACTAATTTTCATATACAGTAACAACATCCCCCCCAAGAGCCCAGTGATAGATACAACTCCGGCCAGCATCAGTGTGTGCCATAGCCCATCCAGAATCAAAGGGAATTGATCTATAAGATCCGACTGAAAACTCATCCATTGATTAAACATTACCGTAACGCCCAAAGAAATCACGTATCGATTCCTGCTGCTGCTGTTTCAAGGCCTGAATACTACCCTGTGCCCGTACCATGCCTTTGTCGAGAAAGGTCACCTTGTCTGAAATCTGTTCTGCTAACAGTACATCGTGGGTCACACAAACCAGGGTAACACCGCCATGTAGTCTATTTATCAATGATGCGACTTCTCGGGTCATGATTGGATCCAAGGCTGAAGTCGGTTCATCAAAAATCAGTATTTCAGGATCCATAGACAAAGCCCTAGCCAAGGCAACCCGTTGCTTTTGCCCACCAGACAACTGTTTTGGCAACTTCTCGGCATGCACAGCCATTTCAAAGCGTGCAAGCTCATGCATCGCCCGCTCACTGGCTTGCTGCCGACTCATGCCGCATAATTTCCGTAATCCAAGAGTAATATTTTCTCGCACTGTTAAATGGCGATATAGAGCAAAGCTTTGAAATACAAAGCCAAATTTTTTTCGTAATTGTTGAATATCAACTCCAGGGGCCATGATATTTTCCCCATGAATATAAATATCTCCAGAATCAGGCTCAACCAGACGGTTAAGACACATGATCAGTGTCGTCTTACCGCAGCCAGAAGGCCCCATGATTACCTTGACTTCACCACTCTCAATATCAAGATCGATACCTGCCAGCACATAATTCTCTTCGTATTTTTTTACAAGATTACGAATTGAAATTAAAGACATTCCATCACTCCAGAAAAATATCAAGGTGTTAAGTTAAATAGCTATTCGATGCTCAACCAGTCCCATTAAAAACAAAATCACCTTGTAAATACAGAAATACAAAAAACCAACTATGACATAGACAAGCACACCCAAGTTGGTAGTTGAGGTCAAAGCCATGGCCTGACGCATAATTTCTGAAATACCAATTGTGTAGGCAAATGCCGAGTTCTTTAGTACGGTACTAAACTCATTAACCACACCTGGAAAGGAAAAACGAATCATCTGTGGAGCCTCTATATTGAAGAAAATCTGCAAACGCCCCAACCCCATCGATTTAGCTGCCAGTAGTTCAGTTCGGTCTACCGCATTCAGGGCTCCACGAAATACCTCTGACAAAAAAGCGGCAGCAATCAGGCCAAGGCTCAAATTGATCGCTATCATAGCTGAAACACTCCAGCCAAGGTTAGGTAGGCCGAAGTAAACCAGAAAAACCAGTACTAGTACTAGTACTGGCACACTACGAAATATAAAGACACAGCTATCAAGTAAGTGCCTAACACCTGGCAACTCCAATTGCCGTATGCCAGTTAGCAAAAGTGCCACCACCATACCAGTAATAAAACAGCTGACCGTAACTAGAGTCGTAGTGATGACTCCCTGTGACAGTTGTAAAACAACATTAACCAGTTCAGTCCAGTTCATGTGGCACCTGACGCTACTTCATCCATTTATCAACAATAACATTTATTTTTTCCTGTCCTTCTTCATCCAGAAACTGGTTAAACTGGTTACGTAGAGGGGAGTTCTTTTTAAAAGCAAACCCAAGAGAATCCATCCTCTTAAAGCTATAGCTATTGATGATTGGATAATTTTTCTTATTTTTATAAAAGATTAATACTGGGTCTTCAACAAAAGCAAGGTCAATATTACCATTTTTCAGGTCTTGCATGGTTTCACTATAGGAAGGATAAAGCCTCACGTCGCTCAGCTGGTAATAACCTTTTGGTTGCAGCTTGCTCTTAATCAGACCTGAGTAGGCCATGCCTCTCGGATAACCAATTTTATATTTTTTGAGTTGTGATAAGTCAGTTATCTTAATATTTCTGCTGGTCATGCTTACCAAATTCCAAGAGTTCTCATAGTATGGCTTGGAGAAGTCCATCACAGCTTCACGTTTTGGCGTAATGGATATTGCTGAAAAGGCTACATCGGCCTGACCGCTGGCTAAGGCCCCCAACATCCCTTCAAAGGTGTATTCCTTGACCCTCAGCGTACAATCATTCTTTTTACAAAACGCATTAAAAATATCCATCTCAACCCCTTCAATCTTACCTGAAGGTGATTTTGACAACATCGGCGGGGAATTAGCCGCAACAGCAACATTTAGCTCTGTAGTCGCTATTGCTGGTGATGAGAGAATGCCAAATACTACAACAGTGCTCAGTAATGCTTTGTATTTTTACAAAATGATTTTCCTGCTAGAGTTATTGATAAATTTGAACTCCATCATCCTTGAGCGTCACATCATAACTACTGACATTAGCAGTCAGTTGCACAAATCTCTTTCTAACCTTTTTCATCACCTGATCTGCCAGATAGTAATCTAGTGGCTCTTCTAGGTTAGTCAGAATGGCTTCATGTACATATAATGTCTTGATCCTACCACAACGAGATCTCCCCCCTTCCTGGGAGGAAACAAATCTCACTTCCTGTGCTGCAATATACATATATAATGCTCAACACAAGGTATCAGTAAGGAAAAAATATGCCAAAATCACTATCCTATTGATATAGATATCTACCTGATGATAGAAGAAGCGTATGGTTTTCCGGTAGAATTCTTATATGACGAACCTGATGGCGTCATACTACAACGTGTAAATCCTGGTCATCAGCATCATCTTTATATTAAAAATAATCGCGTAATCAAAGCGATAAGAGAGTAGCGAGCAAGGAATGCCGTGCAGACAGAAACCCTGAAACACCGGCATTGACAGACTGGGGAAGACCTTACCAAACAAAGCCCTGAAAGCGCACCGCCAAGCTATCCACCTCTTTCACCCAGCTCGGCATCCATTGAATGCCAGAACAGGAGCTCGGTGACCGCCCATCCCGGGCCGCTCAGCGTCAGGGGCATCGCCAGCGATGCCAGCATCACTGTTACCTTGTTAACTATTCCATCTCTCCGTGGTGAAACGCTCACACACTCACAACATATTGATTTACAATCAATATTATTTGCACTGCGTGCCATGCCACGTGCATATGACAGAAAAATAGCCGCAGGATGAAATAAAAGATGGCGTGACCGTGACACCCGGCGCCAGGCTGGGAAGCATTATCAATGCGTGAGGCCGCGTAAAGGGAGATAGGGGACCGACGGTATCACGCGCGCCCACCAGCGTCGGCGCCGGGAATGCCGTACAATGAACGGCACGCTGCCTGCGCTCCCCATCACCTAATGGAAGGCCCATGAAACTCACCATTGAACGTCTGCATACCCTCAACGCCGCCGATCTGAGCGATCTGCAAAAAATCTGGCCGCAGCAAACGCCGCAGGCATGGCAGCGCGGGCTGGACAACGGCGGTGCGCTGTTTGTCGCCCGCTTTAACGATCGTCTGCTGGCAGCCGTGAAGGTGACGCAGGATAACGGCATCGCGACCCTGCACGATCTGAGAGTTCGCGAGGTCACCCGGCGGCGCGGCGTCGGTCTGTACCTGGTGGAGGATACGCTGCGCCAGCTGCCGGACATTCACGCCTGGCAGCTGCCGCTTGGCGATATTCCGCCAGCGCAGCTCGCCATCATGGACGGCTTTATGCGCGCCTGCGGCTTCAGCCGCCGGCCGGAGGGCTGGCGCCGTTAACCGCGCGCGGCGCGCCAGACCGCCGCAACGTTGCGCGCCGTAACACGCAGATTATCGTGCGCCTGCGCCAGCACCTCCTCCAGGGGGGAAACGCGGCACAGCACCGAAAATACTGCGTCCAGTCCATGGGCATGCACCACGCCATAGTCGGGCGTCATCCCCCCGGCTAATGCGATGACCGGCACGCCGGCGGCCTTCGCTACCCGCGCCACACCGATCGGCGTCTTGCCGTGTACGGTCTGGCTGTCGATACGTCCCTCGCCGGTGATCACCAGGCTGGCCCCCTGCACCGCCTGCGCCAGATCCAGCGCGTCGGTGACGATCTCAATGCCGGGACGCAAACGGGCATTCAGCAGGCTACACAGCGCCGCGCCCATGCCACCGGCCGCACCGCTTCCCGCCACCCTCAGCACCGATCGGCCGCTGACCTGCTCCAGCAGCGTGCCATAGCGATGTAAGGCGGTATCCAGACGACGCACCTGCTCCGGCGTAGCCCCTTTCTGCGGGCCGAATACCGCCGATGCCCCCTGCGGGCCGCACAGTGGATTATCGACATCGCAGGCTACCAGAATATCGGTTTGCGCCAGCCGGGCATCGAGCCCCGTCAGATCGATGTGTGCCAGCTCACCCAGGGCGCCGCCGCCATAGGCCAGCGCCTCTCCCTGCGCATCGCTGAGCCTGGCGCCCAGCGCCTGCATCATTCCGGCACCGCCGTCGTTGGTCGCACTGCCGCCGATCCCCAGGATCAATCGGCGTGCGCCGCGATCGAGCGCCGCCAGGATCAGCTCACCGGTACCGTAGGAGGTGGTGATGCTCGGGTCGCGCTGACCGGGCGGCACCAGATGCAAACCGGAAGCGGCCGCCATCTCGATCACCGCGGTTCCGCCGTCGCCCAGCCAGCCAAAAAAGGCCGCCACAGGCTGCCCAAGCGGGCCGGTAACCGTCTGTGCGATGCGCTGCCCACCGGTCGCCGCCACCATGGCATCGACGGTGCCCTCGCCGCCGTCCGCCATCGGCAACAGCAGGTAGTTGGCATCGGGATAGATCTCACGAAACCCCTGCTCAATCGCCTGTGCCACCTGCATGGCGCTCAGGCTCTCCTTAAACGAATCGGGGGCGATCACAACTTTCATACTCTCTCTTCTCCGTTAACCCGCCAGGTGGAATACGCCGAACATCAGCGTGGAAATCAGCGCGATCATCAGACCGACCGCGGTTTCATAAGGGATCAGCTTCAGGCGCTCATGCACCTGCATATTGACGCTGCCGCCGGTGGCATGAAAGAAGCTGCCGTGCGGCATGTGATCAAATACGGTCGCACCGGCATGGATCATCGCCGCCCCGGCCAGCGCCGTGATCCCCATCTCCAGCAGGGTGGCGCTAAAGACGGCGGAGGCCACGGCGGTGCCCGCCGTCGTAGACGCGGTGGCCATCGACATCAGCGCGCCGGAGACCGGCGCCAGCAGATAAGAGGGCAAACCGGATACGCCCAAGCCGTCGATCAGCACCGTTTTCAATCCGGAGTTAGCGATGATGCCGGCCAGCGTACCGGTCCCCAGCAGCATAATTGCGACCGGCGCCATGCGCGATAGCCCGGAGACCATGTAGCGGTTGGCGTGACGCCACTGCCCCATGGCCAGCAGTCCGATCAGCCCCCCCAGCGGCAAGGCCAGCAGGGGATCGATGGCGATGCCCGCGACGGGGCGCAGGGCCAGCAGCACAATGGCCACCAGCGGCGCGGTCAGCGCGGCCATAAAGCCGGGCTGGCTGGCGTGATCGGCGGCCACCAGCTCATGGGCCTGAACCTTACTCCCGTGCCCGCGCAGGCGCCGCGCCAGCAGGTAAGCCAGAGCCAGGCCGAACAGTCCGGGCACGATACCGGCCAACATCAGGGAGGTCAGCGGCACGTTGAACGCCTCCGCTGCGGCGATGGTGTTGGGGTTTGGCGACATGACATTTCCCGCCTTACCACCGCCGACCATCGCCAGCAGAATGGCCATTTTAGAGATGTCGGCCCGGTGAGCGATAGCCAGGGCAATCGGCGACACGGTGATCACCGCCACATCGACAAAGACGCCGACGGCGGTCAGCAGCAGCGTAGCCACCGCCAGCGCCAGCAGCGCCCGCCCCTCGCCGACGCGGCGTACGATCGTCTCGGCGATGGCGCTGGCGGCGCCGGACTCAATCAGTACCCCGCGCCGAGAATACGCAGCACTGCGCTGGTGATCCCCTGCGCCCCGCCGATCATCAGGGCAATGGTCTGCACCAGATCGGCCCCGCCGACCAATCCCCCGGCCAACGCGCCGGCAATCATACCGTAGGCGGGAGGAACCTTGCGTAAAATCAAAATGATGGCAACGATCAGCGCCACCAGCGCCCCCGTTGCGGATACAGTCACCATAGAATGACTCCTCTTGTTATTTTTATCGGTATGGCCGCCGAGGGCGGCAAAGGGTACTCAGTGCTCTCCTGCCAAGCGGGAGAGCATCGATGCCGAGCCATTATGAAAAATAGGCGGGGAAAAGCTTGGGGGAAACGGACAGAAAACGCGCCGTGGATCGGCGCCGTTTTTGTAGGAAAGACCAAATTAGCCGTGCAGCTGCATACCGAGATAAAGCTGAATGACGCTCTGTAACTGGTTGATATTTAAATTAGTAATATCAGAGATCCGCTGCAGACGATAGCGCAGGGTATTGACGTGAATGTGCAGCAGTTTTGAGGTTTGAGACAGCTCACAGTTCTGAGCAAAAAATGTCCGTAGGGTACGGCACAGCACCCCGCGGCTATCCTGATGCTGTAGCCGCCGCCACACCTGCCCCAACTCATCCGCCTGCCAGCTGCCGGCCAGATGCTCCAGCAGCGTCGGCAGCACATGATCCTGGTAATAAATCACCGTCCCGGACAGGGCATGGCGACGCGCCAGCGCCTGCAGTGCCTGCGCGCTGCGGTAGGAGCGGCAGACAGCACCGGTACCGGAGAACGCCCCCCCGACATAGATATGCAGCGCGAAACGCGCCGCGATACCGCGGGTCAGCTGACGCACCGTCCGGCGCAGCGCCGGGCTCTCCATCACGCCGTCGCCGCAGGGCAGCAGCATCACCAGCTGGGCAAAGCCCTGTACCCCGATCAGCGCCTCGCGGTGCAGCGCCGTCAGGGCCTCCAGCAGAGCGCGCAGCGTCTCATGGTGGGCATCCTGCAGCGTAAACAGCAGCGCAATGCGCGGCTGCGCGACGTCAACGCCCAGATAGGCCGCCGTCGCCGCCAGCTGAGCCTCATCGCGCTCGTCGGCAATCAGCTGCTGTACCAAGGTCTCGCGATAGCGTTTCTCCCACTGGCTCTGCTCCAGCAGTGCCGCCTGCTCCAGAATCAGCTCTGCCGCCATACGCACCAGCTCGCCATAGGCCCGCACCTCGCCCGGCGCACCGGAGATCCCCACCACGCCGACCAGACGTCGGTGGAACGTGATCGGTAAATTGATCCCGGGGCGCACGCCGCGCAGCTGACGGGCCGCCGCCTCATCGATTTCAATGAGGCGATTTTCTGCCAGCACCAGCACCGCCCCCTCATGACGCTGATGCAGGCGGGCCGTATCGCCAGAGGCGATGATCACGCCGCGGGCATCCATCACGTTGACCGAGTGGCCGATAATCTCCATCGCCCGGTGAACTATCTGTCGGGCCACGGCTTCACTGAGATCGCTGCCGTCCATACATCCTCCATCGTACGCCCGGCGCGGCGATGCCGACGTTCGGACACAAAAAAGGCGATGCCGTCGCATCGCCCCTTATCCTGCCGTTACCGCGCTCAGGCTTCTATCGCCATACGCAGCTTCTTCATGGCATTTTTTTCCAGCTGACGCACGCGCTCTGCGGAAACGCCATAGCGATCGGCCAACTCTTGCAGAGTGGCCTTATTGTCACTGTCCAGCCAACGGGCGCGAATGATGTGCTGACTACGCTCGTCCAGCCCCTCCAGGGCGACGCTCAGCTTATCTGCGGCGTGGCTTTCCCAGTTGTCATCCTCGATCTCATTGGCAAAGTCAGAGGACTTATCCTGCAGGAACAGCACCGGCGCTGCCGGTGCACCCTCCTGCTCGTCATCACCGGGCAGGTCGAACGCCATGTCCTGAGCGGCCATGCGCGACTCCATTTCCAGCACGTCCTTCTCGCTCACGCCCAGTTCCCGGGCCACCAGCTCGACCTCGTCCTGATTAAACCATCCCAGGCGCTGCTTGGTTTTACGCAGGTTAAAGAACAGCTTACGCTGAGCCTTTGTAGTCGCGACTTTAACGATACGCCAGTTGCGCAGCACATATTCATGGATCTCGGCCTTGATCCAGTGCACGGCAAATGATACCAGGCGCACCCCCATCTCGGGGTTAAAGCGACGCACGGCCTTCATCAGGCCGATATTGCCCTCCTGGATCAGATCTGCCTGCGGCAGTCCGTAGCCAGCGTAGTTACGGGCGACATGAACCACAAAGCGCAGGTGCGACAGGATCAGCTGTTTGGCTGCATCCAGGTCTCCCTTGTAATGCAGCCGTTCCCCCAGCGCCCGCTCTTCCTCTGCCGTCAGCATCGGATAGGCGTTGGCAGCCCGCACGTAGGCCTCCAGACTGCCCTGGGGAACCAAGGTTAAAGTTTGCATTTCTTTGGTCATCAAACCCTCTCAATACGATAACAGTCCGTGCGTTACAGCTTTCGGCCGGGCAAAAGGTCCAAACGGTAAAGGCTAGCACGATCCTGAATAATTTGACCGTGAGTCATTCCACAAGTTCACTATTATAGCGGATATTATTGCACAAATCTGCAACAGTAGCTTCACAGAAGCATACGCTGCTTCGACGTGCCGGGGGAGAAATAAAACCATATCAGGCGGGAAACCAAGTTTGGGTCAGGCCACTGGCTCTCCCCCGTCTCGGACTCAACGGGGGGAGAGTATAGCATAAGGCGATATGACATCGTGTTACTGCGGCGTAAAACGGCGTAAATGCTGAACAGTCGCCAGCCAGGCAGCGATCCAGCCAATCATGGTCGCGACCAGCAGTAGCAGCAGACACTCATCCCAGCTGAGACCGTGCAGGGTAAAGGTGGTGCCAAATACCGAGGCCACCCGCGCGACCGCACTGTCCAGCTGCCAGACCATGGTCTGGGACAGGATCAACGACAGCAGGGCACCGCAGAACCCCAGCAGCGCGCCGCCGTTGAGAAACGGACGCAGAATAAAGCCATCTGTCGCACCGATAAGCTTCATCACATTGATGGTATCGCGGCGGCTAAAAATATTCAGACGGACGCTGTTGCCGATCACCAGGAATACGGCCACCACCATCAGTACCCCGATCATTCCGGCCACCTGGCCGACCAGCCCGGTCAGCGCCGCCAGGCGGGCAAACCAGCTGTCATCCATGCGCACCTCATCCACCCCCTTCACCGCCGCCACGCGATCGCGCAGGGTGTTCAGGGTGGCGCTGCTCTCAAAGTTCAGCTTCGGCGTAATGATCGCCACCGCAGGCAAAGGGTTCTCCTCCAGCATATCCAACGCGCCGCCAAAGCCAGACCAGTTGCGGAACTCGCCCAACGCCTCTTCACGCGACAGATAGTTGACCTTGGCCACACCATCCTGCTGCTTGAGGGTCGCGATCACCTGACTGGCGGCATCGTCATCCAGCGCCTTATCCAGATACACCGTCAGCTGCGGCGTAGGATACCACTGGGTCGCAGCCTCACTGACGTTTTTATAGGCTAGGTAACACACGCTCGGCAGGGTCAGCGAGATCGCGATAACCATCACCGTCAGCAGCGTCGCCAGCGGCTGACGCAGCATATCTGCCAGAGTATTGACCCAGGCATAGCGCCACTGTTCACGCCAGCCGCCGCGCAGGGCCTTGCTCTTATCCGGGCGGCGCGTCCGGGCATTGGGTTTACTGCTCATGTTGCCCCCCTCCAGCCATGCGCCCCTGACTGAGCGTCAGGATACGGTAGCGACGCCGGGCGATCAGCGTCATGTCATGGGTCGCCATCAACACCGTGACCCCGACGCGGTTAAACTCTTCAAACAGGCGCAGAATACCTTCGGACAGCGCCTCATCCAGGTTGCCGGTCGGCTCGTCAGCCAGCAGCACCGTCGGCTTGTTCACCACCGCGCGGGCAATTCCGACGCGCTGTTGCTCACCACCGGACAGCTGAATGGGGAAATTCTTCGCTTTATCCAGCAGGCCGACCTTATCCAGCGCCGCCGACACCCGGCGACGAATGTCTTCGCTGCTGGCACCGGCGATGATCAGCGGCATCGCCACGTTGTCATACACGGTACGATCAAGCAGTAGGTGATGATCCTGAAAGATCATCCCGATCTGGCGGCGTAAAAACGGCACTTCGCGGTTCTTCAACCGACTGATATCGTGACCGCCAAACCAGATATGCCCGGCGCTCGGGCGCTCAATACCGCAAATCAGCTTTAGCAGGGTACTCTTCCCCGCTCCGGAGTGGCCGGTCAAAAACGCCATTTCGCCCTGCTGCAGGTGAAAATCCACCCCCTGCAGGGCCTGACGCCCGCCCAGATACGCTTTACTGACCTGTTCGAAGCGAATCATCCGTTTTAATCCTCTCGGGCAAAAAGTGCCTCAATAAAATCATCAGCCTTAAAGGGGCGCAAATCCTCAATGCCTTCCCCGACGCCGATATAGCGAATCGGGATGCCAAACCGATCGGCAACGGAGAAGATCACTCCGCCCTTGGCGGTGCCGTCCAGCTTGGTCAGGGTAATACCGGTCAGCCCAACGGCCTCGTTGAACAGGCGCGCCTGACTGACGGCGTTCTGCCCGGTGCTGGCGTCGATGGTCAGCATCACCTCATGGGGTGCCTGCTCATCCAGTTTCTTCATCACCCGCACGATTTTTTTCAGCTCTTCCATCAGGTGTGATTTATTCTGCAGACGCCCCGCTGTATCAGCGATCAGAACGTCCACTTTACGCGCTTTCGCCGCCTGGATCGCATCGAAAATCACCGAGGCCGAATCGGCGCCGGTATGCTGGGCAATCACCGAAATATGGTTACGCTCGCCCCAGACCTGCAGCTGCTCCACCGCCGCCGCACGGAAGGTGTCACCCGCTGCCAGCATCACTGATTTCCCCTGCGCCTGGAACTGGCGGGCCAGCTTGCCGATGGTGGTGGTTTTACCCACGCCATTAACGCCAACCATTAAAATAACGAAGGGCTGATGCCCGCTGATATCCAGCGGTGCATCCACCTTCTGCAGGATCTCGCCCATCTCCTCCTTCAGCTTACCGTACAGCGCTTCGGCATCTTTCAGCTCTTTGCGGCTGGCGTGGGCGGTCAGCGAGTCGATGATCTTGCGCGTGGTCTCCACGCCGACGTCGGCCACGATAAGCTGCTCTTCCAACTCATCGAACAGATCGTCATCGATTTTTTTGCCGCGGAACAGGCTAAAAAAGCCGGATCCCAGATTTTGACGCGTCTTAACCAAGCTACGCTTCAGGCGGGCAAAGAAGCCCTCCTTCACCGGCTTCTCCTGCTCACGCACGCTGATCGGCGCGGGCGACGCCTCCTCTTCCGCGTCGATATCCTGCAGATCGGCGGTCTCTTGCGAGCGTGCAACCTCGGCCAGATCAACGATAGGCGCCACCGCCGACGTCTCTACCACCGAATCCTCGGTGGATACCGGGGAGACATCCAGCGCCGCGGTTGCCATGGCGGCCGCGCGGGCGACGATGATCTCCTGCGCCATCTGCTCTGCCTGCTCTGCCTGCTCT
>NZ_AFJI01000022.1 GCF_000264785.1 Edwardsiella ictaluri ATCC 33202 | reverse complement strand
CTTTTCTTTAGACATTAATTGTCCCTCTAATACACGGATAAATCGGTGATATCACCACATCAACCAAGCAAATAATGCTGAATGGCTATTTATATGCTTGCTGAAATTTATTACAGAGAAACCAGAAGGGGGAAAAGAGAGATGGTGCTGATACCCAGAATCGAACTGGGGACCTCACCCTTACCAAGGGTGCGCTCTACCGACTGAGCCATATCAGCACATGTTTGGAGCGGGCAGCGGGAATCGAACCCGCATCATCAGCTTGGAAGGCTGAGGTAATAGCCATTATACGATGCCCGCACCTGAACCCGGCTACCTGATTGTTCTGTAGAGTTTACACCGGACGCTATTGCGGTGCGTTCCGCTGTATTCTGGAATGTACCAACAGCTTACACCCCAAGCCCTATTGCTAAGGCTGAATAAATGGTGGTGGGGGAAGGATTCGAACCTTCGAAGTCTGAGACGGCAGATTTACAGTCTGCTCCCTTTGGCCACTCGGGAACCCCACCACACCGGATTGTATTACTTGATGGTGCCGGCTGCCGGAATCGAACTGGCGACCTACTGATTACAAGTCAGTTGCTCTACCTACTGAGCTAAGCCGGCATCAAGTAGCGCGCATTCTAGGTAGTGTTCGTCAGCTATGCAACAAGAAATTTTGATTTTACGCCTCTTTGCTCATAAAATATACATGGCGGACAAATTCACGCCTCTGCGCATTGATTAAAGAAGCGACCTATCCCGTTGGCTGCAACATATCATGCTAAAGGATAATCCAATCGATAGCCAGAAGAAAGTCCATTGTGCCAACGTTTCTCCTCGACGCGTGGAGCCCCCTGAGATTGGCACACAGATTTATATAGCGCTTCCCCATGACGACGGATGGCTTGATCGCATACAAACCAGCACGTAGATTAAAACAACTTTGGAAAAAAGCGCTGCGCCCCAACCGAAGCTGTCTATAATAAGCGACCGTTTTCTCTGGAGTTGGCGTCCGCGCCGTTTCCATCCCGCGCTGACAGGCAGACACAGGCATATGAAGAAAGAGCAATCCCTGGCGACCCCCTATCTGCAGTTTGATCGCCATCAGTGGGCGGCATTGCGTAATTCCGTCCCATTAACTCTCACCGAAGAAGAGATTGCCCGTCTCAAAGGGATAAATGAAGATCTCTCGCTGGATGAGGTTGCCCAGATCTATTTGCCCCTTTCACGCTTGCTGAATTTCTATTTCAGCTCCAGCGTCAGTCGACAGGTCGTGCTGGAGAAGTTCCTCGGCACCCATAGCCCGCGCATCCCCTATATTATCGGCATTGCAGGCAGCGTCGCGGTCGGCAAGAGCACGACGGCCCGCGTATTGCAGGCGCTGCTCAGTCGTTGGCCGGAGCATCGCCGGGTCGAGCTGATCACCACCGACGGGTTCCTGCATCCCAATAAAATACTGCAAGAACGGGGACTGATGAAAAAGAAAGGCTTTCCCCAGTCCTACGATATGCACCATCTGGTAAAGTTTGTATCAGATATAAAATCAGGCGTGTCGCAGGTAACCGCCCCCCAGTACTCTCACCTAATTTACGATGTGCTCCCGGACAGCCGTAAATTGATTGAGCAACCAGATATTCTGATCTTGGAAGGGCTGAACGTACTGCAAAGTGGGATGGACTATCCGCACGATCCGCACCGGGTATTCGTATCCGACTTTGTCGACTTCTCCATTTATGTTGATGCTGATGAACATCAGCTGCAGGCCTGGTACATCAACCGCTTTCTCAAGTTCCGCGAGGGCGCCTTCTCCAACCCGGACTCTTACTTCCATCATTACTCACAGCTGCCAGAGTCTGAGGCCATCGCGATTGCCACTGGGCTATGGAATGAAATTAACGGATTAAACCTGCGTCAGAATATTCTACCAACCCGCGAGCGGGCCAGTCTCATTATGACCAAGGGCAGCAACCACGCCATTGAGAGCGTCCGACTGCGCAAATAGGTATCCCACGGCGCAGCGGTGACAGAAATAGTCGGGGGAGCCAACGCTCCCCCGCCTTCGGATGATATGCCCACTCAGCCTGCGCGTAAGGAGATCTCACCACCGATAAACGGGGTGATAACGCCGTCGCGCTCCAGCAGCAGCGCACCCTGCGCATCGATGCCCCGAGCAATGCCGTGGATCACCTGCTCCCCGATGATCAGCCGTACCGGACGGTCAACAAAGTTATCCAGCACCCGCCAACGGGAGATAAACGGTGATAAACCGCGCACCTCAAAATCGGCCAGCGTGCTGCGCAGACGGCTCAGTAAACAGGCTACCAGCTGATTGCGATCGATGTTCACCCCGGCCTCCTGTAAGTTGATCCACTGCTGATCCACGACGCTGGTATCCGGATTGCGCATCATCAGATTGATCCCGGCACCAACCACAATGTTCGCCGCATCACCCGTTTTCCCCGTCAGCTCAACCAGAATACCAGCCAACTTACGATCGTTAAGATAGAGGTCATTCGGCCACTTGACCTTCACACCGGCAGCACCCAGCGCCTGCAAGACCTCTGCCATAACGATCCCGATCACCAGGCTCAGCCCCATTGCAGCGGCAGGCCCCTGCTCCAGCCTCCAGTACATGGATAAATACAGGTTTGCGCCGAAGGGTGAAAACCAGTGACGACCGCGGCGACCGCGCCCAGCCTGCTGATACTCTGCGACGCAGGCGTCACCGGAGGCCAGCTCGCCAATTCGCTCCAACAAGTACTGATTGGTGGAATCGACCACCGGCAGCACGGTCACCCGCCCCTGGGGCAGCAGGGCACCGATCGTCTCCGTATTCAGTAACTGCATGGGCGTCGGCAGACAATAACCCTTCCCTGGAACGGTGAATACGTCAATCCCCCAGTCTCGCAGAGTCTGAATATGCTTATTGATCCCTGCTCGGCTCATTCCCAGTGACTCACCTAAGTGCTCACCGGAGTGAAAATCGCCATCGGCCAATTGCGAAATCAGTTTCAGTGGAACCGTAATATCTTTCATGACAGAACCTCGACGGCGTTAACCTCGCCCTGCGCAGCGATAAAGCGTACCTCTGGCTCTAGCCACACAGAAAACACCTCACCAACCCGACGGCGCACATAGCGCGCCAGCGCGATGACATTCTGGGCACTAGCATGGTGCTGATTAATCAGCACCAATGCCTGCTGACGGTGCACCGCCGCACCGCCGATCTGATATCCCTTAAGCTCACAGCGATCGATAAGCCAGCCTGCCGCCAGCTTCATCTCACCATTATCCTGCGGATAACATGGCGCCTGTGGATAGTGCGCACGGATAGCCTCAGCAGCCTCAGCGCTCACCACCGGATTCTTGAAGAAGCTCCCCGCGTTACCATGCTGCGCCGGATCGGGCAATTTGGTTCTACGCATATGACAGACCGAGTCAAATACGGCCCGTGGCGTCGCGGTCTCTGCATCAAGGCAGGTTAAATCACCGTAGCTAAGCATTGGCTGCCAGCGTTTGCTCAGGCGTAATCCCACGGCGACGATCGCATACCCATCGCGGTAGCGATGTTTAAAAATACTCTCTCGATAGCCAAAGCCACACGCGGTGGCAGGCAGGCGCTGCAGAGTGCCATTGCGCAGATCCAGCGCGTCGACATAGTCACAGACATGCTGTAGCTCTACGCCGTAGGCACCGATATTCTGAATGGGAGCAGAGCCTACACAGCCAGGGATCAGTGCCAGATTCTCTAGACCCGCCATTCCATGATCCAGTGTATAGCACACCAGATCGTGCCAGTTTTCACCAGCCCCTACGTGCAAATGCCAGCTCACCTCATCTTCATCAACCTGGATCCCAGGAATACGATTAAGGATCACACTGCCGGCAAAATCCTCCATGAACAGAACATTGCTACCGCCACCCAGTATCAGAACCGGCTGTCGGCGCGCCTTCGCAGCCTGCCAATGGGACAAAAGCACCGCAGCGCTGTCCGCCGTAAGGATCTGCTCGGCCCGGGCGGGAAGACCAAAGGTGGTAAATTCGGTAAGTGATGTAAGATGCTTGGACATGAAACGGCTATCTCATCCTGACTAAACAGTCTCTAGTCTACCCGATTATCCGCGCTATACCGTGGATAAATCAGTATGGCGAGAGGAATTTCAGCGGGCGGGTCGGGTCATACAGGACGAAGATAGGAAGATGAATAGGGTATCCCATGGCACAGCAAAATCCGCCCGGCAGATAAACAAAAAGACCCCATGCTTGCGCATGAGGTCTTTTTATAGGTTTGATGCCTGGCAGTTCCCTACTCTCGCATGGGGAGACCCCACACTACCATCGGCGCTACGGCGTTTCACTTCTGAGTTCGGCATGGGGTCAGGTGGGACCACCGCGCTACCGCCGCCAGGCAAATTCTGTTTTACCAACCGCCATCAAGGCCATCGGTTTCAATCTTGAACAAGCTGAT
>NZ_AFJI01000021.1 GCF_000264785.1 Edwardsiella ictaluri ATCC 33202 | reverse complement strand
GTAATCGATAGCCAGCAATAACACCAGAAAAAGGGCGCTACAGCGCCCTTTTTCACGGCGTTTTGTCGCCTGTCGCTGGTTATTTTGCATCCGGCCTTGCTTCCTAGCCAGATCTAAGTATAATGCGCGGGCTGCCTAATATTGACAGCCTGATTTCGATCAGCGGCGGCGCGTTCCGCCAAACAATACTCCCGATATGGGGGTTATGAAATGAACGATTACACTCCCCCGTCAATCGAAATGGGTGCGAGGAGTAATTTTCTGCGTTTATAAAATAATTGGAGCTCTGGTCTCATGCAGAACCAAAGAATCCGTATCCGCCTGAAAGCATTTGATCATCGTCTGATCGATCAATCAACCGCGGAAATCGTCGAGACTGCCAAGCGCACTGGTGCGCAGGTTCGTGGTCCGATCCCGCTGCCGACCCGCAAAGAGCGCTTTACCGTTCTGATCTCTCCGCACGTTAACAAAGACGCGCGCGATCAGTACGAAATCCGCACTCACAAGCGTCTGGTTGACATCGTTGAGCCAACCGAGAAAACCGTTGATGCTCTGATGCGTCTGGATCTGGCTGCCGGTGTAGACGTGCAGATCAGCCTGGGTTAATCAGGACATTGAGCGATTGAGAGGTTGAAACAATGATTGGTTTAGTCGGGAAAAAAGTGGGTATGACCCGCATCTTCACTGAAGATGGCGTTTCTATCCCTGTAACCGTTATCGAAATCGAAGCAAACCGCGTTACTCAGGTCAAAGATCTGGACAACGACGGCTACCGCGCCATCCAGGTTACCACTGGTAGCAAAAAAGCTAACCGTGTAACCAAACCTGAAGCGGGTCACTTCGCGAAAGCTGGCGTTGAAGCCGGCCGCGTTCTGCGTGAATTCCGTCTGTCTGAAGGTGAAGAGTTCACCATCGGTCAGAACATCTCCGTAGAAATCTTCGCTGACGTTAAAAAAGTAGACGTTACCGGTATCTCCAAAGGTAAAGGTTTCGCCGGCACCGTTAAGCGCTGGAACTTCCGTACCCAGGACGCTACTCACGGTAACTCCCTGTCTCACCGCGTACCGGGTTCTATCGGTCAGAACCAGACTCCGGGCAAAGTGTTCAAGGGTAAGAAAATGGCAGGTCAGCTGGGTAACGAGCGTGTAACCGTTCAGAGCCTGGACGTAGTACGTGTTGACGCTGAGCGCAACCTGCTGCTGGTTAAAGGTGCAGTCCCGGGTGCTACCGGTGGCGACCTGATCGTTAAACCAGCTGTGAAGGCGTGAGGAGATAGCAATGGAATTAGTATTGAAAGACGCGCAAAGCGCGCTGACTGTTTCCGAAACTACCTTCGGTCGTGATTTCAACGAAGCGCTGGTTCACCAGGTTGTTGTGGCTTATGCAGCCGGTGCCCGTCAGGGTACTCGTGCTCAGAAGACCCGTGCTGAAGTTACTGGCTCTGGTAAAAAACCATGGCGCCAGAAAGGCACCGGCCGTGCGCGTTCTGGCTCTATCAAGAGTCCGATCTGGCGCTCTGGTGGCGTGACCTTCGCTGCTCGTCCGCAGGATCACAGTCAAAAAGTTAACAAAAAGATGTACCGCGGCGCGCTGAAAAGCATCCTGTCCGAACTGGTACGTCAAGATCGTCTGATCGTCGTCGAGAAGTTCTCTGTTGAAGCGCCGAAAACCAAGCTGCTGGCACAGAAACTGAAAGACATGGCGCTGGACGATGTGCTGATTGTAACCAGCGAAGTCGACGAGAACCTGTTCCTGGCCGCTCGCAACCTGTTTAAGGTTGATGTACGCGACGTAGCAGGCATCGACCCGGTTAGCCTGATCGCCTTCGACAAAGTGGTGATGACTGCTGATGCTGTTAAGCAAGTTGAGGAGATGCTGGCATGATCCGTGAAGAACGTCTGCTGAAAGTACTGCGCGCGCCGCACGTTTCTGAAAAAGCGTCTATGGCGATGGAAAAGAACAACACCATCGTTCTCAAAGTTGCTACAGATGCAACCAAAGCAGAAATCAAAGCCGCAGTTAAGAAACTGTTCGAAGTTGAAGTTGACACCGTTCGCACCCTGGTTGTTAAAGGGAAAGTGAAGCGTCACGGTCAGCGTATCGGTCGTCGTAGCGACTGGAAAAAAGCTTACGTCACCCTGAAAGAAGGCCAGAATCTGGACTTCATCGGCGGCGCAGAGTAAGTCGGAGGAGTAGCGAACAATGGCAATTGTTAAATGTAAACCGACATCTCCGGGTCGTCGCCACGTTGTTAAAGTGGTTAACCCTGAGCTGCACAAGGGCAAACCGTTCGCCCCGCTGCTGGAGAAAAACAGCAAGACCGGTGGTCGTAACAACAACGGCCGCATTACCACCCGTCATATCGGTGGTGGTCACAAACAGCAGTATCGTCTGATTGACTTCAAACGCAATAAAGACGGTATCCCGGCTGTTGTTGAGCGTCTGGAGTACGATCCGAACCGTTCCGCGAATATCGCGCTGGTTCTGTACAAAGACGGCGAACGCCGTTATATCCTGGCGGCGAAAGGCCTGAAAGCTGGCGATCAGATTCAGTCTGGCGTTGATGCTGCAATCAAAGCGGGTAACACCCTGCCGATGCGCAATATCCCGGTTGGTTCTACCGTTCATAACGTAGAAATGAAGCCGGGTAAAGGCGGCCAGCTGGCGCGTTCCGCTGGTGCTTACGTTCAGATCGTTGCACGCGATGGTGCCTATGTCACCCTGCGTCTACGTTCTGGCGAAATGCGTAAAATCCCGGCTGACTGCCGCGCCACTCTGGGCGAAGTCGGTAACGCTGAGCATATGCTGCGCGTTCTGGGTAAAGCAGGTGCTGCACGCTGGCGTGGTGTTCGTCCGACCGTTCGCGGTACTGCGATGAACCCGGTAGACCACCCGCACGGTGGTGGTGAAGGTCGTAACTTTGGTAAGCACCCGGTAACCCCGTGGGGCGTTCAGACCAAAGGTAAGAAGACCCGCAGCAATAAGCGTACTGATAAATTCATCGTACGTCGCCGTAGTAAAAAATAATTAGAGGATAAACCATGCCACGTTCTCTCAAGAAAGGTCCTTTTATTGACCTGCACTTGCTGAAGAAGGTAGAGAAAGCGGTGGAAAGCGGAGACAAAAAGCCACTTAAGACTTGGTCCCGTCGTTCAACGGTCTTTCCAAACATGATCGGTTTGACCATCGCTGTCCATAATGGTCGTCAGCACGTTCCGGTATTTGTCGTCGATGAAATGGTCGGCCACAAACTGGGTGAATTCGCGCCGACTCGTACTTATCGCGGCCATGCGGCTGATAAAAAAGCCAAAAAGAAATAAGGTAGGAGGAAGAGATGGAAACTATTGCTAAGCATTGCCATGCTCGCTCTTCTGCTCAGAAGGTTCGCCTGGTGGCTGACCTGATCCGCGGTAAGAAAGTGTCACAGGCTCTGGAAGTTCTGACCTACACCAACAAGAAAGCGGCTGTACTGGTCAAAAAGGTTCTGGAATCTGCCATTGCTAACGCAGAACACAACGATGGCGCTGACATCGATGATCTGAAAGTATCCAAGATCTTCGTCGACGAAGGCCCGACCATGAAGCGCATCATGCCGCGTGCAAAAGGTCGCGCTGATCGTATCCTGAAGCGCACCAGCCACATTACTGTGGTTGTGTCCGATCGCTGAGACTCTGGAGACTAGCAATGGGTCAGAAAGTACATCCTAATGGTATTCGCCTGGGTATTGTGAAGCCTTGGAACTCTACCTGGTATGCGAATACTAAAGAATTCGCTGACAACCTGGACAGCGACTTTAAAGTTCGTCAGTTCCTGAACAAAGAGCTGGAAAAAGCGTCTGTTTCTCGCATCGTTATCGAGCGTCCGGCGAAGAGCATCCGTGTGACCATTCACACCGCTCGCCCGGGTATCGTTATCGGTAAGAAAGGCGAAGACGTAGAAAAACTGCGCAAGGGCGTTGCAGAGATTGCAGGCGTACCGGCACAGATTAACATCGCCGAAGTGCGTAAACCGGAACTGGATGCCAAGCTGGTGGCTGACAGCATCACTTCACAGCTGGAACGTCGCGTTATGTTCCGTCGTGCTATGAAGCGTGCTGTACAGAACGCTATGCGTCTGGGCGCTAAAGGTATCAAAGTTGAAGTCAGCGGCCGCCTGGGCGGTGCTGAGATCGCGCGTACCGAATGGTACCGTGAAGGTCGTGTTCCGCTGCACACGCTGCGTGCGGACATCGACTACAACACCTCTGAAGCGCACACCACTTATGGTGTAATCGGCGTTAAGGTATGGATCTTCAAAGGTGAGATCCTGGGTGGTATGGCTGCTGTTGAACAACCGGAAAAACCGGCTGCTCAGCCTAAGAAGCAGCAGCGTAAAGGCCGCAAGTAAGGAGAGTCGCTGATGTTACAACCTAAGCGTACAAAATTCCGTAAAGTGCATAAAGGCCGTAACCGCGGTCTGGCGCAGGGTACGGATGTTAGCTTCGGCACTTTCGGTCTGAAAGCTGTTGGCCGTGGCCGTTTGACTGCCCGCCAAATCGAAGCAGCACGTCGTGCTATGACCCGTGCTGTTAAGCGTCAGGGTAAAATCTGGATCCGCGTGTTCCCGGACAAGCCGATCACGGAAAAACCGCTGGCCGTTCGTATGGGTAAAGGTAAAGGTAACGTTGAGTACTGGGTAGCCCTGATTCAGCCGGGTAAAGTCCTGTACGAAATGGACGGTGTGCCTGAAGAGCTGGCCCGTGAGGCCTTCAAACTGGCAGCAGCGAAACTGCCTATCAAAACCACCTTTGTAACTAAGACGGTGATGTAATGAAAGCAAACGAGCTGCGTGAGAAGAGTGTTGAAGAGCTGAACACCGAGCTGCTGAATCTGCTGCGCGAAGAGTTTAATCTGCGCATGCAGGCGGCGGGCGGCCAGCTGCAACAGTCTCACCTGTTGAAGCAAGTGCGTCGTAATATCGCACGTGTAAAGACTTTACTGAACGAGAAGGCGGGTGCGTAATGACCGATAAAATCCGTACTCTGCAAGGTCGCGTAGTTAGCAACAAAATGGAGAAATCCATGGTTGTTGCTATCGAGCGCATGGTGAAGCACCCGATCTACGGTAAATTCATCAAGCGTACGACCAAACTGCACGTACATGACGAGAACAACGAATGCGGTATCGGTGACGTGGTTGAAATCCGCGAATGCCGTCCGCTGTCCAAGACCAAATCCTGGACGCTGGTTCGCGTTGTAGAGAAAGCTGTTCTGTAATACAGTACACTCTCTCAGCAATGATAAACGGCTCAGATTTTGAGCCGTTTATTTTTTCTACCCATATTCTGGAAGCAGTGTTATAATGCTGCGCCCTCAATTATGGGGATTTTTAACGGCCCACACTGGGTCTCGAAGTAGTAGTTGACATTAGCGGAGCACTGAAATGATCCAAGAACAGACTATGCTGAACGTCGCCGATAACTCCGGCGCGCGTCGCGTAATGTGTATCAAGGTTCTGGGTGGCTCGCACCGTCGCTACGCAGGCATCGGCGATATCATCAAGATCACCATCAAGGAAGCAATTCCGCGTGGTAAGGTCAAAAAAGGTGATGTGCTGAAGGCGGTAGTGGTGCGCACCAAGAAGGGTGTACGTCGCCCTGACGGATCTGTCGTTCGCTTTGACGGCAATGCTTGTGTACTGTTGAACAACAACAGTGAGCAGCCGATCGGTACGCGTATTTTTGGGCCGGTGACACGTGAACTGCGTTCTGAAAAGTTCATGAAAATCATCTCTCTGGCACCAGAAGTACTCTAAGGAGCGAATCCATGGCAGCGAAAATCCGTCGTGATGACGAAGTAATCGTGCTGACCGGCAAAGATAAAGGTAAGCGCGGTAAAGTAAAAAACGTCCTGTCTTCTGGTAAAGTTGTCGTTGAAGGCATCAACCTGGTTAAGAAACATCAGAAGCCGGTTCCGGCCCTGAATCAACCGGGTGGCATCGTTGAAAAAGAAGCCGCTATTCAGGTTTCCAACGTTGCAATCTTCAATGCGGCGACCAGTAAAGCGGACCGTGTAGGCTTTCGGTTTGAAGACGGTAAAAAAGTCCGTTTCTTCAAGTCCAATGGCGAAACTATCAAGTAATTTGGAGTAGTACGATGGCGAAACTGCATGATTACTACAAAGACGAAGTAGTTAAAAAGCTCATGACTGAGTTTAACTACAATTCTGTCATGCAAGTCCCTCGGGTCGAGAAGATCACCCTGAACATGGGTGTTGGTGAAGCGATCGCTGACAAGAAACTGCTGGATAACGCAGCAGCTGACCTGACAGCAATCTCCGGTCAAAAACCGCTGATCACCAAAGCACGCAAATCTGTTGCAGGCTTCAAAATCCGTCAGGGCTATCCGATCGGCTGTAAAGTAACTCTGCGTGGCGAACGCATGTGGGAGTTCTTTGAGCGTCTGATCTCTATTGCTGTACCGCGTATTCGTGACTTCCGTGGCCTGTCCGCGAAGTCTTTCGACGGCCGTGGTAACTACAGCATGGGCGTACGTGAGCAGATTATCTTCCCAGAAATCGACTATGACAAAGTCGATCGCGTTCGTGGTTTGGACATCACCATTACCACTACTGCGAAATCTGACGAAGAAGGCCGTGCGCTGCTGACTGCTTTTAACTTCCCGTTCCGCAAGTAAGGTAGGGTTACTAATGGCTAAGCAATCCATGAAAGCACGCGAAGTCAAGCGCGTGAAATTAGCTGATAAGTTCTTTGCCAAACGCGTTGAACTGAAAGCGATCATCTCTGATGTCAACGTATCCGACGAAGATCGTTGGAATGCGGTACTTAAGCTGCAGACTCTGCCGCGTGATTCCAGCCCGAGCCGTCAGCGTAATCGCTGCCGCCAAACTGGCCGTCCGCACGCTTTCCTGCGTAAGTTCGGGTTGAGCCGTATCAAGGTCCGTGAAGCCGCTATGCGCGGTGAAATTCCGGGTCTGAAAAAGGCTAGCTGGTAATTGTCACCAATTGAATCACGGGAGTAAAGACAGATGAGCATGCAAGATCCGATCGCGGATATGCTGACCCGTATCCGTAACGGTCAGGCCGCGAACAAAGTTGCGGTCACCATGCCTTCCTCCAAGCTGAAAGTGGCAATTGCCAACGTGCTGAAGGAAGAAGGTTTTATTGAAGATTTCAAAATCGAAGGCGACGCCAAGCCTGTTCTGGAACTGGTACTGAAGTACTTCCAGGGCAAGCCGGTAGTAGAAAGCATTCAGCGTATCAGCCGCCCTGGTCTGCGCATCTATAAGAAAAAAGATGAGCTGCCGAAAGTTATGGCCGGTCTGGGTATCGCAGTTGTTTCTACCTCTAAAGGTGTCATGACTGATCGTGCTGCCCGCCAAGCTGGCCTGGGTGGCGAGATTATCTGCTACGTAGCGTAATCGGAGGAAAGAATGTCTCGTGTTGCAAAAGCACCCGTCGTCATTCCTGCCGGCGTAGAGGTAAAACTCAACGGTCAGGTTATTTCGATCAAGGGTAAAAACGGCGAGCTGACTCGTACTATCAACGACGCTGTTGAAATTAAGCATGCTGATAACGCACTGACCTTTGGTCCGCGCGACGGCTTCGTGGACGGCTGGGCCCAGGCGGGTACCGCGCGTGCACTGCTGAACTCAATGGTTATCGGTGTTACCGAAGGCTTCACTAAGAAGCTGCAGCTGGTAGGTGTTGGTTATCGTGCAGCAGTTAAAGGCAACGTGGTGAATCTGGCCCTGGGCTTCTCTCACCCTGTTGACCATGAGCTGCCGGCAGGCATCACTGCTGAATGTCCGTCTCAGACTGAAATCGTGCTGAAAGGCGCTGATAAGCAGCTGATCGGTCAGGTTGCAGCGGATCTGCGCGCTTACCGTCGTCCTGAGCCGTACAAAGGCAAAGGTGTCCGTTACGCCGACGAAGTCGTGCGTACCAAAGAGGCTAAGAAGAAGTAAGGTAACACTATGGATAAGAAATCTGCTCGTATCCGTCGTGCGACCCGCGCACGCCGCAAGCTCAAAGAGCTGGGTGCAACTCGCCTGGTGGTACATCGTACCCCGCGTCACATCTACGCACAGGTTATTGCCCCGAATGGTTCTGAAGTCCTGGTTGCCGCTTCTACCGTAGAAAAAGCAATCAGTGAACAACTGAAATACACTGGGAACAAAGAAGCCGCAGCAGCTGTAGGTAAAGCTATCGCTGAACGCGCGCTGGAAAAAGGCGTCAAGGACGTGTCCTTCGACCGCTCTGGTTTCCAATATCATGGTCGTGTCCAGGCACTGGCAGATGCTGCCCGTGAAGCTGGCCTTCAGTTCTAAGGTAGAGGTGTAAGATGTCGCACATCGAAAAACAAGCTGGCGAACTGCAGGAAAAGCTGATCGCGGTAAATCGCGTATCTAAGACTGTTAAAGGTGGCCGTATTTTTAGCTTCACCGCACTGACTGTAGTGGGTGATGGCAACGGTCGCGTCGGTTTTGGCTACGGCAAAGCCCGTGAAGTTCCGGCAGCGATCCAGAAAGCGATGGAGAAAGCCCGTCGTAACATGATCAACGTCGCGCTAAACAGCGGCACCCTGCAGCACCCGGTTAAGGGCGCTCACACGGGTTCTCGTGTGTTCATGCAGCCGGCTTCTGAAGGTACCGGTATCATCGCCGGTGGTGCAATGCGCGCCGTCCTGGAAGTCGCTGGAGTTCGTAACGTTCTGGCTAAAGCATATGGTTCCACCAACCCGATTAACGTGGTTCGTGCAACTATCGACGGTCTGGAAAGTATGAAATCTCCGGAAATGGTCGCTGCCAAGCGTGGTAAATCCGTTGAAGAAATTCTGGGGTAATAGACCATGGCAAAGACTATCAAAATTACTCAAACCCGCAGTGCGATCGGCCGTCTGCCGAAACATAAGGCAACGCTGCTTGGCCTGGGTCTGCGTCGCATCGGTCACACCGTAGAGCGTGAGGATACTCCTGCCGTTCGTGGTATGATCAACGCGGTTTCCTACATGGTTAAAGTTGAGGAGTAACAGATGCGTTTGAATACTCTGTCTCCGGCCGAAGGCTCCAAGCACGCTTCCAAGCGTCTGGGTCGTGGTATCGGTTCTGGCCTGGGTAAAACCGGCGGCCGTGGTCACAAAGGTCAGAAGTCTCGTTCTGGCGGTGGCGTACGTCGCGGTTTCGAAGGTGGCCAGATGCCGCTGTACCGTCGTCTGCCGAAGTTTGGCTTCACCTCTCGTAAAGCGATGGTGACTGCTGAAATTCGTCTGTCTGAGATCGCGCTGATCGAAGGCGACGTTATCGACCTGAACGTGCTGAAAGCGGCTAACGTTATTGGTCCGCAGATCGAATTCGCCAAAGTTATGCTGTCTGGTGAAATCAATCGTGCAGTAACCCTGCGCGGTCTGCGTGTGTCCAAAGGCGCACGTGCTGCGATTGAAGCTGCTGGCGGTAAAATCGAGGAATAAGTAGCAGATGGCTAAACAACCGGGATTAGATTTTCAAAGTGCCAAGGGTGGACTGGGCGAGCTCAAGCGCAGACTGTTGTTTGTTATTGGGGCGCTGATTGTTTTCCGTATTGGCTCTTTTATTCCGATCCCTGGTATTGATGCCGCTGTACTTGCCAAACTGCTCGAGCAACAGCAGGGCACCATCATCGACATGTTTAATATGTTCTCTGGTGGTGCTCTGAGCCGTGCTTCTATCTTTGCTCTGGGGATCATGCCGTATATTTCGGCGTCGATCATTATCCAGTTGCTGACGGTGGTTCATCCCACCCTGGCGGAAATAAAGAAAGAAGGGGAGGCTGGCCGTCGCAAGATTAGTCAGTACACTCGTTACGGTACGCTGGTGCTGGCCATATTTCAGTCGATCGGTATTGCTACCGGTTTGCCGAATATGCCTGGAATGCAGGGCCTGGTGATTAATCCGGGCTTTGCTTTCTACTTCACTGCGGTTGTGAGCTTGGTTACCGGAACGATGTTCCTGATGTGGCTGGGCGAACAGATTACTGAACGTGGTATCGGTAACGGTATCTCAATCATTATCTTCGCAGGGATTGTGGCGGGTCTTCCGCCGGCGATTGGCCATACCATCGAGCAAGCGCGGCAGGGCGACCTGCACTTCCTTCTGTTGCTGTTGGTTGCAGTTTTAGTATTCGCAGTAACCTTCTTCGTTGTTTTCGTGGAGCGTGGTCAGCGTCGTATCGTCGTTAACTATGCCAAACGTCAGCAAGGTCGTCGTGTTTACGCAGCACAGAGCACACATTTGCCGTTGAAAGTGAATATGGCAGGGGTTATCCCGGCAATCTTCGCTTCCAGCATCATTCTGTTCCCGGCCACGATCGCATCTTGGTTTGGGGGCGGTACAGGTTGGAACTGGCTGACTACAATTTCGCTGTATTTGCAGCCTGGGCAACCGCTTTATGTGTTACTCTATGCGTCTGCAATCATCTTCTTCTGTTTCTTTTACACGGCGTTGGTTTTCAACCCGCGTGAAACAGCGGATAACCTGAAGAAGTCCGGTGCATTTGTACCAGGAATTCGTCCGGGAGAGCAAACGGCGAAGTACATCGATAAGGTAATGACCCGTCTGACTCTGGTTGGTGCGCTGTACATTACATTTATCTGCCTGATCCCGGAGTTCATGCGTGATGCGATGAAAGTACCATTCTATTTCGGTGGTACCTCACTACTCATCGTAGTAGTTGTCATCATGGACTTTATGGCTCAAGTGCAAACTCTGATGATGTCTAGTCAGTACGAGTCTGCATTGAAGAAAGCGAACCTGAAAGGCTATAACCGCTAATCCAGGTGAGTTTGAGAAGTTACGGAGAGTAAAATGAAAGTTCGTGCTTCCGTCAAGAAATTATGCCGTAACTGCAAAATCGTTAAGCGCAACGGTGTTGTGCGTGTGATTTGCAGCGTAGAACCGAAGCATAAACAGCGTCAAGGCTGATTATCTCGCATATTTTTCTTGCAAAGTTGGGTTGAGCTGGCTAGATTAGCCAGCCAATCTTTTGTTTGTTGCAACGGCACCATTTGAGTATCCTGAAAACGGGCTTTTCAGAGTAGTGTCGTCGTATATTAATCTAGGAGTGCATAGTGGCCCGTATAGCAGGCATTAACATTCCTGATCAAAAGCATACCGTGATCGCGCTGACCGCGATCTTCGGCATCGGCAAAACCCGTTCACAGGCTATCTGCGCCGCTGCGGGCATTGCTGAAAATGTTAAGATCAGTGAGCTGTCTGAAGAGCAAATCGAAACGCTGCGTGACGAAGTCGCCAAATACACCGTAGAAGGCGATCTGCGTCGTGAAGTTACCCTGAGCATCAAGCGTCTGATGGACATTGGTTGCTATCGTGGTTTGCGTCATCGTCGTGGTCTGCCGGTTCGCGGTCAGCGTACTAAGACCAACGCACGTACCCGCAAGGGTCCGCGTAAACCGATCAAGAAATAGTCGGGGTGATTGAACAATGGCAAAAGCACCAATTCGTGCACGTAAGCGCGTAAGAAAGCAAGTATCTGACGGTGTGGCTCACATCCATGCTTCTTTCAACAACACCATCGTTACCATTACTGATCGTCAGGGTAACGCACTGGGTTGGGCAACAGCCGGTGGTTCCGGTTTCCGTGGTTCTCGTAAGTCCACTCCGTTTGCCGCTCAGGTTGCAGCAGAGCGCTGCGCTGAAGCTGTAAAAGAGTACGGTATCAAGAATCTGGAAGTTATGGTTAAAGGACCGGGTCCGGGTCGCGAATCTACCATCCGCGCACTGAACGCGGCCGGTTTCCGCATCACGAACATCACTGATGTGACTCCGATCCCTCATAACGGTTGTCGTCCGCCGAAGAAACGTCGCGTATAACGTCGTTTCTCGGATAGTTGGAGAAAGAAAATGGCAAGATATTTGGGTCCTAAGCTCAAGCTGAGCCGTCGTGAGGGCACCGACCTGTTCCTGAAGTCAGGTGTACGCGCGATCGATTCCAAGTGTAAAATTGAACAGGCACCAGGCCAGCACGGTGCGCGCAAGCCGCGTCTGTCTGACTACGGTGTTCAGTTGCGTGAGAAGCAAAAAGTTCGTCGTATCTACGGCGTCTTGGAGCGTCAGTTCCGTAACTACTATAAAGAAGCAGCACGTCTGAAAGGCAACACCGGTGAAAACCTGTTGGCTCTGCTGGAAGGTCGTCTGGACAACGTTGTTTACCGCATGGGCTTTGGCGCTACCCGCGCAGAAGCACGTCAGCTGGTTAGCCATAAGGCTATCGTAGTAAACGGGCGCGTTGTTAACATCGCTTCTTATCAGGTATCTCCGAATGACGTAGTCAGCGTCCGTGAGAAAGCGAAGAAGCAGTCTCGCGTTAAAGCCGCTCTGGAGCTGGCTGAGCAGCGTGAAAAGCCGACTTGGCTGGAAGTTGATGCTGCTAAAATGGAAGGTGTGTTCAAGCGTCAGCCTGAACGTTCCGACCTGTCTGCGGACATTAACGAACACCTGATCGTCGAGCTTTACTCCAAGTAAAGCTTAGTACCAAAGAGAGGACACAATGCAGGGTTCTGTGACAGAGTTTCTAAAACCGCGCCTGGTAGATATCGAGCAACTGAGTTCGACGCACGCCAAGGTGACCCTTGAGCCGTTAGAGCGTGGCTTTGGCCATACTCTTGGTAACGCACTGCGCCGTATTCTGCTTTCATCTATGCCGGGTTGCGCGGTGACCGAGGTTGAGATTGATGGTGTACTGCACGAGTACAGCACCAAAGAAGGCGTACAGGAAGATATCCTGGAAATCCTGCTCAACCTGAAAGGGCTGGCGGTGAAAGTTCAAGGCAAAGATGAAGTAATTCTTACCCTGAATAAATCTGGCATTGGCCCTGTGACTGCAGCCGACATTACCCATGATGGTGATGTCGAAATCGTCAAGCCGCACCATGTAATCTGTCATCTGACTGATGAAAACGCATCTATTAATATGCGTATCAAAGTTCAGCGTGGTCGTGGTTATGTGCCGGCATCTGCCCGAATTCATTCGGAAGAAGATGAGCGCCCGATCGGCCGTCTGTTGGTCGACGCCTGCTACAGCCCTGTAGAGCGTATTGCCTACAATGTTGAAGCAGCGCGCGTTGAACAGCGTACCGACTTGGACAAGCTGGTCATCGAGATGGAAACCAACGGTACCATTGACCCGGAAGAGTCAATTCGCCGTGCGGCAACTATCCTGGCTGAACAACTTGAAGCTTTCGTTGACCTGCGTGATGTACGTCAGCCGGAAGTGAAAGAAGAGAAGCCAGAGTTCGATCCGATCCTGCTGCGCCCTGTTGACGATCTGGAATTGACTGTCCGCTCTGCGAACTGCCTGAAGGCAGAAGCTATCCACTACATCGGTGATCTGGTACAGCGTACCGAGGTTGAGTTGCTGAAAACGCCGAACCTGGGTAAAAAATCTCTTACTGAGATTAAAGACGTGCTGGCCTCTCGCGGCCTCTCTCTGGGCATGCGCCTGGAAAATTGGCCGCCGGCAAGTATCGCTGACGAGTAACTGGATCACAGGTTAAGGTTTTACTGAGAAGGATAAGGTCATGCGCCATCGTAAGAGTGGTCGTCAACTGAACCGCAACAGCAGCCATCGCCAGGCTATGTTCCGCAACATGGCCGGTTCTCTGGTTCGTCATGAGATCATCAAGACGACCCTGCCGAAAGCGAAAGAGCTGCGTCGCGTGGTTGAGCCGCTGATTACTCTTGCCAAGACCGACAGCGTTGCTAACCGTCGTCTGGCATTCGCCCGTACTCGTGATAACGAGATCGT
This sequence comes from Edwardsiella ictaluri ATCC 33202, assembly GCF_000264785.1. Classification (GTDB taxonomy): domain Bacteria; phylum Pseudomonadota; class Gammaproteobacteria; order Enterobacterales; family Enterobacteriaceae; genus Edwardsiella; species Edwardsiella ictaluri. The sequence goes on along the minus strand of NZ_AFJI01000021.1, from coordinate 12,180 downwards.
GGCAAAACTGTTTAACGAGCTGGGCCCGCGCTTCGCGAGCCGTGCCGGTGGCTACACTCGCATTCTGAAGTGTGGCTTCCGTGCAGGCGACAACGCGCCGATGGCTTACATCGAGCTGGTTGATCGTTCTGCATCTGAAGCAGAAGCTGCAGCAGAGTAATCTGCTAATGCATAGGAAAGCCGGGCCTTGGCCCGGTTTTTTTATTGTCTGAATTCCGCCCCGCTTTATTTTCCCACCGTCTGGCTTTACCCTGCATACAGATACCTAACCGGAATCACTATGTCGATTATTGATGACTGGCCTGAACGCCATATCGCCGCCGCTCAGGCACGCGGTGAGCTCTTTGCGCTGCCTGGCGAGGGAAGACCGCTGATCCTGGACGATGATAGCCGTATTCCTGCCGGGCTGCGATCCGACATTCTTCTGCTCAAGAATGCGGGCTGCCAGCCGTCGTTGCTGGATATGCTACAGGAGATCGACGGCGATCATCCCGACTATCGTGTGCTGAGTAAACGACTGACACTGCTGGAGCTGAACCTGCAGCAGGTCAGCATAGATATCACTTTTTTGCGCGGTATCTACGGCGAGCCGCAGCGGCGGCAGTTGATACCAACGGGAGAGTAGCCATGTACCGTATCGGTCAACTGGCGAAGCTGGCCGGCGTAACGCCGGATACTATCCGCTATTATGAAAAGCAGCAGATGATGGTTCACGAGGTGCGTACCGAGGGCGGTTATCGTCTATACGGCGACACTGATTTGCAGCGCCTGCGCTTTATTCGTTATGCTAAACGTCTAGGGCTATCGTTGGAGGCCATTCGGGAGCTGCTCTCTATCCGGGTCGATCCAGCTCACCATACGTGTCAGGAGTCGAAGTCTATCGTCGATCGGCGCCTGCGCGAGGTGGAGAGTAAGCTGCAAGAGCTGGAGTATATGCGAGACTCCCTGCAGCGCTTGAGTGATGCCTGCTGTGGCACGGCGCACAGCAGCGCCTACTGCTCTATCCTGGAGGCGCTGGAGGCGGGGGCAGAGGCGTTTTTACCCCGCGTGGATTTGCGTGGTCACTTTACTCCGCAGTCGGATAGCTAAGCAGGGAGGACGGCAGAAGAGCCTGTCGCCGGTATGTCAGGTGTATTTGTCTTTCAGCTGTGCCTTAAGCAATTCACGGATTTCCGTTAGCAGTACCGCTTCTGCGCTGGGTGCCGGCGGCGTTTCTGCCGTCTTTTGGCGCCGCAGTTTGTTTATCGGCTTGATCGCCATAAAAATGGCGAATGTGACGATGATAAAGTCAAAGATAGCCTGTATGAACTGACCATAGTTGGCTACCAAGGCTGGGGTGCTGCCGATCGCCTTGCGCATCACTCAGTGAAACTGTTTAAAGCCGGTGCCACCGATCAATAGCCTGAGCAGCGGCATGATCACATCCCCGCTCCGCGGGGATACGATTTTACCGAATACGGCAGCGATGATAACCCCGAAGGCCATATCCACGACCTTACCGCACATGGCAAACTCACGAAACTCTTTAAGTAGCCTCATAACTATCGCCAAACCACATTATTCATACTGCAAGTGTAATCACTTGCCGCCCCTTTGCTAGAAGACGAGCATCAAGATGCTTCAGTGTCGCCAGAAACTGGGGAAGAACAGCACCAGCATGGTCATGACCTCGAGTCGCCCAAGCAGCATGCCGAGCGACAGAGCCCACTTGGCAACGTCGGGTAGCGGAGCGAAGTTGCCGCTGGGACCGATGAGAGGCCCCATTCCTGGGCCGACGTTGGCCATCGCGCTCATGGCACCGGTGATCGAAGAAAGAGCATCAACACCGCACAGCCCGAGGATGGCGGCAATCAACATAGTGATCGCAATAAACGCCATCATAAAGGCGATCACCGAGCGGCTAACTTCGTTGGTGATAGGACGGTTGTTATAGCGACGTGGAAAAACGGCATTCGGGTGGATCAGTTTGCGCACCTCAATATGCAGGCTTTCGAAACCAATCTGCACTCGGAACATCTTGATCCCGCCGGCAGTAGAGCCGGAGCAGCCCCCCAACAGCATCAAAGAGGCAAACAGTACCGTGGTGAATGGCGTCCACTGATCGAAATTACCCAGAGAGTAGCCTGTGGTCGACAGGATATTGATCAAATTGAAAAATGCGATGCGCAGGCTATCTTCAAAATCAAAGATGTGTTTATGCCATAGCCACAGCGTGAGGATCAGTCCGACAACCAGTACGAAGCGACTGAAACCGACCAATTGCTGGTCGCGCATCAGGGTTCTGAGACTGCGCTGACGCAGCGCCTGTACGAACAGCAGAAATGGCAGAGATCCGAGGAACATAAATAGGATTGCGTTCCACTGCGCCAGCACGGAGTACGCGGCCATGGATTTATCATTGGTTGAAAATCCGCCGGTAGAGATGGTTGCGAAGGCATGGTTGACCGCATCGAAGTTGCTCATCCCTGCGTAGCGATAGCCGAGGTAGCAGAGGAACGTCAGCACCGCATAGACCGCCATGATGCTTTTGGCGACGTCTTTCATCCGCGGCGAGGATTTTTCTGACCAGTCTGAGGATTCGGTATGGAACAGGCGCATACCGCCGACGTCCAGAAACGGCAGAATGGCGACCGCCATCACGATAAACCCGACGCCGCCCATCCACTGCAGCAGTGAGCGCCACAGTAAGACGCTGGGTTCCATCTGGTTCAGATTGGACAGCACCGAAGAGCCGGTGGTGGTCAGCCCAGACATGGTTTCAAAGAAGGCATCAGTAAAGGTGATATGTTTGATGAACACAAAGGGCAGCGCGCCGAAGCAGCAGGCCGTCAGCCACGCCAGGGTCGTGGTCAGAAACATATCGCGGATACGCAGGTAGAATTTCTGGCTGCGACCTTGGGCGATCAAAAACAGGGCGATCAAGTGGGTGATGATCACCGCCTGCAGAAATTCGTAAACCCCACCGGTGCCAGTGAGCAGGGCATACAGCAGCGGCACGTACATCAGCAGCGCCACTTTGGATAGCATCATCCCAAGGATGTACAGCACGGAGCGATAGTTGAGCATAGCTGTAGTTACAAAAAGAAAGGACTTGGCTGAAACAGGCGCTCCACGTCGGATATAAATTTCTTGTCCGTCAGGAACATGATCACGTGATCTCCCTGTTCAATTTTGGACTCACGGCTGGCAATCAGCACGTCGTCCCCCCGTACGATGGCACCGATGGTGGTGCCTGGCGGCAGCTTAATCTCCTCTACTCGCCGTCCGACCACCTTCGAGGTGCTTTCGTCGCCGTGCGCGATGGCTTCAATCGCCTCCGCCACGCCGCGTCGCAGGGAGGAGACGCTAACGATATCCGCCTTGCGCACATGGCCGAGCAGAGCGGAAATGGTGGCCTGCTGCGGTGAGATGGCGATATCGATGACGCTGCCCTGTACCAGATCGACGTAGGCGCTGCGCTGAATCAGCACCATCACCTTTTTGGCGCCGAGGCGCTTGGCTAGCATGGCCGACATAATATTGGCCTCATCATCGTTGGTTAGGGCGATGAAAACATCCACCTGGTCGATGTGCTCTTCAGTCAGCAACTCCTGATCGGAGGCATCGCCGTAAAAGACGATGGTGTCATGCAACTTCTCGGCCAGCTCGGCCGCGCGCTGGGCGTTATGCTCAATCAGCTTGACACTGTAGTCTTTCTCCAGTCGCTGGGCCAGCCCGGCGCCGACGTTGCCGCCGCCGACGATCATGATACGTTTATAGGGTTTCTCCAGCCGTTGCAGCTCACTCATTACCGCCCGGATGTTATGCGATGCCGCGACAAAGAAAACCTCGTCGCCGGCCTCGATCACCGTGGACCCCTGCGGACGGATCGGCCGATCCTGACGGAAGATCGCCGCCACGCGCGTATCGATATGCGGCATATGCTCCTTCAGCGAGGTCAGGGCATTGCCCACCAACGGCCCGCCGTAATAGGCTTTGACCGCCACCAGGCTGACCTTACCCCCGGCAAAGTTCACCACCTGCAGCGCCCCGGGATATTCGATTAGCCGGTAGACATAGTCGGTGACCAGCTGTTCGGGTGCAATCAGGTGATCGATGGGAACCGCCTCTGGGTTGAACAACCGCTCGTGTTCGCGGATATATTCGGTCGAGCGGATGCGGGCGATCCGGTTTGGGGTGCTGAACAGGGAATAGGCGACCTGGCAGGCGATCATGTTGGTTTCGTCCGAGCTGGTCACGGCGACCAGCATATCGGCGTCGTCCGCACCGGCTTCACGTAGTACCCGCGGATGGGAACCATAGCCCTGCACGACGCGCAGATCGAACTTATCTTGTAGTTGACGCAGACGATCGCTGTTGGTGTCGACGATGGTGATATCGTTATTCTCACCTACCAGGTTTTCCGCTAGGGTACCCCCCACCTGGCCGGCACCTAAAATGATAATTTTCATGATGCTGTTCTCTGCTTGGCGAGCGCCGACCGCCTGGCGGGCGGCCTGCGGATTACGCTTTTATCAGCTTAGTGTAAAAGAAGCCGTCGCCCGCGTCGGGCCGCGGCAAAAACTGAAGGCCGGGCCGCTGTATATCGCCGGTGTCGCTCAGGCGCGCATCCGGGTGGCGCGACAGGAAGGTGAGGATCTGCTCCTGGTTTTCCTGCGGCAGAATGGAGCAGGTGGCGTAGACCATCACGCCGCCGGATTTCAAAAAAGGCCAGACGGCATCAATGATCTCGCGCTGCAGCGCGGCCAGCTCGGTGATATCGCTGTCGCGGCGCAGCCATTTAATGTCCGGATGGCGGCGAATGACGCCGGTCGCTGAACAGGGGGCGTCCAAGAGAATCCGGTCGAACTGCCGACCGCTGGCCCACTCGTCAGGGGTACGCCCATCGCCGCAGCGGATCTCGGCATGCTGCTGTAGCCGCTGCAGGTTTTCGCGCACCCGCTTGAGGCGGGTTTCATCGACGTCAACAGCCAATACGTGGGCCTTAGGCGCCGCCTCCAGGATATGGGTGGTTTTGCCGCCCGGCGCGCAGCACAGATCGAGGATCTGCTCGCTATCCTGCGGATCGAGCAGATCCACGCTGTGCTGTGCGCTGGCATCCTGCACCGTGACCCATCCGTGTTCGAATCCCGGTAGGCGTGTTACCGGCTGTGCCACCAGTAGACGGATGGCATCGGGGAAGTAGTCATGTGCCACCGCTTCAATGCCAGCCTGCTGTAACAGAGTGAGGTAGGCGTCGCGGGTATGATGGCGGCGATTAACACGCAACCACATCGGTGGACGCTGGTTATTGGCCTCGACAATCGCAGGCCATTGCTCCGGGTAGGCGTGTTGCAGACGCTTGAGCAACCATGAGGGGTGTAACCAGTGGCTAGCATGTTGCTGAGACTGAAGCAGTAGAGCCTCTTGTTGGCGCTGGAACTGGCGCAGCACGCCATTGATCAGCCCCTTGAGCTGCGGCCGTTTGAGGGCGGTTGCCCCATCGACCGTTTCGGCCAGGGCGGCATGGGGTGGGATACGGGTATACACGAGTTGATACAGGCCAACCATCAGCAGGTAATGAAGCGTACGTTGTTTGCCGGTCAGTACCTTGGCCATCAACTGTTGTAGGATCCACTCCAGCTGCGGCAATACGCGTAAGGTGCCGAAGCATAGCTCCTGTAACAGGGCGCGATCTTTTTCGCTGAGCGATTGGGCGGCGCTGGGCAGGACACTACTCAGAGATTGTCCCTGATCGAGGACAGCACTCAGCGTGCGGGCGGCGATAGCGCGCAGGTTATAGGACGTAGTTTTCATGGATGCAAGAGACCGTCGCTGCAAGTTAAGTCGAATATGGCCTGGAGTTTATCACGGATTGGGGCAGAAATGGCGCATTGGACACGCCGCGTCGGAGGGCGCTTTAGCGAGGTAGCCCGGCGTTCACCGGGCTAAGGATGCTTAGTCGAGGAGGGTTCCCGCGAGGAAACTCTCTTTGCGTGAGTTGAGCAGATCACGGGCGGCCATGCTTTTCTTACCGGCAGGCTGCAGCTGAGTTAACAACAGGATACCCTGGGCCGTCGCGACGGCGATCCCTTGCTTATCGGCCCCGACGATCGTGCCTGGCTGTGCGTCGCTCTCTTGATGAAGGACGTTTGCCCCCCAGACCTTCACCGGTTGTCCTTCCAGCATGAAGAAGCTGACAGGCCAAGGGTTGAAGGCTCGGACACAACGCGCTAACTGCTCGGCAGGGAGTTGCCAATCTAGGCGTGCCTCCTCCTTGCTCAGCTTCTCGGCGTAGCAGGCGAGTGCATCGTCCTGTTGCTGTGCCTGGGCACGGCCATCGGCGAGTTGAGCCAGTGTCGTTAGCAACCCTTGGGGACCCAGCGCGGACAGCTTATCGTACAGTGTGGCGCTGGTGTCGTCCTGGGTGATGAGGCAAGACAGCTTCAGAAGCATATCACCGGTATCCAGCCCGGCGTCCATCTGCATAATGGTGACGCCGGTTTCGCTATCGCCCGCCCATAGTGCCCGCTGGATTGGCGCCGCGCCGCGCCAGCGCGGCAGCAGAGAGCCGTGTACGTTAACACAGCCCAGGCGCGGCATATCCAGCACTGCCTGGGGCAGGATCAGCCCATAGGCGACCACGACCATGACATCGGCCTGCAGCGAGGCGACCAGGCGCTGATTTTCCTCTGGGCGCAGAGAGGCCGGCTGAAAGACCGGCAGATCATGCTGAAGCGCCAGGGCCTTGACCGGACTCGGCGTCAGCTTGTTACCGCGTCCTGACGGCCGATCTGGCTGGGTAAAGACGCCGACGATCTGATGATCCGAGGCCAGGAGCGCCTCAAGATGGCGGGCGGCAAAATCGGGCGTACCCGCAAAAATGATACGAAGCGAATGAGACACGGGAGTATCCTGCCTTGGGTTAGTTAACGGCGCGGGCCTGTTGCTTATACAGCTTTTCCAGCTTTTGACGGATGCGCTGACGTTTCAGCGGTGACAGATAGTCAATAAACAGCTTACCCATCAGGTGATCCATCTCGTGCTGAATGCAGATTGCCAGCAGACCGTCGGTCTCCAGCTCAAAGGACTTGCCGTCGCGATCCAAGGCGCGCACTTTGATGTTTTCAGCGCGGGTCACCAGCGCCCGCTGTTCAGGAACGGAGAGACATCCTTCTTCGATACCGGCCTCCCCGTCATGCTGCAGCAGCTCCGGGTTGATCAATACCAGGCGCTGATCGCGATTCTCTGACACGTCAATGACGATAATACGCTGATGAATGTCCACCTGCGTCGCGGCGAGGCCAATGCCCTCTTCCGCGTACATGGTCTCGAACATATCGTCTACAATACGCTGGATTTCGGGCGTAACTTCGTGTACCGGCTTAGCAATAGTGCGAAGCCGCTCATCGGGGAAATGTAATACCTGCAATACCGCCATAAATCTCTTTAAACGTCCTCTGAGCTAGGGAATGATTTTCACTCCTATTCTAGACAGTTCTCCCCCTGATTGACAGTATTGTTCACCTATTGAACACATCGGCCGATAGCCGCGGGAGCGCAATGGAGGGTCTCGAAATCTGGCTGCGTCTCGCGCAGGTTCGCGGGCTGGGGGCGCCCCGCATTGTTAACGCGGCGCGGATATTGGCGCAGCAGGGCGTATCGGCACAGGGGATGGCGTCCGGCGGGCTGACCTCTGCACAGCAGCGGCAGTTTCATGGCGCCACGGGTATCGTTGAGGCGATGGCGTGGTTGGATGGCGGTCGAGGGGTGATGCTGACACTGGCCGACAGTACCTACCCCGATCGCCTGCGCCAGATCGCTGGCGCCCCTGCGCTGCTGTTTGTTTGTGGCGATCCCCGCCTGCTGTCAACGGCGGCGCTGGCCATTGTCGGCAGTCGTGCGCCCAGCCGCTATGGCGATAGTCAGGCGCAGTTTTTTGCCCGCGTGCTGGCGGCGAGCGGATTGACGATCGTCAGCGGCCTCGCGCTGGGGATCGACGGGCTGGCGCACCGCGGCGCACTGTCGGCGCAGGGAAAGACCATCGCGGTGCTGGGCAGTGGGCCGGACTGCGTGGCGCCGCGGACGCACCGCTGGCTGGCGCAGGCCATTCTAGAGGCGGACGGCGCGCTGGTGTCCGAGTTTTTTCCAGGGACAGAGGCACGCCCCGCCTATTTCCCGCAGCGTAACCGTATCATCAGTGGGTTGAGTCTGGGGGTGCTGGTGGTCGAGGCGACGCTGCGCAGCGGCTCGTTGATCACGGCGCGGCTGGCATTGGATCAGGGGCGGGAGGTGTTCGCCATTCCCGGCTCGCTAGACAGCCCGCAGAGTGCAGGGTGCCATTGGCTGATCCAGCAGGGCGCGTCTCTTATTGCGGCGCCGGCGGATATCCTTGAGCAGCTGAACAGCTCGCTGCATTGGTTGGCACCGCTCACAGAAGGGAATATTTCTGCCGGTGAAGACGATGCTCAATTGCCATTTGCCGAGGTGTTGGCTAACGTAGGGGATGAGGTGACAACCGTTGACGCTGTCGCCGAACGCATCGGTCGATCTGTGCCAGACGTAGCAGTAGCCCTGCTCGAACTGGAGTTAGCAGGATGGATTAAGGTAGTGTCCGGCGGCTATGTCCGTGTGAAGAGGGCTGGCCATGTTCGATGTACTCATGTATCTGTTTGAGACCTATATCCACACGACGGCCGGGATGCACATCGATCAGGATAAGCTAACTGACGATTTGACCAGCGCGGGCTTTGAACGTGGGGATATCTTTCGGGCGCTGAACTGGCTGGAAAAGCTGGCGATGATGCAGGAAGAGGGTGATGTAGTTCTGCCGGTGGACGATCCGCATGCGTTGCGCCTCTACACCGCGGATGAAATGGCCTGCTTGGACAGTGAGTGCCGTGGATTCCTGCTGTTCTTGGAGCAGATTCAGCTATTGACGCCGGAGATCCGTGAGATGGTTATCGATCGGGTGATGGCGCTGGAGATCGAGCAGTTTGAGCTGGACGATCTGAAGTGGGTGGTGCTGATGGTGCTGTTTAACGCGCCGGGACATGAGCACACCTACCGGCAGATGGAAGAGCTGCTTTTTGAGGTTCATGAAGGCTACCTGCATTGAGCGGGGGGCCAGTTCGTTTATTGAAAGAAATAAGATTATGACGCAAGGCCCATTATTTGGTGCCAAGAAAAGTGAGCCATGCCCCGAGTGCGGCGCCGAACTGGTGATCCGCAGCGGTAAGCATGGCCCTTTTCTGGGCTGTTCCCGCTATCCTGCCTGCCAGTATATCCGTGCGCTGAAGTCGGCCGACGGACATATTGTTAAGGTGCTTGAGGGACAGCGATGTCCGCTGTGTGGCGATGTGCTGGTGCTGCGTCAGGGGCGCTACGGTATGTTTATCGGGTGCCACGGTTATCCTCAGTGTGAACATACTGAGGCTATCGATAAGCCGGATGAGATGCAGTTAGCGTGTCCCCAGTGTGGCAAGGGTAACCTGCTGCAGCGCCGCTCGCGCTACGGTAAAATATTCTATGCCTGTGAGCGCTACCCAGACTGTCAGTTCAGCGTGAGTTTGAAACCCGTCGCCGGTGTCTGTCCACATTGCCACTACCCGCTCTTGGTGGAAAAGAAAAGCGCAGGCGGCGTGCGTCGCTATTGCGCCAGCAAGCTGTGCGGGAAAGTGGTAGAGCCGCCTGACGGTATCCCGACAGATCAATAATAAAGAAGCTATGGATAAAGAACTGAGTGACTCATTGGCCGCCGCAGTGGCGGCCCTGCGCCAGCAGCGTGTTATTGCCTATCCCACGGAGGCGGTCTTCGGCCTAGGGTGCGATCCGGACAGCGAGCCTGCGGTGCAGGCGCTATTGGGTCTTAAGCAGCGCCCATGGGACAAAGGGCTGATTCTTATTGCGGCTGATTATCAGCAGCTATTGCCTTATGTCTGCGACGAGGCGTTGCAGGGGGAGCGCCGCGCTGCCGTTTTCTCCCACTGGCCTGGGCCGGTGACCTGGGTAATGCCTGCCCGGGCGGATACGCCGCGCTGGCTGACCGGACGCTTTAGCACGCTGGCCGTGCGAGTCAGCGCGCATCCGCAGGTTCAGCAGCTATGCCGCTCCTACGGCAAACCTTTGGTTTCGACCAGTGCCAACCTCAGCGGGCTGCCCCCCTGCCGTACGGCCGCCGAGGTGCGTCAACAGTTTGGCTCGGCTTTTCCAGTGCTGGATGCGCCGGTTGGCGGGCGCCAAAACCCATCAGAAATCCGCGATGCACTGAGCGGTGAACTGTTACGTCAGGGGTAAGCGATGCAGCAATTTGCCGTTTTTGGTCACCCGATAAAGCACAGCCAGTCGCCGCGTATCCATCGGCTCTTTGCTCAACAAACCGGCATTGCGCTCAGCTATGAGGCGATGCTGGCGCCGCTGGATGATTTCCCCGCCTTTGCCATGGCCTTTTTTCAGCAGGGCGGGCGGGGCGCTAACGTCACGACTCCCTTTAAAGAGCAGGCTTGGCAGATGGCGGATGTCTTGACGCCGCGGGCCCGTCTGGCCGGCGCGGTGAATACGCTGCATTGGCAAAACGCTCGTCTGCTGGGGGATAACACGGACGGGGTTGGGCTGGTCAGTGATTTACATCGGCTAGCGATGATCGGTGATGCGAGTCGGGTTTTGCTGCTGGGCGCCGGTGGGGCCGCTCGCGGCGTGATCCTACCGCTGCTGGAACAGGGGTGCCGGATCGCGCTGGCTAATAGAACCCATGCCCGGGCACAGGCGCTGGCCGCTGCATTCCAGGCACAGGGGGCGATTGAGGCATTACCCTATGACGCGCTTGGCACCCACACTTTCGATCTCATTATTAACGCGACCGCCTCAGGGCTGCAGGGTGAGCTACCACCGCTGCCGCGCTCGATCATTCGCCCGGATTGCGCCTGTTATGACATGTTTTATCGTGCGGGGGCGACGCCGTTTCTGGCCTGGGTTCAGCAGCAGGGCGCGGTACGCTTGGCTGATGGCTTCGGCATGCTGGTGGCGCAGGCGGCACACGCCTTCTCGCTGTGGCATGGCATCATGCCGCAGATAGCGCCGGTGCTGATACAGCTACGCCAGGAGCCGGTGGGATGAATCAGTCGATCCTCTTTCCCGAACTGGAGCAGTGGCAGGCGCCGTCATCGACCATCACCTTTCCGGCGATGGTCAACGGTTTTCAGGTCACCTGTGCTATTCGGCAGGCGGATCTGCAGGTCTTGGCCGCCCGCGTAGGTGCGGAGGAGGGGCATCAGGCGCCGCTGACGCTGTTTCAGGCCCTGCGCTGGCAGCTGGAGGAGTATGCCGAGCGAGAAATTATCGATGACGCGTATGACGATCAGGGCTGGGTGTGGATTTCCGCCTGTGAGAGATAGTCGTTCTTCCAGTTAACGTAGTTGTCGGCCGACTGGCGCAGCCCTGCCCGCTCCTGCGTCGTCAGTGGCCGGATTTGGCGAGCCGGGCTGCCCAGATATAAAAAGCCGCTCTCCAGCCCTTTTCCCGGAGGAACCAGACTTCCCGCGCCCAGAATGACCTCATCTTCTATCTGTACACCATCCAAAACGATGGCGCCCATACCGATCAGAACCCTATTGCCAATACAGCAACCGTGCAGCATCACCTTATGGCCAACAGTCACGTCGCTGCCGACAATGGTCGGGTGACCCTGGGTTGACGTGGAACGGTTGCCTACATGGATCACGCTGCCGTCTTGGATATTGCTGCGCTCGCCAATGACAATAGAGTTAACATCGCCACGGATCACGACCTGAGGCCAGATACTGACGTCGTCACCCAGCGTGACCTGTCCAATCACGGTTGCGGTTGCATCTATAAAGAGGCGTTCGCCTAAGGTCGGCATAAAAGAGAGATAGGGACGTACGGATAGAGACATGGTGACCGCCTGAAAAATGGAAGAGATGTTGGCGATACTAGCGCGCCGGTGGGGGAATTCAATCAATAACGCCTGCCGATATGTGGATAACTCTGTGTGTAATGAGGTATAAGCAGTTCAATTGCTGTGTAATGCGCCATTCGGTTCATTTGGGGCAAAATAGCGGTTGCGCCCGGTAAAACAGGCCCTATAATGCGCCTCCATCGACACGGCACATGTGAACAACATCACAGGATGAGCCGGGGAGAGTGAGAGAGAAACGGTAAATTAAACGTTGACACTCACTGAGG
>NZ_AFJI01000020.1 GCF_000264785.1 Edwardsiella ictaluri ATCC 33202 | reverse complement strand
AATATTTTGCTCTTTAACAATCTGGAACAAGCTGAAAATTCGAAAACACTCGGATTGCTTTTAATAAAGTGATCCGAGAGTCTCTCAAATGCTTACAGCACGAAGTGAAACACCTTCGGGTTGTGAGGTTAAGTGACTAAGCGTACACGGTGGATGCCTAGGCAGTCAGAGGCGATGAAGGACGTGCTAATCTGCGATAAGCGTCGGTGAGCTGATATGAAGCATTATTAGCCGGCGATGTCCGAATGGGGAAACCCAGTGCAATCCGTTGCACTATCGTTAAGTGAATCCATAGCTTAACGAGGCGAACCAGGGGAACTGAAACATCTAAGTACCCTGAGGAAAAGAAATCAACCGAGATTCCCCCAGTAGCGGCGAGCGAACGGGGAAGAGCCCAGAACCTGAATCAGTTTGTGCATTAGTGGAAGCGTCTGGAAAGTCGCGCGATACAGGGTGATAGCCCCGTACACGAAGGTGCACAGCTGTGAGTTCGATGAGTAGGGCGGGACACGTGTTATCCTGTCTGAATATGGGGGGACCATCCTCCAAGGCTAAATACTCCTGACTGACCGATAGTGAACCAGTACCGTGAGGGAAAGGCGAAAAGAACCCCGGCGAGGGGAGTGAAATAGAACCTGAAACCGTGTACGTACAAGCAGTGGGAGCATCCTTTTGGGTGTGACTGCGTACCTTTTGTATAATGGGTCAGCGACTTATATTTTGTAGCAAGGTTAACCGAATAGGGGAGCCGTAGGGAAACCGAGTCTTAACTGGGCGTCTAGTTGCAAGGTATAGACCCGAAACCCGGTGATCTAGCCATGGGCAGGTTGAAGGTTGGGTAACACTAACTGGAGGACCGAACCGACTAATGTTGAAAAATTAGCGGATGACTTGTGGCTGGGGGTGAAAGGCCAATCAAACCGGGAGATAGCTGGTTCTCCCCGAAAGCTATTTAGGTAGCGCCTCGTGAACTCATCTTCGGGGGTAGAGCACTGTTTCGGCTAGGGGGTCATCCCGACTTACCAACCCGATGCAAACTACGAATACCGAAGAATGTTATCACGGGAGACACACGGCGGGTGCTAACGTCCGTCGTGAAGAGGGAAACAACCCAGACCGCCAGCTAAGGTCCCAAAGTCATGGTTAAGTGGGAAACGATGTGGGAAGGCACAGACAGCCAGGATGTTGGCTTAGAAGCAGCCATCATTTAAAGAAAGCGTAATAGCTCACTGGTCGAGTCGGCCTGCGCGGAAGATGTAACGGGGCTAAACCATGCACCGAAGCTGCGGCAGCGAA
>NZ_AFJI01000019.1 GCF_000264785.1 Edwardsiella ictaluri ATCC 33202 | reverse complement strand
TTCGTCTCTCTAAAACACCTTCGGTGTTGTAAGGTTAAGCCTCTCGGATCATTAGTACTGGTTAGCTCAACGTATCGCTACGCTTACACACCCAGCCTATCAACGTCTTAGTCTTAAACGTTCCTTCAGTGGACTCAAGGTCCAAGGGAAGACTCATCTCGAGGCAAGTTTCGCGCTTAGATGCTTTCAGCGCTTATCTTTTCCGCACGTAGCTACCGGGCAATGCAATTGGCATCACAACCCGAACACCAGCGGTGCGTCCACTCCGGTCCTCTCGTACTAGGAGCAGCCCCTCTCAATCTTCCAACGCCCACGGCAGATAGGGACCGAACTGTCTCACGACGTTCTAAACCCAGCTCGCGTACCACTTTAAATGGCGAACAGCCATACCCTTGGGACCTACTTCAGCCCCAGGATGTGATGAGCCGACATCGAGGTGCCAAACACCGCCGTCGATATGAACTCTTGGGCGGTATCAGCCTGTTATCCCCGGAGTACCTTTTATCCGTTGAGCGATGGCCCTTCCATTCAGAACCACCGGATCACTAAGACCTGCTTTCGCACCTGCTCGAGCCGTCACTCTCGCAGTCAAGCTAGCTTATGCCTTTGCACTAACCTCCTGATGTCCGACCAGGATTAGCTAACCTTCGTGCTCCTCCGTTACTCTTTGGGAGGAGACCGCCCCAGTCAAACTACCCACCAGACACTGTCCCTATCCCGGATCACGGGACCAGGTTAGAACATCAAACATTAAAGGGTGGTATTTCAAGGTCGGCTCCATGCAGACTGGCGTCCACACTTCAAAGCCTCCCACCTATCCTACACATCAAGGTTCAATGTTCAGTGTCAAGCTATAGTAAAGGTTCACGGGGTCTTTCCGTCTTGCCGCGGGTACACTGCATCTTCACAGCGAGTTCAATTTCACTGAGTCTCGGGTGGAGACAGCCTGGCCATCATTACGCCATTCGTGCAGGTCGGAACTTACCCGACAAGGAATTTCGCTACCTTAGGACCGTTATAGTTACGGCCGCCGTTTACTGGGGCTTCGATCAAGAGCTTCGCCTTGCGGCTGACCCCATCAATTAACCTTCCAGCACCGGGCAGGCGTCACACCCTATACGTCCACTTTCGTGTTTGCAGAGTGCTGTGTTTTTATTAAACAGTTGCAGCCAGCTGGTATCTTCGACTGGCTTCGGCTCCATCCGCAAGGGACTTCACCTACATGCCAGCGTGCCTTCTCCCGAAGTTACGGCACCATTTTGCCTAGTTCCTTCACCCGAGTTCTCTCAAGCGCCTTGGTATTCTCTACCTGACCACCTGTGTCGGTTTGGGGTACGATTCAGTGTTATCTGGAGCTTAGAGGCTTTTCCTGGAAGCAGGGCATTAACCACTTCAGCACCGTAGTGCCTCGTCATCACGCCTCAGTGTTAAAGATAACCGGATTTGCCAGGTCATCACACCTACACGCTTAAACCGGGACAACCGTCGCCCGGCCGGTCTAGCCTTCTCCGTCCCCCCTTCGCAATAACACCAAGTACAGGAATATTAACCTGTTTCCCATCGACTACGCCTTTCGGCCTCGCCTTAGGGGTCGACTTACCCTGCCCCGATTAACGTTGGACAGGAACCCTTGGTCTTCCGGCGAGCGGGCTTTTCACCCGCTTTATCGTTACTTATGTCAGCATTCGCACTTCTGATACCTCCAGCAGCCCTCACAGGCCACCTTCAACGGCTTACAGAACGCTCCCCTACCCAACGAACG
>NZ_AFJI01000018.1 GCF_000264785.1 Edwardsiella ictaluri ATCC 33202 | reverse complement strand
TTTTCTTGCTTTCTCCGACTGGCTGGGCGACGTATCGGCCGTTGTTCCCGGTCAGTGGAGGCGCATTATAGGGACTTCTCGCGACGTGACAAGTCTTAATTTTAAAATTTATATCGTTCGTTTTTTTTTTCAACAAAACCCAGGTTTTATGGAGTTTTTTTAGCTAACGTGCTCACGAAGCGAGCAAAATCACGGGCAAAACGATCGACCTGTTGCCAGTCCGTGTACTCGACCTCTTTTGTCGTATCGGTCTCACCGCCGGTCATCTTCATAATCATCTTAATCATGGTGCGATCCAGCCAGCTATAACGCGGATAGCGCAGCGCGCCGGCAAATACCACGCACTGGGCGGGTTTCCATGGCGTCGACAGCAAAAACTTACGCGTATAGCCGTTCGTCTGCGGGGTTCGCTTCTCTGGCTTGCGCGCCGTCAGGTTAATGGCAAAAAATGCACTCGGCATCGTATTCAGCCGCGGGGTATGGTCACTGGCAAAGCGGTGCAGCGCGCGGGGAAAGTGACCATAGCGCACCGCAGCGCCAATCGCCACCGCCTGGTAGGCGTTCAGGTCAATATCGCCCGCCTGTTCTAAATCCCGCAGCTCACAGTCCAACGTCTCAGATATCGCCGTCGCAATCGCGGTAGCGATCGCTTTAGTTTGTCCATCGTGGCTCGAATACAGCACTAACGTTTTCATCGTTGATCCCTATTCCGTCAGTTGCGCCAAAAAGTTGGCGTAAACAGCACCAATAATGTAAACACCTCCAGACGGCCAAACAGCATGGTCACCACCAAGATCCATTTAGCGACATCATTCATTGAGGTGAAGTTATCCGCCACGACCCCCAGCCCGGGGCCAAGGTTATTTAAGGTTGCGACCACCGCCGCAAAGGCAGAGAAATCGTCGACTCCGGTCGCAATGATCGCCAGCATGCTGATGATAAACACTAGCGCATAGGCTGAAAAGAATCCCCAGACGGCCTCCAGAATCCGCTCCGGCAGGGCGCGATTTCCCAGCTTGATGGTATATACCGCATTGGGGTGCACCAGCCGCTTGAGCTCACGTGACCCCTGTAGGAACAGCAGCAGAATACGGATCACCTTAAGCCCACCGCCGGTAGAGCCAGCGCAGCCCCCGATAAACGCAGAGCACAGCAGCAGCACGGGTAAAAACAGCGGCCATTTGGCAATGCTGTCGGTGGTGAAACCGGCGGTAGTCGCCATCGAGACCACCTGGAAAAAGGCCTGATTGAACGTTTGCCATCCGCTGGCGTATACATTATGCAGCCACAGGACCAGCGTACAGACGCTGACCAGCGTCAGCTGCACGGCGATGAACATCCTGAACTCCGGATCGCGCCAATACACCCGGGGACTGCGCCCACTGAGAAAGGCAAAGTGCAGGCTAAAGTTACACCCGGAAATCAGCAGAAAAACGGCGATGATGGTGTTAATGGTCGGACTGTTGAAATAGCCGATGCTGGCGTCATGGGTTGAAAACCCGCCGATGGCAATCGTCGAAAAACTGTGCGAAATCGCGTCAAACACATCCATTCCCGCCCCCCACAGGGCGATGGCACAGGCGATGGTCAGCATGACATAGATAAGCCACAGCGTTTTGGCCGTTTCGGCAATACGCGGGCGCATCTTGTTGTCTTTAAGAGGGCCCGGCATCTCGGCCCGGTATAGCTGCAGGCCACCGACGCCAAGAATGGGCAGAATGGCCACTGCCAGCACAATGATCCCCATACCGCCGAGCCACTGTAGCATCTGCCGATAGAACAGTATCGCCTTAGGCAGCGCGTCTAGCCCGACCAGCGTTGTGGCGCCGGTCGTGGTCAAGCCGGAAAACGACTCGAAAAACGCATCTGTGACGCTAAGATTCGGACGTTCTGAAAACAGAAACGGTAGCGCACCAACGCTGCCCAGCACGGTCCAAAACAGCACGACGATCAGAAACCCCTCGCGCGGCTTCAGCTCATGCTTCTGTTTACGCTGGGGCCACCACAGCAGCATACCGATGCCGAGGGCGACAAAAAACGTTTCGACAAACGCACGCCCGGCGCCATCGCGGTAGATCAGCGCCACCAGTCCGGGGACAAACATGGTGCCGGAAAACAGGATGACCAGCAGGCCGACGATTCGAATGATGGCGCGAAAATGCATCCGGACACATTCCTTGCTCAATAAGCACTAAATAACGGGAGAGCGCGGATTATTACGAAGTCGCCTGTAATTGCAATGTTCCACGACTGGCGTTGCGCAATTTTTCATCCACATCGTCCTGACGGCCAAGTGGCAGGCTCAGCCGCAGCATCACCTGAGCAGAAAACGCGCTGTCAAGCACGCTACCGCCCGCCTGCGCCACAATCCCCTCCACCAGCGTCAGTTGGGCATAGTCACAGCACAGCGTATACGCTGCCATCGGCACCTTTTGCCGACGGACCAGCGCCTGCAACGCCTGCTGAACTCCGCTGCCGTAGGCCCTGACCAATCCGCCGGTGCCCAACTTGATCCCGCCGTAGTAACGCACGACGACCGCACACACCTCGCCTACGCCGCTGCCCATCAGCTGAGCCAGCATGGGTTTCCCCGCCGTGCCGGAGGGTTCACCGTCATCTGAAAAACCCAGCCGTTGGGTATCCTCCGGCGCACCGGCCACGAAGGCCCAGCAGTGATGGCGTGCATCAGGGTGTGCCCGTCGGGTCTCCTGAACGAACGCCTTCGCCGCGTCAACCCCCGGCGTGTGAGCCAGCAGCGTAATGAAGCGGCTTTTCTTGATCTCCTCACAGACGCTGACGGGCTGCGCGGGAACGGGGTACGGATGCGGCATCAGGCGAGATGCAGATCGCGCGTCATATTTTCTACGCCGTGCGCATGGAAGATCACATTATCCTCAATGCGAATGCCGCCATAGGGGCGCAGGGCGTCAATACGGCCACGGTTAAAGTGCTGGCCAAACTCACCCTCGAGCCAAGGCGCGAGCAACGTATCGATAAAATAGAGGCCTGGTTCAATGGTCATTACCATGCCCGGCTCCATGATTCGGGTACAGCGCAAATAGGGATACCGATCCGGCGCCGCCATCTGCGTCCCCAGCTCGTCCTGCATAAAACCTGCTACATCATGCACCTGCAGACCAAGCGGGTGCCCCAGCCCATGCGGCAGGAACGGCGTGGTCAGCCCCTGGGCGACGGCCGCCTCATCGCTGATACCGGTCAGAATATGATGATGACGCAGGATCGCAGCCAAACGCTGATGGAACTGTAAATTGTAGTCGGTATAACGCACGCCGGTCTGCAGCGTGGCAATTAACGCCTGCTGAGCCTGGTTCACCTCTGCTACCAGCGCGGCAAAGTCGCTCTGTCCGTTTGCCGCATAGGTACGCGTTAAGTCGGCAGCATAGCCATGAAACTCCGCCCCCGCATCGATCAGAAAACTGTGCATCTCAGACGGTGCACGCCGCTCCAGGTGCGTATAGTGCAGCACCGCGGCATGCCGGTTCAGGGCGATGATATTGTCGTACGGTACGTCATTCTCTCCCTGCCCGGTCGCGCTCAGATAGGCGAGGTTGATATCAAACTCGCTCATTCCTGCGCGGAATGCCTCCAACGCGGCCTGGTGGCCATCCACGGCGATTTTCTGCGCCTCGCGCATACAGGCCTGCTCATACTCGCTCTTGTACGCGCGGTGATAGTGCAGGAAATTCAGCACGGCCTGCGGGTTCTGATGCGCCTCGTCGATGCCAAGGCTGCGCGCCCGCTCAGCGTTCGGCCCGATATAGGCGACGTTGCCGCGCGCGGCGGGCAGCAGGGCAGCGATATCATCGGCATGACGCTGCGCCGTCATCTCTACCTGCTCGGTCCAAAATGCCTGCGGCAGCGGCGAAACGCTGTGCCAATAATCCAGGGGAGAGTAAAACCACAGCTTGGGCTTGTTGACGCCATCGATCCACAGCCAGCAGTTCGGTACCTGGGTCACCGGCACCCAGGCTTTAAAATACGGGTTGATCTTGAAAGGGTAGTCCTGATCGTCCAAGAAACGCGCGATGGGTTCACCGGAGTGAATCAGCAGTCCATCCAGCTGATGGCGTTCCAGAATGGTACGCGCGCGCTGCTGCAGCGTAGCGAGGTGCTTCGTATAGAGTGAGGCCAGAGTGTCCATGTCATTACCCTTTACAGACGTCGATTGGCGTCATCTTAGCACAGGGTATTGCACAAAACTCCCCCTTGGCGGTAAGGCGGTCATGGGGCTAAGTGCCGCGGCGCCGTCCTCATGCATACGATACGGCGCCGCGCCCCGCGCATCAGATAAAGGCAAAGGCATCGCCGTAAATATGCTCTGGATTGGCCTCACGCTCGGCACAGAAGCGCTCCCGGGCAATCTTAGCCATCTCGAAACGTCCGGCGATATAGATATCGTGCTGGGCCAATGAGCCAAAGTCCTGCATCACGGCGCTGATCACCGTACCGCTCCGCCCTTGCCAATCGGCATCCGGTTGCTCTACGGTCGGGATTATCTTCAGCTGGGGATAGCGCGCACTCAGCGCATACAGCTCATTGAGATCATACAGATGCTTCAGCTCGCGTCCGCCCCAATAGAGAGAGATCTCCCGCTGCGGCTGCTGAGACAGCGCCATCAGCAGAATCGAGCGGGTATAGGAGAAACCGGTGCCGCCGGCGATCAGCACCAGCGGGCGCAGGCTATCTTCGCGCAGCCAGGCATCGCCATGAGGCATATCGACGCACAGCGTGCGATCCTGCAGGATGCGATCCATGACGGCCATGGCGTAGAGATTAAGCTCCGAAGCACCGATGTGCAGTTCAATGCAATCGCTCTGCAGCGGCGTGGATGCCATAGAGAACGGGCGCTTATCCCGCTCATCCATCACGACCATCAGGTATTGACCGGCGCGAAAATCGACGGCACGCTCCGGTACCAGACGTACGCGGTACACGGTATCCGTGATGGCATCTACTGAAGTAACTTTACAGCTCAACGTTGTCATGTGATTACTCTATTGGGTCATTAGCGCAGCGCTCAGGCTCACTGCGCATCCTTGTCGTTAGCAAAAATGTCCAATTCATTCCACAGGGTATCTACCCGCGCGCGTACGGCTTCATCCATCACGATGGGATGCCCCCACTCCCGCTGGGTTTCTCCCGGCCACTTGTTCGTCGCATCCAGCCCCATCTTCGAGCCCAGGCCGGACACCGGCGAGGCAAAGTCCAGATAGTCTATCGGGGTATTCTCGATCAACAGCGTATCACGCGCGGGGTCCATTCGCGTCGTCAGCGCCCAGATCACATCCTGCCAATCACGGGCATTGATATCATCGTCACAGACAATCACAAACTTGGTGTACATAAATTGACGCAGAAATGACCACACCCCCATCATCACCCGCTTGGCGTGTCCCGGATACTGCTTCTTCATCGTCACCACCGCCATACGGTAGGAGCACCCCTCAGGCGGTAGATAAAAGTCCACGATCTCCGGAAACTGCTTTTGCAGCAGAGGGACGAA
The DNA here is from genome assembly GCF_000264785.1 of Edwardsiella ictaluri ATCC 33202. Classification (GTDB taxonomy): domain Bacteria; phylum Pseudomonadota; class Gammaproteobacteria; order Enterobacterales; family Enterobacteriaceae; genus Edwardsiella; species Edwardsiella ictaluri. The sequence continues at coordinate 106,233 of NZ_AFJI01000018.1, read as the reverse complement.
CACCTCATTCAGCGCCAGCCCCAGCACCGCTGGCTCATCGGGAGGGCGGCCGGTATAGGTCGAATGATAAATCGGCCGATCGCGCTGCGTCAGGTGAGTCACGGTGAATACCGGGAAGCGCTCCACCTCATTATAGTATCCGGTATGGTCGCCATAGGGGCCCTCTGGCGCCGTCTCCCCCGGTTCAATGTAGCCTTCCAGGACGATCTCGGCGCTGGCCGGAACCTCTAAATCGCAGGACAGGCATTTGACGACCTCGCTTTTATGACCACGCAGCAGCCCGGCGAAGGCGTATTCGGACAGCGAGTCCGGCACCGGCGTAACCGCCGCGAGCAGCGTGGCCGGATCGGCGCCGAGCGCCACCGCCACAGGAAAGCGCTCACCAGGATGCGCCTGGCACCAATCCTGAAAATCGAGCGCGCCGCCGCGATGGGACAGCCAACGCATGATGAGCTTATTTTTACCCAGTACCTGCTGACGATAGATCCCTAGGTTTTGACGCGACTTACAGGGGCCTCGGGTCACCGTTAACCCCCAGGAGACCAGCGGGGCAACATCCTGCGGCCAACAGTGCATCACCGGCAGCGTGGCCAGGTCGACATCGTCGCCCTGAAGTACCTGCTCCTGACAGGGCGCCTTGGACAGGCGCTTGGTCGGCATATTTAAGATCTGCTTAAACTGCGGCAGCTTCTCCACCAGGTCGCGAAACCCTTTCGGCGGATCCGGCTCCTTCAGAAAGGCCAGCAGCTTACCGACATCACGCAGCGCACCAACCTCCTCCTGCCCCATGCCCAGAGCCACCCGCTGTGGCGTACCAAACAGGTTACACAGCACCGGAATATCGTAGCCTTTGGGATTTTCGAACAGCAGCGCCGGGCCGCCGACGCGCAGAGTGCGATCGGCAATCTCGGTCATTTCCAGATAGGGATCGATGGACTGTTGGATACGCTTTAATTCACCCCGCTGTTCAAGCAAGGCAATGAATTCACGCAAGTCACGGTATTTCATAGCATTCTTATCGATTCGGGTGAAGAGCTCATTATAAGCGTTCTTCACCCGACTTGCTGTACTTTTGTTACAATCGAGTAACTCATACGGCAAGAAATGCGTCGCTCGCGGCGCCCGTTTAACGACAGTGGAACGGCACCAGCGCGGCTAAAGCCTGCGTATCATGGTACTCGCGTGTCTCCTCGCCGTGGCGAAAGACCTTGTAGCCCTGCGCTTTGGCGCTGTAATACTGCAGGGTTTCACCGCTGACGTGCAGCAGGCTGCCTTCGCGCAGGGCGATTACGGACTCGCTGGGGTTCACGGCGCAGAATTCGGCAATACGCTCATCGCGCGTTTCCCCCATATGTCCGCTGAGATGGGCATCGATATAGTGCGGGTTAATCTGCACCGGAAACAGTCCCAGCGATGGCAATACCACGCTGTTACGCACCGGCATATCATTCGTAGTACGGATGCTTGGCGTAGCCACGTTACAGCCGGCGCTCCAGCCAATATAGGGAATACCGCGCTCACGCACCGCACGCTGGATCGGCACGATCAGCCCATTCTCATGCAGCATCTGGTTCAGCACCCAGGTATTACCGCCGCTGATCAGGATACACTCCGCTTCCTCCAGCGCCTTGACCGGATCGGCGTGGTGATGAATGCTCTCCACGGTAATTCCCAGCGAATGCTCCAGCTCAGCGGCACGGGCATCATAGCTGCTGCGGATCAGGGCATATGGGATAAGCAGAGCCCGGCGGATCTTCTTCTCCAGCAGCATCGACTGGATCATCCCTTTGGCATAGCCCAGCAGCTCAGACTCACCGGATACTTTGCCATTACTCAGTAAAAATAACTCCATCATCTCCCCCGAGGTTGTGCGTAGCCGCCGCCGAATGCCACCCGATGGCACCCATCGGCGATACGCGTCATTTTTCCCGGCCTTTATAACTAAACATCCGGCTTATTGATGTGATCTTGTGCCAGCCCTTGGTAAAAAGGCGGGCCAAAACACGCGGTTGGTGAGCAAATGCACATATGCCGACGTAGCTCGCTTCTGTGGGGAACCGTGGATATGATAGGCTGCGCGGGATAATAGGAGTATGAACGTATGGAATCCTGGTATTTATTGTATTGCAAACGGGGTCAGTTAACGCGGGCTCGTGAGCACCTGACGCGTCAGGAGATCCCCTGTGTTATCCCCATGATCACCCTGGAAAAGGTCGTACGGGGCAAACGCACGCAGGTGCAAGAACCCATGTTCCCCAACTACATGTTTATTGAGCTGGATCCTGAGCGGATCCATACCACCACGGTACAGTCAACCCGCGGCGTTAGCCACTTTATCCGCTTTGGCAAGCTACCCGCCATCGTGCCGTTTAGCATCGTCAAGCCGCTGATGATGACGCCAGCGCTAACGGCGATCGCTCCGCAAACGCCAATCCCCGGGGATCGGGTACGCATTACCCAGGGTGCCTTCAACGGCATAGAAGCTATTTATCGTGAAAGCGACGGGGAAAAACGCGCCATTTTACTGCTTAGCCTGCTGAATCAAGAAGTGAGCCATACGCTGAGTAACAGCGCGTTTGAAAAGATCCTTTGAGTCGACCGGATTTATACGCAGCAAAAAGCCCGCTGCCGCGGGCTTTTTACTTTATCACCGTCAGAAAGACTCAGCGATTCATCTCCGCATCATGCAGCCACTGCGCCACACGCTTGGCAAAATAGGTCAGCACGCCATCGGCGCCCGCACGCTTGAAGCAAATCAGGGACTCCATGATCGCCGGCTTCTCCTGCAGCCAACCGTTCTGGATCGCGGCCATATGCATGGCATACTCACCGGAGACCTGATAGGCAAAGGTCGGCACGCCAAAGGTGTCTTTCACCCGGCGTAATACGTCCAGATACGGCATACCCGGCTTAACCATCACCATATCGGCCCCCTCCTGCAGATCCTGAGCCACCTCCTGCAACGCCTCATCACCGTTGGCCGGATCCATCTGATAGGTTTTCTTGTTGCCGCCCTTCAGGTTCCCAGAGGAGCCCAGCGCATCGCGGAACGGACCATAGTAGCAGGAGGCATACTTCGCGGAGTAAGCCATGATCTGGGTGTTGACCAGTTTTTGATCCTCCAGCATGCTGCGGATAGCACCAATCCGGCCATCCATCATATCGCTCGGTGCCACGATATCGGCACCGGCCTCAGCATGGGATAAGGCCTGACGCACCAGGATCTCTTTAGTGATATCGTTAACAACGTAGCCATCCTCATCGATCACGCCATCCTGACCGTGGGTCGTATACGGATCCAACGCGACATCGGTTAAGATACCAAGCTCAGGCACCGCATCCTTCAAGGCCCGTACCGCTCGCTGCACCAGGCCATCGCTGCTGTACGCCTCTTCGGCATACAGGGATTTTTTATCCGTACCTACCACCGGAAACAGGGACAGCACCGGCACGCCCAGTTTAGCGATGGCCTCCGCTTCCCGAACCAGGACATCAATGGTCATGCGCTGAACTCCCGGCATGGAGGATACCGCCTCCTGATGGTTGTTCCCCTCCATGACGAACACCGGATAGATCAGATCGTCAACCGTCAGCACGTTTTCGGCACACAGACGGCGACTAAAATCATGCCGGCGCAGACGGCGCAGGCGACGCCCCGGGAAGGCGCCTGGAAATGCATAGCTCACGGTAATCTCCTCTACTTTATGCCAGCCTAAACAGTTGGCGGGCATTGTTTTCAGTCACCTGCCTCAGCCAGCTGGCATCCTGTTGACGCCAGCGGGCCACCTGCTCCGCGATGTGGGGCAAAAAGCAGGGTTCATTACGCCGCGACTTCGGTTTGGGTTGTATATTGCGCGGCAATAAATAAGGGGCATCCGTCTCCAGCAGCAATCGTTCAGCGGGAATATGCGGCAACAGCGCCCGCTGGGGCATGCCTCGCCGTTCATCGCAGATCCAGCCGGTAATGCCAATATACAGCCCCAGCGACAGGCATGCATCCAGCTCGTCGCGGGTACCGGTAAAACAGTGCAGTACGGCGCCAGGAAGGCTGCTCAGCCAGGGGCGCAATAGCGCGATAAACCGCGCGTGGGCCTCTCGGCAGTGCAGGAATACGGGTTTCCCGATCCGGGCCGCCAGCGTTAACTGCGCCTCAAAGGCCGCCTCCTGCTGCGCCGGCGTCGAGAAGTTCCGGGCAAAATCCAAGCCGCACTCGCCGACGGCAACGACCGTCGGCGAGTGCAGCAGTGGCTCAAGAGCGGCGGTGCTGTTTTCATTCCAGCGATGGGCATCGTGGGGATGCACTCCGGCCGTTGCCCAGCAAAAGTCAGGGTATGCCTGCGCCAGACACAGGGCCTGCGCGCTTTCCGTCAGGTTGGTACCCGTAATTATCATACCATTTAATCCCGCCTGACGCGCCCGGGCAATCACCTGTGGCACATCACCGGCAAACTGGCTGTTGGTTAGATTGACACCAATATCCAGCATCGGTCTACTCCTCTTGGTGCTAAGATCGTCACTCTGTCACAGAGGTGGCATCCACGATAGCTCATCCCGGCAGCATAGCTGCGCATCGGTATCGGGATGAGCCATCGCTTACATCCCCAAACGCACAGGCCGCCCCTAGGGCGGCCTGTGCAGTGAAGGGAGAATCAGCCTGCTTTGGGCTGCTCTTCATCGTGCAGAGCTTCGTCTTCATCCTCTTCTTCCGGATCGCGACGGCGTTTGCCGACATAGAAACGAGCAAAGAAGACGCCGACCTCAAACAGCAGACACATCGGGATCGCCAGCAGCGTCTGCGAGAATACGTCCGGTGGCGTCAGCAGCATGCCAACGACGAAGGCGCCGACAATCACGTAGGGCCGCTTTTTCTTCAGCTCTGCCGGAGTGGTAACGCCGGTCCAGCACAGCAGAATGATGGCAACCGGCACCTCGAACGAGACGCCAAACGCCATAAACAGCGCCATGACAAAATCGAGGTAGTTATTAATATCGGTAGCAATCGTTACTCCTGCCGGCGCAGTTTTGGCAAAAAAGCCAAATGCCAGCGGAAAGACTACAAAATAGGCAAACGCCATGCCGATATAGAACAGCAGCGTACTGGAGACCAGCAGCGGCGTCAGCATCCGGCGCTCATGCTTGTACAGCGCCGGCGCCACAAAGGCCCAGACCTGATACAGAATAAACGGCGCGGAGACAAAAACCGACACAATCATGGTCAGCTTAATCGGCGTAAAGAAGGGGGATGCCACGTCGGTCGCGATCATACTGGCGCCGTGCGGCAGCTGATTGATCAACGGGGCAGAAACCAAGTGATAGATATCATTGGCAAAATAGACCAATGCCAGGAATACCACCAGGATACAAATAATCGCATTCAACAGCCGCTTACGCAGCTCGATCAAATGACTAATCAACGGCTGGGTATCTTCAACGGCCATGCTGCGAACTATCGTGTGAGGTAGAAGGAGAAGATGCGGGCTGCGCACTGGCAGTCATGGCATCGGCGTGGGTGGAGGGTACTGCCTGTACAACCGGTGGTGCATCCTGCACCGCGCTCTGACGCGGCGCTAGCGCTACATCAGCCTCCGGCTTGGTCATCATATCCGCATGGGGGATCGTTTCCGCCGCCGAAGGCTCCTTCTCCGTATCGGACCCAGTGATCTCTGAATGATAACTGCGCTTCATTGATTCAGCCGCCTGCTTCAGTTCATCCATGGAAGCCTTCAGCTCCGGCGTCAAGTTCTGCAAGCCGGCTGTTTCTGCCTTCTTGAGACTGTCCTGCAACTCCTGCAGCTTCAATTCCTGCGACAGTTCGTTCTGAACCGACGTTGCCAACGAACGCAACGCCCTGATCCATCCCGCCACCGTACGCACCGCTACCGGCAACCGCTCCGGCCCAAGCACCACCAGGCCGATGACCATTACCAGCAGCAGTTCACTAAATCCGATGTCAAACACGGTTTACACCTGCTCTTTATTCTGACTCTTGGACTCTTCTTTCTTCACTTCAGGCTGCTGCTCAACGATCGATTTAAAATCTGCATCCTGAGGTGCCGCACTGCTGTTTGCCGTGTTGGAGGGAGGCGTTTTTTCATCATCACCAATGGCTTTCTTAAAGCCCTTGATCGATGCGCCCAGATCCGAACCCAGAGTACGCAGCTTATTGGTGCCAAACAGCAACACCACGATCACTGCAATAATCAACAACTGCCAAATGCTGATACCGCCCATTTTTACTCACCTCTATCGCAAGGGGTTATATTCGTGACGCCGCATTATACGGTACACATCGTCATTTTGAATGCCTTTCAGCCCTCGACATCCTGCTAATTCGGGGTATGGATCACCGAGTATAACGCCAGCCTGCGAGCCAGATCACGCCTCCAGCAACATACAGCCCTATTGGCCAGAGCGCAATATTCACCATGGTCAGGATGGTACCACTGAGCAGCAGGGTTGCGCCAATGCCGAACAGATAGCGTGCTCGCCCCTGTCTGCTGCCCTGCTGTCCCAACCGGTGCGTCATACTGTCCATGCTGTGCTGTAGACGACGCTGCTGCTGCAAACTGTCATACAACAACTCCGGCAGCTCCGGCAGCTTCTCGCTCCAGTAAGGTGCCTTAGCCTTCAGCGCCCGCATCAGCGCCGGCAGCCCAACCTGATCGTGCAGCCAGTTCTCCAGGAAGGGTTTAGCGGTGGTCCACAGATCCAGCTGCGGATACAGCTGACGCCCCAGCCCTTCGACGTACAGCAACGTTTTCTGCAGGAGAACAAGCTGAGGCTGAACCTCCATATTAAAACGCCGTGCGGTATTGAACAGGTTAAGCAGCACGTGGCCAAACGAAATCTGATCCAGCGGCTTCTCAAAGATCGGCTCACATACGGTGCGGATAGCAAACTCAAACTCTTCAATATTGGTATCCGGCGGCACCCAGCCCGAGTCGACGTGCAGCTCTGCAACCTTACGGTAATCCCGGTTGAAGAAGGCAATAAAGTTTTCAGCCAGATAGCGCTTGTCCGCCTTGTTCAGGCTGCCGACAATGCCGCAGTCAATCCCGATATACTGAGGATCCTGAGGGTGTTCATAGCTGACAAAGATATTGCCCGGATGCATATCGGCATGGAAGAAGCTGTCACGGAACACTTGGGTAAAAAAGACCTGCACCCCACGCTCAGCCAACAGCTTCATATTGGTGTTCTGCGCGCGCAGCGCCGCGATATCGGATACCGGTACCCCGTAAATCCGCTCCATCACCAGTACCGACTCACGGCAGTAGTCGGAAAACACCTCCGGTATATACAACATCGGACTGGCATCGAAATTACGCCGCAGCTGGATCGCATTCGCCGCCTCGCGCAGCAGATTCAGCTCATCCAGCAGGGTCTTTTCGTACTCGCGTACGACCTCGCGCGGTCGCAGCCGGCGCCCGTCAGGCAACAGCTTAGGCACCCATCCCGCCAGCCGGTACATCAGGCGCACATCCGCCCGGATAATCGGCTGAATGTCTGGGCGGATCACCTTAAGCACCACCTCCCGGCCATTCTCACGCAGCGTCGCGGTATGCACCTGCGCAATGGAAGCCGACGCCAGCGCCTGGCTGTCAAAGTCGTCAAACCACTGTTCCAGAGGCCCGCCCAGCGAGGCCTCAATCTGCCGGCGCGCCAGCGCACCGTCAAACGGAGCAACCCGATCCTGCAGCAGCGCGAGCTGATCGGCGATAGCCGGTGCAAACAGATCGCGCCGGGTCGACAACATCTGACCAAACTTGATCCACACGGGTCCCAGCGTTTGCAGCGCCAGACGCAACCGCTCTCCCAGCGGCTTGTCCCCGTGACGATTACGCATCCAGAATAGGCAGCGCCGCCCGATCCGCAGCGGCAGGGTAATCCGCATTAGGGGGATCAGTTCATCTAGGCCATAGGCGAGAAAAACCCGAATAATCAGGCAAAGTCGGCGCAGTTCGCTGGGCGTCATACGCATTTCTCCAGCCGGGCAAGACGCTGCTCAAGCGCCGATGCCTGGCGCTGCAGAGCAGCGATCTCTTCCTGAAACCAGGCCAACTCCAGCGTACCGGGCGCTAAACGCCACTCTTCGATCAGCGTATCGTGCACGTAGTGGCGCTGGCGCCGCAGGGACCCCAACAGAGCACGCCCGCCCCGCTGAGCGGCGGAACACAGCCCCTGTGCCACAATATCGCCGGTATAGGGTGCCAGCAGCTCAGCCGGCGCCCACTCGGCCAAATCCAGCAGGGCAACCAGCTGCTGCACGACCTGAATATCGCCATCGACGCGCAGCTCACCGCGCTGCATCAGCGCCGCCAGCTGGCGGCGCTGATGCAGCTGGGGCAGAACGGATAGCCGCATCGTCACCTGACAATCGATGGCGCCCTCCCAGAGGGCCAGCACATCGACCTGACGCTGGCTAAAGATCAGGAAAAAGGGATCCTCCAGCTCCGCCAGCGAAATCTGCAGCACCCGGCCAGCCAGGCGCTGGCGGCCAGACTGAAGCGCGCGATCCCGATACAGCGCAGCATTCAGCGCCGTTTCCAGCATAGCCGTGCACAAAGGGGTCAGCATGCCGATTCCTTCAGATTAAAATTTGTAGCCACGGTGCAGAGCCACGATACCGCCGGTCAGGTTATCGTAGGTGGTATTTTCAAACCCGGCCGCTGCCATCATCCCTTTCAGGGTCTCCTGATCCGGATGCATACGGATAGACTCTGCCAGATAGCGGTAGCTGTCGCCGTCGTGTGCCACCATCTCACCAATACGCGGCAGAATATGGAAAGAGTAGGCGTCATAGGCCTTGCTCAACGCGACGAACTGGGGTCTGGAGAACTCCAGCACCAGCAGGCGTCCACCCGGCTTCAGTACCCGGAACATGGATCGCAGCGCCTTGTCTTTGTCCGTCACGTTACGCAGGCCAAAAGCGATGGTAATACAATCGAAATAGTTCTCCGGGAACGGCAGTGCCTCGGCGTTGGCCTGCACGTAGTTCAGGTTGCCGACGATCCCCATATTACGCAGCTTTTCACGCCCGATCTTCAGCATCGAGTCATTGATATCGGCCAGGATCACCTCACCCTGCTCGCCAACCATTCGCGAGAACCTGGCAGCCAGATCGCCGGTCCCACCGGCCAGATCGAGAACACGCTGTCCCTGGCGCACGCCGCTGCAGTCGATGGTAAAACGTTTCCACAGGCGGTGGATACCGAATGACATCAGGTCATTCATCAGGTCGTACTTACCCGCCACGGAGTGAAACACTTGCGCTACTTTCCCCGCCTTATCAGCGGCGGCGACGGTCTTGTAACCAAAGTGAGTGGTTTCCGGCGTTTGATCTACCATTTCTTTCCTTAACCTAAAATTGGTGGTCCCATGACCTCCGCATGCGTGCGAAAGCCTCAACATCGCCCTCTACGGGCAACACAGTGTCAACGATAAGGTGGAGCGCGGACGGCGCAGGCCCTTACTGCACAGAAGGAGTCCCGTGATGCGCCACCACCTCGCCGGATACCACTGCGGGATCTCCATCCTGTAGCGGCTGGCAGGCTTCTTGTACCAGCGCCGGGCTGATCGGACGTTTAACCTCCACGCCCAGCCCGCGAAAACTTTCCACTTGGCCTATCAGGTTACCACGCCCGTGGCTCAGTTTGTTCATCGCCTGGCGATAACTCGACTGAGCCCGTTCCAAACTTTGCCCAAGAGTGGACATATCATCGACGAACAAGCGCACTTTATCGTATAGCTTGGCGGCACGATCAGCGATTTTTTGTGCATTTTGACTTTGGTACTCGTAGCGCCATAAATTATTGATGGTGCGCAAAGCCACCAGCAATGTAGTCGGACTTACCAACATAATATTGTGACGCAGCGCCTCACTAATCAGCTCGGAATCGCGCTCGATCGCCGCTAAAAAGGCGGGCTCGAGGGGGATAAACATCAGCACATAGTCTAGGGTGCGCAGACCGGGTAGCTGCTGATAATCCTTACGCCCCAGCTGGCGAATATGAGCCCGCAGCGACAGTATATGCTGCTGCAGTGCCAGCTCACGCTCGTGCTCATCCTCCGCGTTGAAAAAGCGCTCATAGGCCACCAGCGACATTTTGGCATCCACCACCACATCTTTTCCCTGGGGCAGATGTACCACCACATCCGGCTGCATGCGTCCGCTCTCCTCCGTTTGCACGCTAACCTGAGAATGATATTCATGCCCCTCGCGCAGACCGGAGGACTCCAGTACCCGGCTCAGTACCACCTCGCCCCAGTTGCCCTGCATCTTGTTGTCCCCCTTCAGGGCACGCGTCAGGTTAAGCGCCTCGCGTGCCATCTGGGCGTTCATCTGCTGCAGGCTGCGGATCTCGTGGGTCAAGGTGTGACGCTCACGGGCCTCCTGGCCAAAGCTATCGTTTATCTGGCGGCGAAAACCATCAAGCTGTTCACGCAGCGGCATCAGCAGGGCATCGAGGCTCTGTCGATTTTGCTCCTCAACCCGACGACCGCTGTGCTCAAATATACGGTTAGCCAGATTCTCAAACTGGACGTTCAGGCGCTGCTCTGCGTTCAGCAGCAGACGCTGCTTCTCTTCTGCACCCATGCGCGTCTCCTCCAGCCGGATCGTCACCTCGCGCAGCTCGGCCTCCTGGGCGCTATTGACGTCGCGCTGAGCGCGTAGCTCCTGGTTTAGACGCTCACACTCTTCATGCCACAGCTGCTGCTGGGCTATCCGCTCCTGGGCGGCAGCGAGCTGGCTATCCAACGCGCCCAGCGCCTGCTCATGGGCAACCCGCGCCTGCTGCGTCCGCAGGGCCGCCGCCAACCAACCGATAACCATCCCCGCCAGCGATGCCGCCAGTATCCAAAGCGTTACGTTCTCCACCCTGCCTCTCCCCGTGAGATCCCTGCCCGACACGGTAATCAGCAACTGTATGGATGTCCAGAAATTAACCGCTCAGAATGCGGGACGGCGCACAGCAAAATGCTACCCAATCCACTGGCCCAGCCAGCGGATGCCCAGCATACCCGGTGCCAGAATCCCCGCGCCCCAGATCAGCGCAGACAGCAGGTTGGCCAGCTGAAAATAGCGCTGCCGCATGGCGCAGATCCCGGCGACCAGCGGTACGGCAGCCCGCAGGGGGCCCAGGAAACGGCCAAAGAATACGCCCCAAAACCCCCAGCGTTCAAAGTAACGGTGACCACGCTGCAGTATCTGCGGATTCCGCGACAGCGGCCATATATGGCCGATCTGATGCTGATAATGGTAACCAAGCCAATAGGAAATCCAGTCGCCAAGAAAGGCGCCGCACGCAGCCGCCAACCAGACAGGAACAAACGGAACGCCGCCCTCACCCAGCAGGGCGCTCAGCGCAAAAAGGATCACCGTCGCCGGCAGTAAAAGGGAGATAAAGGCCAGCGATTCACCAAAAGCCAGGAAAAATACCAGCGGCACCGCCCAGTCCTGATGCAGGCGGACAAACTCGATGGTGCCTTGAATAAGGCTGTCTAGCACACCCTCACTCCTCATACGACGGTCAAGCGTCCAGCTTACCCGTAGTCACCCCAATAAAAAACCAACGGCCGTTAAATCGGCCGTTAGTTGTTATCGGAAAGCGTATGACAACACGGGAGCAGGCCGTTGCCGTTGCCGTCGGCGCCGCGGCCAGCTCATCGCCGCGTTTCATCCACAGCTCACGCATTTGCGCAGGGCCGACAGCAGGATCACCATGCCCTGCACCAGCATGATGATGGAGATCATCCCGTTGAACAGATTATAGCCCGTCGCCTGCAGATTAAAGTAAACGTGCTTCACCATCCGGTAACCGGTGTAGTTCACCGTAATAAGCAGATAGACCAGCGGAAGGATGCAGGTCAGCATGTAAATACACTTGGGCGCCAGACGCAGAATGATGGTAGCACCGATGGTCAGACCCATGGAAACCATCAGCTGATTAGATACACCGAACAGCGCCCATACCGAGTTGCTATCGCCGGAGTTGAACAGATACCCCCACAGTAGGCAGGCAACGATAGAACAGAAAATCGAGCCGGGCAGCCAGTCGGTGCGCTTCAGCGGCACCCACAGATCGCCAAAGAGGTCCTGTAGCAGATAGCGCGCCACGCGGTGCCGGAATCGACGGCCGTCAGAATAAAGACCGCTTCGAACATGATGACAAACTGGAGTAGGTAGGAAGCCTGGCGACCAAACCACGGCACCCGGATAAAGATATCCGTCACCCCGACCGCCAGGGTCACCGGCCCGGCCTGAGCACTGGAGTTAATGGCAAAGTAGTCCTCCGGATGCAGCGAGGTGGCGGCGATCAGCGCCATGACCCCAACGACGCACTCCGCCAGCAGAGCGCCGCAGACCTTAATTTTCATAAAGCTGGACAGGTAATCGCGCGACATCAGCAGCATCCAGACCGGTACACCAGTCGGCAATGGGCCCCAACTCCGCTTGAGCCACCTCGGACAGTGACTTTCCCGGATGCTTCATCTACACAAACAGCACCACCGTATCGTGTACCGCATCGCCGATTAGCAGCCACAGAAAGCCTGGAAAATAACCAAACTGCGCGGCCAGCACCGGCCCGACCAGCGGTCCCGCGGCGGCAATGGCGGCAAAATGGCTGCCGAAGTTGACCCACTTCTTGGTCGGTACATAGTCTTTACCGTCTTCATAGGTATGTGAGGGTGTGACTTCACTATCGTCGGCACGCAGCACCTTTCTCACGAAAAACAGGCCGTACAGACGGTAGCAAATAGCAAGAATACACAGCGTTGCCAACACGAAGGTCATCGCATGTTGCATGGTTATTATCTCCCCTGAGGATTTTTCAGGGAAAACCCTAACCGCTTTGGCTCCGCCAGCGTCATCGCGGATCGCCCCGCGGTAATCCGGCGGATTAAACGGTCGAAAAACGCCCCCGAGCGGCAGCCGCGGGAAGGCGGCGCAGGAGCGAAAGATCTGTCATCCTCATCACAGGAATCTGTCTAAAATTCCGACGCTATCGATATATATTGTGAATATAATCACATTTTTTTGTCGATCGTGATACCGTTCCTTCACACCAAGTGACTTGAGTCACGCATTTATCCTACGAATTTCAGTAGAGTGATCCCTTGTTCCTCAGTGGAGGATAACGATGACATAGGAGTCAGCAGCGATGTCTAAACCTGAAGTATTCCACCTCGGACTGGCCAAAAGCGATCTGCACGGTGCTACGCTGGCCATCGTGCCCGGCGACCCGGAGCGCGTGGAAAAGATTGCCAAACTGATGGAGAACCCGGTCAAGCTGGCCTCCCACCGTGAATTCACCAGCTGGCGCGCCGAGCTGGACGGTAAGGCTATCATCGTCTGCTCCACCGGCATCGGCGGTCCGTCAACCTCGATCGCCGTAGAGGAGCTGGCACAACTGGGTGTCCGTACCTTCCTGCGCGTCGGAACCACCGGCGCCATTCAGCCGCACATCAGCGTCGGCGACGTGCTGGTCACCACCGCCTCCGTACGCCTTGACGGTGCCAGCCTGCACTTCGCGCCGATGGAGTTCCCGGCCGTTGCCGACTTCGCCTGTACCACCGCACTGGTCGATGCCGCCCACGCCGTCGGCGCCGCGACCCACGTCGGGATCACCGCCTCCTCCGACACCTTCTACCCGGGTCAGGAACGCTATGACACCTTCTCAGGCCGCGTCACCCGCCGTTTCCGCGGCTCGATGAAAGAGTGGCAAGAGATGGGCGTGATGAACTTCGAGATGGAGTCCGCCACGCTGCTGACCATGTGCTCCAGCCAGGGGCTGCGCGCCGGGATGGTGGCCGGGGTCATCGTCAACCGCACCCAGCAAGAGATCCCCAACGCGGAGACCATGAAGCAGACCGAATCGCACGCGGTAAAAATCGTCGTCGATGCCGCACGCCGTCTGCTGCAGGACTAAGTATCACCGCGGTATTGCGGGCGGGAGCAGTCGCTCCCGCCCGTTTTTTATTCCTGCGTCTGCGCGCGCAGCAAGCGCGCCGCCGCCACCATGTTGCTCAGCGCACGTCGGGTCTCCTCCCAGCCACGCGTCTTTAAACCGCAGTCCGGATTCACCCACAGCCTCTCGGCGGGAATATGCTGTGCCGCCCGGCGCAGCAGCTCGACCATCGCCGCCTGCGTCGGCACGTTCGGTGAGTGGATATCGTACACCCCGGGCCCGATCTCATTGGGATAGTCGAAGCGGGAAAAGGCCTCCAACAGCTCCATATCCGATCGCGCCGTCTCAATGGTGATCACGTCCGCATCCAGCGCCGCAATCGCCGCCATGATGTCATTGAACTCGCAGTAGCACATATGGGTATGGATCTGGGTATCATCGTACGCCACCGCCGCTGTCAGGCGAAACGCTGCCACAGCCCACGCCAGGTACGCCTGCCACTCATCCTGACGCAGCGGCAGGCCCTCGCGCAGCGCGGGCTCATCGATTTGAATGATGCCGATCCCCGCGCGCTGCAGATCGTCTACCTCGTCGCGCAGCGCCAACGCCAGCTGACGGGCGATAACCTCTCGCGGCACATCTTCACGGGCAAACGACCAGCACAGCATCGTTATCGGACCGGTCAACATGCCCTTCACCGGCCGGGCGGTCTGAGCCTGGGCAAAGGTGGTCCATTCGACGGTCAGCGGTGCGGGCCGACTGATATCCCCGACGATCACCGGCGGCTTCACACAGCGTGAACCATAGCTCTGCACCCAGCCGTTACGGGTAAACACAAAACCCTCCAGCTGTTCACCGAAATACTCCACCATATCATTACGCTCGGCCTCACCATGCACCAGCACGTCCAGCCCCAGCAGCTCCTGCTCGCCAATCGCCTGACGAATGTGATCGGCTATCCCCTGACGATAGTGCTCCGGCGTCAGCTGCCCGCGGCGAAAGTCGAGACGCAGAGCGCGGATAGCCTGCGTCTGCGGGAATGAGCCGATGGTCGTCGTCGGCCAGAGCGGCAGTGCAAAACGCTGGCGCTGACGCTGAGCGCGCTGGGGGTATCCACTGGGGCGCTGCGTATCCGCATCGGTCAGCGCGGCCAGACGCCCGGCTACCGCCGGGTTATGAACCCGCCCGGAGCGGCGGCGCAGGTATAGCGGCGTACTGTAGCTCAGCAGCGCCTCCCGCCGCGGCACAGGATCGTTCAGGGCCTGGGTCAGCAACGCCAGCTCGTCGCACTTCTGCAGGGCAAAGGCAAACCAGCTTTTCACCTCCTCATCCAGCTGGGTTTCCGCACTCAGATCGATAGGCGTATGCAGCAGGGAGCAGGAGCTACCCAGCCAGATCGGCCGCTGACCGACCAGCGGCTGCAGACGCGTCTGCCAATCGGCCAGATCGGCGCGCCAGACGTTACGACCGCTGATCGCACCCAGCGACAGCACCCAGTCGGCGGGCAGCTGACGGTGGAGCGCCAGCGCATCGCCCGCGCCCTGAACCAGATCGACGTGCAGCCCCTGCACCGGCAGAGCACAGATCGTCGGCAGGTGGTGGCCGATATCGCCAAAGTAGGTGGTCAGCAGCAACTTCACCGGCCCCTGTAGCGCCTGATACGCATTCTGATAGGCATCGCGCCACGCCGGCGGCAGCGTCAGCACCAACGCCGGCTCATCCACCTGTACCCATTCAACCCCGCGTTCGGCCAGCGCGGCCAGTACCTGACGGTATACCGCCAGTATCTCCTCCAGCAGGCTCAGACGATCGAAAGGCGCCCCTTTTACCTTGCCCAACCACAGGTAAGTCAGCGGCCCCAGCAGCACCGGTTTTACCCGGTATCCCTGCGCCAGCGCCTCATCCACCTCGTCCAGCAGCTGGTGCCAGCCAAGGGAAAAGCGCTGTCCGCGGGTAAACTCGGGCACAATATAGTGATAGTTGGTGTTAAACCATTTTGTCATCTCCGCCGCTGCTGCGGGCTTTCCTCCTGGCGCTTGGCCGCGTGCAATCCCAAACAGCGTATCCAGATCGATAACGCCGTCGGCGCGCCGGTGGCGGGCCGGGACATTCCCCAGCATCAGACTGGTCGCCAGCACATGGTCATACCAGGCAAAATCGCCCACCGGCAGCAGATCGATTCCCGCCTTATGCTGCTGCCGCCAATGGCGGGCGCGCAGCTCGGCGCCACAGGCCAGTAACGCGCTCTGGGGCGCGCTGCCCGACCAGTAGGCCTCCAGTGCCTTCTTCAACTCACGCTGTAACCCTATACGTGGAAACCCCAGGGTATGACTGATTGCCTGCATCCTCTTTTACCTCGCAATGCTAATTATGGATGTTTAGATGTCCAGATGTTTACACTTCTATAATCAGCGGGTAATGTAGAGGACTCAAGCGCAATCTGTTCATTTGTTAACTGAGGGTTTCTCATGATCGAGCTGAAGCACCTAAGAACGCTGCAGGCTCTGCGCGCCGGTGGTTCACTGGCCGCCGCCGCCGCCCGGCTACACCAAACCCAGTCGGCCCTCTCTCATCAGTTCAGTGAATTGGAACAGCGCCTGGGATACCGTCTGTTTGTCCGTAAAAGCCAGCCTCTGTGCTTTACCCCCCAAGGCGAGATCCTGCTGGCACTGGCGGATCAGGTGCTGCCACAGGTGCAGCAGGCCCTACAGGCATGCCAGGTACCGCCGCAGCAAACGCTGCGTCTGGCCATTGAGTGTCACAGCTGTATTCAGTGGCTGACGCCAGCCCTGGCGCAGTTTCAGGCCCTGTTTCCCCAGGTGACGCTCGATTTTCGCTCCGGCGTTACCTTCGATCCCCAGCCCGCGCTGCAGCAGGGGGAGCTGGATCTGGTGCTGACCTCGGATATTTTGCCGCGCGGCACGCTGTACTATGCGCCGCTGTTCGATTATGAAGTACGTTTGGTGATGGCCCCCGGGCACCCGCTGGCCCGCAGAGGCGTGGTTCGGCCGCAGGATCTGGCGCAGGAGACGCTGTTAATTTATCCGGTGGCCCGGCAGCGTCTGGATGTCTGGAACCACTTTCTCCAGCCCGCCGGCATCGCCCCCCGGCTAAAACAGGTCGACAATACGCTGCTGCTGCTGCAGATGGCGGCCGCGGGGATGGGCATCGCAGCGCTGCCGCACTGGGTCGCGGAAAGTGCCGAGCGCCAGGGTGCACTGACCACCCGGACGCTGGGTGAAGGGCTATGGCGTCGGCTGTATGCGGCGCTGCGCACGGGAGAGCAGCGCCAGTCGGTGATGGACGGCTTTATTCAGCTGGCGCGCCGCCACGCCTGCGATGGCCTGCCATTCGTCCGGGATGTGGTACGATCCAGCGCCGGTGTACCCAAAGCGACAGGGCGATCACTGTCCCACCCAGCGTCAGCCTGAACCAGTCAGGATGCTGCTGCCAGATGGCCAGATTCACCAGCAGCCCCGCCGGGATCAGCGCATTGTTCATGATGGCCAGCGTACCGGCATCCACCTGCGTAGCACCATAGTTCCACATGAAGTACCCCAGCCCCGAGGCACCGACGCCCAGCCACAGCAAAATGCCCCACTGTAGCGACGTGGTCGGCAGCATCTGCGGATTGCCATATAGCCACCAGGCCGGAAGTGCAACCGTCAGCGCCCCCAGATAAAACCAGGAGAAGGCGCGATACTGCGGCAGCGGCATCACCTCCATCAGACGTTTGTATCCCACCTGCCCCAGCGCAAAGCAGAGATTGGCCCCCTGGATCAGGGAAAAACCCAGTAAAAACTGTGAACTGAGCGGGTTATAGCGGATAATCAGCGCGCCCAGCACCGCCAGCAGCGCGCTGCCCAAATAGCCTGGGCGCAGGCGTCGCCCCTGTAGCAGATCGTAAATCAGCGTGACATACAGCGGCGTCAGAATGGTAAACAGCAGCACCTCTGGCACCGTCAGATACAGAAACGCGGGATAGTAGAACAGGTACATCAGCCCCAGCTGAAAAGCGCCCACCAGCATATAAGCCAGCGCCTGACGTGGACGTACCCCGCGCCAGCGCAGAAACGGGAGAAAGACCAACGTCGCCAGCGCAATCCGCACCAGCACGGCAAACCAGCTATCGACCTGACCGGCCAAATACACGCCGATCAGACTAAACGAAAAGGCCCACAGCAGCGTGGTTGCCAGCAGTAGAAACACGGAAGATATCCATTCGATACAGTTGATGAGCGATATTCTACCCAAGGGCGCCGCCGATCGCCGCCCGAAGTGGGTTTACATCTGGTCAAACAAGATGCAAACAAGCATCAATATCGCCTCTAACGCTTACGCGAAAGCTGCAGCGCATCCTGCGTCCGGGCGAATGCCGCCAAATGACTGAAGTCACGCCAGGTGTAATAGCGCGGCGGGGCGGGCAGGCGTTTCATGGACGCGCCCGGCAGCAGGCGCAGCTCCGCCAGCCTGGCCAGATCATAATGGTACACCTGCCCCGGCAGCATCAGGCGCAGCGGTGGCGTCAGCTCCCCGGGAATCGGGGTCGGCAGGCGATCGGCGTGGGTATCATAGTTGCGCTTAAGCACCAGAAACTTCTGTGGGACAGCCTGATGGCTATCCCACCATTTACCATCCAGCATATCAAACTGAAAACGCGTCAATACGGCGGGCTGTGCCTGCAACTGGCACAGCGCCTGGGGCAGCAACGTCGTCAGTGCCGCACTGTATTGCCCCAGCGAGGCCGTATATCCATTCAGGATCAGCGTCAGGGCCAGTCGCGTCCCCAGCAGATTCGAATAGAGATCCTCTGGGGAAAACGCCGATACCCCCTCCGAAAAGCCAGGAATAGACTCATAGCCATACCATTGGGCAATCTCATGCCAGGCCGCCACCTCAAACGCCAGGCGGGCGGCTAAATAGGCCGCGAGGGTGTAGCGCTCCCGCGCCTCATGCGGTGGCGTAAAGGCAGAGAGCACCAGCTGACGCCGCGCAAGCTCGTCGCCCAGCTCTAGGCGGAAAGCCTGCCCCAACCGCGGGTACAAATGGCTGAAGATGTATACCGTCATATCCGCGCTATCGCGAACGTGTGCCAAATCCAAGAATCCACCACGACGCGTATATATAAGGCCATTACGCTCGCTGCCCAGACCGGCAAGGCTGGCCAGAGCGCCAAACAGGCTATCGTTGTAGCGATGAGCGCCCAGCGCATCCGCCTCAACCACATTGTTCAAACGGTAAAAGGGAATGGGTATGCCCAGAGCCTCAGCGTTCAGGTCATAGCCGAAGGCGCAGCAGGGACGCAGCCCATCCGGCGGCAGCAAAGGCGCGCTCACGGGCCAGACATGAGCCGCCTGCTGGAGCTGCAGCGGCGCCAGATCAAGGCTCATCGGCAGGCCAAACGCCCCGGCCACGCCGCACCAGGTCAGCAGCACCGCACACAATCCCCTGACCGCCGTCATCAAAATGCCTCTCCTACCTGAAAATAAAAACCGCTACTGCCGCGGCCAATACCATAGTCCAAACGAATATTAATGCCGGGCTTAAAGGCGAAGCGGTAGCCGACCCCCACGGTGGGCAGCCAGCGACTGCTGCCCAGCTCCCTGACGTTTGGCCCCATCGTACCGGCACCGGCCCAAGCTACCACGCCGTGGCGCCAGCTCAGCTTCTGCCGGTACTCCAGCTGCGAACTAATCAGATTACGATCGCGGTAGCGCCCCTGGTAGTAACCCCGCATCCGCTGATCGCCGCCGAGCGACGGCAGCATATTCCACGGCACCGCCCCCTGGGTAAACTCACCATCGATCTCCCAGGCCAGCACGCGGGTCGCATCCAGCGCGTGGTAGGTACTGAAGCGGGTCATCAGGTTATCAAAGCGGGTATCGCTGCCCGCTTCCGGCGTATAGTGGGTGTAGCGTAGGCTCGCCAACATCCCCCTGTGCGGATTGGGTACAAAGTCCCGGCTGTCATACTGCAGCGATAGGCTGGGGCCAGAGCTGAATACCGTACGCCCATCGCGAATCTGCGCCAGACGATCCGTTTGCTTAACATCGGCGGCATGCATCGCCGACAGCGACCAGCCGACGCCGAGGTATGTCTGAGACGCTACCCGGTACAGCACATCCGGCTGTAGCCGCAGCGACTGCGCCGTGTATTTCTGCCGACCATCGTCATCGGCCCCGGCGCGGAAGCCCTGTCCCCAGTAGTAGGTCGGCGTATCGCTGAGCCCACCGGTGACAAAGATACGCCAGCGATCATTGTCAAAAAAGCTGTAGCTGCGAACTCCCAGCCCAAAGGCGCCGGTAGAGCTGAGGTAACCGCTCAGCGTAATACTGGAATTCTGGCTGACGGTATCCGAGGGATCCGGGCGATACAGCCCAGCCACCGCGGTGCCGACCCCCAGCCCCAGCTCGGGATTAAAAAACGGCCCCGGCAGTACCCCCCAGTCAATCCCCTTGTCCGGATCGAAGCGATCGTCGCCACCCAGATGCCCCAGCCACTCATCGATCTGCGCACGCGTCGGCAACAGATCCGCCTGTCCCTCCAGTGGCGAAAGTGTACAGACCAGCGCCAGAGCCATCAGGTGGCGGCGCATCAGAAGCGGTACTCCCCGGAGATAAAGAAGCTATTGCGCTCGGCAAAGCCTACCTCCGTGGTCAGGTTAAAATTACGGGTGATCTCATACTGTGCGCCGATCAGCACGTTCCACGGCGACGACAGATGCTGGTGCACATCGAAACGGCCCTGACCCTGCTTATTGGCAATCTCCATCAGCGCAGACAATCCACCCGGCATCGACAGATCGCTTAGAGTGCCCTTAAACTCCTGCTGTACATCCTGATACATCGAGCCGACCCACAGGCTGAGCTTGCCGTCCGGCAAGCCGACGGCGTCAATGCCGGGGGTGGTGAAGCGGTAGCCGACGCGTGGCGACAGGGTAAAGGCGTCGATGCTGCCGTCAAGGATATCGAAGCGGGTCTGGGTATAGTTCATATCCACCAAGCCGAACCAGTTGCCGTAGCCGCCGGCCAGCACCGTACCGGCACCGTAGGTGGTGCCCTTAAAGTTCAGCCGGAAATCCAGATCGCGTAGCTGTCCGCTCTTATTCATTCCCTGAACGACAGTGGCGATGATCCAATCCATACTACCCGGCGTATAATGGCTGGGATCGGCATCGACAGAGACCTTGGACAATGAGCTGCCGCGCGTCTTGCCGACGATACTGTAGACGTTCATGAAAGGTAGCACCCACGCATCCAACTTAATCGTTTGAGTGACGCTACGCTGACGGGTATTCCCCACCTTAATGTTGAACAGATCCGTAGGCAGCGAATAGCTGTCCCAGCCCAACCCGCTAAAACCAATGCTATCCACCACAATATTCTGGCGCATATTCATATAGTTAACATTAATACCGAAAGGCTCTGGCAAATCGTAGCCGCGCGCACGCGCCTCATTGCCCCAAATCGGCAGAATCGATTCCTTTTGTACCTCAGGCACCGGCGTCTGGGCAGTTGACACGCTGTCCACCGCATGGGCCTGCGACTGGGGCAAGCCGTAGTAGGAGGGAAGGGTGCTGCTGAGCTCGGTGGTATTACCCGACGTGGCCGCATGGGCAACACCGCTCATCAGCACGCCGGAAAGACAGGACAGCAATGCACGATTATTCATATTATTAAGCGTTATAAAGTGAGTAGAAATAAAAGCAGGGTGCGGAGTATAGCAGTAATTGAGTGTAACTTCGTGCAACATAACGTGCGTATCATCCACATATGACGATACACACATTAATTATTACCCAAGGAAATTTAACGGCGGCGCAACAGGCGTAGCGCATTCGCCGTCACCAGCGCCGTGGCACCAGAGTCAGCCAACACCGCCAGCCACAGCCCGGTGATCCCCAGCAGGCTGGTGATCAGGAATACCCCTTTTAACCCCAGCGCCAGCGTAATATTCTGGCGAATATTGGCGTGGGTCGCCCGTGATAAGGCGATCATCTGCGCGAGTCCGGTCAACCGATTATGGGTCAGCGCTGCATCCGCCGTCTCCAGTGCCACGTCCGTCCCTCCGCCCATGGCGATGCCGATACTGGCCGCTTTCATCGCCGGCGCATCATTGATCCCGTCACCGACCATCGCGGTATCCGCCAGACAGCTGAGCGCCTCCACCTGATGAACCTTATCCTGCGGCAGCAGCCCGGCCCGGAAATCGATCCCCAGAGAGCCGGCAATGGCCGCCGCCGCGCGCGGGTTGTCCCCCGTCAGCATGACGGCCTCAACACCCAGTGCCCGCAGTGCATCCAGCGCCTCAGCGGCGTCCGGGCGCAGCGTATCACTCATGGCGATCGCCCCGATGGCTACGCCATCCAACAGAACCGCCACGACCGTCTGCCCCCGCTCCTCCCACGCCGCGATCTGCGCCAGCAGGGACTCAGGCAGCGTCTCTGGCGCCAGACGACTCGGCGCCGCGACCCGTACCGCAACGCCATCGACCTCTCCCGTTACGCCAATACCAGCCTGCGCCTGACGGGCCTTAGCCTCCACTACCGGCAGGTCTCGCTGCTCACAGGCAAGGATCACCGCCTTGGCCAAGGGATGGTGGGAACCCACCTCCACCGCCGCCGCCAACGTCAGCAACCGCTCAGCCGACACACCATCAACGCTGAATACGCCGCTCACCTGCGGTGTCCCCTGCGTCAGGGTTCCGGTTTTATCGAACGCGATGGTGCGTACGCGTCCCAGCTGCTCCAGCGCAGCACCGCCCTTAATCAGTGCACCGTGACGTGATGCTGCCGCCAGACCGGAGGTGATCGCCGCCGGTGTTGAGATCACCAGTGCGCAGGGGCAACCGATCAACAACAGCGTTAGCCCTCGGTAAATCCAGGTGTCCCAGGGTTGGGCAAAAGCCAGCGGCGGGATCAGGATAACCAGCAGCGCCAACGCCATGATCGCCGGCGTATAGTAACGGCTAAAGCGATCCAGGAACCGCTCGATCGGCGCCCGGCGCTCCTCGGCCTCTTCGATCAGCTGCAGAATACGATCGATGGCATTTTGCCCGGGTTGTGAGATCACCCGCAACCGACATACCCGATCGACGACCAGCGCGCCGGCCGGAATCCGTGCTCCCGGCGGCCGATCGACCGGCAGCGATTCGCCGGTCAACGCACTCTCGTCAAAACTCACGCTCTCCAGCAGCAGCTCGGCATCGGCGGGCAAACGACCGCCCGGTGCGACCTCGATCTCCATGCCGGGACGCAACGCAGAGACGGCCAGCGTCCGCCGCCGCTCCTGTTCAATCACCACCGCCTCATCGGGCACCAGAGCCATCAGGGCACTGACCCCTTTGCGGGCCCGGTTGGCCGCATAGGATTCCAGGCGCTCGCCCAGCATGAACAGCAGCAAGACCATCGCCGCCTCCTGCGTCGCCCCGATAAACAGCGCCCCCAACGCGGCAATGCTCATCAGGGTTTCAATGGCGAAATAGCTGCCGCTGCGCATCAGGCGCATGGCTTTCAGCATGATCGGTGCCAACCCGACCACCGTTGTCGCGATAAAGGCCACCCGGCCCAGCGACGGGTCAACCAGCGTCAGCCCATAGCTCAGCAGCATCAGCAGCGCCAGCGCGATCAGCGGCATCACCTCGTGCCAGCGCAGCGCGGCGCTCTCTGCGCGCTTGGCGCCCACGGCCTGTAGGCTAAAGCCCGCCTGGCGCACCGCCCGGTCAATATCCGGGGAGAGATCCTGCTGGGCATCCACCACCAGCTTCTGGGTCGCGAACAGGACAGCTGCGCGCTCCACACCGTTAATCTGGGCGACCGCTGTTTCTATCTTCCGGGCGCAGCTGGGACAATCCATCCCCTCCACCCGCCAACTGAAGCGCTGGCGACCAGACGCCAGGGGAGGCAAGGGGTGGGGATCGGCGTCCTCCTCAACGCTATCATGGTCGTGGATTGCCATACAGCAGGTGCCGTCGATGGCCGGCGTCAACGGAGACGCCATACTGATTTTTAGCGCCCCTGGCGCCGGACGGCTACAGCCATGTTGCGTCACAGCATGCTGATGGCCGCAGCCACAGGCAGGATCAGCCCCGCCGGAGTGAATGTGTTTATGGGTCATCGATTCCTCCTCGTATCATTACCTATCTTGCCACTATTGATGACTCTACACATTGGAGTCGACTCCAGAGTCAAGCCACAAATGAGACACATTCCTTTTTACTTACAGACCGCGCGCCTCGCATCTAGGCGACGGAGTAGAAAAGCATGCGCACCCCATGCCCGGCGACTGATTTTTTGCTACACTGATGTACTCCGATAAAGAGTGTATATTTCATTGAAAATGAAGAAAAAACGCCCCGTATTGCAGGATATAGCCGATCGCGTCGGCGTCACCAAAATGACTGTCAGCCGCTACTTGCGCAACCCCGAGCTGGTCTCGCTGCCTCTGCGCGGAAAAATCGCCGCGGCGCTGGATGAGCTGGGCTATATTCCCAACCGGGCGCCCGATATTCTCTCTAACGCGACCAGTCGCGCTATCGGCGTGCTGCTGCCCTCGCTAACCAACCAGGTTTTCGCTGAGGTTTTACGCGGTATCGAAAGCGTCACCGATCAGCACCACTACCAAACCATGCTGGCCCACTATGGTTACCACAAAGAAAAGGAGGAGGAGCGCCTCACCTCCCTGCTCTCCTACAACATCGATGGGCTGATCCTGGCCGAGCGCGACCATACCCCGCGTACCCTGAAGATGATCGAGGTCGCCGGCATCCCGGTGGTCGAGCTGATGGACAGCATCTCCCCCTGCCTCGATATGGCCGTGGGCTTCGACAACGTTGAGGCCGCGCGGGCAATGACCCAGGTCATCATCGCGCGCGGCCACCGCCGCACCGTCTACTTTGGCGCCCGACTCGACGAGCGTACGGTGATGAAGCAGCAGGGCTATGAAGCGGCGATGTACGCCGCCGGCCTGACGCCGCGCAGCGTCATGATCCCACGCAGCTCCTCCTACTCCGTTGGCGGTGAGCTGCTGCGTGAAGCGCTGAAGCGCTACCCCGATATGGACAGCATCTTCTGTACCAACGATGACCTGGCCGTTGGCGCAGCCTTCGAATGCCAGCGCCTGGGGCTGCGTATTCCGCAGGATATGGCCATCGCCGGCTTCCATGGGCACGATATTGGCCAGGTGATGGAGCCGCAGCTCGCCAGCGTGCTCACCCCGCGTCAGCGCATGGGCCAGCTGGCCGCCGAACGTCTGCTGGCACGCCTGCGCGGTGAGCGCCGCGCCGAATCCGCCGCCATCGATGTCGGCTTCACCCTGCTGTACGGTGGCAGCATTTAGCCGCTCTCATGCACCGCTGTACCCCGGTATGATCACGCTGGGCGGCATACGGTACGCCCTGCCTACATATCCCTAACAACTGCGAGTAGCATCACAGTTATTAATCATACCATTTAACATTCATTGCTAATTTATCCAACGCACCAGAGAATGTTACCCATAACAGTTACCAGTAACATTGGATTGCGCGGCAACTTGTCGCCCACCGGGGAATACAGCATGAGCGAAAGCCAACAGCAAAAACACGTCTTTGTTCTGATGGGTGTTTCCGGCAGCGGCAAGTCCGCCGTCGCCAACGCCGTCGCCCAACGGCTGGGCGCCGCCTTTCTGGACGGTGACTTCCTGCACCCACGCGCCAACATCAGCAAGATGGCCGACGGCCACGCGCTGAACGATGACGATCGCACGCCGTGGCTCCAGGCCCTCAACGATGCGGTCTTCGCCATGCAGCGTACCAACGGAGTCTCGCTGATCGTCTGTTCGGCGCTGAAAAAGCGTTACCGCGACATGCTGCGCGATGGTAACACCAACCTCTCATTCATCTACCTGCAGGGTGACTTCGCCCTGATCGAAAGCCGCCTGTTGGCGCGCAAAGGGCACTTCTTCAAACCGCAGATGCTGGTTTCCCAGTTTGCGGCCCTGGAAGAGCCGACGACCGAAGAGCGCGACGTGTTCGCCATCGACATCAGCCAGCCGCTGGACAACGTAGTGGCCGACACCCTGAATACCATTAAATCCATCATTGCCTAGGAGCACCGACGATGAGTACGTTAACCCTCGTAATGACCGCAGTCGGCTCCGTGCTGCTACTGCTGTTCCTGGTCATGAAGGCGCGCATGCACGCCTTTGTGGCCCTGATGCTGGTCTCTATCGGCGCCGGTATCTTCTCCGGTATGCCCATCGATAAAATTGCCCAGACCATGCAAAACGGGATGGGCGGCACGCTGGGCTTCCTCTCTATCGTGGTGGCGCTGGGCGCCATGTTCGGTAAAATCCTGCACGAAACCGGTGCGCTGGATCAGATCGCCGCCCGCCTGCTGAAGAGCTTTGGTGAAAAACACGCTCACTACGCGCTGGGCATCGCCGGTCTGGTGTGCGCCCTGCCGCTGTTCTTTGACGTCGCCATCGTACTGCTGATCGGCGTCGTGTTCGCCGTAGCGCGCCGCACCGGTGGCAACGTGGTCAAGCTGGCCATTCCGCTGTTTGCCGGCGTGGCCGGGGCCGCCGCCTTCCTGCTGCCGGGGCCAACCCCGATGCTGCTGGCCTCCCAGATGGGCGCCGACTATGGCTGGATGATCCTGATCGGCCTGTGCGCCGCCATCCCGGGTATGATTCTGGCCGGCCCGCTGTACGGTAACTTCATCAGCAAGCACGTCACCCTGGCGCTGCCAAAAGATATTCAGGAGCCGAGCCTGGGCAAAGGTCAACTGCCCTCCTTTAGCTTCAGCCTGGCACTGGTACTGTTCCCGCTGGTTCTGGTCGGTATGAAAACCATCGGCGCCCGCTTCGTTGAGCAGGGATCCGAGCTGTACAAGTGGCTGGAGTTCATCGGCCATCCGTTCACCG
Source organism: Edwardsiella ictaluri ATCC 33202 (assembly GCF_000264785.1). Classification (GTDB taxonomy): domain Bacteria; phylum Pseudomonadota; class Gammaproteobacteria; order Enterobacterales; family Enterobacteriaceae; genus Edwardsiella; species Edwardsiella ictaluri. The sequence continues at coordinate 79,421 of NZ_AFJI01000018.1, read as the reverse complement.
CCATCCTGCTGGCCTGCCTGGTCGCTACCTATGGCCTGGCCATCCGCCGCGGCATGAGCAAAGAGAAAGTGATGGACATCTGCTCCGCTGCCATCCAACCCGCCGGTATTATTCTTCTGGTCACCGGTGCCGGCGGCGTCTTTAAGCAGGTTCTGGTGGATTCCGGCGTGGGTCCGGCGCTGGGGAACTCTCTGATTGGTGCGGGTCTGCCCATCGCTGTTGCCTGTTTCGTTCTGGCTGCCGCCGTACGCGTCATCCAGGGTTCCGCAACGGTAGCCTGTCTGACCACCGTCGGCCTGGTTCTGCCGGTCATCGGTGAACTGGGCTACAGCGGTGCACAGCTGGCGGCCCTGTCCGTCTGTATCGCTGGCGGCTCCATCGTCCTGAGCCACGTCAACGACTCCGGCTTCTGGCTGTACGGTAAGTTCACCGGTGCCACCGAAGCCCAGACCCTGAAAACATGGTCTGCCATGGAAACCATCCTCGGCACCACCGGCGCCGTGGTCGGGATGCTGTTCTTCATGGCGCTGTAAGTCCTACGACCGACGGCAGCGGGGCGCGATATTCGCGCCCCGTTTTTTTATTGATGCGGCAAACCCTGACGCTTTCACGGCTCAGGATCAGGCGCAGACCGCGCTGCGGTGAGCAGCATCACCGCAGCGCGGTCGATCCAGCGCGCCATGTGCCGATAGCCACGCCGCATCACCGGCAGCGCAAATACCGACGCCACCAGACTGAACCAGATAAAGGTTTCGCTGACGATCAGGATGAACAGCCTGACGCGTTGACCGCCGGTGACCTCATCGCCAGCGGCCCGGCACGCTCTATACCCATGGCACGCGGGTACTGCAAACCGGCCTCAAACTGAGGATGGCGCCGCTGATCGTGCCTATTCCTGCCCCTCATCCAGATGTTCGCGGATCAGGGTCATAAACGGTGCACCAAAGCGCTCCAGCTTACGCTGGCCAACGCCATTGATACTGAGCAGATCGCCCGCCCGCAGCGGCATCTGCTCTGCCATTTCCAGCAGGGTCGCGTCGTTAAACACGACGTAGGGCGGGATATTCTCTTCGTCGGCGATCGCCTTGCGCAGTTTGCGCAGCTTGGCAAACAGTTTGCGGTCATAGTTGCCGCCATAGCTCTTCTGTGCACTGCTGCGCGCCTTGAGGTTGATGACCCGGGGAACTGCCAGCTGCAGGGCGACCTCTCCCCGCAGTACCGGGCGCGCCGCCTCCGTCAGCTGTAGCGCCGAGTGCAGGGCAATATTCTGTGTCACCAGCCCCAGATGGATCAGCTGGCGCAGGATGCTCACCCAGTGCTCGGTGCTGTGCTCGCGGCCAATACCGTAGACCGACAGCTTATCGTGCCCCCATTCGCGGATGCGGGCGCTGTTGGCGCCGCGCAGCACCTCAACTACATAGCCGATACCAAAACGCTGCCCGACGCGGGCCACGGTAGACAGCGCCTTCTGCGCATCGAGCAGGCCATCGTAGCGTTTGGGCGGATCCAGGCAGATATCGCAGTTATCGCAGCTCTCCTGCCGCCCCTCGCCAAAGTAGTTCAGCAGCACCAGACGGCGGCAGGTTTGCGCCTCGGCAAAGGCATTCATCGCATTCAGCTTGTGACGCTCGATCTCCTTCTGTGCGCCCTCTGGCTTCTCTTCCAGACAGCGGCGCAGCCAGGCCATATCGGCCGGGTCGTAAAACAGCAGCGCTTCCGCCGGCAGCCCGTCGCGCCCGGCGCGCCCGGTCTCCTGATAGTAGGATTCGATATTACGCGGAATATCAAAGTGCACCACGAAGCGAACGTTGGGCTTGTTGATCCCCATGCCAAAGGCCACCGTCGCCACCACAATCTGCAAATCATCGCGCTGAAACGCCTCCTGCACCTCGGCGCGGCGACCATTGTCCAGCCCGGCGTGATACGCACCGACGCTCAAACCACGGCTTTGCAGGCGCGCGGCGGTGTCCTCCACCTTGGCGCGACTGTTGCAGTAGATGATGCCTGACTTCCCGCGCTGCGACTGCACAAAGTGCCACAGCTGATCCAGCGGTTTAAACTTTTCGATCAGGGTATAGCGGATATTGGGGCGGTCAAAGCTGCTGACCTGTACCAGCGGATCGCGCAGATCGAGCAGGCGCAGGATATCCTGGCGGGTCGCGTCATCGGCGGTTGCCGTCAGCGCGATCACCGGCATCTGCGGAAAACGGTGCTTAATCTGCCCCAGCGCGCTGTATTCCGGCCGAAAATCGTGCCCCCACTGGGAGATACAGTGCGCCTCATCAACCGCCAGCAGCGTGGGATTCCACTGCGGCAGCGTATCCAGCAGATTATCCATCATCAGCCGCTCTGGGGCGATGTACAGCAGACGGATCTCCCCGCTGCGGCAACCGGCATAGACCGCCTGCTGCTGTTCACGGCTCAGGGTCGAATTCAGGCAGGCAGCATTTACCCCGTTAGCCTGCAGCTGATCGACCTGATCCTTCATCAGGGATATCAGCGGAGAAACAACGATGGTCAACCCATCCCGTACTAATGCCGGTATTTGGTAACACAGGGATTTTCCGCCCCCGGTCGGCATTACCACCAGACAGTCGCGCCCGGCTATCGCCGCCTCGACGATGGCCTGTTGTCCCGGGCGGAACTGCTGATAACCGAAGGTGTCTTTAAGCACCCCCTCGGCCAGCCTCTCTGTATTAATGACCGCTGCCGTTGCCACACTGCTCCCCGCAAACCATAAAAAAACACCGGCGCTATTTTAGGCGTACGCGCCGGTTTTGTCCCGCGTTACAGGATATCGTTCAGCATGACACCGACGCCGAAGCGGGTCTGGCGGAAGTTATAGTCGATTAACGACTCGCCATAGCCACTGAACAGCTGGGTATAGAAGCGGACGTGGCGGGTCAGCGGATAGCTCCAACCCAGCTCAGCCGCGCCATAGCCGCTGTTCCAGTTGTAACGCCCACGCAGGCTGAAGACGCTCTCGCCCAAACGGTAACCCATCTCTGCCTCGTAGTATCCCATGTACTTGGTGATATCGGGGTTATCGTCCTTGCTCGGACTCTCAGGAATGCGATACCACGGCATCAGCTGAACCTGAAAATTCCCGTTCTGCGCCAGAAAGCGGGTATAGACACGGTTCCAGCTGCGCGAGGTCGGATCCGCCCGGCCATTGGACTGGTGCACCCCACCCGCCTCAATATCGCGCAGCACCCAGCCGCCGAACAGGGGATAGTCGGTCGCCCAGCCTAAAAACAGGCGTGGTTCATAGTTAGTTTCGCGAAACGGAGAGGATTCGCTGCGGTTAAACGCCTGCCACCAGGACTGCTGGGTATAGGCCGCGCCGAGCACCGAGTTATCCCCGGCGATACCGCGCCAGATAGGAAATGCCAGGCTAATCTGAAATTTAATCTCATTCTTTTTAGCCTGATCGCCCCAGTCGTAAGAGCTGATGGCCTCTTTATTGATGTCGCTGGTCTGGGTATACAGCACATAGTTGGTGGCGTAAGGATAGAGCGTAAATGGGTTATCATAATGCCGCAACATATTGGCGATCACCCCTTCGTTATGCTGCAATGCCTGGGTAGCCCCAGACTCCCCATCTGCCTGTGCCGTCAACGGCAGCAGTACCAATCCGGCCGCCATCCATGTCCGACCGGAAATCCTCTGTTTTTTTAATTCTTTCATGACCACATCACTCATCGAAACACACCGCCCACAATGGGCAAAACATGCCGGAGCGCGCGCGGAGGCGCCTGGCACTAACCTCTAGCCACTCTCATCGGTATCGTAACCCGATGCCATTCCCTCTCAACCTTAACGCACCGTACCCGCGGCGTTCACGCCGCCATTTTAACGCTGAGCCTTTACGGAAAAATACAGTAGACTCCTCCTCTCACTATTCTGCAGGACGCCACGAGAACTCCGAGATGGACACACAACACACCCGCCAGGGGATCTTACTGGCACTAACCGCTTACCTGATCTGGGGGATCGCGCCGATCTACTTCAAACTGATCCAGCAGGTTCCGGCGACCGAGATCCTGACCCACCGCATCATCTGGTCGTTTTTCTTTATGCTGATCCTACTGGCCATTGGCCGTAGCTGGCGACAGCTTTACGCCCTGCGCCATACGCCTTACAAAATTGCCCTGCTGGCGCTTAGCGCCTGCCTGATCGGGGGTAACTGGCTGTTGTATATCTGGGCCGTCAATCATAACCACATGCTGGAAGCCAGCCTGGGATATTTTATCAATCCCTTGGTCAATGTGTTGCTGGGGATGCTATTTCTCGGCGAGCGCTTTCGCCGGATGCAGTGGCTGGCGGTAACATTAGCCATCGTCGGCGTCATGGTTCAGCTATGGCAGTTCGGCTCCGTACCGGTGATCGCGCTGGGGCTGGCTTTCAGCTTCGCCTTCTACGGCCTGCTGCGCAAAAAGATCGCCATCGATGCACAGAGCGGCATGCTGATGGAAACCCTATGGCTGCTACCGCTGGCGCTGTACTACCTGTTCGTCGCAGCCGACTCTCCCACCAGTCACCTCAGTGCTAATCCGCTGTCGCTAAACCTGCTGCTGATCGCTGCCGGTGTCGTCACCACCGTTCCTCTGCTCTGTTTCACCGCGGCAGCGACCCGTCTGCGCCTCTCTACCCTGGGCTTTTTCCAGTACCTCGGCCCTACGCTGATGTTTCTGCTGGCAACCCTCTGCTATGGTGAGCAGATGACCCGCGACAAGCTTATCGCCTTTGGCTTTATCTGGAGCGCGCTGCTGCTGTTCATCCTTGATGCACTCTACACCCAGCGTCGCCTACGGCGCAGAGAGGGCGTGACGCGAGATCCAGCGCGCCACGGTCGGCCCCATCAGCAAAATGGTAAACAGGCGTAGCATCTGCAGGGCCATGACAAACGCCAGATTCGCCTGGCTGCCGACGGCGACAATAGCAATGGTGTCCAGCCCGCCAGGGCTGGTTGCCAGATAGGCGCTAAGAGGATCGATCGGCAGCACCTGCGTAAGCCCCCAGGCCATCAACGCGCAAAACAGCATCAGAGCCACAATCGACAGGATGATCTGCGGCAGGGCGCGCAGCGCCAAGACAAAGATCGCACGGGTAAACAACAGGCCAACCTGCCAACCGATCAGGGTATAGGCGATGGCCAGCAGCCACTCCGGGGTTTGCGGCGTCATGACACCGGTGGAGTTACACAGGGCGCCTATCAGCATCGGCAGCAGCAGGGCCCCTGCGGGAATACGCAGCCGACGTCCCATCCAGGCGCCGCCGCCGGCGAGGAGCAGCGTGGCAACAAACTCCCACCCCAGCGCGGGAAACCAGGGGAGATCCGAAGGTGCCCCCTGCGGCGCATCGCCCAACCCCATCCGTACCACCAGCGCTGCCGCCGCCGCGACAAACAACACCCGCAGGTATTGCATAAAGGCCACCAGCCGTACGTCGGCGCCGAACTCACCCGCCATCGCCACCATCGCTGACGCACCGCCGGGCGACGCTCCCCAGGCGCCGGTGGGACCGGGCAAATCGCTCATGCGCACCAACAGCCAACCGGTAATCGCACTGCACAGCTGAGTACACAGCAGCACCAGCAGGACTATGGGCCAGTCATCCAGCAACGGCGACAGGAGTGCCAGCGACAGCGCGCGGGCGATCATACAGCCGAGGATCGCCTGAGCCATCGGCATCGCCAGTCGGTGCATCCGAATGGTCGCTCCCCGCAGCCCCATCGCGACGGCGGCCAGCATGGGCCCCAGCAGCAGGGCTGCGGGCAGGTGCAGCCACAGAAATAGCCCCCCCAGTCCCAGCGACAAGGCCACCAGTATGCTCCACTGCTCTCCGTGCGCCAAACGCTCCACCGAGCCTCCTGCCCCTATCACATCACGTTATGATAAGCATTTTCCCCTGAGAGAGGGTACAAAAAATAACGGCCCCAACGGGGCCGTTATTTACCAAAAAGTGCGGAGGCTCAGAGCCATTTTTTACGCTTAAAGTAGAGGTAGGGCGCAAGGCCCGCCAGGATCATCAGCAGGATGGCACCGGGATAGCCAAACGACCACTTCAGCTCCGGCATAAATTCAAAGTTCATCCCATAGCTGGAGGCGACCAGCGTCGGCGGCAGAAAGACCACAGAGACCACCGAGAAGATCTTGATGATACGGTTCTGCTCGATATTGATAAAGCCCATCGCCGCCTGCATCAAAAAGTTGACCTTCTGAAACAGGGATTCATTGTGCGGCAGCAGGGATTCGATATCGCGCAGAACCTCACGGGCCTGCTCCAGCTGGCTTGCCGGCAGGCGCGCCTTACGTACCAGGAAGTTCAGCGCACGCTGGGTATCCATCAGACATAAGCGGACCTTCCAGCCGATATCCTCCAGCTCGGCCAGGGTGGACAGCGCCTCGTCATATTCATCCCCCTGCTGGCCTTCCATGATAACCCGACTCAGCTTCTCCAGATCGCTGTAAATATTTTCGATCTCATCAGCCAGCTGCTCAATTTTGGTTTCAAACAGATCCAGCAACAGCTCATAGGCGTTGCCGTCCACCAGCATCTGATTGCGCGCCCGCATCCGGTACAGACGAAACGCCGGCAGCTCGCGCTCACGCAGGGTAAACAGACGCCCTTCTCGAATGGTAAAGGCGACGGTGGAGTTTCCGGCATGATCCTCCGCATCTTCATAGTAGAAGAAGGAGTGGATATGCAGGCCATCCTCATCCTCGAAGAAACGCGCAGAGGCCTCAATATCATCCAGCTCCGGGCGGGTGGCCAGACTCTGGCCCAGTTCACTCTGTACGCGCTGGCGCTCATCCTCTTCGGGCTCGACCAGATCCACCCACAGCGATGCAGTGAGATGGTCCGTGTCATCCAGCTCCATACGGGATAAGCGACCGTGGTCTAAACGAAATGCACTTAGCATGCTTTAACTCCGTTGCGGTGACTTCAGGATCACGCATGGAGCACGGGAAACAAACCGGGGGATACGTCACCTGCCTGTTTCAGACCATATAAGATCTGACTCTGCGACGCATTAAAGGTCGCTGACAACCACTAAGGCCATCAGCATCGGTGGATAGCCTTAGAAGTTGTACCCGCGTACGGGTCCAATGAGCCAGCATCTACTGGGTGTGTCCAAGGCGTATGTCCTCACAGATTAATCGTGCGCGCATGTTACGCCGACAGGAAAAAGCCTGTCAACAGGCTTACACAACTCAACGCCGTCCCTACAATACCTCAAGACGGGCATACGCGGCGACCAGCCACTTAATTCCCTCGCCCTTAAAGGCAATCTGTAAACGGGTATGCTCTCCGCTGCCCTCCAGGTTAATGATAGTTCCCTCGCCAAATTTGGCATGGGCGACGCGCTGTCCCAGACGATAGCCGCTATCACTCTGGCTTAACGGCGTACCCATACGCGCATGGCTGACGGGGCGCGTCACGCTGGCGCGCAGGCGAACCTCTTCTACGCACGTCTCCGGCAGCTCGCCGACAAAGCGTGACGGACGGTGATACACCTCTTTGCCATACAGACGTCGGCTCTCCGCATAGGTCAGGGTCAGCTTACGCATCGCCCGGGTCACGCCGACGTAGGCCAGGCGCCGCTCCTCCTCCAGCCGCCCCCCCTCATCCAGCGACATCTGGCTGGGGAACATTCCCTCCTCCATCCCAACGATGAAAACCTGGGGAAACTCCAGCCCCTTGGCGGAGTGCAGGGTCATCAGCTGTACCGCGTCCTGATACGCATCGGCCTGTCCCTCGCCGGACTCAAGGGCGGCATGAGACAGAAACGCCTGCAGCGGCGATAGCTCATCATCGTCCTCATAGCTGAACTGGCGCGTTGCCGTCACCAGCTCCTCCAGGTTTTCGATGCGCGTCTGTCCTTTCTCGCCCTTCTCCTGCTCATACATCTGACGCAGCCCGGAGTCACGGATCACCCGATCGGTCTGCACGTGCAGCGGAAGGTCGTCGCTGTCCTGCGCCAGCGCCTCAATCAGTTCCAGAAAACGACGCAGCGCATTGGCGGCGCGCCCCGGAAACACCTGCTCCTGCAGCAGCGCACGGGTCGCCTGCCACAGGGTAAGCTGGCGATCGCGGGCCGTCTGACGCACCACGTCCAGCGTCCGATCGCCGATGCCGCGTACCGGCGTATTCACCACCCGCTCAAAGGCGGCGTCATCGTTACGGTTGGACAGCAGACGCAGATAGGCCAGCGCATCCTTGATCTCCTGACGCTCGAAGAAACGCATTCCCCCATAAATCCGATAGGGTGTCGCCGCCTGCAGCAGCGCCTCCTCCAGCACGCGGGACTGGGCGTTACTGCGGTACAGGATGGCGCACTCTTTCAGGGCGCCGCCGTTATCCTGCCAGGCCTTGATTCGGTTAACCACGAAGCGCGCCTCATCCAGCTCATTGAACGCACAGTACAGTGAAATCGGCTCGCCCTCACCGTCCTCCGTCCACAGCTTTTTACCCAGACGCCCATCGTTATTTTCAATCAGCGCGTTGGCCGCGCGCAGGATATTGCCGCTGGAGCGGTAGTTCTGCTCCAGGCGGATCGTCTGTGCACCGGGAAAATCATCGAGGAATTTCTGAATGTTCTCTACCTGAGCGCCGCGCCAGCCATAGATCGACTGATCGTCATCGCCGACGATCATCACCCTGCCGCTGTCACCGGCCAGCATGCGGATCCAGGCATACTGAATACGGTTGGTATCCTGGAACTCATCCACCAGGATATTGTTAAAGCGGGCGCGATAGTGCTCCAGGATCTGGGGCTTGTGCAGCCACAGCTCATGCGCGCGCAGCAGCAGCTCGGCAAAGTCCACCAGCCCCGCGCGATCGCAGGCTTCCTGATAGGCCTGATAGATGCGCAGCCAGGTTTGCTCCACTGGATTACCATAACTTTCAATGTGCTGTGGGCGCAGCCCATCATCTTTCTTGCCGTTGATGTACCACATACCCTGGCGCGCTGGCCACTGTTTCTCATCCAGATTCATGGCCTTGATCAGGCGCTTCAGCAAACGCAGCTGATCTTCACTATCGAGGATTTGAAAGTCCTGCGGCAGGCCGGCATCTAAATGGTGGGCGCGCAGCAGGCGGTGTGCCAGACCGTGGAAGGTACCGATCCACATCCCCCCCTGGCTGGTGCCAATCAACGCCTCAATACGGTGCCGCATTTCCGCCGCCGCCTTATTGGTAAAGGTGACCGCCATGATGGAGAACGGCGAACAGTTTTCTACCGCCAATAGCCAGGCGATACGGTGCACCAGAACACGGGTCTTACCGCTGCCTGCGCCGGCCAGCACCAACAGGTTGCTGCGCGGCGCGGCTACCGCCTCGCGCTGTTTATCGTTCAGGCTGTCAAGCAGGTCAGATACGTCCATAGGCACCGTCTTTTGGCTGGAAAAATGGCACCATCAGCACCATTTTACTGGGGATTTATACAGAAACTGTCGGGAATTATATCAGTGCGAGCAGCGAATCCAACCGCGAAATCTCGACGTGGGGTAACAGGCGGCCCTCGGCGGCGCACAGCAGCGAGCGGCCGCGATCGTTCACCCAGCAGGCCTGCATACCGCTGCGCACGGCGCCGGCAACGTCGGTCGTCAAATCGTCGCCCACATGCAGGATCTGCGCAGGCGCCAGGCCAAAACGCTGGGCGGCGGCCAGATACATGTCACTGTAGGGCTTAGCACGTCCGGCCGGCCCGGCACGCAGCACGAAGCGAAAGTACTCCCCCAGACCACAGCGCGCCGGATCGGCATTGCCGTTGGTGATCGCCGCCAGCGGCAGGCGTGCCGCCAGCGCCTTCAGTGTCTGGTGCGTCCCGGAGGGGACCGTGATACGGCTGCGCCATTGGGCAAAGTGGGCCATCGCCTCATCGGCGCCATCATGACAGTACGCCGGGCTCAGCCCTGCGCGCCACAGCGCCTCATACACCGTACGCCACCGCCACTGGGTCACGTCATGGTAGATTTCCGGATCGCTGGCCCGCAGCTCGGCGCGCAGGCGCTGCCAGTCAGCGCTCCGGAAATCCTGCAGGGCGGGGAAGCGGCGGCGTAAAAAATCCAGTGCGGCCTGCTCGCTGCGCACAATCACCGGATGGTTATCGTACAGCGTATCATCCAAGTCAAAGGTCAGCGCGGCAGGACGCTGTAACCGGCGGTAAAAGTGCATCAGGTTTTCCCTCTTTTGGCGCGCGGATGCGCGGCATCGTACACGGTAGCCAGATGCTGAAAATCGAGATGGGTATAGATTTGCGTCGTCGAGAGGTTGGCATGCCCTAACAGCTCCTGCACCGCGCGCAGATCGCCGCTGGACTCCAGCATATGGGTGGCAAAGGAGTGACGCAGCTTATGGGGATGAATATGGCTGGTCACGCCCTGTTTCACGCCCCACTCTGCAAAGCGCTTCTGCACGCTGCGCGGTGAAATACGCCCGCCGAGGCGCGAGACAAACAACGCATCATCCTGCGGTTGCAGCGACAAACGCAGCGACAGCCACTTCTGTAGCCAGCGCACCGCCTCGCGCCCCACCGGCAGCCGACGCTCTTTGCTGCCCTTCCCCAACACCCAGACCTCACCCGTCGTCAGATCGGCATGGCGACAGTCCAGACCGACCAGCTCCGATAGGCGCAGACCGCCGCCGTACATCACCTCCAGCATTGCGCGATCGCGTACGGCCAGCGTATCGCCCTCATCGATATCCAGCAGCCGATTAACGTCGTCCACATCCAGATTTTTGGGCAGGTGACGCCCCTGGCGCGGCGCAGAGACGCCTTTGGCCGGATTGGCCGTCAGCGCGCCGCGGCTGACCTGCCAATCCAGAAAACTGCGCAATGCCGACAGGCGCAGCGCCAGACTCGCCGGCTCCAGTCCCTGGCGACGGCTGCGCGCCACCAGCGAGCGCACCCGCACCGTATCCAGCGCCGTCCAGTCGCAGAGGCCACCTTCTAACAGCAGCGCCACGCTCGCCGCCAGCTGGCGGCGATAGGTTTCGACCGTGCGCGGGCTGAGCTGACGCTCAACGCGCATCATCTGCAGAAACGCGACGACGGGCGTACTCAGCGACTCGGGCAAGGACGTCATTGCCGCTCGATCCAGCGGGTCAGCATCGGCGGGATCAGCCGCGCCAGCTGCTCCAGCAGCGCTGTTCCCATTCCCTGCTGATAGTGCTGCACATCAGCGCTGGTAAACACCAGCAGCCCCAGATCGGCAAAATCCCCCATCAGCGAGAGGGCGACCGATCCCACATGGCGCGCCTGCGGCAGCAGCAGCAGCAGCTCCTGGCCGTTCAGGCTACCCAGATAGTGGCTGGCATCGCCCAGGCGCTGAATACGCAGCAGCTCTACGTCTGACCGGGCGATCGCCAGGTGGGAAAAGCGCGACGGCGCGCCAAGGCGCCAACGATCGGAAAACAGACGGATATAGGCACCGGACAGCCCCAACGAACGGGCCCAGCGCTGCAGGCGCTGCAGAAAGTCATCCACATCCTGCGCCGATGCCAGGTGGCCCTGTAGCGCCAGCAGGCTGCCGAACAGCCGCTCGTTGTCTCGCGCCAGCGTGATGAGCTGTTCAATCTCCTGATCCAGAACAGCAATCTGCCGGCGCTGGCGGCCCAGCTGCCACTCCAGCAGAGAGACAGCCCCCCGCACCGGGTGCGGGATCATCATCTGCTCCACCAGGCGGGCATTACGAATAAAGAAATCAGGATGCTGCTGCAAATAGGCCACAACCTGATCATCAGCCAGCGACGGCTGAAGACGGTCGCGGCTATCCCTCTCGCTCATAGCTACCTACCGTTTACAAATGGATGAATCCATCATAGACGTGGGCGGCAGGTCCGGTCATCAACAGCGGCGTCCCCGGCCCCGGCCAACGGATGTGCAGGGTACCGCCGGGCAGATCCACCTGCACCTGCTCATCCAGCAATCCCTGCTGGATCCCCACGGCTACCGCCGCACAGGCACCGCTGCCGCAGGCCTGCGTCTCGCCGGCACCACGCTCATATACCCGCAGCCGGATATGACTGCGCTCGACCACCTGCATAAAACCAACGTTTACCCGCTCAGGAAAACGCTCATGGCTCTCCAGGGACGGCCCCAGCAGCTCAACCTGAGCCCGGCTGATGTCCTCTACCTGCAGGACACAGTGAGGGTTTCCCATCGAGACCGCGCCGCACAGCACGGTCTGCTGCGCCACGCGTAAAATATAGGTTTTCTCCGCCTTGGCGGCTTTGAAAGGGATACGCCCCGGCTCAAACTGCGGCTCTCCCATATTGACCGTCACCCGATCGTCCTCACCCACATGCAGCGTCATACGGCTATTCTGGGTACTGACGCGGATATCACGCCGGTTGGTCAGCCCCTTGATCCGAACAAAACGGGCAAAGCAGCGCGCGCCATTGCCACACTGTGCGACCTCGCTGCCGTCGGCGTTAAAGATACGATAGTGAAAGTCTAGGTCGGGATCGTAGGGCGGCTCAACCACCAACAGCTGATCAAATCCTACTCCGGTATGCCTGTCGGCCAGGCGGCGGATCAACTCCGGTGAAAAGTAAACGTTCTGGGTAACGGCATCCACCACCATAAAATCATTACCCAACCCGTGCATTTTGGCAAACTGCATGTCCCTACCCCTTGATGAATACCTGCAAACGTCTACTCTTGGCACACGGTGTGCAGCTCAGCGGGCTTTCCCGGCCTCAGCGGCGGGTGCCGTATTCGGCGTCTGCGGATTCGGTGTCTGGGCAACCGGCTCGTGGGACGGTGCCTGCACGCCATAGGCGTCCGGTGCCTTTTGTGCCACCGGAGCCTGCTGCGCTGGCGGGAAGTACAGCGGCCCTTTCAGCCCGCATCCGCCCAGCGTCGCGGCACACAGCACCAACAGCGCACTACGGAATTGTCTGTTCATTGTATTAATGCCTGTGATTCCTCGGTTCAAGCTTTCTATAATCGCAGTTGGATACTGAAAAGCAATAGGAAATGATTATGAATGACAGCGAGTTTCATCTGTTGGCCGACGGGCTGATGCAGGCGCTGGAAGAGGCGCTGGACGCCTGCCAGAGCGATGCGGATATTGACTGTGAGACCAACGGCGGCGTCATGACGCTGAGCTTTGAGAACGGCAGTAAAATCGTGATTAATCGACAAGAACCCCTGCACCAGATCTGGCTGGCGACACGCGCCGGGGGCTATCACTTTGATTACCGTAACGGACAATGGCGCTGCTCGCGCAGCGGCGTGCCCCTTCCTCAGGTGCTGAATGAGGCATGCAGCGCACAGGCCGGTATCCCGGTAACGCTGGATCTCTAGACGGGGTTCAATATACCTTGAACTGCTGGCGCGGCGCGGCATCGCCGTCGCCTTCCGTCTCTGCGCCGGGCGACGCCACCGCCTTGCTGCGGAATGGGATCACCTGCGCCCGCCCCTCTACCGTGACGATCTGATAAAACTGCGGCAGGTTGAAGTTGATAAAGCTGGAGCCATAGGTAAAGCGATCGTGTGACGACGAATAGAAGCGGCTGACATCGCGCACCAGCTCCTCTTTACTGCCTTCGCAGTGGTGGTACACCTCGACGCGGTTGGACTCATCCAGAATATAGATATTAAAGCCGTCGCACTCGCCGTCCTCAAAAAAGAACTGAATGATCCCCTCGCTGGCATAACCATCGACCACCGCTGGCAGATGCGCCTGATCGGTCTCCACCTGCATCGACAGGCCGTGCAGTTTATTGTTGGAGATAGCGCCATAAAATTCGACCGCATTTTCCAGCTTTTGCACCGACACACTCAACCGTTCGAAGAAGAGCCCCCAGGTCTGGCCGGCCACCCGCACCGCCTTGAAGCGCCCCGCCTCCTGACGGCTGCTGGAAAGGCGCAGATCGATACACTCCGAAACCAGCTGCTGTAGCCGGGTGCGGATCAGCCCGCGCAGGTGGCGGCTATAGCAGAATACCTCTACGGCCTCCGGCGGCGCGGCGTCCTGGTGCATCTTACCCAGGATGGTCTTCAAGGCCTCCAACACCGCCTGCTCACCGCTAAAGTGCAGGGTTCGCACCTCATTCCACGAGTTGCGGTACAGCAGATCAACGCTGCCAACCAGGCACTGCTGCTGCTCGCCAAAGCTAAAGACATCCAGCTGACGGAAATCAAAGTGCACCACCTGATTATTGAAGGTGGCAGTAGGATCGTGCTCCAGATTGACAATGATCGCCAAATGGCGGATCTCGCACGGGCTATACAGCGCCTTGGGCGTCGGCGCAGAGAGACGCAGCGGGAAGTGGCTGGAGACATCGCGTACCAGCTCCCGCAGCTTGTTCAGATCGCACTGACTGCTGTTCGCCTTAATATGCAGACGGGTCTCTTCCGTCAGCAAACCGTTAAAATAGGCCCAGGCCACCAGCTTATTCAGGTAGCGGTTATACTCCAGCGGCTGATGGCTGACGATGCTGTCAATGGTCGGCGCCTGGTTGTACAGGTACCAGCCGCTGCGATTGGCGCGGCCAACCGGCACATAGATAAAGGTCAGATCGCGCTCGGACAGATCCGGCGAGATCTGCGGATTCACCAGCGTCACCTTGCCCGGCAGCGCCTCAAAGGCGGCGTACAGCTTACGGGTCAGTACTCCTATATCCTGCGGGCTGGCGCTGACGCTCAGGTTATTGCGGCGCGCGAAGCGGATCAGGTTACGATAGCTTTGCATCATCGCATCCAGCAGCTCATTATGCGCCTCGCGCACCTGGCCAATCTTCCAGTTGGCACGGTTGTCGAGCGAACGGATCAGCGCCTCATCCCAGCCCCAGTGAGCCACCAGCTGACTGAGGATTTCCCGGCGCCAGCCAACGCAGGCGCGGGCGCGCGACATCTTTTCGCACACCTTGAGATAAAAGCAACGGCGCGCCAGGTCGAGGCGGGCGTGATCGCCGATCTGCTCCAGATAATGGGTAACCCGATCCAGCATCATGCAGTAGGGATCGAGGCCGAAAGAGACGATCTCCCCTTTATGCAGGCGCTGTTTAATGTCCATCGCCAGCAGCTCGGTATTGGGATACTCCCAGGAGTAGGCCTCCAGCAGCAGGGTTTTCAGTACCGCCTTATAGGGGGAGTCGATACTTTTATACAACTGCCACAGACTGGCGCCAAAGTACTCCTCCGCCGACAGCGAGCTCAGTCCGCCAAGATCGAGCCACTCGTTGGGCGTCAACGCCCCCTGTGCGTAGAGTGACAGCACATACTCATCGTAGTGCTCTTCTTCCTCACAGGGCACCATACTCCACAGAATGCGCTTGCCCGCCAGGCGAACGGCGGTGCGGTAAAACTCATCCAGCAGCAAAATATGCTGGGTTGAGCCGCAGTCCTCTCCCCCCAAGCTACCGCTTTCGTTGTGACGAAACCGATTCTCGTCAATCAGGAAAAAGCTGACCTCAACCCCCAGCGACGCCGCCCACTCCTCCAGCAGCGTGCACTTTTGCTGCAGCTGACTACGCTCGCTGGCATCGAGCCAAGAGTGGTGACAGACCCAGATATCCAGGTCAGAGCTACAGCTCTGGCCGATGGAGGAGGTGCTGCCCATGGTATACAGTCCGGTAATCGGCATCTGATCCGACCCCGTCACCGGGGGAAGACTGCCCGGCGCACGCTGCTCCAGATGCAGCAAGTAGTTCTGCTGCGGCTCATCCGGCGTAAAGAAACAGATCCCGTGAGGAACGTTACCCTCCAGGTAACCCGGCATCAGCGGATGGTGAAAATGCAATAAGGTAGGCAGCAGCGTATATACCTGCTGAAAAGCGGGGCCCATCGCCGACAGCGCCCGCTCAACCCGCAGTTGGTTAATCGCGTCCAGTCGTTGCTTCAGTGTCTCGATATAGAGGTACAAGACGTTTCGCCTGATTTTTCCGGTATACGAAGGGAGACTTGTTTCCACGTCCCCACGATGGTTTTATTAATGGTAATTATAGATAGGAAATTGCTGGAAACGTGATCAATCTAACACCTTGCCGATTGACCGTAAAGATACAAAACCACACAATTAATATTGCGCTCCTCTTATCATTGATCTTTCCGGCTTTTCCAACGCATTTCCCCACACCTTCCCATATTCTCCTTCCGCGCACGCACGCTGCATGCCAATACGACAACATGGTAGGATGGCGCTTAGGCAAATAAGGGATATTCACATGCAATCAATGACAACGGCAACGCAGCCCACGCTGCGTATCGCAACACGCCAAAGCCCGCTGGCGCTGTGGCAGGCGCACTATGTCCGGGATCAACTGCTGGCCCAGTGGCCGCAGCTGACGATAGAGCTGGTGCCTATGGTCACCCGTGGCGACGTTCTACTGGATACCCCGCTGGCCAAAGTCGGCGGCAAGGGGCTGTTCGTGAAAGAGCTGGAGCTGGCGCTGCTGGAGGGACGGGCCGATATCGCCGTGCACTCCATGAAAGATGTACCGGTCGCCTTCCCCGACGGCCTGGGGCTGGTGACCATCTGCCAGCGCGAAGATCCGCGCGATGCCTTTGTCTCACCACGCTTTGCCTCACTAGAGCAGCTGCCGCCCGGCAGCGTCGTCGGCACCTCCAGCCTGCGCCGCCAGTGTCAGCTGCGCGCAGCGCGTCCGGATTTGCAGATCCGCGATCTGCGCGGCAACGTCGGTACCCGCCTGGCTAAACTGGATGCCGGTGACTATGACGCCATTATTCTGGCCGCCGCCGGTCTGAAGCGCCTGCAGCTGGAAGATCGCATCCGTACGCCGCTGACGCCGGAGCAATCGCTGCCCGCCGTCGGCCAGGGCGCGGTCGGTATCGAGTGCCGGTTGGCGGACGACGCCACCCGCCGCCTGCTGGCTCCACTCAACCATGCCGAGACGGCGCTGCGCGTCTGCGCCGAGCGGGCGATGAACACCCGTCTGGAGGGCGGCTGCCAGGTTCCCATCGGCAGCTATGCCGAAATCGACGGAGACCGGCTGTGGCTACGCGCGCTGGTCGGTGCGCCGGACGGCTCGCTGATGATTTGCGGCGAACGGCGCGGCCCATTGGCGCAGGCGGAAGCGATGGGAACCGCGCTGGCCGATGAGCTGCTGGCGCGCGGCGCGCGCGCTATCCTCGACGCCGTCTACTGCCAGAAAGCGTAAGCGACCATGAGTATTCTGGTCACTCGCCCCTCTCCCGACGGTGAGCAGTTGGTCGACCGCCTGCAGGCGCTGGGGATGGAGGCATGGCATACGCCGCTGATCAACTTTGCCCCCGGCCGGCAGCTGGCGCAACTGCCGGAGGCCGCGGCTGCGCTGCAGCGGGGCGATCTGCTGCTGGCCGTTTCCCGCCACGCCGTTCTCCACGCCGCAGAATCGCTGCGGCAGGCCGGTCGGGAGTGGCCCACCGCTCCGCGCTACGCCGCTATTGGCCACAGCACCGCACAGTCGCTACGGGCCGCCTGTCGCCAACCGGT
This sequence comes from Edwardsiella ictaluri ATCC 33202, assembly GCF_000264785.1. Taxonomy (GTDB): domain Bacteria; phylum Pseudomonadota; class Gammaproteobacteria; order Enterobacterales; family Enterobacteriaceae; genus Edwardsiella; species Edwardsiella ictaluri. Next base: position 61,971 of record NZ_AFJI01000018.1, on the reverse strand, counting down.
GATCTTTCCATCGGCGCCGGAAACCTCGGAGGCGCTTCTGGCGCTCCCTGCCATACAACAGCTGCAGTCCCGGCGGGCGCTGCTCCTGTGCGGCAACGGCGGGCGCGAGCTGATCGCCAATGCCCTGCACGCGCGCGGCGTATCGGTCACCCTATGCGAATGCTATCGCCGGGTCGCCATCGCCCACCCCGGTGACGAGCTCTACGCACGCTGGCGGCAACAGAAAGTCTCGACACTGGTAGTGACCAGTGGTGAAATGCTGCAACAGCTCTATGATTTAGTTCCTGAATACGATCGGCGACGTTGGCTCCTCGGCTGTCGGCTGATCGTCGTCAGCGAACGTCTGGCACAGCGCGCCCGGGATCTGGGATGGCAGGAGATCCGGGTGGCGGAAAGCGCCAACAATGATGCGCTATTGCGTACGCTACAGATCAACTGACCATGGGATAATGCCACGATGACGGAACCCACTACCCCGCCAGACAAGGCGGCCGCCGCTGAAACAGCTACCAAGCAGGCGCAGCCGCTGGAGCGCGCTCACAAACAGGATAAGCAGCTCGTGAAAAAATCCGCCGCCAGTGGCCCGGCGCTGGGCGCCATTGCCATCGTACTGGTTATCGCCCTCGGTGCCGGTCTTTATTACCACGGGCACCAACAGGCACAAATGCAGCAGGCCACCGAACAAAGTCTGCAGGAGCAGCTCAGCGCGCTGCATACCGCGCAGGCGCAGGAAAAGCTACGGATGGAGGCGCTGCTGAATAAACAGGCGAAGGCGCTGGATGTCGCCACGCAACTGCAGGCCAGCCAGTCACAGCAACTCAAGGAGCTGGAGCAAAAGGTCGCCGCGATCTCCGGCAATGACGCCAACACCTGGAAGCTGGCGCAGGCCGATTTTATGGTGAAGCTGGCCGAACGCAAGCTGTGGAGCGATCAGGACGTCACCACCGCCATCGCCCTGCTGAAGAGCGCCGACGCCACCCTGGCAGGACTGGGTGACCCCAGCCTGCTGGGCGTACGCCGCGCGCTGACGGAGGACATTGCCACCCTCTCCGCGCTCAACCAGATCGACTTTGACGGTATTATCCTCCAGCTGAATCAGTTGGCCAATCAGGTTGACGATCTGCGGCTGGCGGATAATGACAGCGACGAAGCGCCGATGGATCAGGATGACGGTGAGCTGAGCGCCTCTCTGAGCCAGTGGCGACAAAATCTGGCCAAAAGCTGGCACAGTTTCATCTCCGAATTTATTACCATCCGCCGTCGCGATAGCAGCGCCGAGCCCCTGTTGGCACCCAGCCAGGACGTATATCTGCGTGAGAATATCCGCTCTCGCCTGCTGATCGCCGCTCAGGCAATACCGCGCCACCAGAATCAAATCTACCAGCAGTCGTTGGAAAGCGTCTCAGCCTGGGTTCGCGCCTATTTTGACGTCAACGATCCGAGCACCAAGGCGTTTTTAAACCAGATTGACGCCCTTAGCCAGCAGTCCGTCAGCATGATATTGCCCGATGCCCTGAAAAGTCAGCCGCTGCTGGATAAACTGCTGCACGCCCGGAGCCACGCGCTGACCGCCGCGCCGACCGCGCCCGCGACGCAGGGGGAATGACCATGCTCAAGGTTCTGCTGCTGTTTATCATTCTAATCGCCGGCATCGTGCTCGGTCCGATGCTGGCTGGCCATCAGGGGTATGTGCTGATCCAGACCGACAGCTACAATATCGAGACCAGCGTAACCTCGCTGGTGATCATGTTGATCCTGTTGATGCTCGCGCTGTTTGCCCTGGAATGGCTACTGCGGCGGTTGCTGCGCACCGGCGCCCGTACCCGCGGCTGGTTTATCGGACGTAAGCGCACCCGCGCGCGCCGCCAGACCTGTGCAGGATTGCTCAAGCTGACGGAGGGCGACTACGGCCAGGTTGAAAAACTGCTCGCGCGCAATGCCGATCACGCCGATCAGCCACTGGTAAACTACCTGCTGGCGGCCGAAGCTGCACAACAGCGCGGCGATGAGCTGCGCGCCAACCAGTATCTGGAGCGCGCTGCCGAGGTCGCCGGAAGCGATCCGCTGCCGGTCGATATCACCCGTGTACGCCTGCAGCTGGCGCGTGGGGAGAACCACGCTGCCCGCCACGGGGTGGATGCCCTGCTCAACTATGCGCCGCGTCATCCCGAAGTCCTGCGTCTGGCAGAGCAGGCCTATCTGCGTACCGATGCCTTCGGCCCACTGTTGGAAATCCTGCCCGCGTTGGCCAAGCAGGGGCTGCACAGCGATGATGATATCGAGAAGCTGCAGATCCGGGCCTATATCGGCCTGATGGATCAGGCGATGGCCAACGGCGGCAGCGAAGAGCTGAAACAGTGGTGGAAAGCGCAGAGGCGTACAACGCGTCATGAAACCGTGCTGCAGGTCGCCCTGGCCGAACACTTGATAGAGTGTGACGATCACGGCGCCGCGCAGCAAATCGTCGTCGACGGACTGAAGCGCCGCTTTGATGAGCGCCTGGTGCAGCTGATGCCGCAACTGAAGTCCGGTAATCCCGAACAGCTGGAGAAGCTGCTACAACAACAGATCCGTCAGCATGGCGCCAGTGCGCTGCTCAACAGCACCCTGGGGCAGCTGCTAATGCGCCACGGCGAGTGGCAGCAAGCGGCAGAGGTGCTGCGCGCCGCGCTCAAGCAACGCCCGGATCCCTATGACTACGCCTGGCTCGCCGATACGCTGGACAAGCTACACCGCCCGGAGGAGGCCGCACAGATGCGGCGCGACGGCCTGCTGCTAACCCTGCACCAGGATCAGCCGACCGCCTGAGTCCCCCGCACGTCCGCGCTCAGAATAGCGCCAGCATTATCATCCGGCCCGCTCACTGCGGGCCTTTTTTTGGCAAAAAAAACACCTGCCGGCAGGCAAGTGTTGAAAAAGGACAATCAGATCTTAAGACAACTGATCGGTGCCTCACTCAACGACGTGTCCGTGGCATACTGACGTTAGGGACAGCACGATTCGGACGATAGGCACCACAAGTCGGCTCTGCATCATTCTCAGATTTATGAAGCTTGCGCAAACATAAGGGGGCGAATGAGCATCTACGGGACAAGTATTGCATAAATCATGCCAATATTAAAACCCGATGCCTACCGCCGATGCTGCGTGCATGCGTCACCGGCATGTCGTCTTTCGGCGACACCGATACAGTGATTTGTTTTTTATTGTTTTAAAACATAAAGATAAATGTTTCTTTATGGCGACATACCGATCGCACACCGTCGTAAAAAAGAGACAGAAAAGAGATACGATTAAAAGTCCGCCACAATAAATTAAGGGGATAAGAGAAACATAAACGAGAGAAAAGGAGGAAGTAGGTAGGGTTAACGGAAACGCAGATACAAAAAAACCCCGCGATGCGAGGAGATGGGGGATGGTCGGCGAGAGAGGATTCGAACCTCCGACCCACTGGTCCCAAACCAGTTGCGCTACCAAGCTGCGCTACTCGCCGATTCATTTAGTCCCAATATGGGTGTGGTGCGAAGAGAGGGACTTGAACCCTCACGTCCGTTAAGACACTAACACCTGAAGCTAGCGCGTCTACCAATTCCGCCACCTTCGCATGCCACTTGAATCTGGGGTGGCTAATGGGACTCGAACCCACGACAACTGGAATCACAATCCAGGGCTCTACCAACTGAGCTATAGCCACCAATGTACTTCTTAACTTAACGCGGTAATGATACCACCGCAGCTCTTGCGCCTTAAGCAATATGGCGCGCCCGACAGGATTCGAACCTGAGACCTCTGCCTCCGGAGGGCAGCGCTCTATCCAGCTGAGCTACGGGCGCTCAGCGCCGTTGCGGGGGTGGATACTACGGGCTTAAGGCCATGCTGTCCAGTGCTTTTTTATAAAAGCATCGCGTTTGGCTACACTTTGCTCACCATGCTGTAAAAGCACACGCCTCCGTGTGCTAACCCACCGTGCGCTCCCGGCGGATCGGCCTGTGCGGGGCGACAGCGCGCTATAACTTTCCCGCGTAGTAGTAGGCCACGAAACGCAGCAGCTTAACCTGGCGGCGCCAGCGCGTCGGCTGGGACAGCAGGCGATACAGCCACTCCAGACCAAAGCGGCGCCACAAAAGTGGCGCGCGACGAACCCGCCCGGTGAATACGTCATAGGTTCCGCCAACCCCCATATACAGCGCCTGGGGATAGTAAGCCTGACAGTCGCGCATCAGGATCTCCTGGCGCGGCGAGCCCATCGCGACCGTCACGATCTGCGCCCCGCTGGCGCGAATCCGTTCAAACAGCGCATCGCGTTGATCTGAAGGGAAATAGCCATCCTGGGCACCGACGACATTGACCCCCCACCGGCAGCGCAGCACCGCCTCGGTCTGCGCCAGCACGTCGGACTGGCCTCCGACCAAAAACACCGGAATGCCCAGTTCACCGGCGCGCTGCATCAGCGCCTCCCACAGATCGGCACCGGCGATACGGCTGACCTGTGCCCCCGGGTATTTACGCCGAATGGCACGCACAATACTGATGCCATCGGCATATTTATACTCTGCCGCCGCGATCAGCGTCCGCAACGCGGCGTCATCCTCCGCCGTCATCACCTTTTCAGCGTTCATCGCCACCAGCGTGCCCGGACGTACCGCGCTCTCCATCAGCAGATGGCGCAGAAACTGCTCGCTGTCGCGAAAGCCCCAGATATCGATACCACGAATCGCGTAATGTGGAATTGACCCGTTACTCTCCATCGTTCCTATCCTTGTGGGTCGGCGATCCCTCCCCGACAGAAGGCGCCGCGATAGCCGTGCGTGCGCGGATCAGCCCCGCCGCATCAAACAGCCAGTACAGCAGCTTTGCCAGCAGCAGACAGCAGCCGAAAATAATACAGAAAAACACCACGCGCGAAACAAAGGCATCAAGTCCCTCGCGCGCCAGTACGATCATATTAAACACTGCCCCGAAGCAAAACGCCTGGATCACCGCGCCCCGGTAGCGGTTTGACGCCGTACACCCCCGGGTATACAGCCAGTCGAACCACTTGATAATCAGCCCCACGGCGATCGCCCCCAGCGGAATAAACGCCGCGCCGCCCATCACCACCAGCGAACCGATCAGGGTGGGGGAGATGGCCAGCCCCGAATGGTTGTCGAGCACCTGCCAGGTAAAATAGTTGGCGCTGTTCAGCACCAGATGCGGCCGATCCGGCCACATCCAACCGGGGATAAAGACATAGAAATCGCGGGCAATCGGCGCCAGTCCCTGAAAATCTATCTGGGTATAGTGCTGCAGCAGCAGCGCCAGATTCTCCCAGGGCGAGAAAGTGTCACGCGTCAGATAAAGAAAGGTGTAGAAGGCCTCATCGCCGCTTACCGCCAGACCGTAGCGCTTGAGGGCCAGCCAGAACATGCCCACGACCCCGACAACGCCGGCCAGCGCCAGCATCCACAGGGTTATCCAGCCGCGCTGGATACCGATAAACAGGAACAGGGCGAAGGCGATGATGATGTTGGCGCGCGTTCCGCCGACGATGACGTAGGTCAACAGGCCAAAAATCACGGTACTGACCAGGAAAAACAGCCAGGCGGCCTGCGTCTGACGGAGAAAGTACACCACCAGCATCGCCGGAATAAAAAAGTAAAAGAAGCGCTTTAGCGCCACGCCGGAGACGCCACTGGAGAAGATCTGGCTATAGGAGTGCAGCTTGAACAGCAAAAAACCGTTGTTGAGGAAGAAAATGGTGACGGTCACCAGCGCCACCAGCGCCAGCAATATCCAGGTCAGCTGCGCCTCCACCCGGTTGAGCTGTAGCCAGGCGGAGCCGCTGCCCGGCGCCGACGTCGCTGAACGCAGCCGCGTCTTGTAGGTGACGTAATAGAGAGCGTAAAACGCCGTGGCCGACAGCAGGGCGTACAGCATCTCCTCCGCCGGCACCGTCGCCACGTCAAAGCGGAACACCAGCGTACAGGTCAGCGGAAAGCCAAAATAGAATGTCAGCAGAAATAACAGTGAAAAGAACACATTAAAATTAAAGCGAACCCGGCGAAACTCTTTGTAGGTCAGAAACGCCACAAACAGCAGCGAGAAAAAGTACACCAGCGTCAAACCGGCAAACTGCATCAGGGTCATGGCCGTTCTCCCAGCGCCAGCGCCTGCAGCCAGCCATCAATATAGTTGGGATCGAAAAAGGCGATCTGGCTCAGATCGCGCAGCGCCAGCTGACGCTGCGCTGCCCGCACCGCGACGTCATCCGGCGCGTCATCGTCAAACAGCACCGGCAGCTGTTGAGCGGCCATATCGCGCCAAAAGGGGTTCTGCCGACTCAATACCGGGGGGATCCCCTGCTGTAGCAGCAGACACAACGTGCCGATCCCCTGCTGACGCTCAAAGATAAAGTAGCCCAGATCGCAGCGGGCCAGAAGCGCCAGATAGTCGGTAAAGGCAACCTGCTGCGTCAGCAGCGTCGCGTTATGGCCAAACAGGCTCTCGGCTCGCTCGCGTACCTGCGCGATATAGGCCTGGTTGTTGGCCGGATAGCCCAGCGGTACGATGACCCGCGTCTGCGGACCGAAAGTATCGTGCAGCCGCTGCAGCGCTACCAGATGGCGATTGCTGCGATCGCCGGAGTTCCCCACCAGCACCGTCAGCGCGCCCGACGTCTCCCTAACCCGCTGATTGCACGTCAGCGCCGGATCCATCCGGGTCGGAAAATAGAGCGTCGACGTCGCCACCCGGGGATGGCGCTGCCGATAATAGTCCAGATCGCCCTGCGTGGCGAAGACATGTCCCACCCGCCCCTGAGCCAGGCGGCGCAGGCCGTAGTACAACCGGTATTTCCAGCCACGGGCCTCCTCATACAGATCGGCCCCCCACACGTGCCACAGCACCTGCTGCGGCCGCAGACGTCCGCACAGCAGCGCCAGCCATAGCCAGGGATTAAACTGACCGTGCAGGAAGAAGCGCAGGGTGCGATCCGCGCGGGCGCGGGCGAGCAGCGCACGCGCCAGCGCGCGCTTGTCTGGCCAAACCTCGATATCCAGCGTGGTCAGGGCAGCGAACGGGGCGGCGTCACGCGCCACCACCATAAAACGCCGGCGCGGCGCAGTCGCGGCGCGCTGCGACAGCACGCCGTCAAAGAAACGCAGCAGCGTCAGATTATGGTGCGGAATATCCGCTCCCAGTACGTGAATCAGTGTTGTCATGCGCGGTTACGATAAATCCAAAATACGCTGCCACACAGCAGGAAATAAATAATATAGGTTGCCATATAGGCCTGAGCGGCACCCAAGGCGCCATGCTGCGGGATCAGAAAGCGCGACAGCAGGGTCAACAGGATAAACTGGCTTATTTCGCACAGCAGGTAAAAGCGCAGCGAGGCTTTGGCGATCACCAGATAGCCGAAGACATAGGCGCCCACCTTAAACACATCCCCCGTCAGCTGCCAGGCAAACAGGTCACGCATGGCGCTGAACTTCCCCGACAGCAGCAGCCAAATCACCAGATCGCGCAGCAGCCAGACCATAAAGCTGACGGCCGCCACCGCGGGCAGAACAAAGCGCAGCGCGCGCAGGATCTCCTGCCCAACCGCCTGACGGCTGCGCAGCCCGGCCAGGGTCGGCAGCAGGTAAACGCTGAACGAGGCGGTAATAAACTGCAGGTAGGCGTCGGATATGCCGCTCACCCCTTGCCAGATCCCGACGGCCTCCCAGCCATCCAGCGCCGCCAGCTGATTGCGCATCATGACATAGGCAACCGGCATCGTCACCGCGGTCATCACCGCCATCAGGGTAAACTTCCCCAGGCCAGCGGCCAGCGGCCGATCCCAGGACGGACGAAAATAGCGCCACGGGATATGACGCTGGCGCCACAGCACCCATAGGGCCGGCAGCGTGGCGACCGCCGGTACCAGCGCCAGCCCGGCCAGCGCACCGCGGTAGCCACCCCAAAAATAGCTCAGGGTATAGGCCGCCACGCCCAGCAGGCTGCCGAGCGCAACCGCCAGCGCATTGCCGCGAGCGTCGCGATACCCCTTGATCACCGCCAGGCAGTAGTTAGCGCAGGCAATGCCCATTTGCAGCAACGCCACCAGGCGGATCACCGCCTGATAGTCATCGTGGCCAAACAGCGCCACGCTGATCGGCGCAGCCCCCAGGGTAAAGATCAGCGCCAGCAGCAGGGAGAACCCCAGGATCATCGTCGATGCGGTGCCCAGCAGCGCCCGTAGCCGCAGCGGCTGCTGGCGATACTCTGCGACATACTTGGTGATACCGTTGAAAATCCCGGCGCCCGACAGCACCCCCAGAACGGTGATCACCTGACGAAAGTTGGCCGCCTGCCCCACGCCGACGGGGCCGAACGCCACGGCCAGCAGCTTGACCACCACCAGCCCGGCGCCGATCTTGATCAAGGTCGAACCGGCGGTCCACAGCGATGCGCGTGCCAGGGACATCAGCGGAAGAAGCTCTGAATGCTGTTAATCACCGTCCGTTGGTTTACGTCCGGCAAATTATAAAACAGCGGAAGGCGTACCAGACGCTCGCTCTCACGCGTGGTGTAGCGATCCTCACCGACGAAGCGGCCAAAGCGCGCCCCTGCCGGGCTGCAGTGCAGCGGGATATAGTGGAATACCGCCATAATCTCCGCCTCTTTGAGAAAGTCGATAAAGGCGCTGCGTTCGCGCATATCGCGTAGCTTGAGATAAAACATATGCGCGTTGTGCCCGCAGTGCGTCGGCATAGTCGGCAGCGCGAGGCGCCCAGCCCCGGCCAGCGGCGCCAACGCCTCGTGGTACTGCCGCCACAGCTGCAGGCGCCGCTGATTGATGCGATCGGCCACCTCCAGCTGCGCCCACAGATAGGCGGCCTGCAGATCGGACATCAGGTAGCTGGAGCCGATATCACGCCAGGTATATTTATCCACCTGCCCGCGGAAAAACTGGCTGCGGTTGGTGCCCTTTTCGCGGATGATCTCCGCCCGTTCGATCAGCGCCGCATCGTTTATCAGCGTCGCGCCGCCCTCGCCGCCAGCGGTGTAATTCTTGGTTTCGTGAAAGCTGTAGCAGCCGATGTGGCCGATGGTGCCCAGCGCCCGCCCCTTGTAGGTCGCCATCACCCCCTGCGCGGCATCTTCGACCACATAGAGGCCGTACTGCTGCGCCAGCGCCATGATGGTATCCATCTCACAGGCGACGCCGGCATAGTGCACCGGTACGATGGCGCGGGTTTTCTCCGTGATCGCCGCCTCGATCAGCGTCTCATCAATATTCATCGTATCGGGACGTACATCGACAAAGACAATCCGGGCGCCACGCAGCACAAAGGCGTTAGCCGTCGAGACAAAGGTAAAGCTCGGCATGATCACTTCGTCGCCGGGCTGGATATCCAGCAGCAGGGCCGCCATCTCCAGCGACGCCGTACAGGAGGGGGTCAACAGGACTTTGGCGCTGCCGAAGCGCTGCTCCATCCACTGCTGGCAGCGGCGGGTGAAGCCGCCGTCGCCGCACAGCTTGCCACTGGCCATCGCTGCCTGCATATAGTCGGACTCGCTGCCGGTGACCGGGGGCGCATTAAATGGGATCATTGTGTTCACCTCGATCGGGATAACGTTATCGGTATAGCCAATAAGCGGTGGCAGTCAGCTGCGCACCGCAACCAAGATACAAACGCTGCGCCGCCAGATTGCCTATCTGGGTTGCCACGTGCAGCCGGGACAGGCGCTGTGCGTGACACCACGCCTGCGCCTGCGTGACCAGGCGCCGCCCCACGCCGCCGCGGAACGATGCGCCGTCCACCGCCAGCAGCCCAATCCGGGCGCTGCCGTCCACCTGTCGCCGCAGTGTGACAAATCCCTGAGGATTGCCCTCATTATCCAACGCCAGCAGGCAAGCGTGATCGAACGTGCCATAGACGGCCTTCTCGACCCATTCGGCATAGAAGCGCGCGCTCTCCCCGTCGCGATACCAAGGGGCCCGAAAACGGCTCAGCGCAAAGGCATCGCGCGCCAGGGCGCGTAGCCACAGGCAATCCTGCGCCTGCGCCTGACGTTGGCCACCGGATGCCGACGCGGACGATATGGGCAGGATAAAGTCGGCCTCCCCCTCAGCAAGACGGAACCCCAGCGCCTGCAGGGCATCGCAGCGCGCCAGATCGCGGGCGTCCACCTTCGCCTGCAGCAGCTGATAGGCATCGCACGCCGACGCCAGCAATGGCGGAGCCCGATCGTCAAACATCAGCCGCCCGCTGCGCAGGGCAAAAAAGGCGCTCTCCCACGCCAGCGGCTCAATACTGGCGTGGACGGACATGCAGTAGCTCCCGCAGATAGGCGCCATAGGCGGTCTTGTCCAGCGATGCCGCGGCGCGCGCTACGCCGTGGTCATCCAGCCAACCGTTGCGCCAGGCAATCTCCTCCAGGCAGGCAATCTTAAAGCCCTGCCGCTTCTCCACCGTCTGCACAAAGGCGCTGGCCTCCAGCAGGCTGTCATGAGTCCCGGTATCGAGCCAGGCGAACCCCCGCCCCAGCAGCTCTACGTTGAGCTCACCACGCTGCAGATACATCTGGTTAATACTGGTGATCTCCAGCTCGCCACGAACGGAGGGAGTAACCCTACGGGCAAAGTCCACCACCTGGGCATCATAGAAATAGAGCCCGGTCACCGCCCAGTTCGAGCGCGGCCGCTGGGGCTTCTCCTCGATAGAGAGGGCACGGAAGTCGTCATCGAACTCAACCACCCCAAAACGCTCGGGATCCATCACCTGATAGCCGAATACCGTTGCACCGCCCCCGCGCTGTGCCACCTGACGCAGCTTTGGGCTAAACCCTTGGCCAAAAAAGATATTGTCCCCAAGGACCAGGCAACAGCTATCGCCGTCAAGGAACGACTCTCCGATTAAAAACGCCTGGGCCAGTCCCTCTGGACGCGGCTGCTCGGCGTACTGCAACCGGACGCCGATATCGCCGCCGTCACCCAACAGCCGCTGAAACGCCGGTAGATCCTGCGGGGTACTGATCAGCAGAATGTCGCGGATCCCGGCCAGCATCAATACCGACAGCGGATAATAGATCATCGGCTTGTCGTAGATCGGCAGCAGCTGTTTGGAGACGCCGCGGGTGATGGGATACAGGCGGGTGCCCGATCCCCCCGCCAAAATAATGCCTTTCATCGGTCATCCTTATCTTCGCGTACGTGAACGCGTCAGGCCAGCCCCAACCGTTCACCGGCATAGGAGCCATCCATCACGGCGCGCCACCAGCGCTCATTGGCCAGGTACCAGGCGACCGTCTTACGGATACCGCTCTCAAAGGTCTCCTGTGGCCGCCAGCCCAGCTCTCGCTCGATCTTGGCGGCGTCGATCGCATAGCGCACATCATGACCTGGGCGATCCGCCACATAGGTGATCAGATCGGCAAAATGGCGCACGCCGACGGGTTTTTCCGGCACCATCTCCTGCAGCAATGCGCACAGCGTCGTCACCACATCAATGTTGCGCCGTTCGTTGTGACCGCCGATGTTATAGGTCTCCCCGACCTGCCCGGTCGTCAGCACCCGATACAGCGCGCAGGCATGATCCTCAACGTACAGCCAGTCACGCACCTGCAGGCCGTTGCCATAAACCGGCAGCGGCTTAGCGGCCAGCGCATTGATGATGGTCAGCGGGATCAGTTTTTCCGGAAAGTGGTAGGGACCGTAGTTATTCGAGCAGTTGGTGATCAGCGTCGGCAGCCCGTAGGTACGCAGCCAGGCGCGCACCAGATGATCGCTGGCGGCCTTGGAGGTAGAGTAGGGGCTACTCGGCGCATAGGGCGTATCTTCGCGGAACAGCGCCTGCGGATCGTGCAGATCCCCATACACCTCGTCGGTAGAGATATGATGGAAACGGAATGCTGCCCGCAGCGCCACCGGCAGCGCGCTCCAGTATCCACGCGTCGCCTCCAGCAGGGTATAGGTGCCCACGATGTTGGTCTGAATAAAATCCGCCGGGCCGTCGATAGAGCGATCGACGTGGCTCTCGGCCGCCAGATGCATAATGGCATCAGGCCGGTACTGGGCAAGGATCCGATCCATCGCCGCGCGGTCGCCGATATCCGCCCGCTCAAACGCATAGCGATCGCTGTCCGCCACCGGCGCCAACGAGGCCAGATTACCGGCGTAGGTCAGCTTGTCGACCACCACCACGCTGTCGGTCGTATCCATGATGATATGCCGCACAACGGCCGAGCCGATAAAGCCGGCGCCGCCGGTGACCAGAATGCGTCTCACCGCCATACCCCCTTGGTATCCACCACAAAGCGCTGGGTCACCGCCTGCGGCGCCAGCGCCCGGAACGGCTGATGATCGACCAGCAGCACCACGACATCGGCCTGCGCCAGCGCCGTCGTGCAGTCCGTCAGCTGCGCCATACCGGCCAGGCGGACGGGCAGCTGGTGAATGTTGGGCTCAACCACCAGCGTGGTGCCGCTGTGCCACTGCGCGACCATCTCGGTGATCTCCATCGCCGGACTCTCGCGCAGATCGTCGATATCCGGCTTAAACGCCAGGCCGAAGCAGGCAATGGTCGCTTCGGAGGCCCGTTTATCCTCCGCGGCCAAGCAGTCGGCCAGCGCCGCTTTCACCCGATCGACGACCCACAGCGGCTTGCCGTCATTCACCAGGCGCGCCGTATGGATCAAACGCGCCAGCTGCGGATTCTGCGCCACGATAAACCAAGGGTCTACCGCGATACAGTGCCCGCCGACGCCCGGCCCCGGCTGCAGAATATTCACGCGCGGATGACGGTTAGCCAGCGCAATCAGCTGCCAGACATCGATACCCTGAGCATCGCAAATCAGGGACAGCTCATTGGCAAAGGCAATATTCACGTCGCGGAAGCTGTTTTCGGTCAATTTACACATTTCGGCGGTGCGGGCGTTGGTCTCCACGCACTCCCCCTCCAGAAACAGCCGGTACAGCGCGCTGGCCTGAGCCGAACAGGTTGGCGTCATGCCGCCGATCACCCGATCGTTGCGCAACAGCTCCACCATGATTTTCCCCGGCAGTACCCGCTCTGGGCAATAGGCGACGCGGATATCCGCCTGCTCGCCGTCCTGATGGGGGAAACGCAGATCCGCCCGGCACTCGGCCAGCCAGGCGCACATCTGCTCCGTGGCACCCACCGGAGAGGTCGACTCCAGGATCACCAGATCCCCTTTCTTCAGCACCGGTGCAATGGAGCGCGCCGCCGCTTCGACATAGGTTAAATCGGGCTCGTGCTCGCCCTTGAAGGGCGTGGGAACCGCGATCAAAAAGGCGTCGGCTGGCTCGGGTCGCATCACCGCTCGCAGAAAGCCCCCCTCAACAGCGCGCTTCACCGCCCGATCCAGATCCGGCTCAACGATATGAATTTCACCGCGGTTGATGGTCTCGACCGCATGTTGACTGACGTCGACCCCGATCACCTGCTTACGGCACCCGGCAAATGCCACAGCCGTCGGCAAACCGATATAACCCAGTCCAATAACGGAAATAGTGTCAAAGCTCATAGTGTTGCCCGATAATTTTTTAATGCGCTCAAAATACGCTGACAGGCATACCCGTCACCATAGGGGTTAGTAGCATGGCTCATCGCCCGGTATTGCTGCTCATTCTCCAACAGCAGGCTCACCTGCGCGACAATCGTCGCTGTATCCGTCCCCACCAGACGCACGGTCCCAGCCTGTACCGCCTCCGGCCGCTCAGTGGTCTCCCGCATCACCAGCACCGGTTTACCCAGCGAGGGAGCCTCCTCCTGGATCCCTCCTGAGTCGGTCAAAATCAGCTGGGCGCGCCCCATCAAATAGACAAACGGCAGATAGTCCTGCGGCGGGATCAAAAAGACATTCTCGATGTCGCGCAGGATGCGGTTAACCGGCTCGCTGACGTTAGGGTTCAAGTGTACCGGATAAACGACCTGTACCTGCGGATGGCTGCGCGCAATCTGCGCCAGCGCGCCGCAGATGCGCTCAAAGCCACCGCCAAAGCTCTCTCGTCGATGACCGGTCACCAGCAGCAGCGGCTTATCTGCGTCCAAAAACGGGTAGGCTGCGGCCAGATGGGCCTGCAGTGCCGTATCGGCGCAGATCCTGTCGCGCACCCACAGCAGGGCATCAACCACGCTATTACCGGTCAGGTGGATCGTCTGTTCACCAATGCCTTCACGTAGAAGATTGGCGCGCGCCGTAAGGGTCGGCGCAAAATGGAGGCTGGCCAGGTGTCCGGTCAGTGTCCGGTTGGCCTCCTCGGGCCAAGGCGAATAGAGATCGCCGGTACGCAGCCCCGCCTCCACGTGCCCGACCGGAATTCGCTGGTAAAATGCCGCCAGGCTGGCCGCCAGCGTGGTGGTGGTATCGCCGTGAACCAGCACTACGTCGGGTCGGAACTCGGCCAGGATGGGCTTGAGCCCCTCCAGAATCCGGCAGGTAATATCGCTCAGATCCTGTCCCGGACGCATAATGTTCAGATCGTAATCGGGCTCGATTTGAAACAGCCCCAGCACCTGATCCAACATCTCCCGGTGCTGGGCGGTGACGCAGACGCGGGCATCAAACGCGGCGTCGGCGGCCAGCGCATGCACCAAGGGGGCCATTTTGATCGCTTCAGGACGCGTGCCAAAGACGGTTAACACTTTCACTGTATCATTCTTCTTTTGTTACCGCCGATCCCCGCCCGCTGGCACGGATCGGCCAATTCCCTGTTAAGCGTTAACGCTGGCGCTCAGATCCGTGCACGACGGGAAAGTGCAATACCGGCGCCAAGCAGCGCACCAATGGCGCCCCACATTACCATCATAAAGAGTCGGCGCGGACTATCGCGCTTCACCGGCTCCTCCGGCGTACGCAGATAGCGATAGGGCTGAAACGCCGCGTCCAAAACCGGCCCGACGCTCAGGGTCGTGAGCATCGCCCGATTCCGGTCATAGTCAATGTCATAGGATGGCCCAACGGCGCGCAGTGCCTCCAGACGCGCGCGCAGCATCGGCTGTCCCAGCATAAACAGCTCGGCATAGGGCAAGTCGGCCTGCGCCGTCGTTGCCATGCTGCGGGTAATCCCCTGCTGCGCGGCAATCTTCAGCCCCTGCTCCAGGCCGTTTAACTCACGCTGATAGATCGCCTGTGCCACCGCCTCCTGACGTTTTACCTGCGCCTTCAGAAAGGTGCTGCGGGCCGCCCAGGCCCCCTGCAGAGACGCATTCAGATTGGCGCTGGCACGATGGGCGGCAAAGGCAACGTACTGGCGCAGCAGCTGGTTAGCCTGCGCGGCGCCGTCGGCGGTAAGGCGAATGCTGTCATCGCTGTGCTTCGTCGCCTCCCCCGGCGTAAAGACGATCTGATTAATCAGCTCATCCAGCAGCGCCGCATCCGCCTGTGCACTCCCCTCTTTATGACGCTGATAATAGGGGCTACGCAGCCAAAACTCGCGCCGCGTGTCATAGGAGGCCAGCTGTGTCGTGAACTCGGCATACGCCTCATCAGCGATGCTGCCCTGCGCCGCCGCGCCGCTGGGCGCACTCAGCTGCGCAAGATTGCGTAAAAACTGCTGCTGGGAGTAGTAGCTACCCAGACGGTTAACGCCCGGGCTCGCAGTGATCGCCGCCGCGCTCCATTTCTGCGGCATCAGCAGAGAGACGCCCAGCGCCAGCGCCGCAAACAGCGCTGCCGTGCCAACGACCCAGGGCTTACCGTGCCACAGCGCACGACACAGCCCCCGGACATCCAGCTCATTCTCCACGGGCATCGGATTTTGACTCACCATCGGTTTTCCCTTTATGGCCGACTAGGGCCGTTAGACATGTATGCCTGTCGATTTACGACGCAGGCGGCGCTTAAAGCGCTTCACCATACGCGCCACGCGCCACGCGCGCTTGATACAGTAACCATAGAGGGCAAAAGCAAGCAAGAACAGTGCCATCATGGCATATTCAGGCAGCCAGATCTCACCCAGAACCCCAATCGCCGCCAGCAACACCGCCGCCAGCGTAATCAGGACAAACGCCTGGCGGGAGGTAAAACCAGCGCGCATAATCAGGTGATGAATATGCTGGCGATCTGGAGAAAAGGGACTCATCCCTTTGCGCAGGCGCCGATACATAATGGCGATCATATCCATCAGCGGTATCGCGATAACCCACAGCGCCGTCACCGGGTTCATCGGATGCCCGCGCCCCTGGGTGCTCTCCAGCAAAATCCAGATAACGGTAAAGCCGATCAGGGTACTGCCGGCATCACCCATAAAGACCTTGAAGCGCGGCCCAACCACGCCCAGGTTCAACAGAATATAGGGAAGCGTTGCCGCGATAATCGCAAAGCACCACAGCGCCAAATCCGGTTGGCCGTCCCACTGCAGCAGGATCCCCATGGCGGCAAAGGTGACGCAGGAGAGACCGCCGAGCAGACCGTCGATACCGTCCACCATATTAAAGGCGTTGATCGCCGCCCATACCGCAAACAGCGTCACCAGATAGCCGAAGGGGCCTAAAATCAGCTCCCATGGCCCTAAGACAAATCCCAGGCTGCGCAGGTATAGGCCACCGGCGACCATCATGGCGATGGCGATCAGTGCCTGCACCGTGGCGCGAAACTTTACGCTGATATCGAAACGATCATCCAACGCGCCGACCAGCACCAGGATCCCGGCACAGATCAGATACAGGGTAGCATGAGGAATGTAGGGTTTAAAAAACAGAAAAGTAAAGCAGATCCCCGCGTACACCGAGATACCGCCGACCAGCGGGATCAACCCCTGATGCCGCTTACGGTAATTGGGCTTATCCACCAGGCCTATCTTCTTGGCCACCCGGCGGGCGACCAGTAAAAAAGCCATCGAGAAAAGGAAGATAAGGAAAAATTTGCTACTCAGTGTGAGTAAATTCACGGTTAACTGCTCTCTATCTGATCGCCGCCATGACATTACGCGACGATATCCCTTTAACAATACCAACACATCGGCGAAATAGACCCGGCAAGCCAGGACATATAGAAAGACATCGCCTGGACTTCCGCAGTCAGCGGCATATGCATAATCTGGACGACTCGCCGCTTTTATACATATTTTGCAAAAAATATGTTTGTCTAATCGTATCCGCTAAAAGCACAAAACGCCACGTTATTGCTAACGAGGCGTCGTTTTTCCCGAGTTGGCAGAGACGATGATTAAGAGCGTTTCATCATGTCAAAGAACTCATCGTTAGTTTTGGTCATTGCCAACTTATTGATCAGGAACTCCATCGCATCGATCTCACCCATCGGGTGAATAATCTTGCGCAGGATCCACATCTTCTGCAGCTCCTCCGGCGTGGTGAGCAGCTCTTCTTTCCGGGTACCGGATCGGTTGTAATCGATGGCGGGGAAGACACGCTTCTCCGCAATCTTACGCGACAGATGCAGCTCCATGTTACCGGTGCCCTTAAACTCTTCGTAAATAACCTCATCCATCTTAGAGCCGGTATCGATTAGCGCCGTCGCGATGATGGTCAGGCTGCCGCCCTCTTCCACGTTACGCGCCGCGCCGAAGAAGCGCTTCGGACGATGCAGGGCGTTGGCGTCCACGCCACCGGTCAACACTTTACCGGAGGCCGGCACCACGGTGTTATAGGCGCGGGCCAGGCGGGTAATGGAGTCCAGCAGGATGATCACATCTTTCTTATGCTCGACCAGACGCTTGGCCTTTTCGATCACCATTTCAGCAACCTGAACGTGACGTGATGCCGGCTCATCAAAGGTCGAGGCAACCACTTCACCCTTCACCAGACGCTGCATCTCCGTCACCTCTTCCGGACGCTCATCGATCAGCAGCACCATCAGCACGCAGTCAGGATGGTTATAGGCGATGCTCTGGGCAATATTCTGCAACAGCATCGTCTTACCGGCCTTCGGCGGAGCGACGATCAGACCGCGCTGACCGCGGCCAATCGGCGAGGCCAGATCCAGCACGCGGGCGGTCAAGTCTTCCGTAGAACCGTTGCCGCGCTCCATGCGCAGACGCGAGTTGGCGTGCAGCGGCGTCAGGTTTTCAAACAGGATCTTGCTGCGGGCATTTTCCGGTTTATCATAGTTAACTTCGTTAACCTTCAGCAGGGCAAAGTAGCGCTCACCCTCTTTCGGCGGGCGAATTTTACCGGAAATGGTATCACCGGTACGCAGGTTAAAACGGCGGATTTGGCTGGGGGAAACGTAGATATCATCGGGACCGGCAAGGTAGGAACTGTCTGCGGAGCGCAGGAATCCAAAACCGTCCTGCAGGATCTCCAGCACGCCATCGCCAAAAATATCTTCGCCGCTTTTCGCATGCTGCTTGAGGATGGCAAAAATAATATCCTGCTTACGCATGCGCGCCAGATTTTCCAGCCCCATGCTCTCGCCAAGCGTAATCAACTCAGAAACCGGCGTATTCTTTAATTCGGTAAGATTCATAGTGGTGGGTTCTTTAAACTCGGGGTATATCTCGAACTGTATAGTGAATGGTATGACAGGGTCATCCATGCCTGTTTGCGAACTTTCCTTCCCCCCTGCGCGCCCATGCTGCTAACGGTGCGACAGATCCAGCGGACGATTCTCGCTGATGGGACGAAAGAGGCGTTAACGATTTAAAACCTATGTTTTAACTTGCTGATCCATGCTTCATCCCGGCGATAAAGCCACATACAACAGGAAGATCGCTGGCAATACAGAGGTTTCAAACAGAGTAAAACTTAGATTCTAACTTTCGGATCAAACCAGATGATTCAAACTACAGGTAAGCACTGACTAGGCAGCGTGGTTAAACTTAACACGCTTATGAGCGGACGTCTAGCGGTCAACAACAAGAATCCGTTAACCGCCGGACGCCGTCACAAATGGCGGGCAACCTTACAGGTTGGCATCCAGAAACTCTTTCAACTGAGTCTTGGACAGCGCGCCCACTTTGGTGGCCGCTACCGCGCCGTTCTTGAACAGCAGCAGCGTCGGAATACCACGGATACCGTACTTCGGCGCAGTGGCCGGGTTTTCGTCGATATTCAGCTTGGCAATGGTCAACTTCCCTGCATACTCGGCTGCGATTTCGTCCAGGATCGGAGCAATCATCTTGCACGGACCGCACCATTCAGCCCAGAAATCAACCAGGATCGGGCCTTCAGCCTTCAGCACGTCAGCCTCGAAGCCACTGTCGCTCAGGTGAACAATTTTATCGCTCATGTTCTACTCCACAGGATTAAGTCTGCCTTGTTGGTTATAGTAATAGCCTACTTCCCCCAACAAAGGGTTGACTTTATTTCATCGGATACGCTTTCGTAAAGCAATACTTTCGTGAAGATACGGTTAACTGTTATTCTACGCCATTATGAGCAAAACACACTTGACTGAACAGAAGTTTGCCGACTTCGCCCTGCACCCCATGGTGATCAAAGCCCTTGAATCAAAAGGGTTTCACAGCTGCACTCCCATTCAGGCACTGGCATTGCCCCTGGCGATCGCCGGGCGTGACGTTGCGGGGCAGGCGCAAACCGGCACCGGCAAGACGCTAGCATTTTTAGCGTCTACTTTTCATTATCTACTGACTCATCCGGCCATTGCCGAGCGCAAAACCAATCAGCCGCGCGCGCTGATTATGGCGCCGACACGTGAGCTGGCCGTCCAGATCCACTCCGATGCCGAGCCGCTGGCCCAAGAAACCGGCCTGCGCCTGGGCCTGGCCTACGGTGGCGATGGCTATGACAAGCAGCTCCGGGTCTTAGAGCAGGGTGTCGATATTCTGATCGGCACCACCGGACGCCTGATCGACTATGCCAAGCAGGGTCACGTTGACCTTGGCGCCATTCAGGTCGTGGTGCTCGACGAAGCCGATCGCATGTTCGATCTTGGCTTTATCAAAGACATTCGCTGGCTGTTCCGCCGTATGCCGCCGACCGCCCAGCGCCTCAACATGCTATTCTCCGCCACCCTCTCTTATCGCGTACGTGAACTGGCGTTCGAGCATATGAACAACGCCGAGTATGTCGAGGTTGAGCCGGAGCAAAAAACCGGCCACCGGATCCAGGAAGAGCTGTTCTACCCCTCCAACGAAGAGAAAATGCGCCTGCTACAGACGCTGCTGGAAGAGGAGTGGCCGGATCGCTGCATCATTTTCGCCAACACCAAGCACCGCTGTGAGGACATCTGGGGGCACCTGGCCGCCGATGGCCACCGTGTCGGCCTGCTGACCGGGGACGTACCGCAGAAAAAACGCCTGCGCATCCTGGAGGATTTCACCAAGGGGCACATCGATATTCTGGTCGCCACCGACGTCGCCGCGCGCGGCCTGCATATCCCGGCGGTCACCCATGTGTTTAACTACGACCTGCCCGACGACTGCGAAGACTACGTGCACCGCATCGGCCGTACCGGTCGTGCCGGCGCCAGCGGCAACTCCATCAGCCTTGCCTGTGAAGAGTATGTGCTGAACCTACCGGCTATCGAAAGCTATATCGGCCATTCGATTCCGGTCAGCAAATACAACGGTGATGCCCTGCTCAAGGATCTGCCGGCCCCCAAACGCCTGAGCCGTAGCCGTAACGGCACCGGCGCACGCCGTCCGGGATCGCCGCGCCGCGGCAGCGGCGCACCGCGCCCTAACCGTAAACGCTCAGGTTAATCAGTATGGGCAAGAACGCCGCGTTGTATGCCGCCATCGATTTAGGCTCTAACAGCTTTCACATGCTGGTGGTGCGTGAGATGGCCGGCGGTATCCAGACACTGGCGCGGATCAAGCGCAAGGTGCGTCTGGCCGCCGGTCTGGACGCTGACAATACCCTGTCGCCGGATGCAATGCAGCGCGGATGGCAATGCCTGCGCCTCTTCGCCGAGCGCCTGCAGGATATTCCCATCGACCACATCCGGGTCGTTGCGACGGCGACGTTGCGCATCGCCCGGAACGCCGACGCGTTCATCGAGCGAGCGCAGGAGATCCTCGGGCGGCCGGTACGCATCATCAGCGGTGAAGAGGAAGCCCGCCTGATTTATCAGGGGGTTGCCCACACAACCGGCGGCGCCCGCCGGCGACTGGTGGTCGATATCGGCGGCGGCAGTACCGAGCTGGCCTGCGGCGAAAGCGCCAAGGCCGACGTTCTGTTCAGCCTACAGATGGGCTGCGTCACCTGGCTGGAGCGCTACTTCAGCGACCGTCACCTGACACAGGCCAACTTTGCCCGCGCGGGCGATGCCGCGCATGCGATGATAGCCCCGGTGCACGACACGCTGCTACGCCATGGCTGGCAAGCCTGCGTCGGCGCATCCGGTACCGTGCAGGCTCTGCAGGAGATCATGGTCGCCCAGGGGATGGACGAACGCATCACCCTGGATAAGCTGTGTCAGCTGCGCGATCGCGCCATTGAGTGCGGTAAGCTTGAAGAGCTGGAGATCGAGGGACTGACCCTGGAGCGCGCTCTGGTGTTCCCCAGCGGGCTGGCCATTCTGATCGCCCTGTTTGAGGCGCTGCATATCGACAGCATGACCCTCTCAGGCGGCGCACTGCGTGAAGGTCTGGTCTATGGCATGCTGGCGCTGCCGGGAGGCTGCGATGTCCGAACCCGGACACTGCATAACATTCAGCGACGCTTTTTGATCGATGAAGGGCAGGCCGAGCGGGTCTGGCGCCTGGCCGACAGCCTGTCCCGGCAGCTAACGACCCCGTGGCCGCAGGATAGCAGTGCCAATATGCTGCTGCACGCGGCCTGCCTGCTCCATGAGCTGGGGCTGAGTGTGGATGTGCGTCAGGCGCCGCAGCACACCGCCTATCTGATCCGCCACCTGGACCTGCCCGGCTTCACGCCGGCACAGAAAAAGCTGCTGGCGACCCTGCTGGCTAACCAGAGCGGTCCACTCAATCTGGCGCTGTTTGGCCAGCAGAATGCCGTTCCGCTGCACACCGCCCAGCGGTTGTGTCGTCTGCTGCGCCTGGCGATCATTTTCGCCAGTCAGCGCAACGACGGCACGCTGCCGTCGTTACTGACGCAGGTCTGCGAGGAAAACACCCTGCGCCTGATCCTGCCGACGGGCTGGCTCGCAGCCCACCCGCTGCGCGCTGAAAGCCTGCAGCAGGAGAGCCTATGGCAGGGCTACGCACACTGGCCGCTGCAGATCGTCGAAGCGACATCGGACTGATCCCGATGCCCCCAGTATGGGGCGCTCGCCGGGCGCCCCATACACGTTTTCTTACGCTCTTCTTTCCCTTAATCCTGCGCCGATTTCGCCCGCGCCAGCTGCGCCTTCAGATTGGCTAGGTGGGACTGCCCACGCTGCATGCGCTCCTGCGGACTGACCACCTTACGGGCACTCTCCCAGCTCAGATCGTCCTGCGGCAGCTCCAGCAGAAAACGGCTGGGCTCCGGACGCATCAGCTCACCGTACTGGCGGCGCTCACGGCACAGGGTAAACACCAACGCTTTCTGGGCCCGGGTGATACCGACATAGGCCAGGCGCCGCTCCTCATCGACGTTGTCCTCATCGATGCTGCTCTGATGCGGCAGCAGCCCCTCCTCCATCCCGACCAGATACACGTAGGGGAACTCCAGCCCCTTAGAGGCATGCAGGGTCATCAGCTGCACCTGATCGGCCTCCTCCTCAGACTCACCGCGCTCCATCATGTCGCGCAGCGTAAAGCGATTCACCACCTGCGTCAGGGTCATCGGCTCATCCAGATCGCTGCCCTGCAGCATGTCGGTCATCCAGCCGAACAGCTGATTGACGTTCTTCATGCGCATCTCCGCCGCGCGCGGGCTGGCCGACGTTTCACACAGCCAGCTCTCGTAGTCGATGCCGTGGATCAGATCGCGTACCGCCGCCGTCGCGTCGCGCTCACACAGCCGGGACAGCTCATCCATCCAGCGGGTAAAATGCTGCAGCGACGCCAGACCGCGGCCGCTCAGGGTCTGTTCCAGCCCCACATCAAAGCTGGCGCGAAACAGGCTGATGCCGCGCTGATTCGCCCACGCCCCAAGCTTTTGCAGGGTCGAGGGGCCTATCTCTCGCCGCGGCGTATTGACGATACGCAAAAAGGCGCTGTCATCATCCGGGTTGGTCAACACCCGCAGGTAGGAGAGCAGATCTTTGATCTCCGCCCGGGAAAAGAAAGAGGTTCCACCCGAAATCTTGTACGGAATGCGGTTTTGCATCAGCATTTTTTCGAACACCCGCGACTGGTGGTTGCCGCGGTAGAGGATCGCATAGTCGCTGTAGGCGGTTTTGTGAATAAAGTGATGGGCAATCAGTTCGCCGACCACGCGCTCCGCCTCATGATCTTCATTGTTGGCCGTGATCACCTTAAGCGGCTCACCGTAGCCCAGCTCAGAAAACAGGCGCTTTTCAAAGACGTGTGGGTTATTGGCAATCAGGATATTGGCCGCCTTGAGAATGCGCTGCGAAGAGCGATAGTTCTGCTCCAGTTTGACCACCTGCAGCGCCGGAAAGTCCTCTTTCAGCAGCACCAGATTCTGCGGGCGCGCGCCGCGCCAGGAGTAAATTGACTGATCATCGTCACCCACCACGGTAAAGCGGGCGCGACTGCCAACCAGCAGCTTCACCAGCTCATACTGGCTGGTGTTGGTGTCCTGATATTCATCGACCAGCAGGTAACGGATGCGCTGCTGCCAGCGTTCACGCACCTCTGGGTCACGGCGCAGCAGCAGCGTCGGCAGCAGGATCAGATCGTCAAAATCCAGTACATTGCAGGACTTGAGCTGGGTGTCATACAGGCCATAGCAGTCGGCGAACAGCCGTTCCCGCGCTGAGCGCGCCTGCGCCGCCGCCTGGGCGGGATCGATCAGATCGTTCTTCCAGTTGGAGATGGTCGCGATCAGCTGCTGCAGCTGGGTTTTGTCCTTTTCCAGCCAGCGCTCGGTCAGATCGGTCAGCAAAGCCAGCTGATCCTGATCGTCGAACAGGGAGAAGTTGGACTTCATCCCCAGCGCCTTATACTCACGCTTGATGATCTCCAACCCCAGGGTATGGAAGGTTGAAATCATCAGCCCGCGAGCCTCTTTGCGCCCCAGCGTCTGCGCCACGCGCTCTTTCATCTCACGCGCCGCCTTATTGGTGAAGGTGACGGCGGCGATGTGGCGCGCCTGATAGCCGCATACGCGGATCAGGTGGGCTATCTTGTTGGTGATCACCCGGGTCTTACCGGAGCCGGCGCCCGCCAGAACCAGACAGGGGCCGGTAACAAATTCGACGGCCTGCTGTTGACCGGGATTTAAGCGCATGACGATATTCCTGCTAATGGTGACCCCCATGGGCGGGAGGCGATTGTAGCAGAAAGCGACGGCGGAAAAAAAACCGCGACGGCGGCGCATTGCCTGCGCTGCGCTGCCGCCGTACACTACGCAGGTTTTCATCACGCCGACGGGCGGTCGCATACCGTCTGACGCCTGCACGATCTCTTACGTCACCGATCTCAATAACCCTAAGGATACCCCCATGGCCCGCCGCGCCGCCGCACTGCACATTCTGGTTGAGAGTCAGAGCGAGGCCGAATCGCTGCTGCAAAAGCTGAAGCGAGGTGCCTCATTTCAAACGCTGGCGCGTCGCCATTCCCGCTGTCCCTCCAAGCGCTAGGGCGGCGACCTAGGGGAGTTTACGAAGGGAAGCATGGTGCCCGAGTTTGATCGCGCCGTCTTCAGCGGCCCGCTGCTGACCCCTATCGGCCCGATCAAAACCCGTTTCGGCTACCACGTCATTAAAGTGCTGTACCGCAGCTAACCGGCGACGGCCACGCGCTTCATATCGGTCATATAGCCGCGTAGGCGCTCGCCGACCGTCTCAATGGGATGCTGACGGATGGCCTGATTGACCTCGCGCAGCGCGGCGTTATCCACTGCCTCCGCCGGCAGCGGCTGCCCCAGATCCCCCGGCTGCAGCGTCTCCATAAACCCTTGACGCAGCAGCGGAACAGCCGCGTTGGCAAACAGGTAGTTGCCATATTCGGCGGTATCAGAGATAACCACGTTCATCTCATACAGCCGCCGGCGGGCGATGGTATTGGCGATCAGCGGAAGCTCATGCAGCGACTCATAATAGGCGGATTCGGCGACGATGCCGGAGGCGACCATGGTTTCGAAGGCCAGCTCGACCCCGGCCTTCACCATCGCCACCAGCAGCACACCGCGATCAAAATAGGTCTGCTCATCGATCTTGCCCTCAAACGGCGGCGCCTTTTCAAAGGCGCTTTCGCCGGTCTCCGCGCGCCAAGTCAGCAGGTGGGCATCGTCCGCGGCCCAGTCCGCCATCATCCCCTGAGAGAAGGCGCCGGAGAGAATGTCATCCATATGCTTGGCAAACAGCGGTGCCATCAGCGTCTTGAGCTGCCCGGCCAGCGTGTAGGCGCGAAGCTTGGCAGGATTGGAAAGGCGATCCATCATCAGGGTGATCCCGCCCTGCTTCAGGGCCTCGGTGATGGTCTCCCAGCCAAACTGGATCAGCTTGCCGGCCCAGGCCGGATCGGCCCCCTCGGCAACCAGGCGCTCATAGCACAGCAGTGAGCCGGTCTGCAGCATCCCACACAGAATGGTCTGCTCGCCCATCAGGTCAGACTTTACCTCTGCCACAAACGATGACTCCAGCACCCCGGCGCGATCGCCACCGGTCGCCGACGCCCACGCCTTGGCAATCGCCATCCCCGCTCCGCGCGGATCGTTTTCCGGGTGCACCGCGATCAGGGTCGGCACGCCAAAGCCACGCTTATACTCCTCGCGCACTTCGGTACCGGGGCACTTGGGGGCAACCATCACCACGGTGATGTCCGGACGGATCTGCTGTCCCACCTCAACAATATTAAAGCCGTGCGAATACCCCAGCGCCGCCCCCGGCTTCATCAGCGGCTGCACCGCGCTGACCACGGCGGCATGCTGTTTGTCCGGCGTCAGGTTGATAACCAGATCGGCCTGTGGGATCAGGGCCTGATAATCCCCGACGCAAAAACCGTGCTCGGTGGCGCGGCGATAGGAGTCGCGCCGTTCGGCGATCGCCTCTGCACGCAGGGCATAGGCGACATCCAGCCCCGAATCGCGCATGTTCAGCCCCTGGTTCAGCCCCTGGGCGCCGCAGCCGACGATCACCACCTTCTTACCGCGCAGGGCATTAACCCCATCGGCAAACTCCGTCCGCGCCATAAAACGGCACTTGCCCAGCTGCGCCAGCTGCTGGCGCAGATTCAGCGTATTAAAATAGTTGCTCATGCTGCACTCCATCCTGTTCAGTGATGCGACCGTGTTGCCGGCAATATTCCCGGTGACACTCCGTTGTCCGTTACCCTGCCCGTCCGGCGTTTGTCCGGTGGCGATAAATCCATCATAGGCCAGGACGAATGTTGCTTAAATTGATATATTGAGAAGATATAATTGCGTATTTTGCAACAACCTAGGCGATGCCATACGATGGATATCCGCGATCTGAAACTGTTTTTACACCTGTCTGAAAGCCGCCATTTTGGCCGTACCGCGGCGGCGGTGCACGTCAGCCCCTCCACGCTATCGCGCCAGATCCAGCGCTTAGAGGAGGAGCTCGGTCAACCGCTGTTGCTACGCGACAACCGCGATGTCCGCCTGACGGCGGCAGGCGAACAGCTGCAGGATTTCGCCCGCCAGACGCTGCTGCACTACCGGCAACTACGCAGTGGGTTGGACAGCCACGGCACGGCCCTGTGCGGCGAGCTGCACCTGTTCTGCTCCGTAACCGCCGCCTACAGCCATCTACCGCCGATCCTGGACCGTTTTCGCGCCCATCATCCGCAAGTGGATATCCGCCTGACCACCGGCGACGCCGCCGACGCCGTCAGCAAAGTCCAGGGCGGCACGGCGGATCTGGCCATCGCCGGACGCCCCCAGTCTCTGCCCACCAGCGTTGCGTTCTATCCGATTGGCGAAATCCCGCTGCGGCTGATCGCCCCGGCCCAGCCCTGCCCGGTACGTCATCAGGCGCAGCGTCCCCGCCCGGACTGGGCACAGATCCCGTTTATTCTGCCGCAGCACGGGCCGACACGGCAGCGCATCGATCAGTGGTTTCGCCGCCGCCGTATCCCGGCACCGCGCATTTACGCCACCGTCGCCGGTCATGAAGCCATCGTCTCCATGGTGGCGCTGGGCTGCGGCATCGCCCTGCTGCCCGGGGTGGTGATCGACAACAGCCCGGACAGCGTACGCGCCCGCCTCGTCACGCTGGACAACGACGTTGCCATCGCCCCCTTTGAGCTCGGCGTCTGTGTACAGCATAAACGCCTGCGCGAGCCGCCGATCGCCGCCTTCTGGTCGCTGCTGGCCCACGCGGCGCCTTAAGCGCTATCCCTGTAAAAAGAAGCGAAACGCCGGATTACCCGTCTCATCGTGACACTCATAGCCCAGCTCCTTGAGACGCGCCTCGAAGCTGGCATCGCTGTCTGGCCGCTCAAACGCCGCCAGCACCCGGCCAAAGTCGGTACCGTGGCTGCGATAGTGAAACAGGGAGATGTTCCAATGGGTGCCCAGGGTATGCAGGAACTTCAGCAGCGCCCCGGGCGCCTCGGGAAACTCAAAGCTATACAGCCGCTCCTGCAGCGGCTTGCTGGGCCGACCGCCCACCATATAGCGTACGTGCAGCTTGGCCATCTCATCATCGGAGAGATCCACCACCTGATAGCCGCCGCCGCGCAGCGAGGCGATGATCTCCTCACGCTCACCACGCCCGCCGGTCAGCCGCACGCCGACAAAAATGCAGGCGCTGTCGGCATCGGCATAGCGGTAGTTAAACTCGGTCACCGAGCGCCCCCCCAACAGCTGACAAAACGTCAGGAAGCTGCCCTTACGCTCCGGGATGGTCACCGCCAGCAGCGCCTCGCGCTGCTCACCCAGCTCACAGCGCTCGGAGACATAGCGTAGACCGTGAAAGTTCAGATTGGCGCCGGACAGCACGTGCGCCAGCCGCTCGCCACGCAGTGCATGTCGCTGGACATACTGTTTCAACCCGGCCAACGCCAGCGCACCCGAGGGCTCCGCGACGGCCCGCACATCCTCAAACAGATCCTTGACGGCGGCGCAGATAGCGTCGCTATCCACCGTAATTACATCGTCCAGATAGCGCTGGCACAGGCGGAACGTCTCATCACCGATGCGTTTGACCGCCACCCCTTCTGCAAACAGGCCAACCCGCGGCAGATCCACCGGCCGACCGGCATCCAGCGCCGCGCGCAGACAGGCGGAGTCCTCGGCCTCCACGCCGATCACCTTGATCTGCGGCATCAGCTGTTTAATCAGCACTGCCACGCCGGCAGCCAGCCCACCACCGCCCACCGGCACAAAAATACGGTCGAGGTGGGCATCCTGCTGCAGCAGCTCCAGCGCCAAGGTTCCCTGACCCGCGATCACCGCCGGATGATCGAAGGGCGGAATAAAGGTCATGCCGGTTTCCTGTGCCATCTGGATGGCATGGGCCTTGGCCTCATCAAAGTTGGCGCCGTACAGCAGTACCCGGCCACCGAAGCCGCGTACCGCCTCAACCTTGATCTCCGCCGTCGCCCGCGGCATGACAATGGTGGCCGCGATCCCCAGTCGCGACGCCGACAGCGCCACGCCCTGGGCGTGATTTCCCGCCGAGGCGGTGATCACGCCGCAGGCCCGCTGGGTCTCATTCAGCCCGGCGATCATCGCGTAGGCCCCGCGCAGCTTAAAACTGTGTACCGGCTGGCGATCCTCGCGCTTAACCAGAATATGGTTACCCAGGCGGCCTGAAAGCTTTTCCATCATCTGCAGCGGCGTGACCTGTGCCACCTCATATACCGGCGAGCGCAGCACCGCCCGCAGGTATTCCGCGCCGTCCGGCGCCGAAGAGATAAAGGGGTTCGACGTCATCCTTAACCTCCCAGCTTCGCTCTATCGCGCACTGCGCCGCGATCAGCGCTGGTCGCCAGGCTGGCGTAGGCGCGCAGCGCCAGCGAGACCTTACGACGCCGGTCGCGCGGGGTCCACGCCTGTGTGCCGCGCGCCAGCTCCTGCTGGCGCCGCAGCGCCAGCTCGCTTTCGGCAATGGCTAAACGGATATGGCGCACCGGAATATCGATCTCGATCGGATCGCCGTCGCGCACCAGCGCAATGGCGCCGCCGCTGGCGGCCTCCGGCGAGACATGCCCGATGGACAGGCCGGAGGTTCCACCGGAAAAGCGCCCGTCGGTGATCAGGGCACACTGTTTTCCCAACCCCATCGACTTGAGATAGGCGGTAGGATAGAGCATCTCCTGCATCCCCGGGCCTCCCTTGGGCCCTTCATAGCGGATCACCAGCACGTCGCCGGGGTGGATCCGCCCACCGAGTATCGCCTCGACGGCCTCCTCCTGACTTTCAAATACCCGGGCCGGGCCGCGGAAGACCAGGCTATCGGGATCAACACCGGCGGTCTTGACGATGCAGCCGTCCTGCGCCAGGTTGCCCGAGAGCACCGCCAGCCCCCCATCCTGACTGTAGGCATGCTCACGCGCGCGGATACAGCCC
Source organism: Edwardsiella ictaluri ATCC 33202 (assembly GCF_000264785.1). GTDB lineage: Bacteria > Pseudomonadota > Gammaproteobacteria > Enterobacterales > Enterobacteriaceae > Edwardsiella > Edwardsiella ictaluri. Next base: position 32,503 of record NZ_AFJI01000018.1, on the reverse strand, counting down.
TGCTGCCGGTCCCTATCCAGCGCATCCCAGCGGCAGGACTGGGCAAAGGGTTCGACAGTACGCAGACCGGCGGGTCCGGCGCGATACAGACGCTGCAGCGCGTCATCGTCGCTGCGCATGATGTCGTAGCGGGCCAGGGTTTCACTCAGACCCAGCCCCAGCACGTTAGCGACGCCGCGATTGAGCAATCCGGCGCGATCCAGCTCGCCCAGAATCCCCATCACCCCGCCTGCGCGGTGCACGTCCTCCATATGGTAATCCGGCGTGCTGGGCGCAACCTTGCACAGGTGCGGGACCTGGCGCGACAGGCGATCGATGTCCGCCAGGGTAAAGTCGATCTCCCCCTCCTGCGCCGCGGCCAGCAGATGCAGCACCGTATTGGTCGATCCCCCCATGGCGATATCCAGTGTCATGGCATTCTCAAAAGCTGCCTTACAGGCGATGCTGCGTGGCAGCACCGACACATCATCCTGTTCATAGTAGCGCCGGGTCAGAGCGACGATACGCTGCCCCGCCTCCTCAAACAGCGCCCGGCGATCGGCGTGGGTCGCCAGCAGGGAGCCGTTGCCCGGCAGCGCCAGCCCCAGCGCCTCGGTCAGGCAGTTCATGGAGTTGGCGGTAAACATCCCGGAGCAGGAGCCGCAGGTTGGGCAGGCGGCGCGCTCTATCTGCTCACTCTGCGCATCGCTGACCTGCGGGTTGGCTCCCTGGATCATCGCATCGACCAGATCCAGCTTAATCAACCGATCGGAGAGCTTGGTTTTACCGGCCTCCATCGGGCCCCCGGAGACAAAAATCACCGGGATATTCAGGCGCAGCGCCGCCATCATCATCCCGGGGGTGATCTTGTCGCAGTTGGAGATGCAGACCATGGCATCGGCGCAGTGGGCATTGACCATATATTCAACGGAGTCGGCGATAAGCTCCCGCGAGGGCAACGAATAGAGCATGCCGCCGTGCCCCATGGCGATACCGTCATCCACGGCGATGGTATTAAACTCTTTCGCCACACCGCCGGTGGCCTCGATCTGCGCGGCGACCAACCGGCCCAAATCGCGCAGATGCACATGGCCCGGCACAAACTGGGTAAACGAGTTCACCACGGCAATGATCGGCTTGCCGAAATCCGCGTCGGTCATTCCGGTCGCGCGCCACAGCGCGCGGGCACCGGCCATATTACGGCCATGGGTGGTCGTGGCAGAACGATACTTAGGCATGCACAATTCACTCCCTGCGTTACCCGCGCTGCGCGGGAAAATCAATGAACGGGCGCCGCACTCCCGACGCCCCATCGGCTCAGCCTACCGGAGCGGCAGGCTTATGGATTCACCGGATCCAGCCAGCCAAAGCGGTCCTCGGTCTGGCCGTTGAACAGGCCAAAAAAGGCCTGTTGTACCCGCTTGGTGATAGGGCCACAGCGGCCAATCCCGACCTGGATACCATCCACGCTGCGCACCGGCGTAATTTCTGCCGCCGTACCCGACATAAAAATTTCATCGGCCAGGTACAGTGCCTCGCGGGACAGCACCTGCTCCCGCACCTCCAGCCCCTGCGCCTGTGCCAGGGTGATGATCGCGTCACGGGTGATCCCCGGCAGGGCAGCGGAGGTAAACGGCGGCGTGAAGATCACCCCATTTTTCACCATAAACAGGTTTTCACCTGCCCCCTCAGAAACATAGCCGTGGACATCCAGCGCAATGCCCTCCTGATAACCGTGGCGCCGTGCCTCTGATCCCACCAGCAGTGAAGAGAGATAGTTTCCACCGGCCTTGGCCGCGGTCGGAATGGTATTGGGAGCGGCACGATGCCAGGAGGAGACCATGGCATCGATACCCTGCTCCAGCGCCTCCTCCCCCAGATAGGCTCCCCAGGGGAAAGCGGCAAGGATCACATCCGTGCCATAGCCTGCGGGCGGATTCACGCCCATGCCGACGTCACCGATAAAGACCAGCGGGCGGATATAGGCGCTCGACAGCTGATTCCGGCGCAGGGTTTCACGGCAGGCGGCCATCAACTCCTCAACGCTGTAGGCCAGCGGCATGCGATAAATACGCGCCGAATCATGCAGGCGCTGCATATGTTCACGGTGGCGGAATACCGCCGGGCCACGGTGGGTTTCGTAGCAACGCACCCCCTCAAAAACCGAGGTACCGTAGTGCAGAGCGTGAGACATCACGTGTACCCGGGCCTCGCCCCAGGGCACCATATCGCCGTTAAACCAGATATAATCCGCTTTCTTGGTGGTCATTAACTTATTCCTTACTGGCGACCTGCGCCTGATTCAATAATGGGGAAAACTACTCAGCCCAGCACCTGGCGACGGGGCAGCATGCGCAACGATCGTGGGGCGCTGACATCAACCCGAGCGACGTCCAGCAGCTTAATCAGCTGGGACGACAGCAGTGTGACCGGCCGCGTACTGGCCACCGTCAGCTCAATATTGACGCTATCACAGTCGCCGTCCTGAGCCATGTTCATGGCGTGGATCTCAAAGCCTCGGTGGCGCACCACGCGCAAAACCCGCTCCAGGATCTCCGGACGGCGACGTGCCTGAATAGCCAGATGGTGTTGGAATGAAGGGCTCTGCATCATGATACGTTCTCCAGCATAGATTCGTTGCCTGCGCCCGGCGGCACCAGCGGCCAGACATTTTCAAATTCGTCGATAGCGACCTGCAGCAGATAAGGGCCCGGGGTACTAAACAGGGCCTCCAGCGCCTCTGCCACCTGCGCCTTGCGGCTGATGCGCTGCCCCGGGATACCAAACGCCTGCGCCAGGGTTAAAAAATCCGGATTATCAGAGAGATCGGTTTCGCTGTAGCGGGCATCAAAGAACAGCTGCTGCCACTGGCGCACCATCCCCAGACGCTGGTTATCCAGCAGCACAATTTTCAGCGGCAGCCTGGCCCGCTTGATGGTACCGAGCTCCTGAACGTTCATCATGAAAGAGCCATCGCCGGATACGCAGATCACGCAGTCGTCAGGGCGAGCGACCTGTGCGCCGACCGCGGCCGGGATCCCGAACCCCATGGTCCCCAGCCCGCTGGAGGTAATAAAATCCTGCGGCAGGGAAAATCGCATATGTTGGGCGCTCCACATCTGATGCTGTCCGACATCGGTGGTGACCACCGCCTGCGGCGGCTTACACCCGGAGAGCTGACGCAAAAACAGCGGCGCATAGATAGCTTCGCCGGGATGGTCATAGCGCCAGGCATGCTGCGCCTTAAGCGCCGCCACCTGCTGCAACCATGGCGCGATCTCCAACCGCATGGTCAACGCCGACAGCAGCAGGTTCAGATCGCCACACAGCGACACGTGCGCCTGACGCACTTTGCCCAGCTCCGCCGGATCGATATCCAGATGGATCACCTGCGCCTGCGGTGCAAAGGCATCAAGGCGGCCGGTAACCCGATCGTCAAAGCGGGCGCCGACGGCGATCAACAAATCACACTGCTGCACCGCCAGATTGGCCGCCTTACAGCCGTGCATTCCCAGCATCCCCAGGTAAGCGGGGTGACGATCATCGGCGGCGCCCAGCCCCTTTAGGGTTGCGGCGACCGGCATCCCGCTGCGCGACACCAGCGAGCGCAGCGATGGCACCGCACCAGCCATCCCTACGCCGCCCCCCACGTACAGCACCGGACGCTGCGCCTGCGTCAGCATGGCTCGCGCCTGCGCCAACGCCGCTGGCGGGCAGGATGGCTGCACCTGCGCCACGCTACACAACGGCGTAGCCAGATCTCCCTGTGCCAGCTGAATATCTTTGGGAATATCGATCAGCACCGGCCCCGGGCGCCCCTGCACCGCAATAGCAAACGCGCGATCCATCACCTCCGGCAGCTCGGCCAGCGAGGTCACCATAAAGCTGTGTTTGGTACAGGCCAGCGACAGTCCCAGAACATCCATCTCCTGAAAAGCGTCGGTGCCAATCAGCGCCGAAGCGACCTGTCCGGTGATCGCCACCAGCGGTACCGAATCCATCATGGCATCGGCCAAACCAGTGATCAGGTTGGTGGCACCGGGACCCGATGTGGCGATACAGACGCCAACGCGGCCGCTGGCGCGGGCATAGCCAATCGCCGCCATCACCGCGCCCTGTTCGTGTCGGCACAGCAAGTGGGCCACACCGCCGTCATACAGCGCATCGTACAGCGGCATAATCGCGCCGCCCGGATAACCGAAAACCTGGTTCACTCCCTGCGCACGTAACGCTTGTACTACCCACTGCGCTCCATTCATGATTAACCCCTGGCCATACCATAGTTTTCAGAATTTTATTCTGATTCAAGCTATCCCTGCCTCCGCCGGCCGCGGCGTAAAAAAAGAGCCCCCGGACCGGATGGTGCGGAGGCTCTTTTCTGATTCTGGCTTGATTTTTAAGCCCTTATTCGTCCAAGTGCAGCCCCGCACGGTGGTATAATAATCACCACCACACTAATCACGACTAGGCTAATCACTTGGACGAATAGGCTCATAAACAGTGAAATCTGTTGTTTTGACATACGATGCTTACAGAGTTATCACAGTTTTTTGTACGCTGACAACCCTTTTTTTGCATATGAATTGCACCATCCCTGGCGCAATATCGAGCAACACATTGAGTTAGCTAATTTTTATAGACTGATCTTGATGGCAGATTTTCTCTGCCATCGGCACACCGCGCGTATCGCGGCCAAAGGCGATCAGTACCACAATCGTGAGCGCAACGCAGGCCGCCGTGATGGCCATCACCAGCGCATAGTTTTGCCCATGATCGGCGGCGATCGACGCCTGCATTGTTGCATTCACCGATGCAATCAGATTACCCAGCTGATAGACAAAGCCCGGCAGTACCGCACGGGCATTGGCCGGCACCAGCTCGTTCAGATAAGTAGGGATCACTCCCCACGCGCCCTGTACCATAAACTGCATCAAAAAGGCGCCGACGCCCAGCATCAGCGAGCCGCTGGAAAAGGCCCACAGCGGGATCACCGGAAGCGCCAGCAGCGCCGCCAGCATGATGGCGCGTTTACGGCCGATCCGCTCCGACAGGGTACCGAAGAATACGCCACCAATAATTGACGCAATATTGTAGGCAACCGCAATAATACTGATGATATTTGCAGAGAAACCATGCTGCATCCCAAGAAACGTAGGATAGAGATCCTGAGTACCATGGCTAAAGAAATTAAACGCCGCCATCAGCGCCACCAGATAAACACACAGCTTCCAGTGACGCCTCAGCACCGGTAACAGCGCGACGCTCTGATTTTGCGCACGCGCCGCCAGCCAGACCGGCGACTCAGGAACACAAAAGTAGATGAACGGCAGTAAGACGATCGGCACGGCGCCAATAATAAACATACCGCGCCAGCCCAGCGCCTGAGCACATAATCCGTAGATCACCGCCGCCAGTAAATAGCCAAACGGGTAGCCAGCCTGAAAAATACCGGACATCAGCCCACGTGAGCGATCGGGAATGGTCTCCATGGTCAATGATGATGCCACCCCCCAAATTCCCCCCATCGCGACGCCGTACAGCGCCCGAAGCAACAGAAAAATCATCAGCGAGGGCGCCGCGGCAGAGAGCAGTTCAAACAGGGAAAAGCAGATAATATTCAGCATCAAAATGGGACGCCGCCCATACTTTTCCGCCGCCCGACCAAAAATTAGCGCCCCGATCGGGCGTACCGCCAGCGTTAACAGAATGGCCAGCGTGACCTGCTCCACCCCGACGTGAAACGTACGGGCGATATCGCTAAGCAAAAAGACCAGAATGAAAAAATCGAATGAATCCAGCGTCCAGCTCAAAAAGCTGGCAATAGCCACGTTACGCTGCCGCGCAGACCAACCAAGCATAATATGTTACCTTTAGGTAGGGTATAGGGTAAGAAGAGTGCTGTTACGCCCTTAGCCTGGATGGCCATCTAGATTGTTGGCATGACGTCAGCTTTTTGTATGTCTTTTGTTAAAATAACCCTGACCTTTCCGCTGGGTAAATCGCCGACGGGTTACACTTGTTGTTAATGTGTTAAAAATTATTGCGCGGAAGCAGCCTTTCCGCGGACGCCCCCGCATCCCTGACTCTGCCCCCTTTCCCTGCTCAACGCTTGCGCCATGATGACATGCCGAAAGGAGAGACCATCATGACTCTGGCCACTGTATACACGCGCGCCGCCCTGGGTATTCAAGCCCCCGAGGTCCGCATTGAGGCGCATATCGGCAACGGCCTGCCGGGCTTTACCCTGGTGGGTCTACCGGAAACGGCCGTACGCGAAGCCAAAGATCGGGTACGCTGTGCCATGTTGAACAGCGGATTTCAGTTCCCGCCGAAGCGCATTACGTTGAACCTGGCACCCGCCGATCTGCCCAAAGAAGGGGGGCGTTACGATCTGCCGATGGCGCTGGCGTTGCTGCTGGCGTCCGGGCAGCTGGCCCCGCACGTATCCGTTTGCAACTACGAGTTTATTGGAGAGTTGGCCCTGTCCGGCGATCTGCGCCCGGTCCAGGGGGCGCTACCCGCCGCGCTGAGCGCCGCCCACGCGAAGCGTACCCTGATAGCGCCCAGTGATAACGCGGCCGAGCTTGGGCTGCTGGCGGCCCCACGGCCCCCCATCGCGCCATCGCTGCTGGCCGTCTGCGCCTTTCTGAGCGGCCAGGCATCCCTGGAGGCCGCGCCGGCCGGCGAGATGACGAGCGGCGGTACAGACACCGGCGATATGGCCGACATTATCGGCCAGGCACAGGCACGACGGGCGCTGGAGATCGCCGCCGCCGGCGGACATAACCTGCTGCTGATCGGTCCTCCGGGCACCGGTAAAACCATGCTGGCCTGCCGCCTGCCAGGGCTGCTGCCGCCGATGACCCCGGATGAGGCACTGGAGCAGGCGGCCATCAGCAGTCTGGCCTACCCGGGCACCATGCCGCCGCGCTATGGCGTGCGCCCCTTTCGCGCACCACATCACAGCGCCTCCATGGCCGCGTTGATCGGCGGGGGGCCGCTGCCGAAACCCGGCGAGATCTCGCTGGCCCATCACGGTGTCCTGTTTCTTGACGAACTGGCCGAATTTGACCGGCGAACCCTGGACGCCTTGCGCGAACCGCTGGAGTCCGGCGTCGTCCATCTGTCCCGCGCCAGGATAAAGGTCAGCTTTCCCGCCCGGGTACAGCTGGTGGCGGCCATGAATCCCAGCAGCGGTGGCCACGCTGACGGGCGCGATCGCCGGGCGGCGGCGGCGCAGGTGCTAAGATACCTCTCCCGGCTGTCCGGCCCCCTGCTTGACCGCTTCGATCTGTCGATTGATGTTCCGCCGCTGTCACCGGGCCTGCTGGCCCGCCAACGGGCGGATGGCGAAGACAGTGCGACCCTACGCCGGCGGGTCTGCGCCGCCCGGGTGCGGCAGTATGCCCGTGGCGGCCGGCTCAATGCGCATCTGGAGGGCGCCGCCCGCGATCGCGACTGCCGTCTGGCTCCGGACGATGCCCTCTATCTGGAGCAGGCGCTCACGCGCCTGGCACTATCGGTACGCGCCTGGCACCGGCTGCTGAAAGTGGCGCGTACGCTGGCGGATCTGGAAGGATGCGATAACATTGCACGCCGCCATCTGGCCGAGGCGCTGAGCTACCGCGCCATGGATCGGCTACTGCTCACCCTGCAAAGGGGCTAAAACGCATCACGCCCGCATATACGCGGGCGTGATAGCTCACGATACCAAGTCATGGACTCACGACCAGTTCAGGATCACCTTGCCTGAATGCCCCGAGCGCATCACATCAAATCCCTTTTGAAAGTCATCGATAGCGTATTGATGGGTGATGATCGGCGTCAGATCGAGACCTGATTGGATCAGTGCCGCCATCTTGTACCAGGTTTCAAACATCTCACGCCCATAGATCCCTTTAATCAACAACCCCTTAAAAATCACCTGGTTCCAGTCGATGGCCATATCACCCGGCGGGATACCCAGCATAGCGATCTTACCGCCGTGATTCATGGTATCCAGCATCGTATGAAAAGCCGGCGGTGCGCCGGACATCTCCAGCCCGACGTCAAACCCTTCGCTCATCCCCAGCGCCTGCATCACCTCCGGCAGCGACTCCCGGCTGACGTTGACCGCCCGCGTCACGCCCATCTTACGCGCCAGATCCAGACGGTAGTCATTCACATCGGTGATCACCACATGGCGCGCCCCTACATGGCGACAGACCGCTGCGGCCATAATGCCGATCGGCCCCGCTCCGGAGACCAGTACATCCTCCCCGACCAGATCGAAAGAAAGCGCCGTATGTACCGCATTGCCGAACGGATCAAAAATCGCTGCCAGCGCATCGGGAATATTGTCGGGGATCTTGAACGCATTAAAGGCCGGGATCACCAGATACTCGGCAAAAGCCCCCTGGCGGTTAACGCCAACGCCGATGGTATTACGACACAGATGGGTGCGCCCGGCGCGACAGTTACGACAGTGCCCACAGGTGATATGCCCCTCACCGGAGACGCGATCGCCAATGCGAAAGCCTCTGACCTCCTGTCCGACGGCCACCACCTCGCCCACGTACTCATGCCCGACCACCATCGGCACCGGAATGGTCTTTTGCGACCACGTATCCCAGTTATAGATATGGACATCCGTCCCGCAGATCGCCGCCTTACGGATTTTGATCATGATATCGTTGTGACCCAGCGCCGGCAGCGGCACATCGGTCATCCAAATACCCTCTTCGGCTTTCAGTTTGGATAAGGCTTTCATATCAGACCCCTAGGCAATGACACCAAGCTGTTTACCAACGCGGATAAAGGCGGCTACGGCCTGTTCAATCTGCGCAGGCGTATGGGCTGCCGACATCTGGGTGCGAATACGGGCCTGCCCCTGAGGCACCACCGGATAGAAGAACCCGGTCACATAGATCCCCTCCTGCAGCAGCAGATCGGCAAAGTGCTGCGCCAGTTTCGCCTCTCCCAACATCACAGGAATGATGGCGTGATCGGCACCGGCCAGGGTAAAACCGGCGGCGGTCATCTTTTCACGGAACAGGCGGGCGTTATCCCACAGGCGAGCGCGCAAATCGTCCCCCTGAGCCAACAGGGTCAACACTCGGGATGAGGCGGCGACGATGGCCGGCGCCAACGAGTTGGAAAACAGGTACGGTCGCGAACGCTGACGCAGCCATTCGACCACCTCTTTACGGGCTGCAGTATAGCCGCCGGATGCACCGCCCAAGGCTTTGCCCAGGGTACCGGTCATAATATCGACACGCCCCACCACGCCGCAGTACTCCGGCGTCCCACGACCATGGCCACCGACAAACCCGACGGCGTGCGAGTCGTCCACCATCACCAGGGCATCATACTCATCCGCCAGATCGCAAATCGATCTCAGATCGGCGATCACGCCATCCATGGAGAACACCCCGTCGGTGGCGATCATGATATGGCGAGCGCCCTCGGCCCGGGCCAGCTCAAGACGTGCTTTCAGCTCGGCCATGTCATTATTGGCGTAGCGGTAACGCCGCGCCTTACACAGGCGTACCCCATCGATGATCGATGCATGATTCAACGCATCGGAAATGATGGCATCCTCCGGCCCCAGCAACGTTTCAAACAGCCCACCGTTAGCATCAAAGCAGGAGGAGTAAAGAATGGCATCCTCCATACCGAGAAAGGCTGCCAGCTGCTGCTCCAGCGCCTTATGGCTATCCTGGGTGCCGCAGATGAAGCGCACCGAGGCCATACCGAAACCGTGTGACTCCATCCCCTCCTTGGCAGCAGCAATCAACGCAGGGTGATCGGCCAGCCCAAGATAGTTATTGGCGCAAAAGTTCAGTACGCGGCTACCGTCAGCCACGGCAATCTCCGCCTGCTGGGCAGAGGTGATGATCCGTTCGGTCTTGTACAGACCTTCAGCACGCGTCGCAACGAGCTGCTGCGCCAGCTGCTGGTAAAAATCCGCAGACATGGGTTATCTCCTAGGTTCCGGGTTTGCTAGAGTATCTTACCGTTGAAACAGTATTGAAACGAGTTTGCAACCTTTACAATACTAGAAATGCAGCATCTATCACGTCATGTCGCGCGGCAAGTGAGAATACGTCACAAAGTACGTCTATCCCGCAAGCGCGCGCCGTCTCGCATTCGCTTTTTGGTTAACAACTGCACCCCCAACGCTGCTTGCTGCGCCATGAAATGATATGATAATGCCATCTGTAGCGCATTCGAGCGCTCCCGTTAGCTCATCGAAAGGTAAACCTCATGATTATTGTCACTGGCGGCGCCGGCATGATCGGCAGCAACATCGTTAAGGCACTGAACGATAAAGGCTATACCGATATTCTGGTGGTAGATAACCTCAAGGACGGCACAAAGTTTGTCAACCTGGTCGACCTGGATATCACCGACTATATGGACAAAGAGGATTTCATTGCCGGAATCGTTGCCGGTGATGACTTTGGCGATATCGATGCAGTCTTCCACGAAGGTGCCTGCTCTTCCACCACCGAGTGGGATGGCAAGTACGTCATGGATAACAACTATCAATACTCCAAAGAGCTGCTGCACTTCTGCCTGGAGCGCCAGATCCCCTTCCTGTACGCCTCTTCCGCCGCCACCTATGGCATGACGGATAAATTCGTCGAGGATCGCCACTACGAAGGCCCGCTGAACGTTTATGGCTACTCCAAGTTCCTGTTTGACCAGTATGTGCGCCGTATCCTGCCCCATGCCAAGTCCCAGATCTGCGGCTTCCGCTATTTCAATGTCTATGGCCCGCGTGAAGGGCACAAAGGCGGAATGGCCAGCGTTGCCTTCCATCTGAATACCCAGATCAACAACGGAGAGCAGCCTAAACTGTTTGAAGGCAGTGAGAACTTTAGACGTGATTTCATCTATGTAGGCGATGTCGCAGACGTTAATCTGTGGTTTTGGGAAAACGGCGTCTCCGGGATCTTTAACTGCGGCACCGGCAACGCCGAGTCTTTCCAGGCTGTCGCTGACGCCGTCGTGGCATATCACCAGAAAGGCAGCGTGACCTACATTCCGTTCCCGGACAAACTCAAAGGGCGCTACCAGGCCTTCACCCAGGCGGATACCACCCAACTGCGCGCGGCCGGCTACAGCCGTCCGTTTAAGACCGTGGCGCAGGGAGTGCGTGAATATATGGAATGGCTGAACCGTAAGCCCTAATACAGTAAGGAATTTCTCACGGTATGAAAATACTGGTTATCGGTCCGTCGTGGGTAGGCGATATGATGATGTCACAAAGCCTGTACCGAACCCTGAAGGCGACGTATCCCGAGGCTGAAATCGACGTGATGGCACCCAACTGGTGCCGTCCGCTTCTGGAACGCATGCCGGAGGTACATCAGGCGATTCCTATGCCGCTGGGACACGGCACACTGGGGCTGGGCGAGCGCTATCGTCTGGGTCGGCAATTGCGTGAACGGGAGTACGATCGGGCCTATGTGCTGCCCAACTCCTTTAAATCAGCGCTAATCCCCTTCTTTGCCCGCATCCCCGTACGTACCGGCTGGAAAGGGGAGATGCGCTATGGCCTGCTGAACGACCTGCGTCAGCTGGATAAGTCGGCATTTCCACTGATGGTCGAACGCTACGCTGCGCTGGCTTATCCCGCGACGCAGATACGTCGTGCTGCGGATCTTCCGCAGCCGCTGCTGTGGCCTGCGCTGCAGGTGCGCGACGAAGAGATCGCCGAAACCGCCGCCGCCTTTAACCTGACGGATCATCGCCCGGTGATCGGCTTTTGCCCCGGTGCGGAATTTGGCCCGGCCAAACGCTGGCCCCATTACCACTATGCCACGCTGGCCCAGCGCCTGATCGGCCAAGGGTATCAGATCGCACTCTTTGGCTCGGCCAAGGACGTTGATGCCGGTGAAGAGATCCGCCGGACGCTGGACGAAGAGAGCCGCGAATACTGCCTGAATCTGGCCGGACATACCTCGCTGGATCAAGCCGTCGCGCTGATCGCCGCCTGTCAGGCCATCGTCAGTAACGACTCGGGACTGATGCACATCGCCGCCGCGCTCGACAAGCCGCTGGTTGCCCTGTACGGGCCAAGCAGTCCGGACTTTACCCCACCCCTGAGCCGACATGCCCGGGTGATCCGGCTGATTACCGGCTACCACAAGGTCCGCCGTGGCGAGGGAGAGACCGGATACCACCAGAGCCTGATCGACATTACGCCGGATCGGGTTGAACAGACGCTGCAGGCACTGCTGCATAATGAGAAGGAGAGCCGGTGCGTATCCTGATGGTCAAAACCTCCTCCATGGGAGATGTCATCCACACGCTGCCGGCACTGACCGATGCGCAGCAGGCGATACCGGGGCTTTGTGTAGACTGGGTGGTCGAAGAGGGCTTTGCCCAGATCCCTTCCTGGCACTCTGCGGTTGATCGTGTGATTCCGATCGCAATCCGGCGCTGGCGCAAAAACCTGCTCAGTGCCCAAACCCGTCAGGAATGGCGCTCATTTAAGCAACGGCTGCATCAGGAGCGCTATGATGCGGTTATCGACGCCCAGGGATTACTTAAAAGTGCGCTGTTGGTCGCCCGCAATGCCCACGGTATCCGCCACGGATTTGATCGCCGCAGCGCCCGAGAGCCGCTGGCCAGCCTGTTTTACGACCGGCGCCATCGCATTGCCCGCGATCAGCATGCGGTGGAAAGAACCCGCCAGCTGGTTGCGCAGAGCCTGGGCTATCCCCTGCCAGTGCAGCGCGGCGACTACGCCATCGCACGTCATTTCACCCAACAGCTCCCCATGGATGCCGGCCAGTACATGGTGTTTCTACATGCCACCACCCGTGATGAGAAACACTGGCCAGAGGCGCACTGGCGTGAGTTGATTGCCTGGGTTGGCAGCCATACGACGCAGCGAATCAAGCTGCCCTGGGGCGCCGAACATGAGCATCAGCGCGCCCTGCGTCTGGCTGAAGGATTTCCCCACGTTGAGGTCCTGCCTAAAATGGCGCTGTCCGACGTCGCCACCGTATTGGCCGGCGCCAGCCAGGTGATCTCTGTCGATACCGGCCTCAGTCATCTGGCGGCGGCGCTGGATCGACCCAATATCACCCTGTATGGCCCCACCGATCCGGGGCTCATCGGTGGGTATGGGAAAAACCAGCTGGAAATTATTGAACCGACACACTCTCTTGATGCACTGCCATCGTTAGCCGTCGTTGAGTACTTAAAAAATGAAAACTAATTTCATAAATAAGCTACCTATATATATTTCAGCATTATTTTGCGTATTTGTTTCACTGCTATCGATTAGCGATGATAATAATTTAGTTAGCAATATTTATTATGTTTCGTTTGCATTATTTATCGTATGGTGCGTGTGCGAAAGAAAAAACATATTCAACAAAACAAGTTTATTACTTGGTGTCTTCCTTCTATTCAGCGCCATATCAACATATTGGTCTGATCACAGTAAAGATACATCTCGCTATATACAGCATGCGATATATATTTTCATCTTCTCATCTATGATTTATGAGCTGAGAAGCACACTTTTTTTTAAAAATATTCTATTTAAATCCTATGTCGCGACATGCTCTATATTTGTTGTAGTAAATGGATTTATTTTTTATTCAAAGTATAGCTTATATGATAGATTCTATCCGATCCTCGGTCCCTCTAACACGATAGATTATGCAGGAATACTATGTTTGGCAATAATATTTTGCTGCTACCTCTATCAGCATGAAAAGAATAAATCCCCATATATTATTGCTGGCATAGTTCTATTAGCTGGCGTGATATTAAGCCAGAGCAGAACCCCAATAATTGCTTTAGCCATATCGCTCATGGCCATTTTTATAAAAAGAAAGAGATCTGCTATAATATCATTGGTGTCCATACTGGCAATCATATTACTGGTGCATACGGTCTACCCAAGCATTTTTACCCGTGATGCTGTCGATGGCGCACCTACGCCAAGAATTTTTACTTGGCTATATACTATCCAACAAGTAAGCGAACATCACCCATGGCTTGGCTTTGGCTATAGTGATACATTTGCTCATTATTTCAAACCTCGGAATTTCACTTACAATAATGCCCACAGCGTCTTCATGAGTATGCTCTACTATTCTGGCATCATTGGGGTTATCCTGTTTTTTTCTTATATTTTAAATATCTTCTCTGTAGCAATAAAAATCTTCAATAAAAACAGATATCCTATCGCATTTATTTTAATTTCGCTAATATTTTCATCAACCCAAGGATATATATATATTTATCATCCGCGCGAAATATGGCTAGTTTTATGGCTACCGCTATTCTTAGCTATCCCAATGAGCAAGAGATCCTCGGAGCAATTATAACATGACAGAAAAAAGTATTGTTCACTTGGTTAATCTTCGCGATTTCGGTGGCGTTGAACGCCTTATTTTAGACTATGTAATTAATGGCAAGGAGCATAATTGGGTTATTATAAACACGGCCAATTCACTCAGTGAGAAATTGAACGATCATGCCAATTCAATTATTTTCTGCAATCGGGTAATTCAGTCATCACCTATCCAAATCCCATCATTTATAAGAAAAAAAGCGCTCTGGAACAAAATTAAAAAAATAAACCCAAGCCATGTTGTCATCTGGAATCAAATTATCCCACTTGAATACAAACCTGAATCAATCAAAGCGATATATTATGACCATGGCGCTGTATGGGAGATTGATAAAAACAAAAAAACCATTGCTTTTTTTCAAAAAATAGATGGCTGCATTTGTGTATCACAAGCTTCCAAGAAAATGTTGGAAAATAAATTCAAACATCACTGTGACATATCAGTAATATTAAACAGAACTAATATTAAATCACGAGATAGCATCGCTGACGATAAGAAAAAAACCTTTACTATCGGCTGTGCAGCACGGCTCTCTCCATTAAAAGCGTTGGGATTAATCCCCCTGATTGCAGAGGAGACAGCCCTACAAGGATTTAACTTCAATTTTATTATTGCCGGAACAGGTGAAGAGGAATCTGCATTAGCGAGTTTAATAGAAAAAAAGAATCTAAACAAATCAGTAAAAACAATTGGCTTTCTCAATAACCTTAACGACTTTTATAAACATCTTGATATTTACATAAGTACCTCTGCACATGAAACATGCAGTCTGTCCTGCATTGAAGCAATGTCATTTGGCATACCAATTATTTCGGCAAATATTGATGGTCAGCCTGAAATAATTAGTAATGACCATACTGGCTTCTGTATTACACCGACGATGAGCATGGAGGACTATTGCAAAAAAACAGGAATGTCCCTACCATTTAAAAAGAATATCTACTATCCAGAAAATGACCAAATTGCTCCGCCTCGTTTATTAAACCCCAAGGATGCAGCAAATAAAATAATTGAAATTTATCTTCATGGCGTGGATGATTACAAAAAAAACTCCATACATCGAGCCAAAGAACTCTTTGATGATAAAAACTTTGAGGAAAGCCTCATTAAAACAATTAGGAGTTTTTAAATAATGAACATAGCCCACGTTGAAATCTTAGTAGACTGAGGCGATCAATAACTACGGATCGTAGAGCAGGCTGAATGGCTAAACCAACACGGCTATCCGATTTGTATCATTGCTCGCCCAGGCTCGGCCATCCTGGCGAAAGCCCAGGAAAAAAATCTGCCAACGCTTGCTATTCGCGTACGGTGTTCCATTCACCCCAAGATATTCACGCCATTACTAAAATTTATCCGCGAGCGGCGCATCGATATTATTGATTGTCATGGAAGCCGGGATGCCGTCTATGGCGCATTGGTCAAACTGCCCATCGGCGTTAAAGTTATCCGCTCCCGACATGTCACCAACCCAATAAAAATTAGCGTAAAAATGACGCGGTCGACCACGACCTTCAGTCTGTGCACTGTCAGTCCATGCACATCAAGCCAGAGTGTCAGCGAACCACGTTGCCTGAAAGCATTGTTGTATGCTGACCAGTGGGTAATGCTAACCACGCTAGCGGCTGGAACCTATGGGATCCCAACTATCACCAGTAATATCAATGGCCTGCCGGAAACCGTTCGCCACCAGCAGATAGGGTTCTGTCTCACCCCGACGCTCTCGGTCGAGCAGTATGCCAATATCAGCGCCGCCTCCATCGATTTCTCACCGCAGGTCTACGATCCGGTGCAGGATCGGCTAACCCCGCCGTTAATCCTGTCACCCGAGCAGCTCGCGGATAGCATTGAGTCTCTCTATCGCAACCCGGAGACCTACCGGCGACTGAGCGACGGCGCCCGCGAATACGCCGCCGTCAGCCGATGTTTTAACGACCTCGCGCAGACGCTGTGTCAGCGTCTACTCACGCGGGCTGATCCCCGCCCGCACGGCTAAAGCCTATCGTGCGTTAAAAGACAACGGGGAAGAGATGCGTCTCTCCCGTGCAATACAGCGTCTTCACTCTCACGCCCAGACGGAATTACCTCGCCGGGCGCTGACCACGTTTTATCTGATAATACTCCGCCAGCGTCTGCCCTTTCACCTGAGGCGCCAGCCAGTCAAACAGCGCCTCCAGATCGTGATACAGCCGTTCGATATCCTGCCCACTCCGGAAGGTCGGGCTTCCTCCGGGCATAAACTCAGAGGAATGCAGCATAAATTCTACATAATCACGCCCCAGGGACAGATGATACTCCGCCACCCGCTGCATCTCCTGCAGGTTCCCACCGCGCGGACGCAGCCACTGCACTGACGGCGGACGACGCTTACCCCGCAGGCGATCATAGGCACCGCGCAGGTGATTAAACAGCGGATCATGCTTCAACCGGGTACTCATCGGCACTTCCAGCAGGGCGGTGGAGCCCTCACGGCGTAAATCAGCAGCGTCCACAAAATAAGCGTGGTCCGGATAGCCGCTGTAGTCACTGCCGCCGTTCCCCTGCGGTGCACCGCGAGCGCCACGCCAATCGACGCGCGGCGTGACTGAGCAATCTATCTGATAGCCATGCTCCAACAACAGCTGCAAATAAAAAGCATTCATCGCCCAGCGACCCGCACGATGGCTCACCATTTTCGTCTGGAAGGTATCCTCCAGCAGGTGCGTCATGTAATCCACTTTTTGCCGGATTACCTCTGCAGGATATTCGATTAAATAAGGTTTATTGGCCCAGTCATTATCCGTCAGCGGAATCTCCGGCGGACTGTTCCAGGCATGCAGGTGCATCCCGACCTCACCGCATCCCCGGGCGATCACGTCCCGGGCAAATTCAACATAAACCGGATCGCTGGCCATTTCATAATTGGTCAAATAGACCGGCTTAAAACCATATTTCTCACACAGCAGCTGGAATCGAGGCAAATAGCGGGCATTCTCTGTGGTAATCCGATCGTGGTTTTGCCACAGATTATCACCTTCGGTGTCAATGGTAATGATAAACCCAGGATGGCTCATACTGATACGTCTTCTTCTTAACGCCCATTCTTTCGCCCATGGTAGAACAATTAATATAAAACCGCCACCACGCTTCTCCCCGCCCCACGAATCCTCTAAAATCGAGGGTCAAACCGCAGTCAAAGGCAAAAGAATGGTATCCAATCCGACGCTTCCCGCCGCGTTTTCTCCGCAGCGTATTTTGGTGATCAAGCTACGCCACCACGGTGACATGCTCTTGGTCACGCCGGTTATCAGCACGCTGAAACGGCACTATCCCTCGGCACAGATAGACGTTCTGCTGTATGCAGAAACCCGGGATATGCTGTCGGCTAATCAGGATATCCATCAGCTCTATTGCATTGATCGTCAGTGGAAAAAGCAGGGTGCTCGCCATCAGCTAAGCCAAGAGTGGCGCCTGCTGCGTACGCTGCAAGCACAGCGGTACGATCTGGTCGTCAACCTGGCCGATCAGTGGCGCAGCGCCATCGTCACGGCGCTGAGCTCCGCGCCGGTACGTATCGGCTTTGACTTTACCAAGCGCCGTCACCCGCTCTGGCGAGCCAGCCATACACATCTCGCCAGTACGGCAAAGCATGGAAAACAACATACCGTAGAGCAAAACCTCTCGATCCTGGCACCGCTCGGACTCGACGACGACGATAGCCGCGTCACCATGGGCTATAGTGAGCAGGATTGGCAAAGCGCCAGCGCGCTCATTCCTACGGCATGGCAGGCGGGATATATTGTCATTCAGCCAACCTCTCGCTGGTTCTTTAAGTGCTGGCAAGAGACACGTATGAGCGAGGTCATTAATGCTCTTTCTCAGGCGGGCTACCCTATTTTGCTTACCTCAGGGCCGGATGTACGAGAGCGGGCGATGATCGACGCCATTATGCAGGGATGTCCAACGGCGCAGGTGGCCAGTCTGGCAGGGCAGCTAACATTGCGCCAGCTAGCGGCCATTATCGATCATGCCCGCCTGTTTATCGGCGTAGACTCCGTTCCCATGCATATGGCCGCTGCGTTACAGACGCCGCTTGTCGCGCTGTTTGGTCCCTCAAAACTCGTCTTCTGGCGCCCATGGCAGGCCCGTGGCGATGTTATCTGGGCCGGCGATTTTGGCGATCTCCCCGATCCGGATACCATCGATACCCAAACAGCGGAGCGTTACCTGGATTTAATCCCCAGCAGCGCAGTGATCGCGGCGGCAACGAGGTTACTTGAATGACCCAGTTCAGATTGGCATTAGTCCGGCAAAAATACCGCCCTGACGGCGGCGCAGAGCGTTTTGTCTCGCGGGCGCTGGAGGCGCTGGACAGCCATGACATCGAGCTGAACGTCATCACGCGTCAGTGGCAGGGCCCCGTCAAACCTGCGTGGCATATCCACCAGTGCAATCCCTGGAAATGGGGGCGTATCAGCCGCGAGCATGGTTTTGCCCGTGCGGCCCGCACGCTTTGGCAGCAACAGCGCTTCGATCTGGTACAAAGCCATGAGCGTATCCCCGGCTGCGATCTCTATCGTGCCGGCGACGGTGTACACCGACGCTGGCTGACGCAGCGCGCGCGGATCCTCCCCGGCTGGAAGATCCACATGCTGTGGCACGATCGCTATCATCGCTATGTCATGAACGCAGAGCAGGCCATGTATCAGGCGCCTGAGCTGCGTGCCGTTATCTGTAACGCGGACATGATTAAACAGGAGATCATCGCAGACTTTGGCGTGCCGGAAAGCAAAATCCATGTCATATACAATGCCATCGATCATCATCGCTTCCTGCCTCCGGATGAAGCGCAGCGCGCCGCACTGCGCCGCCGCTGGCAAATACCGCAGAGCGCCTCCTGTTTAATCTATGTCGGATCAGGCTTTGAGCGCAAAGGGCTACGGGCCGCGATAGAGGCGATTGCACCAACGGGACATTACCTGTTGGTTGTCGGCAAAGATAAAGAGGAAGCCCGCTACCGCGCGCTGGCAAATACCCTGGGCTGCGCTCAGCGCGTGCGCTTTCTGGGTATGCAGCCAGAAACGCTGCCGTTTTACCAAATGGCCGACGGACTGCTGCTGCCAACGCTGTACGATCCCTTCCCCAACGTGATTCTAGAGGCGATGGCCTGCGGTCTGCCGGTGATCACCAGCACAGGCTGCGGCGGCGCCGAGTTTATCCGCAGCGGCGATAACGGCTACGTTTGCGATGCGCTGGATATTGCCGCGCTACGCGAGGCGGTCATGGCGTTGCCCACTCAGGCGCTGGGCTCTCACGCTGGCAGGCTGGCCCGGGAGCGGGTTATGGAATGCACCGCCGAGCGCCTTTCAGCACAGCTTATTGGGCTGTACCGACAACTGGTGAAGTAAATCATGCGAATTTTAATGATTATCGACGGTCTCCCGGGTGGTGGTGCCGAAAAGGTCGTCTTGACGCTGGCACAGTATTTCTTGGCTCAGGGCGACAGCGTCTCCCTGTTCTCCCTGCGCGATGTCTGTCATTACCCGCTGCCTGACGGCCTTGACTACCGCGTCATCCGCGATACCTGCCGCGCCCCCTGGCGCAAGCTGAGTGAGCTGTCGCGTCGAGCCCGCCAGCTGGATGAGACGATCGCCCTCGCAGAGCAGAAGGAGCGCTATGATCTGGTCCTGTCCAACCTGCACAAAACCGATCGCATCGTCGCCCGTAGCAACATACTGCGGGACCATAACCTCTGGTTCTGTCTGCACGGCGTCTTCTCCGCCTCCTATCTGGGACATCGCCATGGCTTCAGCCGATGGCTGAAGCGTGAAAAGATCCGCCGTATCTATCAGGGCCGCCAAATCGTCGCTGTCTCTCACGCCGTGGGGGAGGATCTGTGCCAGCAATTTAAGGTGACGCCGGCGCAGTTACAGGCCATTCCCAATCCCTTTGATCTCGCAGCGATCCGCCGCGCGGCCGATGCCCCCTGTCCGCTGGAGGGGCAAGACTACCTGATCCACGTCGGGCGCTTCCACCCGGCCAAGCGGCACGATCGCCTGCTGGAGGCCTATGCGCAAAGCGGACTTAGCGCACCGTTGGTGCTGCTGGGACAGGGGAGCCCAGAACAGGAGC
Organism: Edwardsiella ictaluri ATCC 33202; assembly: GCF_000264785.1. Taxonomy (GTDB): domain Bacteria; phylum Pseudomonadota; class Gammaproteobacteria; order Enterobacterales; family Enterobacteriaceae; genus Edwardsiella; species Edwardsiella ictaluri. The sequence continues at coordinate 12,050 of NZ_AFJI01000018.1, read as the reverse complement.
ACATGCTGCGCGCATTGGCCAAAACCCTTAACGTGGCGGAACGGGTACATTTTGCCGGGTTTCAAGCCAATCCCTACCCCTGGATCCATCATGCCCGCCTCCTGGTCGTCAGCTCCGACAGTGAGGGCTTTGGCAATGTGCTGGTCGAGGCTCTCACGCTGGGTACCGCCGTGGTTAGCACACGCTGCCCCGGAGGGCCTGCCGAAATCATGATGGGCGATCTGGCACGTGGCCTGTGTCACCCGGATGCTGCCTCTCTGGCACAAGCTCTACAGGATATTTATCGCAATCCCCCCGCGATCGACGATACGCTGCTGCAGCAATATGACGTCGCCGCCGTTTGCACGCGCTATCGCCAGCTCGGCAAAACCTGATAGCCCGATCCAGGTAGTCAGCGTTAGCCGTATCACCTCGCGATCGTAATACGGCATACATTTTCACTGGCCGCATTGATATGTAAATTCTGGGAAAATCGGTAAAATAATGGCATTAGCGCTGTGAAATGCTTAGAATTTGCCCGCCGATACTAAAAATAACGGATACAAGCTTGGAATCGTTATATACCGTACTGCTTTATATTATTCAGCCCCTGATCTGGCTCAGACTGCTGCTGCGTAGCCGCAGAGCCCCCGCTTACCGCAAACGCTGGGGAGAACGCTATGGATTCTGCCGCAATAAGGTTGCGCCGGGTGGAATTCTGCTGCACTCAGTATCCGTCGGCGAAACGCTGGCCGCCGTGCCGCTGGTGCGGGCGCTGCGCCACCGCTATCCCACGCTGCCCATCACGGTGACCACCATGACGCCGACCGGCTCAGAGCGGGTCATGTCGGCCTTTGGTAACGATGTGCATCACGTCTATCTACCGTATGATCTCCCCGGCGCCATGCGGCGCTTTCTGAACACGGTGCGTCCCAAACTGGTGATCGTGATGGAGACCGAACTGTGGCCCAACATGATTTCGGCCCTGCATCAGCGCAAGATCCCGCTGGTGATTGCCAATGCGCGCCTCTCAGCCCGCTCCGCCAAAGGCTACGGAAAACTGGGTGGATTTATGCGCCGTCTGCTGCGTAAAGTCACCCTGATCGCCGCGCAAAACCAAGAGGATGGCGAACGTTTCATCGCACTGGGGCTCAAACGTAGTCAGCTGGCCATCACCGGCAGCATTAAGTTTGATATCTCAGTCACGCCAGAGCTGGCTGCCCGCGCCATCACGCTGCGCCGCCAGTGGGCCCCTCGCCGGAAGGTGTGGATCGCCGCCAGTACCCACCAGGGTGAGGAAGCCATCATTCTGCAGACTCACCGCCGTTTGCTGGCCCAATTTCCCGACCTGCTGCTGATCCTGGTTCCCCGCCACCCCGAGCGTTTTAAAGAAACCGAACTGTTGGCTCAAAAAGAGGGGTTTACCTATCTGATGCGCAGCAGCGGTGAAATCCCTACGCCACATACCCAGGTGGTGATCGGCGATAGCATGGGTGAGCTGATGCTGCTGTATGGTATTGCCGATCTGGCCTTTGTCGGCGGCAGCCTGATCGAACGTGGCGGACATAACCCCTTAGAGCCTGCCGCACACGCCATCCCGGTGCTTATGGGCCCCCATACCTTTAACTTCAAGGACATTTGTGCCAAGCTGCATCAGGCCGACGGCCTGATTAGCGTGGCGGACGGCGAAGCGCTGGCCAACGAGGTCTCAACCCTCCTGACCGATGAGGACTACCGCCTGTGGTATGGACGCCATGCCGTCGAGGTGCTGCATCAGAATCAGGGGGCTCTCCAGCGCCTGCTGCAGCTGTTATTGCCCTACCTGCCACTACGGAGTCACTGACCATGCCAGCGCGCCTCTCCGTCGTCCTGATTTGCAAGAATGCGGCTGAACTCCTGCCGGAGTGTCTGGCCTCCGTGGCATGGGCCGATGAAATCATCGTTCTGGACTCCGGCAGCAGTGATGAGACGCAGCGTATCGCCCAAGCCGCCGGCGCCAAGGTCTATGAAAACCACGACTGGCAAGGATTCGGCATCCAGCGCCAGCGGGCACAGCAGTATGCCAGCGGTGACTATATTCTGATGATCGACAGCGATGAGCGCGTCACACCGGCGCTGAAAGAGGCCATTGTTCAGGTTCTCACGCAACCTGTCGCCGATCGGGTATACAGCATCGCCCGCCGCAATCTGTTTTTGGGGCGCTTTATGCGTCACAGTGGCTGGTATCCCGACCGGGTGATCCGCCTCTACCCGCGCCAGCGCTACGGCTATAACGCCAGCCAGGTCCATGAATCCCTGGCGTGCAGTGGCGCATCAGTCACGCCACTGCAGGGCGATCTGCTGCACCTGACCTGCCGTGATTTTGCCGGATTCCAGCAAAAACAGCTGTGCTATGCCACGGCCTGGGCGCATGAGCGCCACGCCAGCGGTAAAAAGACATCCATACTGGGCATATTCAGCCATACCGTCGGCGCCCTGCTAAAAACCCTGCTGCTGCGCGGCGGGGTGTTGGACGGGAAACAGGGATGGCTGCTGGCCATCGTCAACGCACAGTACACATTTAACAAATACGCCGAGCTGTGGGCACTGCAGCATGGCTATACGGAAAAAACGCCTTTATGAGCCGCACAGCGATTTATCCGGGTACATTCGACCCGCTGACCAATGGACATCTGGATATTGTGACGCGCGCTGCGCATATGTTCGACAGCGTGATCCTGGCCATCGCCGCCAGTCCTGGCAAACAGCCGCTGTTCACCCTGGAGGAGCGTGTCGCCATGGCGCGTGAGGTGACCGCCCACCTGACCAACGTTGAGGTTCATGGCTTCAGCGAGCTGATGGCGCACTTTGCGCAGCGCCAGGGAGCCAATATTTTAGTGCGGGGGCTGCGCGCCGTCTCCGACTTTGAATATGAGCTGCAGCTGGCCAATATGAATCGCCACCTCATGCCAACGCTGGAAAGCGTATTCCTGATGCCGGCAGAGGCCTGGTCCTTTATCTCCTCCTCGCTGGTGAAGGAGGTCGCACGCCACGGCGGCGACGTCGATGCCTTTCTGCCCGAGCAGGTAGCCCGGGCGCTTATGACCCGCCTGCGCGACGCTTAACGCTGGCAGTGCGGGCAGTAAAACGTGGTGCGCTGCCCGTGCTTGCTACGCTTGATGGTCGTGCCACAGGTCAGGCACGCCTCCCCCGCCCGCCCATAAACCTGTAGCTGCTGCGCAAAGTAGCCCGGCTTACCGTCTGCCTGTAAAAAATCGCGCAGTGTTGTCCCGCCTTGATCGATAGATCGCTGCAGCACCGCCTTGATCGTCTGTACCAGCAGGTGCGCCTCATCTGCACTCAGCGATCCCGCCAGACGATCCGGATGGATCTGCGCACTGAACAGCGACTCACTGGCATAGATGTTACCGACGCCGACCACCAGCGTGTTATCCATCAGCCACGGCTTCACCGCCGTACGCCGACCTCGCGCCTTCTCCAGCAGGTACTCTGCGCTGAACGCCTCGCTGAGTGGCTCCGGCCCCAGGTGTGCCAGTACGCTGGCCGTCGCCAGGCTGTCATACCACAGCCAGGCACCAAAGCGGCGTGGATCGGTATAGCGCAACATCATGCCATCCGTCAGCAGCAGATCGATGTGATCGTGCTTCTGCGGCGGCGTCAGTGCCGGCAGGATCCTGACGCTGCCCGACATGCCAAGATGGATAACGATCCACCCCTCAGGCAACTCCAGCAGCAGATACTTGGCACGCCGCTGTACGCTCAGTATCGGCCGATCGCGCAGCGTCAGCAGCGTTTCGGAAACCGGCCAGCGCAGGCGCGGCTGGCGCACTGTCAGATGGGAGAGCGTTTTCCCCTGCAAAAACGGTGCGATACCGCGCCGGCTGGTTTCTACTTCCGGTAATTCAGGCATAACCCCTCTCTGAAAAAACAGCCTAGGCTATAGATAGGGGCAAAGGGACAAAAAAAAACCCGGCAGAGCCGGGTTTTTCCAATTCCACTAAAATTATTTAATTTTAGCTTCTTTGTAGATCACATGCTGGCGTACCACCGGATCGAACTTTTTCAGTTCCAATTTTTCCGGTTTGGTACGTTTGTTCTTGGTAGTGGTGTAGTAGTGACCAGTACCAGCAGAGGAAACCAGCTTGATCTTCTCGCGAATACCTTTAGCCATGATTCAGCTCCTTAATACTTCTCACCACGGGCACGCAGATCGGCCAGAACCGCTTCGATACCCTTCTTATCAATGACACGCATACCTTTAGCAGATACACGCAGAGTTACAAAGCGCTTCTCACCTTCAACCCAAAAACGGTGTGAGTGCAGGTTAGGCAGAAAACGGCGTTTGGTCGCATTCAGCGCATGGGAACGGTTGTTACCGGTCACCGGACGCTTGCCAGTAACTTGGCAGACTCGGGACATGTCTATTCTCCAAAAATCAAATCAGCTCGAGCTTCGTATAGGATGTGGCCGCCTCGTCAGGCTTTAGAGCCCATCCCGGCAAACTCCGCCGAGTAGACTCTGAGTCAGGTCGAAACCTGCTGAGATAGGCTCTTAACGCCACAACCTAGATTCTCAAAGGTGGCGTAGTATACGCTCTAGAGCGCATGTGCTCAAGACCCGAACAGCTAAAGATCCCTCAGGATCGCGAAAAATATGATTAAATCCACCCACGTTCAGCAAAGGAAACCCGCTGACCATGGCCGATGACCATATGATCGAGAACCTGAATATCCACCAGTGCGCAGGCCTTAGCCACGCGATCCGTTAACAAACGGTCCGCCACACTGGGTTCGGGATTGCCCGACGGGTGATTGTGCGCCAGGATTAACGCCACAGCATTCAGCTTGAGCGCTTCCCTGACGATTTCCCGTGGATATACATCCACGCAGTTTATAGTACCTGAAAACATCTGCTCAGATCGAATAACACGGTGTTGATTGTCTAAAAACAGCACGACAAAGATCTCTCGCTCCAGTGAGACGAAGAGATTCTGCAGATACAGCGCCGTCAGATCGGGGCTGGTAATCGCGCTTTCCTCACCGATACGGTGCCGTAGCACCCGCCGCGACAGCTCAATAACCGCCTGAAGCTGGGCAAACTTGGCGATGCCCAGCCCCTGGCTGGCGCAGAAGGTATCGACGTCTGCCCGCAGCACCCCCTGTAGCGATCCAAAGCGCAGCAACAGGCGCTCCGCCAACTGTATCACATGCACCCCCGGCAGCCCCGTGCGCAGAAACAGCGCCAGCAACTCACGATCGCTGAGTGCCGCCGCACCCAACGCCAGTAGCTTTTCCCTCGGCGGTGCCCCCTGTGGCCAGCCGCCCTCGACCTTACCCTGCGCCATCACTCTGCCTCCCCATCCGCCAGACACCCCATTGGCACAAATTAACTGTATAAATAAACAGCATCAAACCACGGGAATAAAAACTGTGCAGCCTTACGCAGGCTTTCCGTGGTCGTTGCAAAGTCGGCGATAGGAAACGGGTTATGGTAAAATCTTGTCAATCTTGGCTTTCAACGGAACCCGTACCATGACTGTACTTCGCGGCAAACGCATCCTGTTGGGCATCAGCGGCGGGATAGCCGCCTATAAGTGCCCGGAAATCGTACGCCGACTGCGCGAGCGCGGCGCAGAGGTGCGCGTAGTCATGACCAAAGGGGCGCAGGCCTTTATCACGCCCCTGACACTGCAGGCCGTCTCCGGACATCCGGTTGCCGACGATCTGTTCGATCCGGCGGCCGAAGCCTCTATGGGGCACATTGAGCTGGGAAAATGGGCTGACCTGGTGCTCTTGGCCCCCGCAACGGCGGACCTGATGGCGCGCTTGGCCGCCGGAATGGCGGACGATCTGTTGGCAACACTGTGTCTGGCCAGCGGGGCCCCCATCGCCATCGCACCGGCGATGAATCAGCAGATGTTCCGCGCCGCTGCCACGCAGGACAATCTGGCCACCCTGACGCGGCGCGGGGCACTGATCTGGGGCCCGGACAGCGGAGAGCAGGCCTGCGGTGACGTCGGCCCGGGGCGTATGCTGGATCCGCTGACGCTGGTCAGCCTTACGGAGCAACACTTCAGCCAGAGCCAGGACCTAGCGGCCTACCGGATGATCATCACCGCCGGCCCAACACGCGAAGCGCTGGATCCGGTGCGTTTTATCAGTAACCACAGCTCCGGTAAAATGGGCTTTGCCATCGCTGAAGCCGCCGCCCGCCGCGGTGCACAGGTGACGCTGATCAGCGGGCCGGTCGCCCTGCCTACCCCGCCAGGCGTCGCGCGTGTCGATGTGCAGAGCGCACTGGAGATGCAGGCGGCCGTCGCCCAGCGCGCACGTGATTGCGATATCTTCATCGCCTGCGCCGCCGTCGCCGACTACCGCGCGCAGCAGATCGCGCCAGAGAAGATGAAAAAGCAGCGGAGCGATACACTGACGCTGACGCTGGTGAAAAATCCGGATATCGTCGCCGGCGTCGCCGCCATGACCGAAGCGCGGCCGTTTGTGGTAGGATTTGCCGCCGAAACACAGAATGTGGAAGAATACGCCAGACAAAAGCTGGCGCGTAAAGGACTCGACCTGATCTGCGCCAACGACGTTTCACAAGATGGGCAGGGTTTTAATAGCGATACCAATGCATTACATCTTTTTTGGCCCCAGGGTGACACACGGTTGCCGCTCAGCAGTAAATCCCGCCTGGGCTGTACCTTAATCAATGAGATCGTCAGACATTATGAAGAAAAAAATCGACGTTAAGATCCTCGACGCACGCATCGGCCAACAGTTTCCGCTGCCGACCTATGCCACCCCCGGCTCCGCCGGCCTGGATCTGCGTGCCTGCCTGGACAGCGCCGTCGTGCTCGCACCGGGTGAAACCACCCTGCTGCCCACCGGGCTGGCTATTCACATTGCTGATCCGTCACTGGCGGCGGTGATCCTGCCGCGCTCCGGCCTGGGCCACAAGCATGGCATCGTGCTGGGTAACCTGGTCGGGCTGATCGACTCCGACTACCAGGGACAGCTGATGATTTCCGCCTGGAACCGTGGACAGACCCCCTTTACCATTGAGCCGGGCGAGCGCATTGCGCAGCTGGTGCTGGTACCGGTGGTGCAGGCCGACTTTAATCTGGTGGAATCCTTTGAGGACAGCGCGCGCGGCGACGGCGGCTTTGGCCACTCCGGCCGCCACTAATTTGCCGCCCGCAACGCTATCGAATCTAATCACCGTCGCACCCAGTTGCGGCAGTGTCTGTTGTGGGAAATCCGTTTTCGCCGTTTAGCAAGGGTCTTGTCAGGCATGGCAGAGAAAGAGAATACGAAAAGGAACCGTCGCGAAGAGATTTTACAGGCGCTGGCGCAGATGCTGGAGTCCAGCGACGGCAGTCAACGCATCACGACAGCAAAACTGGCGGCGAACGTCGGCGTTTCAGAAGCCGCACTTTATCGCCATTTTCCCAGTAAAACGCGGATGTTCGACAGTCTTATCGAGTTTATCGAGGACACGCTGACATCGCGCATCAATCTTATACTGCAGGATGAAAAAGACACCTTTCATCGGCTGCGTCTTATTCTGCTGCTGATCCTGGGCTTTGCCGAACGCAATCCTGGGTTAACCCGGATTATGACCGGCCATGCCCTGATGTTTGAGCAGGATCGTCTACAGGGGCGGATCAATCAGCTGTTCGAGCGCATTGAGGCCCAGCTGCGCCAAGTCTTAAAAGAGCGTCGGCTGCGCGAAGGCAGTGGCTTTGACCACGACGAAACGCTGCTGGCCAGCCAGCTTCTGGCGTTTTGCGAAGGTATGCTGTCGCGCTTCGTGCGGTCAGAGTTCCGCTACCGCCCCACGCAGGAGTTCGAGACACGCTGGCCACTCCTGGCCTGCCAGCTGCAGTGACTCCCAAGGATGGCCGCCGGACGGCGGCCATCGGCAACTCACACCCCGTACCGGGCGCGATACGCCTTGACTGCCGCCAGGTGCTGCGCCATCTCCGGCTGCTCTTCCAGATAGTGGATCAGATCGCCTAAGGTGATGATTGAAATCACCCGGCAGCCGTAGTCGCGCTCCACCTCCTGGATCGCCGACAGTTCACCGCGGCCGCGCTCCTGACGGTCAAGGGAGATCAGCACGCCGGCCAGCGCCGCCCCGTTGGCCTGGATAATCGACATCGACTCGCGAATCGCGGTGCCGGCGGTGATCACATCGTCCACCAGCATCACCCGACCGGCAAGCGCACTGCCTACCAGCGTGCCGCCTTCGCCGTGATCCTTGGCCTCTTTGCGGTTAAAGCAGTAAGGCATATCCCGATCGTGGTGCTCAGCCAGGGCAACCGCCGTGGTGGTCGCAATCGGGATCCCCTTGTAGGCCGGCCCGAACAGCACGTCAAACGCAATCCCGCTCTCCACCAGGGCCTCCGCATAAAAGCGCCCCAGCAGCGCCAGATCCCGCCCGGTATTAAACAGGCCGGCGTTAAAGAAATAGGGACTGGTGCGCCCGGACTTCAGCGTAAACTCGCCAAACTTTAGCACCTGCTTACCGAGTGCGAATTCAATAAAACGGCGCTGATAGGCCTTCATACTTTTCTCCTTCAAAGTCTGTTAACGCGACGGATGCCCACCCCGCGGGCAAAAAAAAGGCGACTTATTCAGTCGCCTAAAAATCACTGCTCCAGCGCCGTCTTCTGCGCCTGGATAATCTGTCCTATGCCGTCTCTGGCCAGCGCCAGCAGCGTCAAGAGCTCTTCATGGCTGAACGGTTCGCCTTCGGCGGTGCCCTGCACCTCGATCATCCGGCCGTCCTCCATCATCACCACGTTCATATCGGTTTCCGCGGCGGAGTCTTCCACATACTCCAGATCGCACACCGCCCCGCCGGCAACGATCCCCACCGAAACGGCGGCCACCATCCCCTTCAGCGGACTCTCCTTCAGCTTACCGGCGGCCACCAGCGCACCCAGTGCATCGGCCAGCGCCACGCAGGCTCCGGTGATCGACGCCGTACGGGTTCCGCCGTCCGCCTGAATCACATCGCAGTCCAGGGTGATGGTAAACTCGCCCAGCTTCTTCAGATCCACCGCCGCGCGCAGCGAGCGGGCGATCAGCCGCTGGATCTCCATGGTGCGGCCACCCTGCTTGCCCTTGGCCGCCTCGCGCGCCATGCGGCTATGGGTAGAACGCGGCAGCATACCGTATTCTGCGGTGACCCAGCCCTGTCCCTGGCCTTTTAAAAAGCGCGGCACCCCTTCATCAACGCTGGCGGTACACAGCACTTTGGTATCGCCAAACTCCACCAGCACGGACCCTTCCGCATGCTTGGTATAGTGACGGGTCAAACGCAGTGGACGGATCTGTCCGGCAGCTCGGCCTTCAGGACGCATAAGCTCATCTCCGCAGGTAATTCAGTTATCGGCTGCGCATTATACGGCCTTCATCTGCTTATGCCTATCACGCAGGACGTCACGGGGCTATAATCCCGGCAACACACACCGTTTTAGTAATAGGCAGGCACTATGATCCGTAGCATGACCGCTTACGCCCGACGCGAAGTCAAGGGTAACTGGGGCAGCGCAGCCTGGGAGCTGCGCTCAGTAAACCAGCGCTATCTGGAAACCTATATCCGTCTTCCGGAGCAGTTCCGCAGTCTGGAGCCGGTGATCCGTGAACGCCTGCGCACCCGCCTGACCCGCGGCAAGGTCGAGTGCAACCTGCGCTTCGAGCTGGATCCGAGCGCCCAGAGCGCCCTGATCCTCAACGAAAGCCTGGCCAAACAGCTGGTCGATGCCGCCAACTGGGTCAAACTGCAGAGCGATGAGGGTGAAATCAACCCGCTGGACGTCCTGCGCTGGCCCGGCGTGATGGCGGCCGCCGAACAGGATCTGGACGCCATCAGCAGCGAGCTGCTCGGCGCGCTGGACAGCACCATCGACGACTTTATCGACGCGCGCGAGCGTGAGGGCAGCGCCCTGAAACAGCTGATCGAACAGCGTCTGGAGGCCGTATCGACAGAGGTGGCCAAGGTGCGCAGCCGGATGCCGGAAATCCTGCAGTGGCAGCGCGAGCGTCTGCTCAGCAAGCTGGAGGAGGCCCAGGTACAGTTGGAAAACAACCGTCTGGAGCAGGAGCTGGTGCTGATGGCCCAGCGCATCGACGTGGCCGAAGAGCTGGATCGCCTGGATGCTCACGTGAAAGAGACCTACGTCATCCTGAAAAAGAAAGAGGCCGTCGGCCGCCGCCTGGACTTTATGATGCAGGAGTTCAACCGCGAGTCGAACACTCTGGCCTCCAAGTCGATCAACGCTGATATCACCGCCTCCGCCATTGAGCTGAAGGTACTGATTGAGCAGATGCGCGAGCAGATTCAGAATATTGAATGATGAATTATTATCCCGACATGGTAATAATCACTTTATAATCAAAGATTTTTCTGGCTTTGAGACTCACGGCGGTTATCCAGGCGGATTGTGGTTTGGGTCGTGATGGGTAGCCGGTTGGGGAGTTCAGTCTCGCTATCGTTTTGCTGGCGAAATTGTACTCCCAAATTTTTGGAGCGGGGAAGGCGCTGATGGGATGCCGCGCTACACCATGCCCATCACAAAACTTCGGCGAGAGTACACCATAGGTCAGATACCCGACGGATCTCTGGCAGATGCCCGGGACGAAGGCTGTTGGGGCGGCAGAAGTGGCTGTAAGGATTTCCAGAGCTGCTTACTGATGATTTTTCGTATCATGCCTACTATATGGGGATTGATGTTATTCGAATCAACTCGGTTTTGTTAGCGGCTCTTAATACCCACTCGACCACCACTCTATCCGTCACAAAATGGGGTAAAAATGTTTGACTGCAAGAGGGCGTCTCTTTAAGGTTGCCAGCAACATGACCCCGGCCGCTTGGTTGCGTTGCAACTTACGCCGGGGTTGTTGTTTGACGCTTTTTGGCCTGCCAGCGTGGTTTGCTTATCGGCGATATCACGGCCAGTCCATCATCGGATGGATGGCCCTTCAAACCTCAATATCCCCTCGCATTGCTAGATTTTTTCAATCTGGTAGCCCAACTGTGTCATCCCCTGCAGCAACCGTTCGGTATCGGTTCCCCACTGGTTGGAGATGGCGATCTGCTCACCCGATGGCAGCTCAATCAGGTTGCCCTCGCCTAAATGCCAGCGATTAAGGTTTTTTTCCGGGATCTGGTCAACCGGCGTTACCTTTCTGGGCAGATCAAATTGCGCCAGATAGGCAGTGATCTCGGCCAGATCGGCAAGTTGCCGGTCTTTTATCCAATGGCTGAGTACCGCCAGGGCAAAATGGCGTTTGTTGTAAACCCCGCCGTTAAAGCGGTACTTGCTGTAGTCTCTGGTACCTTGCTGGCTGGCCCGTTGCTCGGCACGCTTTTCTCGAAACTGGATCTGATAGGACTCTGCCTCTTCTAACGGGATGATCTGCGCAGCATTGATCAGCACCTCTCCCTGATAGCGGAATGGGGTCAGCCGCACACAGCGAATATCGATGCCCTTGTCCCGCAGCCACAACACAGAGGTGGTCAGCTCTTTGCCAAAGTCAGCCGACGCCAAAACGATGCGCACCTCATTGCCGAAATCATCGAGCTGGTTTTCGTCCAGATCGACAAACTCCAGCAGGGTGTTGCGGGCATCGATTTGTAGCCCTTCTTGCTCGATATAGGCCGCAAAGTATTCACAGGCTTTATCAAAAGTCATATTGGTGATCATGGCGGCATAGCGCAGTGCCTGCAGCTCCATATGTGCGCCGACTTCATTACGTTTTAACTCGATCACTACCAGATTGGCATTGCGGTCGATGGCCAGCAGATCGATACGACGGCGGCTATCTTCCCAGTCGGAGAATTCGTCGGCAATCACCAGGCAATCGGGGGCAATGACAGCGATATTGCGCTTTAACGCCTCTTGCAGATCTTGGCGCTCTTGCAGCCCTTCGGCAGCGAAAGTGGTTTGGGTTAACGGGGTCAGTTGTTGATTGGCGATATGAAAGAGGGTCATGGTAAATCGATCTGTTATAGGGTTTAGGGAAAGAGAAATCGATGGCGTAAAGCAGGATGCAGGGCGCCAG
>NZ_AFJI01000017.1 GCF_000264785.1 Edwardsiella ictaluri ATCC 33202 | reverse complement strand
CGCGGATCGTTTTCTGCGTTGTTCAGTAGCGTCGTACCATTTTCCGTTTTTCCACTGATAGCCCTGGTGCTGTCAGCCTATTGTTTACACCAGCGTTATCTTCACGTCGCCATGCCAGAGGGTATGCCAGTGCTCTCATCCTCCTGTTTTCTGCTCGGCCTCCTGTTTTACAGCACGCTGATCCGCGTTGAATATCCCGCCATTGGCTCCAACTTTCTGCCCTCTTTACTGTGTGTAGCGTTGGTGCTGTGGATCGGTGTCCGGATTAAAAGACAGCGCAGCCGCACCGTGCAGGATAGGGATGATGATGACGATGAGAGACACCGTTGAGTCACACCGCCGCGGGCAGCCAGACAGAGAGCTGCCCGTTTTTTTGGGATCAGCGACGTTCCAGCAGTACCCCGCACTCCATATGGTGGGTATACGGAAATTGATCAAACAGCGCCAGGCGCGTGATCCGATGACTCTGGTTGAGCGTGTGAAGGTTATCGCATAGCGTCAGTGGATTGCAGGAGATGTACAGGATGTTCGGGTATCCCTGTACCATGCCAAGGGTTTCTGTATCCAGACCGCTGCGTGGGGGATCGACGAAGATGGTATTGCACTCATAGCTGTGCAGATCGATGCCCTGCAGACGGTTAAACGCCCGGACGCCCTGCATGGCTTGGGTAAACTCCTCTGCCGACATGCGAATGATCTGTACGTTGTTTATCTGATTGGCGGCAATGTTGTACTGCGCAGCCGCGACGGACGGTTTGGCTATCTCAGTGGCCAGCACCTGACGAAAGTTGTGTGCCAGCGCCAGTGAGAAGTTGCCGTTGCCGCAGTACAGCTCCAGTAAATCCCCCTCTGCACCGCGCGTGGCGTCCAGCGCCCACTCCAGCATCTGAATATTGATGGCTGCGTTGGGCTGGGTGAAGCTGTTTTCGACCTGGCGATAGATCATCTGGCGTCCCGCGACCGGCAATACCTCATCGACCCAATCCTGGTCTAGGCAGATCTTGGTCTTACTGGCCCGTCCGATTAGCTGGATAGCGAATCCTTGGCCGCGTAACGCATCGCGCAGAGCCTCTGCGGCCTGCTTCCAGGCATCATCCAGCGTGCGGTGATACAGTAGGGATACGATAATCTGCCCGCTGCGGGTGGACAGGTAGTCTATCTGAAACAGTTTATGGCGTAGGGTTGGGTTGGGACGCAGAGCGTCGAGCAGCAGCGGCATCAGGCGGTTGATCAGTTCGCTGGCGGCCGGGAACTGATCCACCCGGATGCGCTGTTTGCTCTGGGGATCAAACATAATATGGTAGAGGTCATCGCCATCGTGCCAGATCCGGAACTCGGCACGCATGCGGTAATGGCTCACCGGCGAGCGGAATGGCTGTACCGCAGGGGCACCGAACGGCTGCATCATTTGCTCCAGACGGTGGATTTTTTCACTGAGCTGGTCGTCATAGTGTTCGGTTGGCAGCATGCTTGGCGTCATATCGGTTCTCATCGGCACGGGAAAGTTACGGCAGGTATGTTCATCCCGCCGCACGGGGCGTCGGCGGGACGGGCAGTCAACGGTCGAGCAGATGGCCATCGGCCTGACTGCGCTTTGGTCCGCGATAGGTATCCCAAAGGATGCGATTGTAGGCGATGGACGTATGATGTCCAGTCCCGCGTGCGTTACTCTTCGCTTAGCGTGCCCTTGTAATAATAGCGGAAGCTGGCGCCGAAATGCTCAACGCGTTTGCTGACCAGCGCCATGGTTTCAAATTCGGAGAGGATATGTTCAGCTCTATAGCGGCTGATTCCAGTAAAGTGGATAATATCGGTGATGGTAAAGTAATAATCCGTATTTTTCTTTAGCAGAAGAAGTATCTTGTAGCTATTAATTAGCTCGGTTTTCTTTTTTTTTCATAAAGCATAGGGTATCAGAGGGTATCAATTGAAGAGGGGACCGCCATTAGCGTTAGGCGATCCCGGCAGGAGAAAATATTAGAACTTATAGTTCAGCATAGTGACAAAGACATCATCGGTGCTGATACCGTTATTTCGCGTGAAGGTGTTGTCATCCAGCAGGTTGATCTTATATTCAAAGATGAGCGCCAGGTTCTTGTTAAAAGAGTAGGTGGTCGCCAGATCGATGAATTTTACATAGGTTTGGTTACTGCTTGCGTTACCCTTGAGATCTTTTGCCGTTCCGTTGAGATAGGCGAGGGAGGGTTTCAGGCCGCAGTCGAACTGATACTGGGCCAGCAGCTCATATCCACGTGCCTTCGGTGCAAATCTATCCTGTTTACCAATATAGTGCATATTCTTGACTTCACCATAGATGGCGGCCAGATAGACATTATGGTTATCATAGCGGGCACCAACGTTCCAGCCATCCGCCCGTTTACCCAGGTCATCCTGACGCTGCTCCAGCGTACGCGCTGAATTAGCGTATGCTCCTCCGATGCTGAGACCATTCCCGAAACGATAAATCAGCGAGCTCCCAACCCCATTGCCGTTCTGGTGCGCGACGCCGCGAGGGTTGCTGCTGAGCGGACCCGTCTGAGTTTCCGGGGCGTTCCAGCCGTCATTTTTACCCTGTATCTGTAGGCCAAAATCCAGGCCGTCAACCAAGTTAAAAATATTACGGTTACGGTATGTGGCGACGTTATTGGTACGGTAGGTCATAAAGTTATCGACGCCGTCATAAGAGACGCCGCCGAATACAGGAATAGGCGCCCCGGTCCAACCATTAATATCGTTCAGGATCCCGTAGTTCCGGCCATAATCAAAGCTTCCATATTGTCCGAAGCCTATGCCGGCATATCCTATACGCGTTGTGTTTTTACTGCTGCCAGCACTTTCTGGTTGGTTTAATTTTACATTGTATTCCCAACGTGCATAGCCAATCATAAGATCATTGATTTTGGTTTCACCACGTAGAGTGAACTTTACCTTTGATTGATCTCCGGCAATATATTTATCTTGAGAAAAATAATGTCTTACCTTAAAAGAGCCATCTAAATAAACGCGATTGCCGTTCTGGTTGTAAATCTCTGCTGCATGTGAAATGAGCGGAAAAATACCTATGCAGCCTATGGTGGACAGGGCCACAAGCGAGCGGATTGTATTCATCATTGATTCCTGCTGATAATTATTAGACGTTATTAAAAATAAGAGCAACGGCGTTGCTTTTTTATGATTATACAAATGAATGACGGTTTTTTGTGATGAATGTCACGTATTTGCGTCTATTTGTAACATGAATGTCTTTAAACATGGATCATGATCACATTAATCACGCTGTTTGAGTCGATATAGTTTTATATATACAAAATGGACTCCCTCCATGCAAAATTAAGAGATTATCGCTATGTTTATAACCACAAAAAAATCACTGATTGCATTAGTCCTTGCTACAGCCGGTCTGATTTCCTCTCCAGTTTCTTTTGCTACTGAGACAGGCGCACAGCCGAATCTGGGCGCTACGCTGACGCAGTTAACGCAGCAATATCCGATTCACTGGATCTCTATTGAGCAGGTCGCTGAAAGTCTTAAAGGGAAGGCACCGATTAGCGTTGGTTTTGATATCGACGATACACTGTTATTTTCCAGCCCAGCATTTTTTTATGGGAAACAAAAATTTTCACCTGACAGCAATGCGTTTTTGAAAAACCAGAAGTTTTGGGATGCAGTCAGCAGCAGCGGTTGGGATCGCTTCTCGATCCCCAAAGATTCTGGCCGGGCGCTGATGGAACTGCATTTAAAACGCGGTGATCATGTCTATTTCATCACCGGACGTCCGATGCCGTCTAATGGTAAAGAGGATTTGACTCAAACGCTGAAAGACGATTTCAAAATTCCGGATAATCAGCTGAATAAGGTGATTTTTGCCGGGACCAAACAAGATGCCAAAGTTGAATATATGCAGAAGTACCATATCACCATCTTCTACGGTGATTCTGACAATGATATTCAGGACGCCCGCAAGGCTGGCGCTGAAGGGATCCGGGTGCTGCGCCCGCTGAACTCCACCAATAAGCCGATGCCGAAGAACGGGGCATTTGGTGAAAAAGTCATCGTGAATTCCCAGTACTGATCGCGTTAATAGACAAGAAGGCATTGATGAAACATACGCTAAAACTGAGCCTGGCCGCGGCGGTGATGGTATTGGCCGGTTGCGCCGCCCACCCGCAGAGCGCACAGCAACAGCTGTCATCGCAGGCGACGCTGGCCGTGAATTGGATGCAACAGTCAGGCGAGTATCAGGCGCTGACCTGGCAGGCATTTAACGTCGCTAAAACTGCATTTCTCAACAATCCCGCGCCTAAAGGCAGTAAGAAGGCCGTGATTGTCGATATCGATGAAACTATGGTCGATAACACGCCCTATGCCGCTTGGCAGATCAAACAGTCACGCAGCTTCAGCGAGGTGGAATGGGATCAGTGGGTTGAGGCGCGTCAGGCTAAGGCATTACCGGGCGCGGTCTCCTTTGCCCGCTTTGTCCAGGACCACGGCGGCCGGGTCTTTTACATCTCCAATCGCTCGCAGCAGGGGCTGAGCAGCACGCTGGCCGATCTGAAGGCGCAGGGATTCCCGGATGTTAGCGCTGAGAACCTGCTGCTGAAAGACAGCAGCAGCAATAAAGTCGCGCGTTTTAAGCGTGTGACCGAGATGGGCTATTTTCCGGTGCTGTATGTCGGCGATAACCTGAATGACTTTACCGGGGCGACTTACCACCAGGGCAATGCGGTGCGTAAAGACTTTGTGGCCGAAAATCATCAGAAGTTTGGCACGCAGTTTATCATTCTGCCCAACCCCTCTTACGGTGATTGGGAAGGCGGAATGGCGAAAGCGTATTGGAAGCAGTCTGCGGCAGAAAAGCTGAAGATCCGCGACGCCAATCTGTCAGCCTGGACGCCGGCAGCCCAGTAACGTTGTTTTAGGTGGCGCTTCGCAATATAAGGTGCTAGGTGTTTCATTTTACTCTCTGTTGCGCCGTCGGCTTCCGTTTCTCCTACCGGCGGCGCACTTTTTGCACACATAAACATGTGGGTTGCGTCGTTATTTTAGTTAAAATCGAGCCCAGTTTTACTGAACTGAGAATAATCCTCTAATCACCTTCCTTTTTCTCCGAATTCAGAGCCGCTCAGCACGTGCGCTAGGGTATCCCTATGCCGATGTGCTGGGTAGAATGCCCTGTTTTTTGAGTGAGGCAGCAGGGAGCCGGCCTGTTATCTTGGGTGTAGAGAGAAGGCAATTATAATGAATAAGAAACATATGGTTATCGCGTTGTTTCCGGTGACGGCATCCGTGTCGGCCGGGGTGCAGGCGGCGCAGAGTGAGATGGTGGTGACGGCCAGTCGCTTTGCCCAGCCGGTGTCGACGGTGCTGGCGCCGGTGGACATTGTGACCCGGGACGATATCGACCGCTGGCAGTCCAAGAGCCTAGACGAGGTCATGCGTCGCCTGCCGGGGATCGACATCGTCCAGAATGGTGGCTTGGGGCAGAGCTCCTCGCTGTACCTGCGTGGTACAGAGGCGCGCCAAGCGCTGATTTTGGTCGACGGGATCCCTCTGGCTCGCCCCGGCATCACCAATGTGGCTGCGCTGAATCAGATCCCGCTCGCCATGGTGCAGCGTATCGAATATATCCGCGGGCCGCGTTCGGCGGTCTATGGCTCCGGAGCCATCGGTGGCGTTATCAATATCATTACGCTGGACGCCGAGCCCGGTGCGCAGCTGAGCGTGGGCACCGGTACCAATCACTACCAGCAGTATGATGCCGGGGTGCGTCAGCAGCTGGGAAATACAACCCTATCGTTGGCGGGCTCTTTTCAGACGACCCGCGGCTTTAATGTTCAGCCTGACTCGCCCTATGGGCCTGACGGCGATCGGGACGGGTTTCGTAATAAAGTGCTGTGGGGTGGGGTAGAGCACCGTTTCTCTGAGGCCTGGTCTGGTTTTGTCCGCGGCCATGGCTACAGCGAAGCCTCTGATTATGATGCGGGGAAATACGGCAGCGATAGCAGCGGTACCCAGCGCCAGCTGTACAACCACAGCTACGATATGGGACTGCGCTATCATGCCGGCGCCTATGCGTCGCAGCTGATCGCCGCTTATCAAAAGATCAAGGATTACAACTATAGCGCAGTCTATGGCCGTTTTGGCAACGGCAGCTCCCTGGATGATCTACGGCAGTATAACCTGCAGTGGGGCAATACTTACCGCTTTGACAGCGGCATGCTCAGTGCCGGGGCCGACTGGCAGCAGCAACGTTTGATCTCATCAGATACCAAGAGGACGCAACATTACCAGCGCTACGACGCTGGATTTTATCTGAGTGGTCAACACAAAGTGGGCAGCGTGACACTCGAGGCCTCTGGACGGGCGGACAATGATCAGCAATTTGGCTGGCATGGTACCTGGCAGAGCGCCGCTGGCTGGGAGTTTATCCCCGGCTACCGTGCGACGCTCTCTTACGGCACCGGTTTTCTGGCACCGTCGCTGGGGCAGCAATTTGGCTCCGATCGTATGGATATACAAAGCAATCCCAACCTGCGCCCGGAGGAGTCGCGCCAGTGGGAGGTGGGGCTGAGCGGCCTGAGCGGTCCGCTGGACTGGCAGCTGTCGGCCTACCGTAATCAGGTTCGCAACCTGATCACCTACTTTAGCGATCCGATCACCCGACACGGACAGTACAGTAATATTGACTCGGCGACCATCAAAGGCGTCGAGTGGGTCGGCAGTATGGATACCTGGGCGCTGAGCCACCGCGTGACCCTGCAATATATTGATCCCCGAGATGATAAAACCGGAGACCTGCTGCCGCGTCGCTCCCGTCATCAGGGTAAGTACCAGTTGGATTGGAACCTTTGGGATCTCGGGATGGATCTGGCCTACCAGTATTTCGGCCGCAGTAGCGATAAAAGCGCGCCGGGCGGTAAGCTGCCCAGCTACAGCACGGTAGACATTTCGGCCTCTTATCCGGTTACATCCCAGCTCACGGTTCGTGGTAGAATTGGTAATCTGTTAGATAAAAATTATCAAACCGCTTATGGCTACCAAACCGCAGGACGGGAATATTATCTCTCCGGTAGCTACACCTTCTGATGATGTAGCCACTGCCAAGCCTACCGTGCTGGTGTTTGACTCCGGTGTCGGTGGGCTTTCTGTCTATCAGGAGATCCGCGCGTTACTACCGGATCTCCACTATATTTATGCCTTTGACAATCAGGGATTCCCCTACGGCGAGAAAGAGGCTGTGTTTATCACGGAGCGCGTGCTGCGCATCGTGGCGTCGCTGCATCAGCGCCATACCCTATCGGCGATGGTTGTCGCATGTAATACCGCTAGTACCATTGTGCTGCCTGCGCTGCGTGCGCGCTTTCCCTTTCCCGTCGTGGGCGTGGTTCCCGCGATTAAGCCGGCGGCCAAGCTAACCCGCAACGGCATTGTGGGGCTACTGGCGACTCGCGCGACGGTGCAGCGGGCCTATACCCATGAGCTGATCGCCCGCTTTGCGACAGACTGCCAGATAAAAATGTTGGGATCGGCGGAGCTGGTCGAGCTGGCGGAGGCGAAGCTGCACGGCGAGGCGTTGGATCTGCAGCGGCTGAGAACGATTTTGCGGCCCTGGCTGACGATGGCCGAGCCACCGGACACCGTGGTCTTGGGATGTACCCATTTCCCGCTGCTGCGCGATGAGCTGGCGCAGGTATTGCCCGCCGGCACCCGTTTGGTGGACTCCGGTGCCGCGATCGCCCGCCGGGTTGCCTGGCTGATTGCCAATCAGGCGACGCTGCCGGGGAAAGATATGCGTAATGTTGCCTATGCGACGCAGTGTGATGCTCAGACGGCCGCCCTGCTGCCGGTATTGCGTCAGCTGGGTTTTGAGACTCTGCGGGAACTGAGTATATAAGCGGCAAAACAGGCGTCGTTGCTGAAAAGTTATTCGGTTGACTCATTTTTTTGAAAATAGGGCTTGTCACGTAGCGAGAAGTCCCTATAATGCGCCTCCACTGACCGGGAACAACGACCGATACGTCGCCCAGCCAGTCGGAGAAAGCAAAAAATAACTGCTTGACTCTGCGGGCAAAAAGCGTAGTATACGCAGCCCACGCCGGTGATAACTCAACGGGTTTTCACGGCGACGCTCTTTAACAAATTATCAGACAATCTGTGTGGGCACTCGCAAGATTCGTATCAAGCATTTC
>NZ_AFJI01000016.1 GCF_000264785.1 Edwardsiella ictaluri ATCC 33202 | reverse complement strand
GAATTTAATGATTAAAGCGTGATCAAATCAAATCAACCCAAATCAACCGCGAAAACCACCGGCGTGGTAAAGCTGACGCTGCTGCCGGCATCATAGCCATCACCGCTTACTTTCGCGTACAGGCCGAGGCTGATGGGACGATCGCTGCCATCGCCGACAACGTCAATGGCGTTTGCGCTGCCCACCTTGAGCGCCGCATTGTTGAGGGTGATCAGGATCTGGTTATTCGTAGGTGCGCCCAGAGCGTCCCGCAAAGCCAGCTGACGGCTCCCCTTAAACCCGACGGCGATGGGAGCAGAGGCCAGATAGGCGCTGATACCGTTAATGACGCTATCGGATTGGATATTAAAGGTGACGGGGGAAGTGGTGGTCAATGTCAGCGTGTTGTCGGTTGAATCAACCGCGGTGGTAAGCGTCTGGGGGGCGGGAATATAATCGGCCCCCAGGGCATCCGTGAACCGCCAGTCGGCGGCTAACCTCTGGGCGGGAATGGTCCCCTGCCAGGTAAAGGTCAGCTGACCGTTAGTGACCGCGGCAGAGGCATACAGGGGGGCAGCCAACAGTGCGGCTAAAGCCAGTTTTTTTGTGAAAGACATTTTGTCTACTCCATATTTAGCACTTGGATAATATCAATTGATCTACTGATGATTTTATTCACGGCAACCTTCGACGTTATTCAAACGTTCGTTTTAAGGCTCGACAAGGCTAAACTGGGCAGGTGTACTGATACTGATATTATTAGACCAATAAAGTCAGTATGATATATTAAATTATTCGCATTATATCAGCAGACGAAAATCATTGCCATATCTGCCGACGCACAACCCCTATCCAATTGATCATTAACAGATATAATCTTTTTAATCATCAAGCCACCGGGGGTATTAATGCCATCCTTCTCCATAACCATGGTATTTCTGATATAGAATTAAAATCTATATATTTTTATTTTTAATATTTCGCATTCATTACGCCAGAACAATCCATCAAACAGGCGCAGAATAAATAAGCGCGATACCCCATTCAGCATGACAAAAATACCCATGCGTTTGATAGCGGTATGAGAATACCAGAGACAATATCGATTGATAGTCATTTGTGGCCTATTCCGCCAACGCCTGTTGCGTACTCTGGCCGGTAGCGCCGCCGATGAGTCGGACAGAGGCTTTTCGATAACGCACCAGTGACTTTTTCGTGGAGCGCGATGGCGCGTGAGAAGCCAATGCGCTTCCGGGCCAGCCGCTTAATGCGGGTACGCAGCATCAGGCTGTTACGCTCACTGTGCTGCGTGAATATTGTTCCTGTTAACGGCTTACCCCACGGAACTTCCCGTATAGGGTTCCCCCAATCATCGCGGGTGATCATGCCGATGTTAAACGCCGTCAGCCACACCAGCAGGCCCGATATCTCTCATCGGTGATGACGTGGAATAAGAGCCGCTAACAAAACCGAGTTGATTCGAATAACATCAATCCCCATATAGTAGGCATGACACGAAAAATTATCAGTAAGCAGCTCTGGAAATCCTTACCGCCACTTCTGCCGCCCCAACAGCCTTCGTCACTCATGGGTGGTTAGCGGGTTTTGGCAAGCTGCGTGTTCGTTTCAAACGGCGGCTGGATACCCATATTGCATTGCTGACGCTGGCTTGTACTGTTATCTGCTTGCGCTTTGTTGAACAGTTTTGTTAGCGGATCTAAGTTGGATGCATTACCTAATCGTTTTATGATACCTTGTATCAGAGCTGGCTTTGGCTAAGTGAGCTGCAATATATGGTCTCCTTGCTACTGGATGTATGGAAAATGGATCTTCCTCCCTTTTGGCTCACATAGAGAGTCTGATCACTTTACCATTCAACTAGGATATAGCTATGGAAACACGATTTAACTTACCTACCCATACTGTCGAAAGCTTCATAAGTACTGAGCAGTTCAGCGACATTCGAAAGAATAAACAGGAATGTATCTTGCAGTTGTCAGATGGGTCCTACAAAATCAGCTGGCATCAGAATCATCCCCACGTTGATAGCAGTGATAACGGGATCCTTACTGGCATCAAAAACTTATTTGCTTATTTTTTTTCTGGCGAAACCTGCGCAGGCCGATTGCAGAACACGTTGGAGATTCCTGGCAAGGCAATCTTCATTCCAAACCCGACAATAGACATGCTCGAGTTGACCTGTTACGAGAATCAAATAATGATGAACAAAGGGAAAGACATGATACCTCTGATAGTAAACAGCAAGGCAGACGTCGATAAGCTTGAAGTGGCCAGAGCGCAATTACTTGAAATACTTAATAAAGATTTAAAGGATGTAGATAGCCATGAAAACAGAAAAAAAATATCAGCATTGCAAAACACAAAAATACTAGAAAAATCAGTCCTAAAAAATATTAGGGGTGACGATAAGCTTTATATATTGGGCCATGGACACGTCGCTGGGGAGTATATTGGGAATGAAAGGTTTGACGTAAACTATCTAAGCCATTTATATAGTTGCAGCCAGCAAAGTCATACTTCTCCTGCCTGTAAAGCAGACATTGAATGCAGCCTCGAGAAGGATGAGTATTCAACTCCAGAAGCCGTCGCAAAATCATTGAAAGGATTCGTTCCTCGTGACTTTTCTCGATTTTACACACTGACCTGCCACAGCGGTGAAGCCAGGCGCCCTATTTCGCTATCAGATGAAGATCTAAAAAAGGCAGCTCAGCCCGACTTGGAAGGAGATGGAAAATTGGCCTATGCACATAGGTTTTTTAATGCGTTACATAGCGAAGGTTTTACTCAACCTCAAGTCACTGGTTATATCGGTGCCGTCTGCATTACTCCTAATGATAACAAGCACACCTGTGAAGTCACTCTGGCTGATGGATCATTGCATGATGACATTCCGAGAAGTGATTTGAAACACGTGTTTTCCCATGAAGTTCATGACGTTAATAAAAAATAATTACTCTGCCCAAATAGCTGCGCGGAATAGTAGATCACTTTGAGGGAATTCAGCCTGGATTGTGCGATCTGATCAATCGCTAAACCAATCAAAATCACCAACCGGACTGAGCGATGCCGATCATAGCGCCCATTCCCCGAACTGGCCGGCGCTTGATGCAGAAAACTATCCATAAAACGCGTGACAAAAATCATGCCCGCAGGCTGACCGCCATACTGATGCTGCATCGGGGCGACCGTGTCAGCGACGTTGCCGGAACGCTCTGCTGCGCCCGCGATTGATAGTCATTTGTGGCCTATTCCGCCAACGCCTGTTGCGTACTCTGGCCGGTAGCGCCGCCGATGAGTCGGACAGAGGCTTTTCGATAACGCACCAGTGACTTTTTCGTGGAGCGCGATGGCGCGTGAGAAGCCAATGCGCTTCCGGGCCAGCCGCTTAATGCGGGTACGCAGCGTCAGGCTGTTACGCTCACTGTGCTGCGTGAATATTGTTCCTGTTAACGGCTTACCCCACGGAACTTCCCGTATAGGGCTCCCCCAATCATCGCGGGTGATCATGCCGATGTTAAACGCCGTCAACCACACCAGCAGGCCCGATATCTCTCATCGGTGACGACGTGGAATACATAGATTTTATGCTGTCAGCTCAATGTGGTGCCCCACCCCGGCGACCAAAAATCATGGAGTCGGCATGTGTAGGAAACACGTTTACTGAAACTCTTAATTTTTTCCACCAGAAATAGCGCCCAAAAACAGCATGATTCACTGTTATTCAACCAAGCCCGGCAGGATATCAAAAAGCCAACCTTTTGACAGGATTACCCCTTTATCGTGACATCCACATTGCCAATATCAATGCGGATGGTGCGTTGTGGCAAAAAGCGGTTCTATTGCACACGATATAAACCATCGGATTCAGGAAATCCCTATTCTAAAACATAATGCTGAGTGGTTTTTCGATAGAAAAAGCCAGAGTGATAATATATCTATAACTTATCTTTAATATCAAGTGAGGTGTTTATGCCTATGCCACCCATCGCAGGTGTCTCACCAGGAGCGTGTGACTTTGTAGACTTTAACGAAGAAACTCCGCTCCTGACGTCCGATCATCAGAGGTTTGACAACGTGGTTAATGAGCCACAGCACATGGGCTTTAGCGCATGGCTCCAATCCTTTATTCATCGGCTGTTGGGCATCTTCGGTGAAAAAATGTCTCCGGGGGAGTTAACGACGGGGTTGGACAAAATTTTTTCTGAGGATAAAGGGTGGGAGCATAAAGGATCTTTCCAGGTCGGAGGAGCTGAGCGCACCGCTTTCAGGGTCAAAGTCTGTGGGGGGGATACCCATGTCGTTTGTGCCACCGCGCATGATCTAAAAGAGTCTGGCACGACTGCGGCACAGTTGGCGGGTGGCCGATCCGTTTCCGACACCCTCAGAGATCTCACTGCAGCATATCCGACAGGTTCCGTGAAGGCCTTGATCCCTATCGCTCAGAGCAACCCCTATGGTCCATTTGGCCCGCGGGGGCATTTTACCTTGCTGGAGGTGAACATCACTGACGGCGTTGCGCAAAGAGCCATCCTGCATGATTCTAAAGGGGGGTTTGTGGATTATTTTTACGGTGGCGCAGAGCGTTTAACCGAGATCTTTCGGCAGGAAGGTCTGGCGCATGCTGGCTCTGATTTTACTGTGGAGGTTGAGCACCGTGGGGAGCAGTCGCTGTTGAATGGTAAGGATTGTGGCCGTTTTGCATCCTACTACGCGGCTCAGATTGCTCAGCATGGAAGCCTGCAAGAGGCCAGCAGAGAGGGGGCCGAGACCTTTTTTGCTGCCAATTTTGGTCAAGGTAATCGATAGAGATGTGGCTGCCACTGGCCAGTCCAGCCGTATGGACTGGCAAGAGGGGGCGGTGCTGATCAGGGCCCTACGGCATCACCGATGAGTGGTGTGTTGATATTTTCCACGCGTTACCGTCCCAAGCATAGGTAAATGTATAGCGAGCCGAGATTTTACTGTTATCTGCAAAGGTGAAGGTATAGGTTCCTGTGTCTATAGCATGATTACAGCCAATTTTTATCGTGCGATTATCTATCTTCCCATGGGGCTTTTTCTCCAGGAACCGCTTGAAATATGTAATGCGATCGTCTTGAGTCAGCTTGGTTTTGCTAGAGACGGTGGGGAGTAATACTGCATCAGTTAAATAGTTATCGGTGACCTTTTGAGGATCGCCGCTTTGTAGCGAGTTATTCCACTGGTCAAATAGCGCAGCGATTTGTGCCGGATCGGTTTTAACGCATTGCAGCGGTGCCGCGAATGAAACGTTATATATCAAGGTCAGGGCGCAGGCCATAACGTATTTTTTCATCACAGTTACTCCTTTCATATTATGGGTTACGTTTAAAGCAACATCAAGTTACAACTCAGCGTTCATGAACGGATGGTCACCTAAGCATAGACCAGTTTTTAAACATGTGGATAGATAGATAAAGATAATATGCATGCCGAATAACGGCGTTTATTTCTTAAAATAAATCACCTCATAAAAATTAAGTGTATTCATTATAAACCTTGCCATCACAACAAATAACAGCAAATAAAAACCGGCTATCGCCATTATAGCGAATAATATTATAGCGATTTAAATGATTTTTAAATGATTGGTTGTTTTCAGCGTATTTTTCAATATGGATCTGCGATTTTGGGTTTGGCGGCAGCGTCAGGGGGGCTAATGCGTCCAATTAGTAGAGCATGTGTTTTTCGATAAAAGCTTCGATGACTTTTTCGTGGATCTCATCGCGCGTAAGAAGCAGATTGTTTTACGGGCAAGCCGCTCAATGCGGGTGCGGAGCGTCAGGTTATTACGTTCAATGCGTTGGGTGAATATTTTTCCGATCAGATGCTTATCCTTCAGCACCTCCCGGCCATCGCCGCCCCAGTCGTCGCGGGTGTTCATCCCAATGTTTAATGGCATGCGCAGTACCTGTAGCTCCCGGCAGCTTTCATCGGTTCTGGGACCCCAAAAGTGTAGGCCAATACACCACCTGTTTTGGTGTTGTACGCGTACCAGAACCAGTTCCGCCAGGCTTTACTGCCCACGAAGATCCATTGCTCATCGAGTTCGCAGATAAGATCCACATCAGTATGGGCGACGGGTGAAGACGTTATTCGTTTTGGCACGCGTTTTTTAAAGTCCGAATAACGGTGTTAATGCCAATTTTCAGTGTTCTGGCGGTATCGCGTACCCCGGCACCCTTGAAGGCCATTTCAGTGATCTGCTCTTTAATACCCGGTTTACGGACTCCATAGGCGTAAGTAAGCTGAAAGACGCGGTGGCAGCCACGGCAGCGAAACCGGTCATGAGCCTTTAGGGTTCTAACCATGGCGATAAACCTGAGCAGACCGACCACGGGGACAATGAACGTTAACGCTGGCCATGCAATCACCTAAAAAGACAGCATTATACATCAGATTCAACCAATTGGATGCATTACCAATCGTTCTTCAGTTCGCAAAAAAAGAGCGTATCAGAAAACGCCTCTATAAAACATGGAGGCTGGCCCGGGCGGATATCTTCGCGTTCATTGAACCTTTTATAACCGGACCCGCCGCCACCATCACCGTGGCGGCGTCAGTCCGGAAGCCTTTGAACAGGCCTCGTCGTGAGGACAGAATTTGTCTATGGTTTTGGGGGCAGTCCACCGTTCAGGCTTAAAGTTGATTTTTGTTAGGGATTTGTTGAATAAACGGATTTTATGCTGTTATCACAATGTAGAGACTAACCCAAGCGAAGAAAAATAATTATAGTTGGAGCATGTAGGGTAACACGTTTCCTGAGCCTCTTGGTTTTTCCAAGAAAATATAGCTCCAGCAAACCGCATGATTCATTATCATTCAATATAGGATTTTATTAGATACAAATAGGAGAGCACATGAAATTGCCTATACTAACATCGTTTGCTCGTCCATCACAAAGGAGCCATGCATATAAAATTAATAACAAAACAACGGATAACTTATGGTCAAGCATAAGAAGTATAGTTAATTCATCAGTGGCAATGGATAGAAAACCAAGAGTCCTGAATCATAATGGTATAAGCATAAGCCAGACAGGCTTTGCGAAACAATTTTTATTATGACACATGGTGGATGGAAAAAATTGAAAGAGATTCAACCATGTTTCATCGTCAATCCGGAGATGGATGGACATCTGTTCCCAATGGAACACGTATAGATTTTTATATCAAACATAAGAATTTCACAAAAGGCCCAACTGTTCTTGCTGAAGTAAATAAACGACCACATGATGTTCTTAATGGTCTAGAACCACGCATCGGCTTCAGTGATACAGACATAGAGCTATTGGCCAGAAGTCGTGATATGTCAACCTCTGACATTAAAGATGAAATGATGAAATGGGCCACATATAGGAAAGCATATATCACCAATGGCGCCACGGTCAAAAACTATGCATTGTATCATCATGAACAAACAGATTCTCTCATAGATCAGCATCAAAATGAATCAGAAAATAAAGAAGTAGATATTGCATTTGTAACTGACAAAAAGCATTTATCTGAGGTTTTCGACGCAATAGAAAAAACAGGTGTAAAATATGAAGTTATTCACTTTGGTGCTTGTCGGGTTAACCGGGATGGTAATGCAACCACAAGCTTAGATAAGCATGATTCCAAAAAACAGTTGAAACTGTAACATTGCCTTTTTTTGATATATTCACTGCACCACCGGAGACAGGAAAATTATGGACGAGAAGAAACTTAGAACTTATCCCAGAAGGGATTTCCGAATGTCGTAACTGATAATGTCTGAAGGCGAAAATATGACAGGAAGCCAGTGGCGGATCAGCGATGAATTCTGGGAAAAAATGGCACCGCTTATCCCTGAGCACAAAACCAATCATCCACTCGGCACGCACCGGAAACGCGTTGATAACCGTGCCGCAATGGATGCCATCTTCTTCGTCCTCAGAACCGGATGCCAGTGGAACGCACTGAATGCCACAGGAATATGTTCATCGAGTTCTGCACACCGGTGCTTCCGGGAGTGGCGCAATGCAGAAGTCTTCGGACGCTTCTGGCAAAACGGATTGCTGGTCTGTGAACATTTGGACGGCATTGACTGGTCCTGGTTATCGATGGACGACTGTATGACCAAATCACTGTTGTCAGGAACAAAAAAACAGGCCACAATCCCACAGACAGAGGGAGACAAGGCGTAAAGCGCAGTCTGATGACTGATGCCAACGGACTTCCTCTGTCGCTGGTTGTCGCAGCAGCCAACACACATGATATCAAGCTGGTTGCGGATACACGCGATGCGCTTCAGACGGAACCTCCGGGGCAAAGAATCAGGCTCTGCCTGGGCAAAGGGTACGGTGCGGGCAGGCTGAAAACAGACCTGCGAGCCGTCATTACGAGCCGCACCTCCAGTCCCGTAAAGAGGAATCAGAAGCCAGTAAAACCACAGAACTCAAGGTCCATCGCTGGGTCGTCGAGAGGACGCATAGCCGGATGAATTGCTTTCGCCGGTTAATGACCCGATGGGAAAAAAAGTCTGAAAATTACGAGGCCATGCTGCATTTTACCTGTGGTCTTATTGTCTGGAATAAAGTCCTATTGAAATAGGCTCTAAATCTATTTATGAGTGTTCGACATGAAAATCGGATATGACCTTTCAGTAGTACTTCCTTGTCAGTACAGTAAGGAATTCGCAAAAAATAATGATCGGATTAGTTGCGATGACGAGATGCAAATATTAATAAATTCCATTAAGGATAATACAGGGATAGCACATGAACATTTATTACCACTTCAACGTCTAGCTAATGAAATAAATTGCATTATATCTTTCCGCCCCGTAGATAATTTGGCAACTGAGTTAATCGAATCAGGATATCCAACTAAAGGGTTTCATATTAAAGGGAAAAGTGCATCTTGGGGGCCTCAAACAGGATTTATCTGTGAGGAACAACGCTTTAGTAAGCTGGAAGATGCACCTGTTGAATGTATAGACAATTTCAATCAACAAGTAAAACAATGTATAAGTGAAAGACATGCTTTTTCTGTGGATTTGACGATAAACAAAAAACGGCTTAATACATTATTTGAAAAAGGGGTTATTGATGATATTTCTGTTGAAAACACTAATGGAGTCCGTACTTTTAAAGCTCAAGGACCCAGCGGCAAATATTACTTTTTTGAAGCAAGAAAAATATTAGACTCTAATGAGGAAGATTATCTTATATTAAATGAGAATAAACCGATTAGAGTCTTAGCACCGGAAATGAGTTCTAAGGCATTCACTGCTGACTACGACCTGTTTATAGCTTCTCCACATATCAGTGATTTTGGCTCACAAGATAACTTACTTATTCCTGATGTTGCACATAAAGTATTTCAGCATCGAGTGAACTCGTATCATAAAGAACTAACAACTAATCATGAGCTAATGCAAGACTATTCT
Organism: Edwardsiella ictaluri ATCC 33202; assembly: GCF_000264785.1. Lineage (GTDB taxonomy): Bacteria > Pseudomonadota > Gammaproteobacteria > Enterobacterales > Enterobacteriaceae > Edwardsiella > Edwardsiella ictaluri. Next base: position 440 of record NZ_AFJI01000016.1, on the reverse strand, counting down.
AACGCCGATAGTTTCTATAAGAACGAAGATCCTGATATTGGTAATGCATCAGCACGTGTCCGAATATTGATAGATTTAATTAATGCAACATTGGTCGGAGACGGTGAGAGGCTTGTGCATCATAGTATGGATTGTATCAACCCTGCCACGGATTTGTCACTTAGTTATCCCGCAACCTTTGCATTGCCGATAAAAATAGGCCGATTTGATAAATTGTGCATTATTAACAACAATGATGAATTAAAAGAACTAATAAACGATGCCAGGAGTTCAGGATACTATATTAAAATAAATCCACTATGGGAAAAGGAACTGGGTAAAATAGATTCTCAGAGATTTAAGGATGCGAAGGTTAAATTAGATCCGTTAACAAAACCGAGTTGATTCGAATAACATCAATCCCCACATAGCAGGCATGACACGAAAAATCATCAGTAAGG
>NZ_AFJI01000015.1 GCF_000264785.1 Edwardsiella ictaluri ATCC 33202 | reverse complement strand
CGAGCCTTCCCCTTCACACCTCTTTTAGTGGAAGTTAACTCTCTTTAATATCATTTTTTTACTGATATTTCACATGGTTCCTGAACATTTCTTCGTTTATATATACTGTATCCACGCAGTAACCCCGTACCCAAAAATGATTACCCCATAGCTTGTTCTTCCGTAAGTAGGGACATTTACTGAGCAATCGAAGTGCCGTTTTACCTTTTAAATAACCTATTACATGTGAAATTGAAAACCGTGGCGGTACTTTTACCAGCAAATGAACATGAGCTATCTGGACATTCAGTTCCACCACTTCTATCCCGGGCTGTTCACTTGAGATCCTTATTTGCTTATAGACCACTTTACCTACATTGTTCCTCAGGATGCGAAATCGGTACTTGGGTGTCCAAACAATATGATATTGACAACACCAGTGCACATAGATGCTTTCTGGCACCTACTCATGGTTAAATCCCTATCAATTATGTGGATAACATATTCAGATTTTCCCATGAGTAGCATTACTGGCAGAGCCAACCTATTGCTGACCACCTCCTATGGCGGTGGTGTTTATGCAGGAATAAAAATGCCGGCCTAAAGGCCGGCATAGAAGCATCTCCCTGCGGGATTACTTTTTCTCTGATACGACCCACTTTCCATCAATAAAGAACGCGGTCCAGCCCGTCGCCTTGCCGTCCTTCTCGCTGGAAACATACTGCTGCTTGGTTTTCCGGCTAAAGCGAACCAGCGTGGCATTACCCTGGGCATCCTGCTGCGGAGCCTCCGCCAGATAGCGCAGTTTTTCCGGCAGACGATCGCGGAAGCGGTACAGTTCTTCCACCAGCGGGGCACGGGTTTCACGTGATTTAGGGAAGGTGTTGGCCGCCAGGAACACCCCCGCGGCGCCATCACGCAGCACGAAATAGGCGTCTGACTTCTCACACGCCAGCTCCGGCAGCGGCACCGGATCCTCCTTCGGCGGTGCTACCTCGCCGTTGCGCAGGATCTTACGGGTGTTTTTACAGGCTTCGTTGGTGCACCCCATATACTTGCCAAAGCGTCCCATCTTCAGATGCATCTCGGCACCGCACTTATCACACTCTACGATCGGGCCGTCATATCCCTTAATACGAAACTCACCCTCTTCCACTTCATAGCCATCGCAGGCGGGGTTATTGCCACACACATGCAGCTTACGGTGGTTATCGATCAGGTAGCTGTCCATTGCCGTACCGCATTTCGGGCAGCGTCGCTTCGCGCGCAGGGCGTTGGTTTCCGCATCATCGCCCTCCAGCACATTAAGTACTTCAGCTTCCGGCACCAGATTGATGGTGGTTTTACAGCGCTCTTTGGGCGACAGTGTATAGCCAGAGCATCCCAGGAAAACGCCGGTGCTGGCAGTACGTATCCCCATCTGCCGCTCACAGGTCGGGCAGGCAATGCAGGTCAGCACCATCGGATTGGGACGCATCCCCCCCTCCTCCGGCGGCTTCTCCGCCACCTCCAACTGTTGACTGAAGTCGCTGAAAAAGCCGTCCAGCATCACCTTCCAGTCAGCCTGAGCACTGGCGACGCGGTCCAGGCCATCTTCCATGTGCGCGGTAAAGTCATAGCTCATCAGCTCGCGGAAGTTCTCCTCCAGGCGATCGGTCACGATCTCCCCCATCTTTTCCGCGTAGAAGCGACGGTTATCGGTGCGCACATAGCCGCGATCCTGGATAGTCGAGATAATCGCCGCATAGGTTGACGGGCGGCCGATACCACGCTTCTCCAGCTCTCGTACCAGCGAGGCTTCGCTGAAACGGGCCGGCGGCTTGGTAAAGTGCTGGCTGGGCTGCAGCTGCAGCAGATCCAGCGCCCGCCCGCTCTCCACCGCCGGCAGGGCGCGATCTTCATCCCCCTTACGCAGCTGCGGCAGCACCCGGGTCCAACCATCAAACCGCAGGGTACGTCCGCGCGCCTTCAGGGTATAATCCGCGGCCTGCACGGTAATGGTACTAGCATCATACTTGGCTGCCGTCATCTGGCAGGAGACAAACTGGCGCCAGATCAGCTGATACAGCTTCAGCGCATCGGCCTCCATCCCCTTGAGATCGTCGGCCAGCACGCTGACATCCGACGGACGGATCGCCTCATGAGCCTCTTGGGAGTTATCCTTGCTGGCGTAGACGTTGGCGTCTGTCGGTAGGTACTCCGCGCCAAAATTATCACCGATGTAGGCCCGTACCATATTCAGGGCATCCTGACTCAGGTTGGTCGAGTCGGTACGCATATAGGTAATGTATCCTGCCTCGTACAGACGCTGGGCCATCATCATGGTTTTCTTCACCCCAAAGCCAAGGCGGGTACTGGCCGCCTGCTGCAGGGTCGAGGTAATAAAGGGCGCAGACGGCTTGCTGCTGGTCGGCTTATCCTCACGCTCGCGCACCGCGAAACGGGCGTTCTCCAACGCCGTAACGGCCGCCTGACTTTGAGCGGCGTTGACCGGTTTAAATGGTTTATCGTTGTAGTGGGTCACCTGAGCCTGAAAGCTGACATCTGCACCAACGGCGAGATCGGCCCGCAACTCCCAATACTCTTCCGGCACAAAGGCCTTAATTTCACGCTCCCGCTCAACGATCAACCGTACGGCGACGGACTGGACTCGACCCGCCGAGAGGCCCCGGGCAACCTTTTTCCACAGCAGTGGCGAGACCATATAGCCCACCACGCGATCCATGAAACGACGCGCCTGCTGGGCATTGACGCGATCGATATTCAGTTCACCGGGCTGACTGAATGCCTGCTGAATGGCGTTTTTGGTAATTTCGTTAAACACCACGCGACTATAGCGGCTGCCATCACCGCCAATCACCTCGCGCAGATGCCATGCGATGGCCTCTCCTTCGCGGTCAAGATCGGTTGCCAGATAAATGTGATCGGCTTTCTCGGCCAGGGCCTTTAGCTCAGACACCACCTTCTCTTTGCCCGGCAGAACTTCGTAATGTGCCTGCCAACCATGGTAGGGATCGACCCCCATACGATTGACCAACGCATCACGCTCATTCTTTTTGGCCTTCGTCTTCGCTTTATCGCCGGCCGAGGCCGCGCCCTTCTTACTGGCTGAGCCACTGGTCGGCAGATCGCGGATATGACCGACGCTGGACTTCACCACGTAGTCATTGCCGAGATACTTATTTATGGTTTTGGCCTTTGCCGGGGACTCAACTATAACGAGAGCTTTACCCATAATTCTCTTTACCTGAATGCATCCTTCTGTTGCCAGAAGCCTTTAATTCGCCATTAAGCCGGCACTGTATAGAACTCTTTTGTATATTGCGACAGACGCCGTAGAGGTCAAGGCAATTGTGTTCAAACGCGCCATCGTTGCGCAAGTGCCCCACAATTTACTGATCTATCACAATATTTCGCTCACATGCTCCGCGGCACGTTAGCCGACGCGCGCAGAGTGTAAACAATAGATTCCGTACGGCTCAAGAAGTGCCTCACTCTACCCGATCGCCAGCGCCACGCAACTTAATTAGCACGCGCCGCACATTTTTACCAATTTTCGCCTCACCTCCCCTCTTCTTTGCCCTGCGTGGAAGACAGGGTAAAATAGGGGAAAAGTAACAGTTGGAGAAAGAAAATGTTCAGTGAAACCACCCCCATAACACGTGAACAGCTGCTGGCCGAGGCCAATCAGATCATCCGCGATCATGAGGATTATATGAAGGGTATGATCGCAACCGACGTCGAACAGAAAGGTAACGTGCTGGTTTTCCGCGGCGAGTTTTTTCTGGATGAAGAGGGCCTGCCGACGCCAAAGAGCACCGCGGCCTTCAATATGTTTAAGCATCTGGCCCACAGATTGTCAGAGAAATACCACCTGGCTGGCTGACTCTGGCCGCCCTGCACGCATCGGATACCGCGAAGGACGCGCCAACACGCGCCCTTCACGTTTCCCTTAGGGGAGCGGACGCTGGCTGCGTTGCCACCAGCGCAGCAACAGCATATCGGCTCCCTGCGCCGCCGCCATGCCCATCCGGGCCATGAGTCCCTTACGGCGCACGTAACGCACGCCGATCACGTCAGCCTGCTCCATCTCCGCGATCAACAGATCGTCACTGGTGCTCAGCGCATCCACCAGCCCCTTCTCCAGCGCCTGCTCGCCATACCAGTGCTCGCCGGTCGCCACGCTATCCACGTCCAGCGACGGGCGCTGACGCTGCACGAACTGCTTGAACAACAGGTGGGTTTCATCCAGCTCCTGACAGAACTTTTCCCGGCCGACATCGGTATTCTCGCCAAACAGCGTCAGCGTACGCTTAAACTCGCCGGCGGTATGCAGCTCCACGTCGACATCGTTTTTCTTCAGCCAGCGATTAAAATTGGGGATTTGGGCCACAACCCCAATGGAACCGATAATGGCGAACGGCGCCGCCACAATACGATCGGCGACGCAGGCCATCATGTAGCCGCCGCTGGCCGCTACCTTATCGACCGCCACCGTCAGGCGCACCCCGGCCTGACGCAGACGCTTTAACTGCGAGGCAGCCAGGCCATAGCCGTGCACCACGCCCCCCGGACTTTCCAGGCGCAGCAGTACACTATCCTGCGGACCGGCAACCGCCAGTACCGCGCTGATCTCCTCGCGCAGCGAGCCAACCTCGCGGGCATCCATGCTGCCGGTAAAGTCAAGTACATAGACGCAGGGCTTCTCTGCCGCCAACAGGCCGCCGCGCGCCTCTGACTTACGCTGTTTCTCCTCTGCCTTGGCCACCTTCTTCTGTAAACGGCGCCACTGCTTCAGCGCGGCCCCCTGCAGGCGGGCGCTGCGCATGCTGCGCTGCATGGTTCGGTACTGTTCGCCCAGGTCCGTCAGCAGCAGCTCTCCGCCGCTGTTACCCTGACGCTGGCGCAGTCCGACCACCAGTAATACCACCGCTGCTACGACCACAACCAGCGTCGCCGCCTTGGCCAAAAACAGGCTATATAAAGATAACCACTCCACACTCACCGCCTTGTTGCTCGTTATGTTAATGCCAACGGCCAAGGACTCCTTATCTCCGGAGGCGATGGCCCTGCGTCAGACAGCCTAAGGCCATGTCACAAAATTTCAAGCGTTGTCAGGTAAACAGGCGGTAAATCCGCCAGTGTGATGCCATTCGCCATATTCCCGTTGACCGGGGCGCAGGCGACGGGCTATAGATCTGCCCTCGGAGAATTTTCCCCTACACGAACGCTTTGGGAGTGTTATGGTGCAATATCAAGCCTCTGCCGCCCTGTTACAAGGGCGCACTATTCTGGTCACCGGCGCCAGCGCCGGCATTGGCCGCGAAGCGGCCCTGAGCTACGCCCGTCACGGCGCACGGCTGATTCTGCTGGGTCGAGATGCCGAACGACTGGATACCGTCAGCCGCCAGATCATTGCCGATGGCGCCCCGTGCCCTCACGTCCTCTGCTGTGACCTGATGACACTGTCACCGTCGCAGAGCCAGGCGCTGGCGGACGATCTCGCCCGGCGATTCGGTCATCTGGATGGTCTACTCCACTGCGCCGGTCTGCTCGGCAGCATCACACCGCTGGCGCAGCAGGCCTATAGCGAGTGGCAGAGCGTGATGCAGGTCAACCTTAACGCCGCATTTCTGTTGACCCGCGATCTGCTGCCACTGCTGCGACGCGCTGGGCGGGCCTCGATTATCTTTACCAGCTCCAGCGTCGGACGCGCAGGGCGTGCCGGTTGGGGCGCCTATGCGGTCTCCAAGTTCGCCACCGAAGGAGTGATGCAGGTATGGGCCCAGGAGCTGGCAGGTAGCACGATACGGGTAAACGCGATTAACCCGGGCGCCACGCGTACCGCGATGCGGGCCAGCGCATTTCCCGGCGAAGATCCGCAGACGCTGCGCACTCCAGCGCAGATTATGCCGCTGTATCTCTATCTCATGGGAGACGACAGCCTGGGTGAAAATGGGCGCAGCCTGGATGCCCAGCCGGGGCGGCGCCCCGGGAAAGCAGGTTAACCTATCGACATGACGCACGGCGCAAGCGCCGCGCTCTGCAGGAGAACATCATGGATCGGCAACGTCATCAGCAGCGCCAACAGCGTCTGAAGGACAAAGTGGATGCACGCATCGCCGCCGCCCGCGAGGAGCGCGGCATCATCATGATTTTTACCGGCAACGGTAAGGGGAAAAGCACCGCCGCCTTCGGTACCGTGGCTCGGGCCGTCGGCCACGGCAAGCGGGTCGGCGTCGCGCAGTTTATCAAGGGCACCTGGGAAAACGGCGAGCGTAACCTGCTGGAGCCCCACGGCGTCGAATTCCACGTCATGGCCAGCGGTTTTACCTGGGAAACGCAGGATCGCGAGGCGGATATCCAGGCCGCGCGTCTCGTCTGGCAACAGGCGCAGCGAATGCTCGCCGACCCGCAGTACGATCTGGTGGTGCTGGATGAGTTGACCTACATGATCAGCTACCGCTACCTGGCGCTGGAGACGGTGCTCGCCGCCCTGCGTGACCGGCCGCCGCACCAGTCGGTGATCATCACCGGACGTGCCTGTCACCGCGATCTGATCGCCCTGGCCGATACCGTCAGTGAAATCCGCCCGGAAAAACATGCCTTCAACGCTGGCGTCAAGGCGCAGAAAGGCATCGACTGGTAATCCCGCGCCGCGGCCGCTAGTTCACCGCGCTGCGATCGTTAAGGCTACGCATCACCGCAAACCCCTGTCGGACCGCGATCAGACTGTGGCTGCCCTGGCTGAATGAGAAGTGCCACATGTTCTCCGCCGCCATGCCCAGCAGACGGGCGCACAGCAGAGAGAGCACCCCCTGATGTGAAACCACCAGCACCCGCTGGCCCTCGTGACGCGCCAGCAGCTCTGCCAGCACCGCCTCCACCCGGGCGCTAAAGCCGGCGAACCCCTCGCCGCCCGGTGGCACAGCGCTGCGCCAATCGTCGCACCAGGCGCGATAGGCTGCGCTCTGCTGGCGCGCCAGATCGCGGTGATGACACAGCTCCCATTCACCAAAGTTGATCTCATCGAGCCCCGCATGGACGTGAAACTGCCCCAACGCGCCGATGATGGGGCGCAGGGTCTGCTGGGTACGCCGCAGGCGGCTGGCATAGGCGGCGTCGAACGCGACCCCCTGCAGCTGATGCGCCACGGCCTGCGCCTGTTGGAGTCCCTGCGGCGTCAGCGCCACATCGCTGCTGCCGCAGTAGAGGCCATCCCGATTGGCCTGAGTCTCACCGTGACGAACCAGATAGAGCTCCATGGGACCCACTCAGTACAGCGACAGCAGAAATACCAGCGCAAACAGCTCGTTTGCCGCACCCAGCGTATCCCCGGTCTGCCCCCCCAGCCGCATATTGATGAAAGCCCGGTACATCAAGGCAAAGAGATAGGTAATAAACGCGGCCAGCACGGCATGCCAATGCAGCAGACCAAACACCAGCAGCAGGCCGATAACCAGGGTCAGCACATAGTGACTGCCGCTGATTTTACCGATATAAAGATTGCCCATGCCGCTCTCGCGCGCATAGCGCTGACGGAACATCATAACGGCCAACAACGTGCGGCTGAGCACCGGCATCGCCACCAGCACGGCGTAGATGTGCAGACTGCCGCCCGCCAGATGCTGGATCAGCAGCACCTGCAGCAGGATCACAAAGATCAGCGCCAGCGTCCCGTTGGTACCAATGCGGCTGTCGCGCATGATCTCCAGCATGCGATCACGCGGGCGGGCGGAAAACAACCCATCGCAGGTATCCGCCAAACCGTCGAGATGAAAGGCGCCGGTCACCAGGGTCGTCGCCAGCACCGCGGCAACCGCCCCCAGCCAGCTGCCATAGGTAGTCGCCAATACGCCATAGGCCAGCGCGCTGATCACCCCGATCACCAAACCCACAAAGGGAAAATAGATGATGCCGCGCGGATAATCATTCAGGGTCAGATCATCGCTGCAGCGCGGCGATACCGGGATCCGGGTCATAAACTGCAGGGTCGCAAGAAAGAGTTTCATTGTCCGTTAAGCCATCCATAAAAAAGTGCCGCATCGTTCCCGCGGCGCCCATCCAGGGGACGCGCCGTGGTACGATCTAATAACGTACTGATACCCCTATAGTAATACCACTTTCTGTGTCTGATTCCAGTCTTGGCAGAGGAAAATACCTGAGATAAGCCGCCCGCTCAGCTAACCCACTCGCTGAGCGAAAAACATAAAAAACCGCCCCGAAGGACGGTTTAGCGCGACAGGCTCAGCCGCGCTTCGTGGTCGGCGCACGGCGGCTGCCGCCGCTGTGCTGGCCATGGCGTTTAACCGCCCGCCGGATTTGGTTGGCTTTCATCCGGCGACGCTCACGCTCAACCGGCAGCTTGCTGGCGGTCTCCGCCTGCAGTTCCACCAGCTCACGCAGATAGTTAATATTCTCCAGCGGCAGCTCCTGCCAGCCGCCGCGCGGCAACCCCTTAGGCAAGGGCAGATCGCCGTAGCGTACGCGGATCAGACGGCTCACCTGTACGCCGACGGCTTCCCACAAGCGACGCACTTCTCGGTTACGTCCCTCGGTCAGCGTGACGTTGTACCACTGATTCAGCCCCTCTCCGCCCTGGAAACTGATGCTCTTAAAACTGGCTGGGCCATCCTCCAGCTGTACGCCGCGACGAAGCTGACGCAGCTTGTCCTCATCAACCTGGCCGAAAACGCGTACCGCGTACTCACGCTCTACCTCCCGGCTCGGGTGCATAAGGCGGTTGGCCAGTTCCCCGTCCGTGGTAAACAGCAGCAGCCCCGAGGTGTTGATGTCCAGACGTCCCACGGCAATCCAGCGCGAACCGCGCAAACGGGGAAGACGATCGAACACCGTGGGACGGCCTTCCGGATCACGGCGGGTACACAGCTCACCTTCCGGTTTATAGTAGGCCAGCACGCGGCAGATTTCCTGCTCAGACTCACGGATGGAGACCACCCGGCCATCAACGCGGATTTTCATGTTGGGCATCACCTCAACACGATCTCCCAGCGTGGCCAGCTTGCCATCCACGCTTACCCGACCCTCTTTGATCAGCGCTTCGATTTCACGACGTGAGCCATGACCGGCGCGGGCAAGAACTTTCTGTAATTTTTCGCTCATTGAGCAACCTCAGCTGTCGCCTTCACAGGCGTCGTTATTGTTGACCGGCCGCCGCGGCGACCGGTACTAAAACAGGCGTATCTTCTGCCGGGCATGGGCCAAGCTCAACGCGGGCGCTTATTTTACACGAAATCAATGCATATGCCGTGAATAATTTACAGGCCGCGCCTACGGCGATGCCGTAAGCGATTCTTAAGATCTTTCTGCTGTAATGCGCTGAGTCCCAACAGCCGTGTCAGCTTTTGTCAGGGGCGTAAAATTGCCTAAATCCACTGGGCCAGGCGCCAGGGATCCCGTAGGCTGTCGCCATCCCGCGCGATCCCGCCGGGTTTTAAAGGAGTTTCTATGACCGACGTTTCTTCTGCCACTTCAACCACCGGCCGCCTGCGTAGTTTTCTGCAGCAGCAGATGCAATACTGGCGGATGTATCTGTCGCGCCAGTCGCGCAAGATGGGGCTGGAGGGTAAATTGCGCCAGGCACCGATGCTGGTGAGCGCCGTCGTAATGATGATCCTGCTGATAGCTGGTTTCCTGCTGTTTAATCTGGTGGTCTTAAGCGTTGCCATCATAGGCGGCCTGCTGGCGCTGCTACGCCCGCGCCGCCCGATAACCCAGGGACCGCGCCACTCTAATCCCTTCTGATTTTCCGGCCGCCGCCGGTGCGCTTCAGCCATCAGCGCGGCGGCCAGCCCTTTTTCCCTCCGCCAAATTCTGAAATAATAGTCCGATATTCAACGGAGGCTATTATGAGTTTTAATCTGGCGACGCTGCCCCAGGCACAGATGGATCGCATCAATGTCGATCTGGCGGCCAGCGGGATATCCTATAAAGAGCGTTACCATATGCCGGTGATCGCAGAACAGGTCGAACGCGAGCAGCCCGAGGCGCTACGCAGCTACTTCCGGGAACGCCTGCAGTATTATCGTACCCTGACACTGCCAACCCTCCCTTATGATATAGATGGTAACCGCTAAGGTGCCCAGGCCATTTTCCACCACGGAGAGCCGATGACCCAGCAACAACGCAATGCCGCACTGGTCTGCGCCCTGAGCGAATGGATCGAGCGACACCTGGGGCGCGATATCTACCTGGATGAGCTGGCCCGTTATTCAGGTTATTCGCTATGGCATATGCAAAAGATCTTCCGGGAAACCACCGGTATGTCGCTGGGGCGCTATATTCGCCTGCGCAAGCTCACCGGCGCCGCCCGGCGCCTGCGCCACAGCGATGAGGGGATCATTGATATCGCGCTGTGCTACGGCTTTGCCTCTCAGTCCCACTTTACCTATATGTTTCGTAAACACTTTGGTATGACGCCAACCCGTTACCGTCTGCAGGCAGAGCAGCCCACAACGCCAGCGCCGGCGCTACACCACCAGTACGCCGCCGCGGCGCAAAGCGCCTGATATCCATATCACACCGCTACCGCGCCGCCGCACGCCGTCTGGCATCCCTGCTGTGCCGTGCCATCGAGCTGCTGCTGGTCGTTGCTCAGCAGAGGGCTGCTGTCGCCTCCGGTTGGCTTATTCCTTCTGGTTATTAATAATCCCACAATGTGATTTAGTAAAGATCACGCTATCGGTTAGCCTGCTCTCATCGGCCACCTGCGGCCGCGTCCGAACAACACCAAACCATAAATGAGACGGGACTATGATGAAAAAAACAGCCTTGGCTCTGCTGGCCCTCACCCTGCTTAGCGGCGGTGCGCAGGCCCAGCACAGCGACGATTTATCTGAGATGCGCTCCGCAGGCAGCATCAAGTTTGGCACCGAGGGAACCTACCCGCCCTATACCTACCACGATGCCAGCGGCAAGCTGGTCGGGTTTGATGTCGATATCGCCCGCGCCGTGGCCGCCAAGATGGGGCTGAAGCCCGTCTTTGTCGAGGGGCGCTGGGACGGTCTGATCGCCGGACTGTCAGCCAAACGCTACGATGCGGTGATCAATCAGGTGGGGATCACCCCGGAGCGCCAGGCTAAGTTTGACTTCTCCGACCCCTATATTGGTGCAAAGGCGGTGCTGATCGTCCGCAGCGACAATACCCGGCTAAACAACTTTGACGATCTGCGCGGGCAGAAAGCGGCCCAGAGCCTAACCAGCAACTATGCCAGGCTGGCAGAGCACTATGGCGCAGAGCTGGTACCAACCGATGGTTTCAACCAGTCGCTGGAGTTGGTGATCAGCGGCCGGGCGGTGGCCACGCTGAACGATAACCTCTCTTACCTCGACTTTCGGCAGCATAAGCCCAGTGCCCCCCTCAAGGTGGTGGCCGTCGCGGATCAGCGCGCCGACTCTGCGATTCTGGTGCGTAAGGGGCAGCCCCAGCTGGTCGCAGCGCTGAACCACGCGCTGCGCGAGATCCGCGCCGATGGCACTTACCGGACCCTATCTCAGCGCTACTTCGGCAGCGACGTCTCACAATAATCGCCAATCGCCGCCGCGCATTTCCGGCGTTATCCCGCCGCACTGGCGGCGGGCGCCCAGATATGGAGTCTCCACCATGCCCCACTGGCTATCCCCCCTGATCGCTATCCTGCCGCAGCCCGACTGGCTGCAACCGGTCGCTGACGCCTTCTGGCCTCTGCTCTCCGCCGCGCTGCGCTTCTCCCTACCGCTGGCGCTGCTCTCCTTCTGCGGCGGCCTGCTGGTGGGGCTGGCCACCGCGTTAATCCGCCTGTACGCCATTCGGCCGCTGAGGCTCTGTGCCGATTTCTATATCTGGGTTTTTCGTGGAACCCCGCTGCTGGTACAACTGTTCCTGATCTTTTATGGTCTGCCGAGCGCCGGGATCACGCTGGATGCCTTTCCCGCCGCGCTGATCGGTTTTACCCTCAACGTCGGCGCCTACAGCTCAGAGATCGTCCGCGGCGCAATCCTGTCGGTCCCACAGGGCCAGTGGGAGGCGGCCAGCGCTATCGGTATGAGCAGCAGCCAAGCGATGCGTCGGGTGATCCTGCCGCAATCGGCCTTTGTCAGCCTGCCACCGCTCTCCAACGTATTTATCTCTCTGATAAAGGATACCTCCCTGGCCGCGGTGATCACCGTGCCGGAGATGTTTCTCGCCGCCCAGCGCATTGTGGCGGTCAACTATGAACCGCTGATCATCTACAGTGAAACGGCACTGATCTACCTGGCCTTCAGCACCCTGCTCGGCAAGCTGCAGCTACGCCTAGAACGCTATTACCGTCGCTACGAGTGAGCTATCAACATAAAAAAAACCCGCAGGTAATTCCTGCGGGCTCAAATGCAATGAGAAACTCTATGTCGAAATTAATCAACAAAGAAACTCTATCATGGCACATTTTTTTAACAATTGTTTTTCATTAAAATCGTGATTAATGTCACATTATTGTGCAACGTTTTCCTGCTCCCGAGAGAACTTTAGCTCAATCAACGCGATGGCTTTCTGTACCCCGCGCTGGGTCACCTCATCGATACCCGGCTGGTTAAAATCAATGCTTTTCAGCTGCAGCGCCATCTTGGCACGCACTTCGGCTGGAGCGATCACCTCGATCACATCCAGGATCTGTTTAATCACCAGCTGACAGGCCACCAGATCAGAGGCCAACTCATCGCGTTCATTCAACATCTGCGACATGGGGTTTCCTTCATTAACAACGGCAAATTAACAGAGCATGCGACTACGCCGCCTGCCTCATTGAAAGGGCTTGGGATCGCCGGCGCCAACGCGCACCACCAGCGGCGTATCTTCGGTCAAGTCGATCACCGTCGTCGGCTGTTGCCCCAGATAGCCGCCGTGGATCACCAGATCCACCTGTTTACCCAAACGCTCCTGGATCTCCTCTGGATCGGACTCGGTAAACTCGCTCTCCGGCAGCATCAGAGAGGTAGACATCAGCGGTTCGCCCAGCTCCGCCAGCAAATCCCGCGCAATCGGATTGGAAGGCACCCGCAGACCGATGGTCTTGCGCTTCTCGCTCATCAGTCGACGGGGAACCCCTTTACTCGCCTTCAGAATAAAAGTGTAGCCACCCGGCGTATTGTTTTTCAGCAGGCGGAAAGCCGCATTATTCACAAAGGCATAGCTGGAAAGCTCGGAAAGATCCCGGCATACCAGGGTAAAGTTGTGATTGCTGTCGATACGCCGGATGCGACAGATGCGCTCCATGGCACTTTTCTCTTCAAGCATACAACCCAGTGCATAGCCGGAGTCCGTGGGATAGACGATCACCCCACCTTTATGCAGCACCTCGACCACCTGCTTGATCAGGCGCGGCTGCGGATTTTCTGGGTGGATATAAAACAATTGGCTCATAAAGCCTCCAGTAGACTCGCGCCGGGTTGGGAAGCCTGCGGCACCGAAGCCCAATACATCCAGACGGGGAGCACCCCATCGGGTAAAGAAAGGCCCCGCCCCAAATCCAGATAAGGCGTAGGCTGATGAAAGTCAGATCCCTGCGATGCCGATAGCGCAAACTGGCGGGCCAGCAGCCCCAGCTGGTGACGCTCATGGGGCGGCTGTTGGCATTGGGCAACCTCCAGCGCGTCACCGCCGACGGCGCAGAACGCGGTCAGCAGGCGTTTCAGCCATTTACCGCTCAGACGGTAGCGCCCGGGGTGCGCCAGCACCGCCACGCCACCCGCCTGATGGATCACCGCCACGGTGTCGGCTATCGCGCCCCACTGCGGGGGAACATAACCGGTCTTACCGCGCGCCAGAAAATGTTTAAACACGTCTGCGCTGCAGGTCGCGTAGCCACGTTCGACCAGGTAGCGGGCAAAATGCCCCCGGGTCAGCTGCGCGCCCTGCGCCAGGCGCTGCGCCCCCTCCAACGCACCCTCAATCCGGGCCCGCGCCAGGCGACGTCCGATTTCTGCGGCGCGCTCGTCGCGCCGCTGCGCCTGCAGCGTCAGAAAAGCGCCCAGCGCCGGGCAGTTCATGTCCACATTCAGTCCCACGACGTGAATTTCATGATGCTCCCACAGCGTAGAAATCTCTACGCCGGCGATCAGCTCCAGGGGCAGCGACTGATCGGCGATCGCCTGACGGGCGGCGCTGATACCGCCTAACGTATCGTGATCGGTGATCGCCAGGGTGGTGACGCCCCGCTCCACAGCCCGCACCACCAGCGCCTCAGGGCTCAATAGCCCATCAGACGCCCGGGTATGGCTGTGTAAATCAAACAGCGCCGGGCGTCCCTCTGGAAAATGCGCTAACACCATGGATCTCCACTGCAAATCGGTTATGACCCTCATCATAGCGTTTTACACCCTGCAGCACTAATGCGGATAGCGATCCAACGCTACAGATGATGAAAAAATGCACTGCGGCATTGACACGGAACCATTAAACTAGTTTACTAGTACGAAGATTCACTCAGGAGCCAATCGGAGCGCGTCATGCAAGAAACACTGTGCCTATTTTTCTATACCGTCATCGTACGCGGGTGGCGTCCTCATCGCACCCGGGCGGAATAAGCGCGCAGAAACCGTACGCCTGCGTTATTACCGCCCGCATAATGCGGGCTTTTTTATGTCCGCGCCGTGTATGACCGTCAGGGAGCTATTCTATGCCTCAGGCCAAAACCGCCGTGACCGTATTAACCCGCAGCGCCGCTTACTCCGCGGATCCTACGCTGCTTTTTGAACAACTGTGCGCCCAGCGCCCGGCGACGCTGCTGCTGGAATCTGCCGATATCGCCAGTAAGCACCACCTGAAAAGTCTCCTGATCATCGACAGCGCCCTGCGTATTACCGCGCGCGGGCGGGAGGTCACGCTGGAGTCCTTAAGCGCCAACGGCGCAGCCCTGCTGACCACCCTGCGCCATACCCTGCCTCCAGACGTAGCCTGTACGTGCCAGCCCCACGGTTGTACGCTCACCTTTCCCGCGCAGGACAATGAGCAGGATGAAGACAGCCGGCTGCACACCCTGTCGGTATTTGACGCCCTGCGAACTCTGCTTACCTGCCAGCCAACGCCTGACGCCGAGCCGGAGGCCATGTTGCTCGGCGGCCTGTTCGCCTATGATCTGGTCGCTGGCTTTGAGCCCTTGCCACAGCTCAGCGCAGGGCCGCGCTGCCCCGATCTCTGCTTTTATCTGGCCGAAACCCTACTGATCCTCGACCATCGTCAGGGCAGCGCCCGCCTGCAGGCCAGCCTCTTCAGCGCCGCATCGGATGAGCATCAGCGCCTGCAGCGGCGTCTGGATACCCTGCTGACGGAGATGCTGCGCCCCTTCAAGACAGCGCCCGTTGCGCCCTGCCCGGCGTTAAAGGTCGAGGTCGATCGGGATGATGAGGCGTTCGCTACGATCGTCCGCGACATGCAGCGCGCCATTCTCGCCGGCGACATTTTTCAGGCGGTGCCCTCACGCCGCTTCACACTGCCGTGTCCCGCGCCGCTGGCTGCCTACCGCCAGCTGAAGCAGAGTAATCCCAGCCCTTACATGTTCTTCATGCAGGATCAGGACTTCACGCTGTTCGGCGCCTCGCCGGAGAGTGCCCTGAAATACGATGCCGACAGCCGACGGGTCGAAATCTACCCCATCGCGGGCACCCGGCCGCGCGGGCGGCGCGCCGACGGCAGCATCGATCGCGATCTCGATGGCCGGCTGGAGCTGGACATGCGCAGCGATCCCAAAGAGCTGGCCGAACACCTGATGCTGGTCGATCTGGCGCGCAACGATCTGGCGCGGATCTGTGAGCCGGGCTCACGCTACGTCGCCGAGCTGACCAACGTGGATCGCTACTCCGTAGTGATGCATCTGGTCTCCCGGGTCGTCGGCACCCTGCGCGCCGATCTCGACGCGCTGCATGCCTACCGTGCCTGCATGAACATGGGCACCCTGAGCGGTGCCCCCAAAGTGCGCGCCATGCAGCTGATCGCCGCCTGCGAGCGGCGCCGGCGCGGCAGCTACGGCGGTGCCGTCGGCTACCTGACGGCCCGCGGCGATTTGGACACCTGCATCGTTATCCGCGCCGCCTACGTAGAGGACGGCGTCGCCAGCGTACAGGCCGGCGCCGGCGTGGTGCTGGACTCCCAGCCTCAGGCGGAGGCCGATGAAACCCGCAGCAAGGCCCGGGCGGTGCTGAACGCCATCGCGGCGGCGCACCCGAACGCCCCCCAGCCGCAAGGAGCGATCTGATGGCCGACGTCTTACTGCTCGACAATATTGACTCATTTACTTACAACCTGGTCGATCAGCTGCGCAGCGGCGGTCATCGGGTGGTTATCTACCGTAACAGCGTCGCGCCGGAAACCCTGCTGCGGCATCTGGATAGGTTGCACCAGCCACTGCTGATGCTCTCCCCCGGCCCCGGCGCACCGGCTGACGCAGGCTGTATGCCCGCGCTGCTGCAAACGCTGTGTGGGCGCCTGCCCATCATCGGCATCTGTCTGGGACACCAGGCCATCGTCGAACACTATGGCGGCCAGGTCGATCGGGCGGAGGAAGTTCTGCACGGGCGGGTCTGCGCCATCGAGCACGATGGCGAGGCCATGTTTCACGGCTTGCCGTCGCCACTGCCGGTAGCGCGCTACCACTCACTGGCGGCCCGGTGCATTCCGGCCGATCTCTGCGTCAACGCCCACTTCCAGGGCATGGTCATGGCGGTACGCCACGATCGCCAGCGCGTCTGCGGCTTCCAGTTTCACCCGGAGTCGCTCCTTACGCCACAGGGCGCCCGGCTGCTGGATCAGAGCATCGACTGGGCCCGCGCCGCACAGCCCCAACCCCGATTGCCCTCCCTCAGCGCAGCGGAGGCCCCATCATGTCACTGACCTCTGAGCATCTGACCATACTGGATAAGCTATACCGGGCACAGGTAATCAGCCGCGCGGAAAGCCAGCGGCTCTTTAGCGCCATCGTGCACGGTCATCTGGAGCCGAGCCAGCTGGCCGCCGCGCTGATCAGCATGAAGATCCGCGGCGAACATCCCGACGAGATCGCCGGCGCCGCCAGCGCGCTGCTGGAGGCGGCACAGCCGTTCCCCCGCCCGGCGTATGAGTTTGCCGACATCGTCGGCACCGGCGGCGATGGCAGCGACAGCATTAATATCTCGACCGCCAGCGCCTTTGTCGCCGCGGCCTGCGGCGTACGTATCGCCAAGCACGGCAACCGCAGCGTATCCAGCCGTACCGGATCGTCGGATCTGCTGCAGGCGCTGGGGATCCGTCTGGACATGAGCGCCGAGGCGTCGCGCCGGGCGCTGGATGAGCTGGGGCTCTGCTTCCTGTTCGCCCCCCAGTACCATAGCGGCTTTCGTCATGCCATGCCGGTGCGCCAGCAGCTCAAGACCCGCACCATCTTTAATCTGCTTGGCCCGCTGATCAACCCGGCCCGGCCAACCCGCGCGCTGATCGGCGTCTACAGCCCCGATCGGGTGCTGCCGCTGGCGCAGAGCCTGCGCGGTCTGGGCTACCAGCATGCGGCCGTCGTGCACGGCGGCGGGCTGGATGAGGTCGCCCTGCACGCCCCGACGCAGGTGGCGGAGCTGCACCAGGGCGAGATCCGCCACTATCAGCTGACGGCGCACGACTTCGGCCTGCCGGACTATCCCTTAAGCGCGCTGCGCGGCGGCGCGCCGGAGGAGAACCGTACCCTGTTGACCCGCCTGCTCCAGGGGGTGGGCGCGCCCGCGCATCAGGGCGCCGTCGCCGCCAACGTGGCGCTGTTGCTGCGCCTGTTCGGCCAGCGCGATCTGGCTGCTAACGCCCGCCAGGCGCTGGATGTCCTGCGCAGCGGACGGGCCTATCACTATGTCACCGCCCTGGCCGCCCGCGGCTGACCACACACAGCGCAAGGAGCCTATCATGACGCAACCCTCACCATTGCCCGCCAGCCTGCTGAGCCGCATCATCGCCGATAAACGGCGCTGGATCGCCGCCCGTGAACGGCAACAGCCGCTGTCAGGCTTTCAACCAACCCTGCAGCGCAGCGAGCGCGACTTTCACCGGGCGCTCAGCGGGACGCCACGCGCGCTGATCCTGGAGTGTAAAAAAGCATCGCCATCGCGCGGGCTGATCCGGGCGGACTTTGATCCACAGGCTATCGCACGGGTATATCGCGATCATGCCGCCGCCATCTCGGTCTTAACCGACGGTGACTATTTTCAGGGTGACTTCCGCTTTCTGCGCACGGTAAGTGACATTGTCACGCAACCGGTACTGTGTAAAGACTTTATCCTCTCGCCTTACCAGGTCTATCTGGCGCGCCACTACCGCGCCGATGCCATCCTGTTGATGCTCTCCGTACTGGACGATACGCAGTATCGTCAGCTGGCCGCCGTGGCTACGACGCTGAATATGGGGATCCTCACCGAGGTCAGTACCCCCACCGAAATGGCACGCGCCGTCGCGCTGGGCGCCAGGGCGATCGGCATCAATAACCGTAATCTACACGATCTCAGCGTCGATCCCGGGCGCACCCGGCATCTCGCGGCGCTGGCACCGCCGGGCGCGACACTTATCGCCGAGTCCGGTATCCGCAGCCACGCCCAAGTCCGCGATCTGGGCCGCCTGGTGCAGGGCTTTCTGATCGGCAGCGCGCTGATGTCCCAGCCCGATCTGCGCAGCGCCGTCTGTCGTCTGCGCTTTGGCGACAATAAGGTCTGCGGCCTGACCCGCCCTGAGGACGCGGTCAGCGCGCTGTGCGCCGGCGCCGTCTACGGCGGCCTGATCTTCGTGGCCGACTCGCCGCGCTACGTCGATATCGCCACCGCCCGCGGCATTATCTCGGCCGCCCCGCTGCGGTACGTCGGGGTCTTTCGCGATGCCAAGCCCGCCAGCGTTGCGCTGGCCGCAGAACGCCTGGCTCTGCACGCCGTTCAACTGCACGGCAGCGAAGATCAGGCCTACATTGATAGCCTGCGTCCGCTGTTACCGGCGGCCTGTCGGATCTGGAAGGCGCTGCCGGTCAGCGATGCCCTGCCCACAGAGCGCCTGCGTCACGTCGATCGCTACCTGCTTGACGGCGCCCGCCCCGGCAGCGGACGCCCCTTTGACTGGCGCCTGCTGGACGGACATCCCCTGGGCAACATCATGCTGGCCGGGGGGATCGGCGCCGATAACTGCCGCGCAGCGGCTGACCTCGGCGCGCTGGGTCTCGATTTTAACTCCGCCGTGGAGTCCTCTCCCGGGCGTAAAGACCCCGGCAAACTCCGTGCGGCCTTCCAGGCGCTGCTCGCCTGAGACGCTACCACCGTTTTTATGACTGACAGGAAGATGACATGAGCTTACTGAATCCCTATTTCGGCGAATTTGGCGGCAGGTTTGTGCCGCAAATTCTGATCCCGGCCCTGAACCAGCTGGAGGCCGCCTTCGTCGACGCCCGCGACGATCCCACCTTTCAGACCCAGTTCAATGACCTGCTGCACAACTATGCCGGGCGACCGACGGCGTTGACCCTCTGCCGCAATCTCACCGCCGGTACCCGCACCCGCCTGTACCTAAAGCGTGAGGATCTGCTGCACGGCGGCGCGCACAAAACCAATCAGGTACTTGGCCAGGCGCTGCTGGCCAGGCGCATGGGTAAGACCGAGATCATCGCGGAAACCGGCGCGGGTCAGCACGGCGTCGCAACGGCGCTGGCCTGTGCCTTGCTGGGTCTGAAATGCCGGGTCTACATGGGGGCCAAAGACGTTGCCCGCCAGTCTCCCAATGTGTTCCGTATGCGGCTGATGGGCGCCGAGGTGATCCCGGTGCACAGCGGCTCGGCCACCCTAAAAGATGCCTGCAATGAGGCGCTGCGCGACTGGTCCGCCAACTATGACCAGGCCCACTATCTGTTGGGCACCGCCGCCGGCCCCCATCCCTATCCGACCATCGTGCGCGAATTTCAGCGGATGATCGGCGCGGAGACGCGCCGTCAGATCCTGCAGGCCGAAGGCCGCCTGCCCGATGCGGTATTGGCCTGCGTCGGCGGCGGCTCCAACGCCATCGGGATGTTCGCCGACTTTATCGATGATGCGTCGGTTCAGCTTATCGGCGTCGAACCGGCTGGGCTGGGCATTGAGACCGGGCAGCACGGCGCGCCGCTCAGTCACGGCCGCGTTGGCATTTACTTCGGCATGCGCTCTCCCATGATGCAGACCGCCGAGGGGCAGATTGAGGAGTCCTACTCCCTTTCCGCCGGGCTGGATTTTCCCTCGGTAGGCCCCCAGCACGCCCACCTGAACAGCATTGGCCGGGCCGACTATGTCTCCGCGACCGACGACGAAGCGTTGGCCGCCTTTATGCAGCTCTCGCGCCAGGAGGGCATTATTCCGGCGTTAGAGTCCGCCCATGCGTTGGCCCACGCCCTGAAGCTCATTCATCAGCAGCCAGAAAAAGAGCAGCTGCTGGTGGTGAATCTTTCCGGGCGCGGTGACAAGGATATTTTTACCGTTCACGACATTCTGCAGTCCCGGGGAGAAATACAATGACACGCTACCAGACGCTATTTACCCATCTACAGCGCCGCCAGGAAGGCGCGCTGGTCCCCTTCGTCACACTGGGCGACCCTACGCCGTCGCTGTCGCTGCAAATTATCGACGCGCTGGTGGAGTCCGGCGCCGATGCGCTGGAGCTGGGGATCCCCTTCTCCGACCCGCTGGCCGACGGCCCGGTGATCCAGAGTGCGACTCTGCGCGCCCTGCAGGCGGGCGTCACCCCCGAGCGTTGCTTTACGCTGCTGGCTACCCTGCGGGAAAAATATCCCCAGTTGCCCATTGGACTGCTGATGTACGCTAACCTGGTGGTTAATCCAGGGATCGACACCTTTTACCGGCGCTGTGCCCAGGCCGGCATTGACTCGGTCTTGATTGCCGATGTCCCGCTGGAGGAGTCCGCCCCCTTCCACGCGGCGGCGCAGCGGTACGGGGTCGCGCCGATCTACCTGTGTCCGCCCAACGCCGATGATGTACTGCTGCAGCAACTGGCCGCGCGCAGTCAGGGGTACGTTTACCTGCTGTCACGCGCCGGGGTCACCGGCAGCGATCGCCCCTGCCTGCCGCCACTGCGCCATCTCACGACGCGGCTGGCAGCGCTGGGTGCCGCGCCGACGCTACAGGGATTCGGGATTCAGACACCCGATCAGGTACGCAGCGCGCTGGACGGTGGCGCCGCGGGCGCCATTTCCGGCTCGGCAGTGGTCGACCTGATCGCTCGCCATCTGGATACCCCGCCCCAGATGCTGCAGCAGCTGCGCGCGTTCATCCAAACCATGAAGGCCGCAACCCGCGCCTGATGCCTCCGCGGCGGCCGCTCTCCCCGCCGCGGATTTTGACTTGCCCTCTGCTGACCTATTGATATGATTATTCATAGAGCGGGACACCGTTCATGGCGGCTGTCCTTGCGCGTCACTGCATAAGGAGAAAAGCATGAAATGGTCGAAACAGATCCAGGTATTAGGACTGGCCGCTATTCTGGCGGCTTCACTGGCGGGCTGCGCCGGCTCCACCACCCAGGAGAGTACCGGTAACTACATTGATGACACCGTGGTCACCACCAAGGTGAAAAGCGCGCTGCTCAATGCCAAGAGTATTAAATCTACAGAGATCAGCGTAGAGACCTACAAAGGACGGGTGCAGCTGAGCGGATTTGTCTCCTCCCGGGCCGATGCCCAGCGGGCGGTAGAGGTTGCCCGGGGCATTAAGGGCGTCCGCTCGGTCGAAAACGATATGCGTATTAAATAACACGTTCAGGCTGCCCGCCCGGGGCAGCCTCTCTACCGCTGTTGCCGATCAGAAACGATAGCCGGCGCCGAACATAAATACCCACGGATTAATGTTGGTATTTATGCTGTGCTGGCTATCCGAGCTATCGCGGAACTTCACCTTGGTATCAATGCTGATGTACCACACCGAGGCGTTGATCATCCAGTTTTCGCTGACCATATAGTCGAGCCCGGCCTGCCCGGCAACGCCCCAGGAGTCTGTCGCCTTCAGATCGTGCAGCCCCAGCGACGTCGCATTCTGATCGAAGCTGTTGTTGAAGAAGGTGGTGTAATTCACCCCGACCCCCAGATAGGGGCGCAGCTTGTCTTCCGCACGGCCAAAGTACCACTGGGCCATCAGGGTGGGCGGCAGCTGATGCACGGTCGCAATATTTCCCAGCCCCCCCAGCGAGACCTTGTGGCGGAACGGCGTTGCCGCCAGCAGCTCAATGCCGATGTTATCCGTTGCCATGTAGCCGAAGGTCAGCCCCAGCTGGGTATTGTTGTCCACGTTAAACCCGCCCAGCCCCAGCACATTATCAGAGCTGGTGGTCGGACGCACGGTGGCCGCGCCGGCGCGGACAATCACATCACCGGCCTGATGAGCCGATGCCGCCGCAGGCGCCAATACGGCGGCCAGACACAGCGCAACGCTACACTTTTTCATCATCATCCCTTTCCTTTATATGGTTATCGTTCACTTGCAATATAACCATGTTGGATGATTATTGATTCATTCGAGATCACATCTTTTACATACAAACAAAACTAAATGATATTCAATCTGTTTCTTGGCTTGATGCCAAACGGTAAAAATTGATGCGCATCAATAAATCACGATCATATTGAATTGAGAGAATGCCTTTCGCTCCACCTTGACGGCACGGCATCCAGCGCTTAGCGCAGACGCTAACCTCAACGCGGTGGGCACGGCAAAGCTGCAATCTATACAGACAGTCCGTGCAGCCCGAGGATCAGCGTAGCGAATAAGAATGCCCGTAGGGGATTCCCCGCACAAAGGGTAAGGAGCGGCGTAATCGGACCTATACCGCCTGTGGTGGATATCCCCATTACATCACCACGTTACACAGCAGAAAACACACGGAGCGCAGAAGAAATCACCACCTGGCCGATTGCGGGGTGCCACAGCGACCGCTAACGGGGTACAATCGCCGCAGATCTCTTTTCACCCCGGGCAGCCACTGCCGCCCGCCGACATGCCAAGGAGCTATGCATGCCCATCACGGCCCGGAGCCTTTACCGTGACAGCGTTAACTTTTTCCGCCACCAGCTGACGCCCATCGTCCTGCTGGCACTGCTGACCGCCTTTATCAGCGTGATGCTGAACCAGGCTCTCAGCCCCGGTGCACAGGCGATCAGCCAGCTGAGCAGCGGTGACAGCATCAGCGCCGCCCGAGGTCTGCAGGAGATGATCCGTCAGATGACACCGGAGCAGCAAATGACGCTGCTGAAAGTCTCGGCGGCCTCCAGCTTTTCGGTACTGATCGGTAATGTGCTGCTGCTGGGGGGCATGCTGATGCTGATCCCGCAGGCGTCCAGCGGCATACGCCTCAGCGCGCTGCGCGCCATCGGCCTCTCTGCGCCCATGCTGCCACGTCTGCTGCTGCTGATGCTGCTGTGTACCCTGATGGTTCAACTGGGTATTACGCTGTTTATCTTGCCGGGGATCATTCTGACCGTCGGTCTGGCCCTATCTCCGATGATCATGACCACAGAACACTGTGGCGTAATCGCCACCATTCGCAGCAGCTTTCGGCTCTCCTTCGCCAACGTACGGCTCATCAGCCCGGCAATTCTGCTGTGGATGCTGATGAAGCTGGTTCTATTGCTGTTGGTCGATACGCTGGCGGCGCTGCATCCCAGCCTGGGCATGGTCATCATGGGAACCCTGAGTAACCTGATCTCCGCCGGTCTGATTATCTATCTCTCCCGTCTGTATATGCTGCTGCGGGCCCCTGCCTGATCGGTAGACCCCCGCAATCCCGCAGACAGACCGCCGCGCGCCCGATTCACCCGCGTAGGAGACAACCATGCTGAGCCGACTCATCATCAAATACAGAATTACCGACATTCTAGACAAAATCATATTACGCAATAAAGATTTCGCAATTATATCGAATAACTGCTGGGGATTTCATGCGTATAAAATAGCCAAGAAACCGTACAATACGCCATTTATCGGGCTGTATATTGTCCCGGCCGATTTTATTAAAATGTGCGCTAACTTGAGCCGCTACATTGGCTGTACAATCAATAAAGACAGCTTTATTAAAAGTGACATGCCCTTTCCGGTTGCCCAGATACAGGAGATTACGATTTACTTTATGCATTACCAGAGTGAAGAGCAGGCCATCCGTAAATGGAATGACCGGATGGCCCGGCTGGTAAGGTATATCGCAGCACGGGGAGTCGATGACGTCATCTTTAAGATGTGCGAAAGAGATGGAGAAAAACAGCATGTTAACGCATTCAACGCGCTGCGCTTCCCACGGAAAATCAGCTTTGAAAAGACCAGCTGCGACAAACGTCTGAAGGATAAAGATGGCGACCTGCTCACCGGAGAGCAGCTGTTCAATAACAGATTTGTCTACTATAGAAAATACATTTCTCTATATAAGTGATGGTTAACCGGGGACGTCAGCGAGGCGCAACCGTACCGTTCTGAGCGGCTCCCGGGGATCCGTCCACACCATCGGCATGGGCACACCGACTGCTTTGGATCAGCTTCAGCGCCAGATACAGATCGGCGACAAATAGCAGCCCCTTCTCTTCCCCAGTGGCCCGACTGCGGCCAAACCAGCGCTTTAGGTCGGTTTTACGCCCGGCCAGCACCAGATGAACCCGCCGCTGGCGCAGGTCGCGCTTCAGTTCATCGATCCCCGCCAACACGCTAATGTCGGGGTAGGTAAAGCAGGATACCGCATCGATCACCACCCACTCCGGCTGAAACGGCATTCCGTCGACCAGATTCAGGACCCGGCGCTTAAAATAGGCGATATTGAAATAGGTCAGCGGCGAGTTAAATCGGTAGATCAGCACCCCCTCAACCGCCCGCACCTGATTACCGTTGCCGAGCGAGTGGATCATTCCCTCCTCATTCACCCCCAGCAGTTGTTCGCTGGGACGGAACACCGTACGGAAAAACTGCAGCAGTCCCAGCAGTACGGCCAACCCAATCCCTGGCATAACCCCCACCAACAGCACGCTGGCAAAGGTAAACAGCGCCAGACGAAAGGCCGATGGATTGTGTTTACGCAGGCTCACCAAAGAGCGGATATCCAGCAGCAGCCAGGAAGCGTACACCAATACCACGCCGAGCACAGCCACCGGAATATAGCGCAGCAAGTTCCCCAACAGCAGCAGCACCGCCGCGATAGACAGCGCGGCCACGATGGAGACCAGCTGACTTTTACCGCCGTTGGCATCGTTGACCGCGGTACGGGAGCTGGCGCCGCTGATGGCGAACCCCTGCGAAAGCGCCGACACGATATTGGCAACACCCAGCGCGCGGAACTCCGCGTCTGGGTTAACTTCATAGCCATTTTTAGAGGCAAAGCTGCGCGCCGTCAGCATCAGGCTGACAAAACTTATCAGTGCCAGGTTCAGGGATGGCATCACCAGATCACGCAGCAGCGCAGGCTGAAAATTAGGCCACTGTACCACCGGCAGCGTACCGTCAAGACCGCTAATCGTTTGAATGCCAAAGCGCTGCAGCCCCCCCAGCCAAACCAGCAGCATGGCGAGGATGATCACCAGTAACGCCGCTGGCCAGCCGGGACGCAGACGGCGCAGCCCCAGCAGGACCAGCAGGGTCAGCAGCGACAGAAGCAGTGTCGGCCAATGGCTGGAGAGCAGGTCGTGGGGCAGCGAGAGAATGCGTTCAATCACCTCGCGCGAGGCGGGCTGGTAGCCCAGCATCTTCGCCAGCTGATCGATCATGATGGTGATAGCCAGACCATTGAGCAAACCGGTCAGAATGGGCCGTGACAGAAGATCCGCCAGCGCGCCAAGGCGAAAGCGGCTGGCGACAAGGCACCACAGGCCGGTCATCAGGGTCATCATAACGCACAGCTGCCACAGCCGCTGCGGATCGCCTGCCGCCAGCGGAGTCACTACAGCAGCAATCACCGCACAGGTGGCCGCATCTGGCCCGACGATCACCTGGCGTGAGGAGCCAAACAGCGCATAGGCAATCATCGGCAGGATACAGGAGTAAATCCCCACCACCGCCGTTACCCCGACCAGATCGGCATAGGCCAACGCCGTCGGCAGTGCAACGGCGGCAACCGATAGCCCGGCGCGCAGATCGTCGGCCAGCCACTCCCGCCGGTATTTCGTCAGTTGGTACAACCCCGGCATCCCGCGGCGCAGAAAATCACATTGCATAACGTCGTAATCCTAAGAGGCGCCCATCTCCATCATGGATAGGCTGACGCACTTGGTCAAGTCGGCAGGTGTGTGGGCTCACGTGTAATTTTTTGCAAAAAAATAAAGCTGGGAGAAATACGGCGGCATAATGCAGGATAACAGATAATCAACGGGCATGATCGTACGGCCCGGCAGCGACAAAGATACCGCCGCCGTGCCGAATCAGGTATAGTCGCCCGATCGATGAAAGGATGGACTGCCGAATGAAACAATTGTTAGATTTTTTACCCCTGGTAGTATTTTTTGTCTGTTACAAACTGTATGACATCTATGTTGCCTCCGGCGCACTGGTCGCCGCGACCGCCGTTGCGCTGGTGTTAACCTGGCTGAAATACCGTCGGGTAGAGAAAATGACCCTGATCACCTTTATTATGGTGGCTATTTTTGGCACCCTGACACTGGTTTTCCATAATGATCTGTTTATCAAATGGAAGGTGACCGTTATCTATACGCTGTTTGCCCTGGCGCTGCTAATCAGCCAGGTGGTACTGAAGAAGCCACTGATCCAGCGTATGTTAGGGAAAGAGCTGCAACTGCCGGACAGCGTATGGTCCCGTCTGAATGCGGCGTGGGCGCTGTTTTTCCTAGGCTGTGGCCTGGCCAACATCTATGTCGCCTTCTGGCTGCCGCAAAGCGTATGGGTCGACTTTAAGGTCTTTGGGCTGACGGCGCTAACGCTGGTTTTCACGCTACTGAGCGGAATTTATATTTACCGCAATATGTCCGAAGAACAAAAGCATTCATAAGACTGTGCGCCGGCCTTTGACCGGCGTTTCTTTTGACACAGAGACATCAAGACTGACATTTACTATGAGCGAAAAACTTCGTTTACCTGCAGGTGAACTTGTTCTGCGTACTCTGGCTATGCCGGCCGACACCAACGCTAATGGTGATATCTTCGGCGGTTGGATCATGTCACAAATGGATATTGGCGGCGCGATCCTGGCAAAGGAGATCGCAGAGGGACGCGTGGTTACCGTGGCAGTGAACGCAATAACCTTTCTTAAGCCGGTGGCAGTTGGCGATGTAGTGTGCTGCTATGCCCACTGCATTCGCACCGGTCGCAGCTCCATCACCGTAAACATTGAGGTCTGGGTGAAAAAGGTCGCCTCCGAGCCGATTGGACAGCGCGAATGCGTTACCGAGGCGGTGTTTACCTATGTTGCGGTAAACGACGCGAATAAATCCCGTTCGCTGCCAGCTGGGAAAGTCAACTTCCGTAACGACGCTGCACAATAAGACCCTAAGCCGGGCCATCACGGGCCCGGCTAGCCCTCATTCGACGGCCGCCCGGCCATCGATCCGAAAATAGACAGTCACCTGAACATTCTGCCCCGGGCGTCCAGGCTGGTAACGCCAACGGCGGGCGGCGCGCTTGACCTCCCGCTCAAATACCCCGGGCGGCTCGGCCGACAGGATACTGACATTGCCGACGCGCCCCTCACTATCGACGTCAAAACGCAGCTTCACTCGCCCCTCAATATGCAGCGCCAGCGCACGCTGGGGATAGGCCGGCTCAGGACGACTGACGGCTTGAGGTGCGCCCACAGCCACCGAACGACCGGCGGCTGCCTGCGGTGCTGCGTTTAGTAAAGTCCCCGTAGCACTCTCCGCTGTCACCTTTGACGCTGCGCCTTGTACCTTGTCCGGCATCATCGCTGCATGCGGCATCGGCGATTCCACCTTGGCCACCGTCGCCTGCCGCGTCTGTACCGGCGGTTGCGCCTTCGGCGGCGCCGGTTTCACCTCCCGTTTGCGAGGCGGCGTCCTTTCGTTTGGTCTCGGTTGCTGTCTCTCGGGCGACGGCGCATCTTTCTCCTTATACTCTTGGGGGACGGGGACGCTCGGCAGCGCTGCCTGCGCCAATCCAGTCCCCTGCGTCGCAGGAGGTGCCGCCGCCGGTGGCGCCACGCTCGCCGCGCCACCAGCGACGGAAAACATGGCTGGATTGACCATTATCGCCTGGATCTGCCCCGCATCACCGGCAGGCTGTGGACGGATCTCATGGTAGGAGGCATACAGCAGTCCGGCAATCAGCGAGGCATGTAGGGATACCGATAGCGTCATCGGCCAAGAAAGACGACGAGCCAGGAAAAATTGCTTCAGGGTTAATTTATCAGCCGACAAGGTATTGGTAACTCAATGGGTAAATGGGCATCGCGTGTTGTTGTCAATTTTAAATGCAAATAGCAATCATATTCAACTGGGAACTGTCAGAGGGTATAAAACTGTGCGGCCGCGCGGATTATCCTCTGCGCCAGCGGTACGGATATTGCGCCTATGGCAACAATACCTTAACGTATTGGCCGAGACAGCGGCGCATTTTCCCCAGACACTGCATCTGCGCCCCTCTCCGCGCACAATACCCTCGGTTGGAGCGAATAAATATTAAAGGAGGAGAATATGTTGTACCTGATTTATTCCCAGGATGCACCAGATACACTGCAACAGCGCTTGGCGGCACGTCCGGCCCATCTGGCCAGGCTACAGACGCTGCGCGATCAGGGGCGTCTGCTAACGGCCGGTCCCCTGCCCAGCATCGACAGCAGCGATCCCGGCGCCGCGGGGTTCACCGGCTCGGCGGTGATCGCCGAATTTGAATCGCTGAGCCAGGCTCAGGCATGGGCGGGAAATGATCCTTACGTTGCCGCCGGGGTCTACCGTCAAGTCAGCGTAACCCCCTACAAACAGGTGTTCTAGCACTGTATCGCAGCATTCAGCGCTGAAAAAAGTGACTAGTCCTGATATAGGTTGACAGTTTTTTATCTGTAAACGCCTGATGAACATCATCGGGCGTTTTCTATTTCAGGGCCAGATGTGGCCGCTCATGGTTATAAATATCTACAGATTCTTTTACCATTGTTCTGGCCTGCGCAAGATCCGCTGGGCCTGAGAGTAAAAACGCATTTTTCAGAATACCGTTTATCCGCTCAGCCAACGCATTCTGGTAACAGTCATAACCATCGGTCCTTGAACCAATTACCCCGTTTCTTTCATGTATTGACTGATAAAGCGCTGAACAGTATTGCACTCCGCTGTCCGAGTGATGTACCAGAGGGCCTGTCGTTTTTCTCCGCCTCAGTGCCTGCCTGAACGCTTTCACCACATTTTCACTCTGCAGATGTTCCCCCACATGATAACCCATAACTCTTCTGGAACAGTAAAGGATAGAGGATAATCACGTTGGGTACGTTTGAACTCAGTCATCATCACGTTCTCCAGATTTTAGTCAGGAACCTGTCAACGCTATTCAGAACGGGTTAAAGGCAAGAAAAAAGCCCGCTTTCGCGGGCTTTTCCTTACCTCAGAGAAGCGCACTTAGCGGGGCTACATGGAGATTCCATTAAAATGCCAAATGTGCTTTTCTGTCACATTGCTGTGATGGCGGGCAGTCTACCCTGATTCCTCGCGTGTCGCAATATCATGATAATTCGGATAAATGCGTTCGCTGCTTTTATTTCCATCTACCTCTCTATTTCATCCGGATGCGGCACCTTTTCCATACTGGATCTCTGCCGACGACTCTGGCAGGATGGGTAAAAATTCGGCAAAACTCGCGTTCCCCCGATTGACCCGGTGTCAATCCTGTCTGCATCCACGTATCACTCAAGGAGAGTCTGCCCATGGCAAACAGCAAGAAACCTGCGAAAACCTCTATTGGCCTGGATCCAAAACAGTCCGCTGTCCTAGCGGATGCCCTCAATGCCCTGCTGGCCAACTACCAAATTCTTTATATGAATGTGCGAGGCTATCACTGGAACATCAGTGGACCACAATTTTTTGAACTGCATGTCAAGTTTGAGGAGACCTATAACGATCTGTTGCTCAAGGTCGATGAGCTGGCCGAGCGTATTCTGACGCTGGGATACCGGCCACGCCACGCTTTCAGCGACTATCTACAACAGGCAACGGTAAAAGAGGATGTCAATGTCACCGACGATCGCGGTACCCTACAGGGATTATTGGGCGGCTATGCCCTGCTGCTGCAGCAACAGCGGGAAATTCTGCATCTGGCCACAGAAGCCGACGACGAAGGGACAGTATCACTGATGAGTGACTACATCAAACAGCAGGAAAAACAGGTGTGGATGCTGAATGCCTATCTGGGCAGTAACCAGCCCTGATAGTCTCCCTATCCTTTACTGACTGAGCCCATAAACTGGGGCAGTCATACCCGGCCTGTCAAGATGGCCTGGGCCGGTACTCTACCGGACTCAGGCCATCTAACCTCTGTTTTATCCGCTCACCCTTATAATAGTGGATAGGCTCTTCCAGCGCGTTATCCATACAGATAACATGTTCAGCGTAGAATTAATGATTCTATGCCGCCACAAATGAAATATCATTTGTTAAAAACAATAATAATGACCATGCTATATATAGCATATAAAGCCCAATCAAAAAATCAACCATTCGCCAAAACAATGGCCGTATGAATATCTTAGACAACCATGCCGCAAGATATCCTATAGAAAAGAACCATATGAATGATGCTGTTAATGCGCCAGCAAGATAGTTTATTCTTTGTGTATCATCAATGGTTGATGATACACCACCAACAATTGCGACCGTATCTATCCAAACATTAGGATTTAAAAGACTAAAGCTGACGGTAGTTATTATTATTTTCGATAATGTCGATTTTACAGCATCACCATTGGAAATCAAAATGCTCTCACCATAATATGCGGACTTTAAAGACCTTACACCATACCACAGTAGAAACAACACACCGGCAACAGTTAATAGAGACAGAAGAATTTCATTCTTATTAACAACCTCCCCAACACCAAGAACGCCAACGCACATCAGAATAAAATCACAGATAAAACAGGTTGCGCTAACGGTAAATACAAACTCCCTCTTCACTCCTTGCCGGATAACAAAAGTATTTTGTGCGCCAATGGCAACCAGCAATCCTGAACTGATGAAAAAACCAGTAGCAAACCCACCCGTCATTTTTTAACGCCTCTTTGAAAACCATATTTTTGATAAAAATATCTTTGTTAACACTGGCATATTGCGGAGCTTCTGATTTTTTCCGAAATCAGACAATTGCCTATTAACACTCCCCTGAATATGCATTTCATTTTTCCTTATAACTGCCTTGTATTTATCAAAATGACCAGATAGCCTTAATGCGGAAAAGATCTCATGATGATTAAAGACCAAGGCTGGACACTTAAAGTTCCTGCTTAGTCTGTGTGCAAATGGATGTAATCCGACTATAAAAAAAGCTTCTTCTGCTATAGAAAAAGCAAAATTATCATCGCGTGTATTCCTTGAGTATCCACTGGCCCATTGGTATTTTTGTGAATCAATCGAATTCAATTCCTTAAGAACTTCCCAGAGAAAATTTTCAAAATCATCTTCAGATGCAATCTTTTTGTTTTCAAAAAAAACAACAGCACTATAAAAAGCACTATAAAATCTTTTATTTTTTATTTGGTTACATGCAAAATCCTCTAAAAACAAATACACATTACTTATATCTTCAATCGGATGCATTGATGGGAAATAGAGTAAGTTATTTTCGGCCTGAGCTCTCCTTGCTCCAATACAACAAAATGATTTACTTTTCACGAATGATTCAAAATCATTAATTATTTGCTTTATTGCATATTCCATATGCCACCATTAATTAATGTTTATAACAATAGAGTAAATATATATTTTTGAAAAAAATAGACGACTTCACTTAAGATAAACACAGATATGTATTTCCCAGCGATTCTGTATAGATTACTCCTGCAGTGCCGCCGCTTTACTCAACCCCCTCACAGGACAATTCCCATCGCCTCCACGAAGAGCATGAACAGGGATCTGGAGTTTTAAACATATATAAAATACAGTCACTGCAGGATAGGCTACTTCAGCCACTGACGCACGACAAGCCTTCTGTTTACGGCGCTATACCATTTTGGTGTTTTTATATACCATAGACTAAGTCAAGCGCTGTAGGTCTGTATTGGCCAAGTTAAACCGGACATGCTTTTCTCTGCCATTTCGCATAGTACACAGGAGATAGTGCCATATTGACGACATGATTACGCGCAAGAATTGTGTTCAGGTATTCACGGTGTGATTTACCTGAACAACTGTTTATAACCGCCTGACCCGGTAACCCGGTAACCCGGTAGTCAGTCAACTGCCAACGGCGCACAAAAAACACGGGGACCGGAGACATCAATATCTCTCAAACAGTAAAGGGATGTGTACAACCCAATCGGATGCCTGCCCACAATCACAATGCTGTTGAACCTCAGATTGCCTGAACTTTTGCTGATTATCGTTGTGACGATATGAAGAGCACCACGGTAATCATTGGCAATGACAGCACCGGTTTTGTGCTTTGCCGGAGGCTACCGAACGTTGTCCTGTGCCCCATTTCTCGCTGGCGTCTGGCCGTTTTACGGCGGCCCTAAAACGGTTAACCAGCCCAGATTTACGACGCACCGGATAAAGTTATCACAGCCCCGTAAAACGGGGCTGAATAACTACCACTCGTAGGCCACGGAATAGAGCAAAGAACGGTGATGCTGAATCCTATGTAAGCGGCGAATGCAATAAATATGACGGTTTCTGCGTGACTGACCTTCTAGCCAGCGGCTGCGCCGCCGATGGATCTGGCGCAGCATACGCCAACGCCCTACTTCATTTCGACTGTGTCGCATTGTACCCCTCCGGATAATTGCGCTGCGATTATACCCCCCCTGAGAGACAAGCCAACCCCCGGGCAGGCACATCGTATAAAAAGCGCCGCACGCCACGAACTGTATATATTTAGCCGCTAAAGGTTTCTTCTTTGTATATCTGTGCGTAAACTCTCAATTGATGGATTTGTGCAAGGACAACCTGCGGTTATGAGCACTTTTTATACAGTAATCAGCTGGCTGGCGATCTTTGGCTACTGGCTGCTTATCGCCAGCGTCACGTTACGGATATTGATGAAGCGTCGGGCTGTTCCCTCTGCCATGGCGTGGCTGCTGATCATTTACATCCTGCCACTGGTCGGCATTATCGCCTATCTCTCCTTTGGTGAGCTGCATCTGGGAAAACGCCGCGCCGAGCGCGCGCGTACGATGTGGCCATCCACCGCACGCTGGTTGGCCGATCTGCGCAGCTGCCGCAGCATTTTTGCCACCCACAACAGCGAGGTCGCCGCACCGCTGTTCCAGCTGTGTGAACGGCGCCAGGGTATCGCCGGTGTTAAGGGTAACCAGCTACAGCTGCTGACCTCTACCGATGATACGCTCAATGCCCTGATCCGCGATATTGAGCTGGCGCATACCAGCATTGAGATGATGTTTTATATTTGGCAACCCGGTGGATTGGCCGATCGGGTTGCCGAAGCGATGATGGCAGCAGCAAGACGCGGCATACGTTGCCGCCTGATGCTCGATTCGGCCGGCAGCGTGGCATTTTTCCGCAGCCCTTATCCAGCCATGATGCGCGAAGCGGGTATTGAGGTCGTAGAGGCGCTGCAGGTCAACCTGCTGCGTGTTTTCCTGCGCCGTATGGATCTACGTCAGCACCGCAAAGTGGTGCTGATCGACAACTTTATCGCCTATACCGGCAGCATGAACCTGGTTGACCCGCGCTACTTTAAGCAGGACGCCGGTGTCGGCCAGTGGATCGATGTCATGGCGCGCATGGAGGGGCCGGTCGCAACCACCATGGGCATCTACTATGCCTTCGACTGGGAGATGGAGACCGGTAAACGTATTCTGCCACCGGAGCCGATATGCAATATTCTCCCCTTTGAAAAAGAGTCGGGCCACACCATTCAGGTGATCGCCTCCGGCCCCGGCTTTCCGGAAGAGCTGATCCACCAATCACTGTTGACCGCCGTCTACTCCGCGCGCCAACAGCTGGTGATGACCACACCCTATTTTGTTCCCAGTGACGACCTGTTGCATGCCATCTGTACCGCCGCCCAGCGCGGTGTGGATGTCTCAATCATCGTGCCGAAAAAGAATGACTCGATGATGGTCGGCTGGGCCAGCCGCGCCTTTTTTACCGAAATGCTGGCCGCCGGCGTTAAAATCTATCAGTTTGAAGGCGGCCTGTTGCATACCAAGAGCGTGCTGGTCGACGGCCAGCTCAGTCTGGTCGGTACCGTCAACCTGGATATGCGCAGCCTGTGGCTTAATTTCGAAATTACGCTGGTCATCGACGACGACGGCTTCGGCAGCGATCTCGCCTGCGTACAAGAGGACTATATCGCCCGCTCCTCCCTGCTGGACCCACTGGAGTGGTTAAAACGCCCACTGTGGCAACGCGTCGTCGAACGCCTCTTTTACTTTTTCAGCCCTTTGCTGTAACCGTCTGCGGTCGGCCTACGCCCGACTGCGGCCCCCAATGAGATACTGACATGATGGATTTAAACAACCGCCTGAACGAAGAAGAGACCCTGGATCAGGCCTACGATATTTTCCTGGAGCTGGCGGCGGACAATCTGGATCCGGCGGATGTGCTGCTGTTTAACCTGCAGTTTGAGCAGCGCGGTGCCGCCGAGCTGTTCGATCCGGCTGAGGACTGGCAGGAGCATGTTGAGGTTGAGGTCGATCTCAACCCGGATTTCTATGCCGAGGTGGTGATTGGACTGACCAACGGTAACCCGGACAGCGACGATATCGAGGATGTCTTCGCCCGTATTCTGATCTGTCGGGAGAAGGATCATAAAATGTGCCATATCCTGTGGAAAGAGTAGCACCGCCGCTCTCGGAGCCATAAAAAAC
>NZ_AFJI01000014.1 GCF_000264785.1 Edwardsiella ictaluri ATCC 33202 | reverse complement strand
CAGCCGCTTGGCGTACTCCGCCCCGCCCTGTTCCTCCATATAGCGGGTGACATAGCTGGTCGACAGAAAAAAGGTCGCCAGCTGCGCCACGCTCAGGGTCAGAATATTGGGAAACAGCTGGCGCTGGCTGTGCTGTAGCTGCGGCTGGATCTGCATCAGTTCCAGTGTATTGTCATAGTCCACCAGACGCCGATCGCGAAACGGCGCCCAGCGCGTCGCCAGCTCATACTCCACCACATCACGCAGCGGACCGTAAACCAGCGGAAACTCATAGCGGTAGGCGCAAAAGATACCGCCCGGTAGCAGCAACTGCGGCATCCGAGAGAGCATCAGCGGACGATCCATCCAGTAAAATGCCGTAGCGCAGGTCAGCAGATCGACCGGCTGTACAGGGATGTAATGTTCAGCTGCAGCCACACTGAATGTCAGCTGGGGGTAGTTCTCCCGCGCCTGGTTCACCAGCGCCTCATCGCGATCGCACCCGGTGGCCTGTGAAAAATAGGTTTGCAGACGGGCGGTGGAAAAACCACTGCCACAGCCCAAATCCAAAGCCCGGTCATGGTGAGTACACTGGCGGGCCAAAAACTGATATAGCGATTCCGGATAGCGGATCAGTGCCCTAATCTGCTGATAAGCGATGGCATAGTGATTGAGCTGTCCCATGAAGTTTCCTTTCGCAAAACCTGGCGGCCCAGACATCCCGCCCTTATCAGTGTTACCTATTCAGAAGACAGATGCCAGGTATAAAAAAACCCGCCGCGGCGGGTTTTTCTGGCACCGGTCTCCGGCGTTATTTGTACTTGCGCATCACCAGCGTCGCGTTGGTGCCGCCAAAGCCGAAACTGTTGGACATCACCACATCCAGCTCTCGCTCAGTGGTGGCGGTAACAATATCCATCCCGGTGGCCTGCTCATCCAGCTCTTCAATGTTGATGCTCGGCGCGATAAAGCCGTGCTCCAGCATCAGCAGGGTGTAGATGGCTTCGTGTACCCCCGCAGCCCCCAGCGCATGGCCAGTCATCGCCTTGGTAGAGGAGATAGCCGGCGTACGGTCACCAAAGACTTCACGGATGGCGCCCAACTCTTTCACGTCGCCCACCATGGTGGAGGTGCCATGTACGTTCAGATAATCCACCGGCTTATCCAGCCCCTGCATCGCCATCTGCATGCAGCGCGCCGCACCTTCACCTGACGGCGCCACCATGTCATAGCCATCGGAGGTTGCACCGTAGCCGACGATTTCGGCATAAATGTGCGCGCCGCGCGCCAGCGCGTGCTCCAGCTCTTCAACGACCACGATACCGCCGCCGCCGGAAATGACAAAACCGTCGCGCTTGGCATCATAGGTCCGGGAGGCCTTTTCCGGCGCATCGTTGTAATGGGTGGACAGGGCTCCCATGGCATCGAACTCACAGGCCAGCTCCCAGCACATTTCCTCACCGCCGCCGGCGAAGACCACGTCCTGTTTGCCCAGCTGGATCATCTCAACGGCGTTGCCGATGCAGTGAGCCGATGTAGCACAGGCGGAGCTGATGGAGTAGTTGACACCGCGGATTTTAAATGGCGTGGCCAGGCAGGCGGAAACGCCGGAGGCCATGGCCTTGGTCACCATATACGGCCCCACGCCGCGAATACCGCGGGCGCGCATACCGTCAGCGCCAGCGACCTGGTTACGCGGAGAGCCGCCGCCGGAACCCACGATCAGGCCGGTACGGTTATTGGAAACCATATCGTCGCTCAGACCGGAGTCCTTGATCGCTTCCTGCATCGACAGATAGGCGTAGATCGATGCATCGCTCATAAAACGCATCACCTTACGGTCGATCAGGCCAGCGGTATCCAGCTTGATATTGCCCCAGACCTGGCTACGCATGCCGGCCTCCTGCAGTTCAGGCGCAAAGGTGATCCCCGAACGCCCTTCTTTCAGAGACGCCAGCACCTCCTGCTGGTTGTTACCGATACTGGAAACAATACCCAAGCCAGTAATCACTGCACGTTTCATTTCTTACCTCTTGAAAAAATTTTTATCATTCGGGATTCGCCACGCACTTTAGCGTACACCTGTACGCCGAGGCAAGTCCGATCAGCGCTGGTAAAACCAGATAGCGCTAAATTTGCCGCCCCGGGCACAGACCGTTAAAATCGTCCACTGACTGATTTAGCGGTAAAAAACGTGAACCATACATCGATACAAAGTGCATCGCTGAGCTGGAATCAACAGGGTACGCCTGTTTCGCAGCAGTTTGACGACGTCTACTTTTCCAATCAGGACGGGCTGGCGGAAACCCGTCACGTCTTCCTGCAGGGCAACGGGCTGCCGCAGCGCTGGCTGACTGGCTCCCGGCCCGATTTCACTGTCGCCGAAACCGGCTTCGGTACCGGGCTGAATTTTCTCACCCTGTGGCAGGCTCACCGTGCTTTCCGACTGGCTTATCCCGATAGGGGACCGTCGCGCCTGCACTTCATTAGCTTTGAAAAATACCCACTGCGCCGCGACGACCTGCGCGCTGCCCACGCTGCCTGGCCGGAGCTGGCAGAACTCAGCGAACAGCTGTACGCTGTGTGGCCCGACGCCCTGCCTGGCTGCCACCGTCTGCACCCGGCGCCACACATCACGCTGGATCTATGGTTCGGCGACGTCAACGCGCTGCTGCCACAGCTGCCCGACGGTCTCCATGGCCACGTGGACGCCTGGTTTCTGGATGGCTTTGCGCCGGCGAAGAACCCGGATATGTGGACCCCTGCGCTCTTCAACACCATGCTGCGCCTGGCCCGTCCCGGCGCGACCTTCGCCACCTTTACCGCCGCCGGATTTGTACGCCGCGGCCTGAGCCAGGCCGGATTTGAGGTCAGTAAAGTCAAAGGATTCGGACAAAAGCGGGAGTGTCTGGCGGGACAGCGCCCTGCAGCACTGCCGCCCGATGTGCTGCAGGCACCCTGGTATGCCCGCCCGGCGGCCCGCCGCCCTGAAGAAGTTGCACTGATCGGCGGCGGTATCGCCTCCGCCCTGTGCGCCCTGGCACTGCAGCGGCGCGGCAGCCGCGTTACCCTCTACTGCGCCGATCCGCAGGCGGCGCAGGGCGCCTCCGGCAACCGTCAGGGGGCACTCTACCCCCTTCTTAACGGCCGCGATGATGCGCTGGAGCGCTTTTACGCCCGCGCCTTTCCCTATGCCCTGCGCACCTACGATGCGCTGGCGGCCCAAGGCGCCGACTTTCCCCACCGATGGTGCGGCGTCAGTCAGCTGGGTTACGATGACGCCAGCCAGAGAAAAATAGCGCAGCTGCTGAACGCCGGTTGGCCAGAGTGGCTGGCGCAGGGGGGGGATGCCGCCGATCTCAGCCTGCGCTGCGGCCTGCCGCTGCCGGTTGGCGGCGTCTGCTATCCCCTCGGTGGCTGGCTGGATCCGGCTGAGCTGACCCGCCAGACCCTGGCGCTGGCGGAACGTCAGGGGGCCACCCTGTACTTTAACCATGAGGTCCAGCGGCTGCTACCGGAACCAGAGGGCTGGCGTCTACAGCTGGCCAACGGCGCTACCCGTCTGCACGGCTGCGTCGTGCTGGCCGGCGGCGCCCGCACCGGTGAGTTCAACCAAAGCGATGCGCTGCCGCTCTACCCGGTGCGCGGCCAGGTGAGCCATATTCCCACCGCCCCGGCGCTGGCGTCGCTGCGCCAGGTGCTGTGCCATGACGGCTATCTGACCCCCTGCAGCCCGGACTACGGTACCCACTGCCTCGGTGCCAGCTACCGACGCAACTGCACCGATTTGGAGTACAGCCCGCAGGAGCAACAGGAAAACCGCCAGCGGCTAATCGCGTCTCTGCCGCAGGTGACATGGCCGCAGCAGGTGGACGTCAGCGCCGCGGCAGCGCGGATCGGCATACGCTGCGCCGTGCGCGATCATCTGCCGCTGGTCGGCGCGCTGCCGGACGCCCCAGCGCTGCAGACGCGCTATCCGCATCCTCGCCCGCAGCAGCGCGTCCCCGCGGAGACCAACGCCGCCGCGCCGCACCATCCGGATCTGTTTATCCTGGCCGCCCTCGGCTCACGCGGTCTGTGCAGCGCGCCGCTATGCGCCGAGCTGCTGGCCGGACAAATTCACGACGAAGGGCTGCCGCTGGAGCAAGATCTGCTGGACGCACTCAGCCCCAACCGTTTCTGGCTGCGTAAATGGCTTAAAGGGAAAGGTCCGGCATGATGCATACGGCGGTGGGGGACACGCCGCCGCCCTTCTCGCGTTATCAGAATACGGCGTCAACGCGGGGGGCCAGCCCCGGATATAGATCCACCGCACAGCCTGACGCAGGCCGGTACGCCGACCAGACCGCGTACGCACCGCCCAAGAACAGCGCGCCGCCATCGGGCATGTCTGCCCTGCAGCTGACGGATTCAGTCCTGCGGCATTGGAAAACATCTTGTTTGGCCCAACCGGCGCCGCACGTTTTCACGTCCATGACGCCCGCGCCGCCCGAACCGGACAATTTGCCATATCTGTCGTGGCGCAGGTGCCCGGGCGACGCCCCATCCATTCACAAAGCCGCGATTCACCCTGCCCTCCCCTGACCACGCGAAAGAGACCCAGCCTCATGCCTCATTCCTCATGCCTCATGCCTCATGCCTCATGCCTCATGCTGAGCCCGATGGTAGAGATCCTGCCATAGGTTGTATACCAGCGCCTGATCGGGCGGGGAGAGCTCTCCGGCGTGAATGGCGCGCGCCAGACTGGCGCGCACCGCCGCATCCAGCATCGCGGGCACGGCCTGCGGCTGCAGGGCGATCTCCGCCACAGCCAGGGTCAGGTGGCCACGCAGGTAGCCGCCGGCAAACAGCGCATCGTCGCTGGCGCTGTCAACCATCTCATCAATCAGCGTCAAAATACGCTCTTCAAACTCTACAATCATGGGGATTCCTTGCGTATCGGCGTCAGCTGCACCGCGCATCACTGTAAATCGTCGGGATAGGGAAAGTCAGCGGCACTCAGTGCCGGCGTATGATAAAACGCCTGAAGCGTACGGATAAACTGCGCCGGACGCGGGGGGATGCCCCCGGCCAGATAGATCAGCACCTGTTCACGCACCCGGCGCTGAAACGCGATGCGATCCGGCTCGAAGGTGCCCTCCAGATTATCGCAGCTGACGTTAAAGGGATAGCCGGCAGCAACGCAGAACAGCCAGTCCAGTGCCTGTGGCTTAATCTCTACCGCCTCAAAGCGCGACTGCGTGTCGGTATCCCGCCCGTCCGGGCAGTACCAATAGCCATAGTCCTCCAGGCGGCGACGTGCCTCCCCGGCGATGCACCAGTGTGAGATCTCATGCAGCGCGCTGGCATAGTAGCCATGGGCAAACAGAATGCGGTGCTCCGGATGCGCGTCATCCGCCGGCAGATAGATAGGTTCGCCGTCGCCGGCCACCAGGCGGGTATGGTATTCGCTGCCGAACGTCTGCGCGAACAGATCGATTAACTGCTGATAATGATGGATCTCGGGCATGGTTATCTCTGGGCCTGATGAGAAAATAACGTGCGGCGCCACGGCGCCGCATCACGGTGGCAGATTGTCGCACAGGCGCCGCCGCCTTGCATCCGCCGCGCTACAGCCAGCGCTGCACCCAGGCCAGGATGTCGCTGCCGTGGTTGTCATACAACAGCTTAATGCTTATGATCAGCGACATCACCACGATCATCGGCCGGATCAGCTGCTGCCCGCGGGTCAGCACCATCCGGGCGCCGACGCGGGCCCCGATCGCCTGTCCTACCAGCATGCACAGCCCCACGCTCCACACGACGTTTCCCCCGATGATAAACAGCAGCAGAGACGCCGCGTTAGAGGTAAAGTTGAGCACCTTGGCATGCGCTGTCGCCTGGGGGAGCGACAGCCCCAGCAGCATGACATAGCCCAGCGCATAGAACGATCCGGCGCCGGGGCCAAAAAAGCCGTCATAAAAACCGACGCTGGCACCGCCCAGCACGGCAAACAGCGGCATACCGACACGCCGTATGCCCTCCGTCGCCCCCAGCGATGGCGTCAGCAAAAAATAGAGCCCGACCCCGATCACCAGAAACGGCAGCAGCTGGCGTAATATCTCTGCCTGCAGACGCTGCACCAGCAGCGCACCGACCGCGGCGGCCAAAAATGTCAGCAGAATGACCCACTTTTGCTCAGCAAGGTTGACCACCCGACGGCGAATAAAGTAGAGGCTGGACGAAAAAGATCCCCCCACCGACTGCAGCTTGTTGGTCGCCAGCGCCTGGGCGGGCGGCAGCCCGACGGCCAACAGCGCCGGTACCGTCAACAGTCCGCCGCCGCCGGCAATGGCATCGATAAAGCCGGCGAACAGCGCCACGCAAAATAAAACCCCGAGCAGCTCGGGAGAAAGCAGTAGCGTCTCCATGATCCTTGCCTGAACCGTCCCATCGTGTTGTGTTGGTCTCATATCACATTAGCAACATCCGATATTAAGAATACATGCATCCATATGTGATTAAGACCACTAAAAATAGGCCGCTATCATGACAAACAATCCCGCAGCGGTAACTGATTTTTATCACACCGTCGACGTTCACCTGCAATAGATGAGCAGCGACATAGACGGTGGACTACCCAGCGGTCTCTCCCCAGACAGAGCGCTCACACGACTCAGCGTCCGGCGACCGATGGTTCACGGCCGCCGCTCGTGACGGATAACAACGGATTAGACTTTTCAGTAAAGCTCAGTTTAAATAAGCGTCTATCGATCAGAAAGGACAGCGGGGGATCTCCCGGATAGCGTCGTCGGGGGAGAAAACGGTGAATAATGCACTCACGATTTTCTACCACATCTCCCTGCAGTGGTAACGTAGTTACTGTAGCCCGAATACCACGGTGGGCTATCATGGGGGTTCGGGGCGTAGAGATAACGCTAATAGAGGCGGTAGTATCTACCCAGAACCGGATCCTTTGTCATATCATTGTCTTCCCTCCTGAATACAGTTCTCAAATTTCCATATAATGGCTATTCCCCTATACCATCATACCTGTAGAGTAAACGACTCATTAACCATAGTTAAAT
This sequence comes from Edwardsiella ictaluri ATCC 33202, assembly GCF_000264785.1. Taxonomy (GTDB): domain Bacteria; phylum Pseudomonadota; class Gammaproteobacteria; order Enterobacterales; family Enterobacteriaceae; genus Edwardsiella; species Edwardsiella ictaluri. The sequence continues at coordinate 2,326 of NZ_AFJI01000014.1, read as the reverse complement.
GATCCTTCAGTAAAAAAGAAAATAGAGTATCATCGATGCTTTATAGAGCAGGTGACTGGCCGGGTAGTATGCATATCACCAGCCACAGTGAAAAATTAACATGTGAACGAAACTAACATTCTGTAGTTATGGGCTATAGGGCTATAACTAGCGCTCATGACGCGGAGTGACTACGCGGTCAAACAGCTGGTCACCTGGTCATGATATGCGCCATAAATAAAAAACAAGATATACTTTATAAGCGTACAAAACATAATTACAGCGCACTATAAAAACCATATTTGATAGGATAACATAAGGTATTAATATATTATGATAAAGCTCACCCCCCCACCCAATAGCAGCCATCCGAATATTATCACGGATAAAGAAGATATTACCTCAGATGAAAACCCACATGCCCTTAATGCGGAAAAACCTGAACCAGCAGCATCTCCCATATGTTTTATTGATAAACAAAAACCATACTTCCCTGATAAGAAAAATACATCCTTAAATTTAAACTGCCAGGTAAGAGACAGCTTCTCCAACCTAATAACATGTCGACATCTTTCCGCCTTCTGGGTCGCGCAGTTTAACCAAGGTGAAGGTAAAGTTAACTATAAACACTTCTCTTCTGCGGAGGCGCTTAATAGTAACATATCCGTTATAGAGAGAGAAGCATCATGCACTGCGCCAGGTGTTATTCAACTCATTGAAAATAAAGATTGGGGGTGTGCTATTTTTGACACATTCAGTGATATGAGACTGAATGGAGATAAGTTCAGAGCTCTAGAATTAAGTACAATCAGTCACGCTATGGCGTTAGGCCTCAAAATAAAAAACACCATAAATAAAGAAATATGGGTGATTTACCTCTACGACCCTAATCATACAGCCTCCCACCGCCGAGCGGAATACAGCGACAATAATCAGGATGACATAAAGAAACTCACTGCAGGTGATTTTCTTACAAAACCGTACTTGCGATGTCACGAACTTATCCCTGCCGGGGTGTCTATGCTGGTAGACAGACATATCCCAGTCAATACTTCAATTATAACCAGATTGCCCAACAACTTACTTCAGCAAAATATAATTTGGCATGCCATGACTATGGGACTCACAGAAGTTATCCAACAAGTAACTGAGAAAATAAATCTATCTGCACTCACGCTCAAAAAAAGGGAGGAATTAGTAATTGCTCGGAGGAGAGATGGCACACCTGGATTGCTTATGGCTCTTCAAAATGGGCATACAGACACAGTGCTAGCATACGGAAAACTGCTCAAAAAAGCAGGCTTACCTCCAGAAAAAACGGACAGATTTACTGCTAGCAAAAGGAGAGGGGGGAGGCCTCGGGTTTAGTGCAGTCGATGCAAAATGGGCATGCAGATACAGTTCTAGCATACGGAAAACTGCTCAAAAAAGACAGGCTTATCTCCAGAAAAAACGGCAGATTTACTGCTAGCAAAAGGAGCGGGGGGAGTCTCGGGTTTAGCGCAGGCGATGCAAAATGGGCATGCAGATACTATCCTGGCATACGGAGATGTTATTAACGCAAACGCAATGTGTTTTAATCATGATAAAATAGTCAATTTACTTGCGGCCAACACTACTGATGACACAACAAAAAAAATACCTGGGTTGTTTTTCGCTCTGCAGAATGGCCATACAGACGCAGTACTGGCATACGGAGAACTCCTCAAAGCTGCGAATCTTAGCCCAGATGAAACAGCGACTCTGCTTGCTGCCAAGAGGTATGATAGTAGCCCTGGCCTACTTTTAGCATCACAGAATGGGTACATCGATGTCATTCAAGCTTATGGAGAACTCCTCAAAGATCTTAACTTAAATAAAGCAAAAGCGGCAGAGTTACTTGCAGCCAGAAGGGATGATGGTATCTCTGTTTTATTCATGGCACTTTATCACGGGAATGTGGAAATAATTAAATCTTATGGGATGATAATTGATAACCTTAAATTCAACCCATCGGAAACCGAACAATTATTGGATACCGGATGTAGTAATGGTCTAAATGGTTTGTTTTTTGCACTATCCCATGGGTATAAAAATGCTATTAGCACATATGGAGAACTTATTTGTTCTGCTAAATTTAGTCCATATAAAGTCGCGAGACTACTGGCCGCAAAGGGAGTCAATGATACTCCAGGAATACTTATGGCTTATCAGAATCAACATACAGAGGCCATAAAGTCATATATTATGGTTATTAACGATACAGGCGTCATTCCATATGAAATAACAGAACACCTCCCCGAAAAATATAGATCTAAATTTTTTGAAGTTGTTAATTCCTACGATACTGAAATTTAAACTTGCTTTG
>NZ_AFJI01000013.1 GCF_000264785.1 Edwardsiella ictaluri ATCC 33202 | reverse complement strand
CCCGGCAAACACATCTGCACTTCATCCACGATCCTTTCTCTGGCCGTGTGCAATAATCGCTTACGCCCACCCACTCCCCATCTAGCCATTCGACTTGCGCACTGGCTGATATCCTTTGTTTCAGTCTTAATGACAAGATCGAGCTTATTCAACCGAGTCATGGCGTCAAACCCTTTCCTGACAAAAGACTGAAAGGTTTGATACACACGGATCTCAAACTCAGCGCTCAGCCATGCCGCGTAGCGTATGGCAACAATCTCCTCTGCCCATACACCTTGATTAAACCCGCCATTAATTACAATAACTGGCTGATTTTGTTCCAGAATGCATTTCTGCATTCTGGTCAAGGTTTCAACAAATGCTTTTACCTTCTTAGTTCGAAGGAACTGGCTCGGGCCCTGATTTTCTTTGGCTTGTCCACAAGCTACCGCAGACATGTGGAGATCGTTCAGGCTATAACGCCCCGCTTCATCAACGCGAACGGACACACCGTTTACCAACACGGTTGGATATTTCATTGAGCGTACTCCTATAGAAATGAGCCTTGTTGCCCAGAAACGCCGCCCGCAGAGAGGTCGCCACCTATAACGACGGTTCTCCAAGGCTCATTTCTGTAAGGCTCTGCGATTTACATGCGCCGGGCATGGCGCAGATATAAAAAAACCACCAACGCGGTAAGCGTCAGTGGCTTATTGATACAGCCTCAAATTAATTGCCAGCACCGAGGTACCCACCCACAGAAGTTTCCCCTCGTTTTGGGGTGAGCTGGTCAACATTTGCGCTACCCAGTTTTGGGGAGCTCAAACGTTCAACGATGATGCTGCAGATGCGTTCATACCGGCTTTACCTTTTAGTGATGAGTCTTGTTCGCACAGGAAGACGGCCCCAAGAACGCTCCGACAGCCAGCCGGTTCCTCAAGGCTCATCCTGAAAGGTTCTTGGTGATATGCGTTATGATACGCAGATACGACAAAGCCCCGGCATAGACCGGGGCCTATCATTCTCAGATCGGGCTTACGCCAGCCCTCTCATGAGAGCCTGGCGAGCACTCGCATCCCCTCGACAAATACATCTGACCGTATCACCCGTTAACGTGGTGATATACGCCTCATCACTCTTTGCGATAGAAATGCTCGGTGTGTTACCGCGCCGAAAATACTCAATACTGGCAGCCTGTTTCGGGTCTTTCGGATGAAACTCAACCCGGTACATGCTTCCCAAAACGTGCACCTCTTCAACACATCGACCGTCGTTTGTTACCGTGATTTTCTTTAGTGCGTACATATAGATCTCCTTTCGTCAGTAATAAAAAAGTCGCCTAAGCGACCTGTTAATTCTGGCTTCACATCAAAGACGATCAGGACAGCGCCACCCGCTCCCGTACCCAGCCATACAGAAATGACTCGTTCTGCACCCGCTGCTCGGCCAGCGCCAGATAACGATCGCCCTGACTGCAGTTCAGCGCCCGCAGCAGCACCTGCTCCCCCTCTGCACCCCGGGCATCCAGATAGGCACGCAGCGCAGAGAGCGTACGTGGCCCAATCACCCCGTCGGCGCTGATATCCGGGTACAGACGTCCGCCATCGTTAAAGGCAGTCAGCCAGCGCTGCAGCCACTTGCCGGGAACCGATGGCCCCATATTCACCCCGGTATCCAGCAGCTCGGCGGCCACCAGCTCGGAATAGTCTGCCACCAGGTCAAAGCGGGGCCCTGACCAATAGTCGCTCTCATAGATTTCCAGCGCCTGCGCCCGCGTCAGGTTGCGCATATCGCCGGTGTAGCCGTGAGCACGGGCCACCTTCTCGGTGATCCCCCAGTTGGTTGGCCCGCCCTTGTCGTTGGGGTGATCGACGTATCCTCCTTCACGCCCCAGCAGGGCATCGAAGATTTGATCCTTGGTGAGTGCCATAATTACCGCTCCTTGTCTGTCGGCATCCCCAGCTTGCGCTGCAGGATATACATCGCAAAACGCTGGATCTGCTGCACGCCGATAAAACCTATCGCACCGCCGATGGCCGGGGTCAGCGACTTCGGCAGGCTGAAATAGTCCAGCGTCGCCACCACGGTCAGCGTCAGCGCGCCGCACAGCACCCCCTCTAACGCCGTTTGCTTCCACCCACCTCCCTGATACGTCACCCGGACAGCCGCCGTCATAGCCGCCAGCAGAACACCGCCTACCGGTGTGTCGCCCTGCCACCAGCTCTGTAACAGCTCTTTCCAGTCCAGCCAGGTTTCCGGGTTATGGTGCATAGTCGCCATCTCGTTATCCCCTCTATGGGGTTCAGATATAAAAAAACCCGGCGTTTGCCAGGGTTCACGATTAAGGGTAACTGACTAATTTTGATATGTATCTTCCCTGAAAAAATCCTGTCCACGTTCAAATAAAAACAGCGAAATAGCCAACAGACCAACATCATGATTTTTATCTACAATATCAACCAGTTGTTTCTCTATCGTATTTATTGCATGCCGCTTATCTTCTGGAAGAGAACGAACCATTGACAAAATATAAATATATAAATTATAACTTTCATCATTGTTTTTTATCATACATCTCCGTCAGGGGATGGTTAGGCATATCACTAATATCGTTCGATTTGAAATAGATTCAATACCATAATATTATGATGCGAACTATATTCATACTGCATATGTAATCAAAATGAGCCCAGAACTCGACAACAAGCACATAACTGCCTGAGCACTCCAACATCCACCAGTCCCCTCAAGGAAGCAGATTTCGATGATTAAGCGGTGTGACGTAGCAACCACTCTTAACACACTACACAACAAAATGCGGACCGCGTTAGTGATTTTTTTGTGCTTATCCGGTACGTTCTACATATTGGGAAAAGAAGATTCTATCAATGATTAAGGCCATCACTAAACGCGCCATTTCTGCAGGCCATATAAAAGTATCTGACCACCTTCGCTTCAGCCTGAAAGCTGATGCAGTCAACTGCTTCGGCCGTGAAATAAAATCGCTGCAATGTGGGGGAACATTTACCGGACGACATGATTTCTGGGTATGGTTTCCCGATACGGATAACCAAGAGTGGTCAAATGAAATCAGCAAATGCGGCACAAAAATATACGAACGTAAAAAAGGTGATGCAGCGGAAGCTAAAGCCTATCTGAAAAAACAAATTTCAGACAATAAAAAGCATCATGTGTTTTTAAGAAGTAAAGTAGGAAACTCAACATACTATACCTATCGAGGCACCTTCCAATTATCAATAGAATGCTCTCTCGCTGAAAAGCGCGCTGTATGGACTCGCTATGATACTCAGGCAGAAACGTATGCCGTATAACTGATAACCACAAGCCAGCCCCCCAGCCCAACGGGGGGGAGTTTTAAATATTTTATACTATCCCATCCATTTCTAAGCAAACATCCAGCATAGACAAACACCCATCAATAAACCCCTCAGCCATCTGTATTTCGATGCGAATCAGCTTTTCATCTTTTTTACGCACCTTGGCAATCTTCCGTTTTGAAATGCCATAAAGGTAATGTGCCACCAGCAAAGAATGCTCATATGGCTTTCGTTTCTTTAACTGGGCCAGACATCCCTCAATGATAAGGCCATCATCATCCGTACATGACAGCCTCATTTTCCCCGATTGAGGTAACAGCCCTTTGAATCCGGCAGCAATGTGAGAATAGTCTACCCCGGCGTGATCAGAAGCAGCCCACCCACCCCAACGCTCCAATACTTTCGACATATCACGCATCCACACCCTCCACACATTACGCCTTCACTATGGCACCTATCCCCAACGCCCGATTCAGGAATTGCACCAACAACACCAACTGGCTGCCGTTCCTCTGCTCCCAGCCACCCACATCACGATGTAGTTCGTCATGGCACCGCCGGCACAGCGGTATCACGAACAAATCATGCGTTTTAGTTCCTATGCCACCCAATCCCAATCCCGAATTGATGATGTGATGTGGGTCATCGGCAGGGTTTCCGCACCCGCAGCACGGCTGTGTCTTCACCCAGCGCGTGTATTTACCACTCTCCCAGCGCAGAAGCTTGGGCCGCAGCATAAACCCCGCCGCCGGTGCCTCATCTGCCGCCAGCGTGATCACCGGCTGTGGGATAACGGCCGCCCCCCTGCTTGATTTAAGGCTCACAGGACTCCCCCACGCAGCTCTCATAGTCCATACGCGGATCACCGCTGACACGCTGAGCACAACGCACATGGCGCGATAGTTCGTTACGGCGCACCACAACCCTGCTTATCTGCGCCGCATCGGCAAATTCCGCCGCCCTGGTCAGCTCAGTAAGCGCCCGGCGATACAGCCCGCGGGAGACCAACGCTTCTGCCCGCCGGCAATGTGCATCGGCCATAGCCGAATTCTCTCTGCTCATACCGCCCCCTCCCCTGAACTCCCCCGCAGTTTCTGGCGGATAGCTGCCAACGCAGCGACCCCGACCGATTGGTAATGCTCCGCGTTCCCTGCCAGCTCCGCCGCCGTCTTGGGCCTGCGGCAATCGGCAATTCGGGCCACCGGCTGTGGGATCACTTTTCCGGCCGCCATCTCCTTGGCCCACTGCTTCATCTGCGCCTTGATCGCCCGCAGCACCTCGGCCTCGGTGTAGTTGTACCGGTACATCAGCTGGCGTACATCCAGCACCACCCAGTACATCACCGGGTGTGCCCAGTCGAACGCCTCCGGCGTGGCAACTCGGTGTTTATCGCGGGCATAGCGGTGGAACTCAGCCAGCACCTCATCGTCAGAGGGCAATCCACCCGCACCCCGCGCACCCTCACGGCACCACGCCATGAAGCGCCCGCAGGAGGGCCAGAAATCTCCACCGTGTTGGCGGGCCATGCTGACACCGGCCTTGACCTGCTCCAGCGTCGTAATCCCCCCTTCGGCGAATGCTGTAATCCACTGGCGCTTCATCGCCGCCACCTCATCCGGCGCGCCAAACACCGTATTGCGCGCCGCCGGGAACAGCAGCAGCAGATTTTCAAACAGCACATCCACCAGCTTTTCAGCGTTGCCGTTCACCACCCGCGCCTGCAGGGGCTGACCAGCCATGCGGGACAGTGCGGCTGCATCCCGGCGCTGTACGGCAGAAACCAGATTTTTCATAGCACGTCCTCCCATCCCTGCGCCGTGTTCCACTCCGCCCCCAGCAGGGTTTTCAGTGAGCGATCCTGAACACCCGCTTCCGGTGCCCCCAGACGGATCACCAGCTCATCCCATTTCTCACGCAACTTCGCCGGGCTCAGGACATTGCGGCACCAGAACGGATCACGGTTTACCCGGCCAAACAGCTCGCAAATCTGCCGGTGAGTGCGCCCATCCAGCTCGCACATCAGGCGCACCTCGTTAGCCCAGGCTATCCAGTTGGGTGCCTTGGGCCTGACCATCTCCCCATCGTATTCAGCGGCTTGTTCGTGCAGTCGAAGGATGCGCCCCCATATCCATTCGGCGCAGGTCAGATCCTCCTGCCCGCCCCACAGGCGCTTTTTGGCACTGAACACCACCGCATCCGGATGACGGGCCAAAAATTCATGATCGCGGTCAGACTCGTCCGGTTGCGCAGCGTCCGGACAAGAAGATCTTTTTACTGACGGATCTGTTTTAACTGACGGATCGGGGTCAACCATTGACCCCTTAACGGGGGTGTTTTTACCAATGGTTGACCCCTCAACGATTGGGGGGTCAATATTTGGGGGGTCAACCGTTAACCCCTCAACCGTTGGGGGGTCAATATTTGAGGGGTCAATCATTGGGGGGGTAACGCGCCCACCCCGCTTTTTGGACTTGTTGGCCATGCGGGCCGCCGCTGCCGCCTCCTCCAGCTTATCGACATTGATCTGGTAAACATTGCTCAGATCACGCCCACCAGACTTACGGGCAGTCTTAGTCAGCCAGCCATCACGCGCCAGCTCATCTATCGCCGCCGAAACGGTGGTCTTGCTCCTGGCACCTATCTGACGCTGGATAGTCTCCACCGCCGGCCACGACAGCCCCTCATCGTTGCTGTAATCCGCCAGCCGTGCCATCACAGCCACGCGGGAAAGGATCAGACCAGCATGGGCACACCCTTCCCATACCAGACCATGCAATTTGCTACTCATGGCATACCTCCTTGTTGCTGTTCAGCGAACGATCGACAAGCGCTGAGGCGAAAAGACCATCGTTGATGTAGTCATGCAGGCTATGAGCCAAGGGAGACTGGGAAGCCACCAGCATGGGGCGCAGGTGAGCCATCCACACCCGGTGGATCTCTGTCATGTAGAGATATACAGCGTGCGCATTGTGTGCGGGGCCCGGTAGCGCTGGTGCGCCGTTTAGGGCCCTTTCCATCTGGCTAAAGGCGGTGATGTAGGCTTCTTTGAACCGGGCCGCCCGCTTGCCGGTAAAGCCCATCGCCAGGAACGCGAAACCATCGCGGGTGATTTGGTAGTAGGGTTGAGGTTTGCCGTTCTGTAACGCACTGTTTTTACGGCAAACCGCAAAATTGCGGGCATGAAAACCGGGGGAACATTCGAGAGTGCGGATCTTCTTTAGAACGTCATCGTGACGCTTAAGGAAATAGTCAGCAATAGCGACAGAAGAAGTAACAACCTGGCCGTTGATAACGGTGATTTCAGGGTGATCGGGGACGGGGATCGTAGCCATGATGGCAGCCTCTGTGGTCAGTTTTTTCAACTCACCACTAGAGGTGCAAATCTCATGGGTGGTGAGACGTGCAGGGTTTGCACTACCGGTGACCACAGAAACCGGCCAGTCCGAAGACTGCCCTGCACGCCCCACCATAAACTGGATGTAGCCGTGCATCGCACACAAAAAAACCGCTAAAGCGCGGTCGTGCGCTGTGATCAATTCCGGGGTGCAAATCCCGGCAACGGATTTTGCCGTTGCCTTTCTAGCATACCCCCCTGAGCTCAGACAATCAACTGATGACATCGTTGACATCACCAAAAGGGTGATGTTATGGTTGACATCAGTACAGGAGGTAACACCGTGCCAGCTCAACTGATCTACAAAAAGCGCGAAGTGCTGAAAGGCGAAAATGAATTTGCCGACATCGTGGTCTGGGCTGTAGCCCCCTCTGTTCTGGGGAGCTATCACGGCTACAAATACCGACTGGCTTATGTCGTTAACGGCGTCTGCGTAATGCGCTACGACAACGAGGCCGGCAAAGGCGATCACAAACATATCGGCGGCAGCGAGCTCCCCGTCACGTTCTCTGATTTGACCGACCTGATTGAACAGTTTTACGCCGATATACAGGCTCTGAGGAGTTAACATCATGAATACATTGGTTGTCAGAGTTATGACAGCAAAACAGTCACAGGAAGACACCAAGAGATCATTTGCCGCGGCAATGTCTGGCGAGCCGGTAGAAACACCGTTCTCCATCTCATTCCCCGACGTTGAATCACTGGCAAAAGTGATGCTGGCCCCAGGACGCCTGAACATTGTCAACGAGATGACCAACGCCGGATCAATGTCAATCCGTGAGCTGGCCAGGCGGTTGGGGCGCGATTTCAGGGCGGTGCACCGCGACGTGGACATGCTGCTAAAAGCGGGTGTCATCGACCACGATACTGATGGAAAAATCGTTTTCCCGTTCAGCGCCGTGCATTTCGATTTTACGCTTGAGCATGAAGCGGCCTGACCCACCATGGCGCATGGTAATGAGTTGCTCCTGACTGATGCAGCACCGGTTGGGCTGGATTGGGCGATTAACCGTTGCTCAATCCTCATGCGCACCTCCTGAAATAGGCGTTGAACACAACCAAGGCCGCGTTAATCCGCCAGCCACAGCCCGGTTCAGTTCGCAGATAGGTAACCTGTTGCCTCTCTGCGCACGTCGCAACCACACGCACGGTATGCCCATACACGTCTTGGTACAGATGGCCGACTCGCGGATACTTAGCCATGATCCCCCCCTCCCGTAAAACGCCCCCCAGGCGATACCCACCGCCTCGCGGCTGACTACTAATCCCCGGCGCACTTGGTTGTTGCCAGGTGTCCCCTGCCCCGCTACGATTTGCTCATAGCTCAGACGGCCACCGGCGATCCGGCACCGAAATTGCGCCCGGGGGCGGTTTGGGCTTAGAATGTCCATGCGTCTTAATCTCCACACGAGTTATGCGCAGGCGCACTGGGACGGCATTCCCGGTGCGCCACCCTTTCTTGGGCACAAAAGATTCGGAATACGAGTGTCGAATGCTCCTGTAGCTTCGTTATCGTCAGATACAACTCATCAGTAATCGCCTCTCGCTCCAATGGATCGATGACCCCATCCTCAATGGATTTTTTAATCTTTCGCGAGTAACAAGCTATCTGCTCAAAAGCTTCAATGAGCCTCTGATTAATGTCCGCGTTATCGACCTCTTCTAGCTCCGCCATCGGTACGAATACGCCACCTGAAGCCTTTGCCACTGCATCAGCGATGTGATGGTTTCCACTAGCGCGTTGCAGCACCAATGCCCATCCAAGAGGAAATATCTGATCTCCATTGGTACGCAGGCGGTTAAACAATGCGTTATCTGTTACCCCCAACCACTCAGCTGCCTCGTTATACCCGTCAGGCAACCCGGCGATCGTCTTTTTGATTGCTGCTACCAACCAGGCAGGCTGGCGTTCTACCTTCCACAACGGTTCGTTACCCACGGTTTACCTCCTACGCCTGTGGTTACTTGGATAGAGATCAGACGCTAGACTGCGAGCAATTCAGGCCAGATGCTGGCCCACTTCTCAGGATGAAGGTGCTGGCGGGTTACTACTCCCCCGCTTTCTTTTTCGATTAGTACTGACAGTTCAGCCCCCAACGTCTGATTAGTGCTGATTGCCTTCCGGAGATACCCGATTGAGGTTCCACAGCGGCTAACAAAGCTGGCTTGGTCAATCTGAGATAGTCCGTTCAAATAAATACGAAGCTCATTCATGTCTATCTCCCGTTACGATGAAATCAGCTTACCCATAGGTAAATAACCAGTCAATACCCGCAGGTTATTTACCTCTTGGTATTTGGAGGTAAACTTTAAAAATGGATAAATACGAGATAAGAAGGCTTCAGCTGATCAAGCTGAGGGACGAAATGTGTGGAGGGAAAGCTGTTGATTTAGCAAGAAAAATCAGCAGGGAGCCGTCATACATTTCAAGAATGCTTTATCCTGAAGGGAAAAAGCAGAAGAAGCGAATAGCTGATGATATGGTCGAGGTGATCGAGTCTGCTTTTGGCCTTCCCCGCGGCTGGATGGATAGAATTAATGATGGTTATCATGATGAAAAATCCATCTCATCAATAAATAAATACCCTCTATTCACTACTGTTCAGGCAGGGGCATTCACCTCTACCCCTGAGTCATACGCGGAGAAAGATGCCAAGGCCTGGATAGAGACGTCCAAAAAGGCTGGTTCTCGTTCGTTCTGGCTTGAGGTTGACGGCGCATCGATGACGGCGCCGGCGGGAAACCGCCCCAGCTTTCCCGAAGGGATGCTGATCTTGGTCGACCCTGATCAGGATGTTGAAGTGAACGACTTCTGCATTGCACGCGTGAACGGCAACGAATTCACTTTTAAGAAACTGATCCGCGATAGCGGGATCAATTACTTACAGCCGCTCAACCCACAGTTTCCCCTCCTAACGTGTAGTGATGGCTGCACGTTCGTGGGGAAAGTGATCATGTCGCAGTGGCCGGAAGAGATGTTTGGCTGAGTCGCTAGAAGTTATGGGTTACGCCTAGCTCGTAATGGTATCAGACTGGTGTAACGCCATGTATGTATGGACATGGCTCATGCATCAATCTGCCACCATTTTTAGATATTACAGTCATGGAAAGTAGATTTTGCAAAATAATTATCTTCCTGTAACGGCCTATACAAGACGAATGAATGGTGGAATAACCAACCCCTTTCTTTGTACTTGCCAAGATGGTCTTGCATACGTAGTGAAAGGAAGACCAAAGTTACGGCAGTACGAACTTGTCGCAGAATTCATCTCCGCTCACCTTGCGCAGCAGATAGGACTATCTTGTCCCGATTTTTGCATCGTCGACGTTGGCGAGGAACTCATTGAATTTATGCCAGACCTAAGCCACGAACTCTTTCCTGGCCCCGCCTTTGCCACTCGATTTGTTGAAAACGCTTCAATAATTAACATCCAGCAGGCACGTAACTCCTTAACGATTCAAGAAAAAAAGAAGATTTTCTTCTTTGACCGATGGATCAACAACTCAGATAGGACGCTTACCGACTTCGGAGGGAATGTAAATATTATTTTTGATGCGGTTAATGATAGGTATTACCTGATTGATCATAACCTAGCATTCGCACACGATATAACTGACGATGGATATGATGTACATGTATACTCACCTAGAGGCGGGAACTGGGTGTATGACATACTTGACGAGCCAGAGCTTGTAGAGCTTGCAACTAAGGCTATCGGTACATTGGAGTTGGCTTTTGCTCAACTTCCTGACGAGTGGTTTTCATCAGATGATGAGCGCAAACGTATGTTAAGCGACATCACGACCCGCCTAAACAGAGTTGGAAGTAAAGAATTTTGGAGTAGCATCGTATGACCACGCCATGCCTATACAGCATAATTAGATATGCGCCGTATGCAGAAACCGAAGAGTTTGCAAACATCGGTGTGGTTCTTTGTGCTCCAAAATTGGGGCAATTTCACTATCTCCTCACCAAAGGCAACAACGCGAGAGTAAAAAACTTTTTTCAAGACGAGATCATCTTCCCGCGAGCCAAAGAGGCGATTGACATAGAGTTGAAATTTGCCCAGGAACAGAGTTGTAGATTTCAAAAACCAGAAAAATTAGCTAATTTTTTCAATTACTTAATTGAAAGAAAAGAATCAATTATTCACTTTAGCCCAGCCAGAGTGGTTATGGCGGAGCATCCGCAGGAAGTGATATTGGAACTTTATAACAAATTTGTTAATCGTTCTGAAGTCACAAAAGAATCACGTGAAACCATTCTAACAAGAGAGCTAAAACACCGATTCTTACATTATAACGATCTTAAAAATGTATTTAAAAAAGAAATGCTTGGTGGTGAGCTGACGAGGTTTTCTATCCCGCTTGTTGCTCGGCAGAATGATAAGATTTTATGCGCCATCAAACCATTGGCATTTACTCAAGACAAACCAGAAAGGATGATGGAACATTGCGACTCATGGACAGCCAAGATTTTGAGGGCTGCTAGTGAGAGAATCCTATCGTTATCGAATGTGCTGTTCACCATTGATCCCCCACCCCAGCCAACAGCTCTGGAGGTAAAGGCGATGCGTGAGATCCGTAAAACATTTGATGAGAAAGGAATTAATCACATTGAGCATAGCGATGAATCATCAATAATCACTTTTGCCAGACAAGCAATTTAGTCCGACTACCTTAGTCAACTTGATTTTCTCACCTCTGAACCGGCCTCGTGCCGGTTTTTTGTGACCAAAATCCCATCGCCCTACCGCCAACACCCTCCCGCAAAAAATAAAAACCATTGAATATCAAATGAGTGTGAAATCCCATCAAAAAATTACCTTTTGGTATTGCTAATTACAATTACCCATGGGTATATTTATATCGCTGAGACGGAACACTGCAACTTGATGGCCACTTCGACTCACAGCCTGATATCAGCAGATGTGACGAGTGCGAGGGGTTAAACACATGTGAAAACATGGGGGTGATCAGGCTGTTTCCGCATAGGCATTTGTGAGTACCTATAAGCGCCCTACCGGACGCTCCGCTCTTTAACAATCAAAACAATGCACTCGGCGTTGCGCGAAGAGATTCGCATAACTCAGTTCCCAGGCATCCCCAAGCATCACGGTGCCATGGCATCCCTGGCCAGCAGCGGACAATGTCGAGTGCAATTAACTGTCACTAGGGACAACTCAATGTCAGCTAAGAGCGAAAAGCGGAAGTTTAGGCCCTATTATGAAAAAAGTGACGCTTTAGCAAAGCCTCGCAAAAGACTTAACTCACTAAAACAATCGACCACCCGGCGGCCGTCTCGTTTTTGTCGAATGCAAAGCCCCTGGCGAACCACCCCACGCATAGACCAGCAGCGCGAGCACGGACGGCTGCGCACGCTGAGCTTTGCCGTAGTGGTGCTGGATAGCAAAAATCTGGAGGAAATATTGTGAGTTGCGAAGAAAAGAACAAGCAATTTGCAACATCGTCAATAATCTAAATGATGTTAAATCAACCAATTAGGGATAGAATAGATAAAAGTTACGTAATCGAGGAGAATTTCAAAATGTCGATAAATGCTATGAGTAATCATGACTTTTATACCTTGTTAAATCAAGTCGTACGTCCGGCGGCACCCGTATCTACTTTTGAACTTCTCTTCGGTAGAGAAAAACAACTTGGCGCAATCGAGTCGGTTTTATATTCTGATGGTCGAAGCGTATTTATTTATGGGGATCGCGGCGTTGGCAAAACATCTTTAGCACATACAATTGCGTATAAGCTACAAGAAGAAAACGAACCTATTTTTGTAGGTTGCGAACCATCTTCAACTTTAGCATCAATAATTAATGATATTGTAGTAAAAACAAAGCCATGCAAAAACTATAAAAATGAGAGATCCATATCCGCCGGAATAAATCTACTTGGATTCAAACTAGATACAACCGTAAAAAAAACAGATGAAAGATCCCAATTAAATATCAATTCAATATCTTCAGCAGTCCTAGCCTTGGAAGACCTGACAAAAATACACTCTCAAAAACCTTTCATTGTGATTGATGAGTTTGACCAGATAGAATCACAACATGAAAAGCAAAATTTCGGACGACTAGTAAAAGCATTAGGTGATCAGAACATCAATGTGAAATTAATATTTACTGGAATTAGTGATTCATTACACTCCCTGATTGGCGGGCACCTTTCCAGTGAAAGACAAATTCATCAAACTCATTTAGAAGCATTACCTTGGAATGGAAGATTTAAAATAATAGATAATGCTTTCGGTGCTTTTGAATTGAAAGTAGATGATAACATAAGACATAAAATAGCGGGATTGAGTGATGGGTTCCCCCATTACGTACATTTATTATGTGAAAAAATTCTAACCTGTGCTCATGCAAAAAGTGAAAATATTGAAATAATTGATCACGACATTTTTTGGGAAGGTTTAAATGATGCTGTTGATTCAATATCTGAGACATTAAAGCATGACTATGTTCTTGCTACACTAGGGAGGCAAGAATACTTTCACCATTTGCTATGGGCTATGGCTGATGCTGAGGACTTACAGCGCGAGAAAAAGACAATAAAGCATTCATATAGTGAAATATGCAACCAAAAGCAATTAAATGCACTTTCTGAAAGCCAATTTGACAGGCAATTTAATAAACTAAAATCCCCCGAATTTGGAGAAGTGATAGTAAATGCTTTCGAGGGACGGAAGGGTTGGTTTAAATTCAAAGAAAACATGATTAGAGGGTATGTTCGCATGCTCGCTGAAAATAATGGTGTATCTCTTGACTTCCAAAGACGCTTCACCGCTAGGGAGCCAACTGCCCGACACGTTGGGGTAAAGACTTCAACATACAAGCCATTAACTACTGTTGAAGAAAGGGCATATAGAATACAAAGAACAAAAAAGAAAAATTAAACAACATTTCCGTATTTAGTGAATAACTGATTAGCTGTTAAATACCTCTAATCAGTAAAGCCTAGTACAAGACTGAATAGCTGCACTTACTTGACCATCTCCCCATAAATAAACAAAAGCTGATGATAGCAATGTCCGCTTCTGGCACAAAGCCGACTGTCAG
>NZ_AFJI01000012.1 GCF_000264785.1 Edwardsiella ictaluri ATCC 33202 | reverse complement strand
CGGAGAGAATTGAGAATACGAGCGGTATCACGAACACCTGAGCCGTTGAAGGCCAGATCAACAATCCTCTCTTTGACGCCGGGTTTACGGGCTTCGTAGGTGTAGGTAAGCTGAAAGCGTAGGGACACGCTGGGCAGCGATAGCGTAGGTGACCAGCAGGCCTCTTACCGTGGCGATATACGCGGCCGGAGTTCAGCGGGGACAGTGAGCGGCGATGGATGTCATGAAGTCCGGATCACACGTCATACCTGTTCAACCGACCGAAGGCATCACCGAGATGATGAAAGGTCAAACTATGATACAAATACAACGTCCTATACCCAATTTAGAATTGGATCTGTTACGCACTTTCATTGCAGTAGTTGAGGGGAATAGCTTTGCCGCGGCTGCCGAATCAGTACATCGTACGCAGTCTGCTATCAGTCAACAAATGCAGCGTCTGGAGTCTCTCATCGGTAAGGAGCTTTTTGTCCGTAGCGGCCGAGGTAAGTCATTGACTGAGCATGGCGTGAAAATGCTGGGTTATGCCCGCCGTATCTTAAACCTAAACGACGAAGCATGCCTTTCATTAATGTACGACGATGTTGATGGCGTGCTGCGTATCGGTTCACCGGATGATACGGCCAACACAATCCTACCGGAATTACTGGCGCGCTTTTCGAAGGCTTATCCACGACTGATCATCGAAATCGTGGTTAAACGCAGTCCTTTCCTGATGGAAGCGCTCAAAAATGATGAGATAGATATGGCAATCTCTACGACAGAATGCACTGATTATTCAGGGTTTATTTTGCGTTCTTCACCTTCGCTATGGTTCTGTGGCCTCAATTACAAGTTTGACGCCGACACGCCACTGCCGCTGGTCTCGCTGGATGAACCCAGTACCTACCGTAACATGGCTATCAACCACCTGGAGCGCTTTGGTATTCCCTGGCGGATTGCTTATACCGCGACCACCCTATCCGGTGCCAGGGCCGCCGTTGCGGCCGGACTTGGGGTAATGGCGCGATCCATTGAGTTATTTGGCGATGATTTATGTATTTTAGGGGAGAGCGAAGGGCTCCCCAAACTACCGAATATTAAATTTAACTTATATATCCGCAGAAATAACCCACCCAAGGCTGCTAAAGTTTTATTCGAATCTCTGTATCAGGAAAATTTTTCACCTGAGCGGCCTTATGTCAATGCTGTGATTTCCAAGGAGACATTATGCTGACTCAGTTTTCTGGTATTTTTCCCTATCTGGTCTCACCGGTCGATAATCATACTGGCAGAGTATTGGAGCACCCCCTGCGCAAGTTGGTTGAACATCTGATCGGCTGTGGCGTCCAGGGGCTCAGCCCCCTCGGTAGCACGGGGGAGTTTGCCTATCTATCCCTTGAGCAGCGGGAGGATATCGTGCACATTGTGCTTGATCAGGCGGCGGGAAGAGTCCCTGTGATTGCGGGTGTGGCAGGGTTCTCCACCCATGAGCCCCTGAGGCAGACAGAGCGCTATAGCCGCCTGGGGGTTGATGGCATTGTCTTGATCATGCAGAGGATGTTTCCAGTCTCCCCTGCTGGACAAATGCACTTTTTTACCGATGTGGCGGAAAAATTTAGTGAAACCTCAATGACGCTGTATACCAACCCCGGCCTGCTCGGTGCTGACATCCCATTGGAGGTTCTGGATGAGCTTAGTTATGTAAATAATATTGAATATATTAAGGATGCTTCAGTGAATACCGGGCGTATTCTAACGATGATTAATCGTTTCGGTTCACGCTTACGTATATTTAGCGCCTCGGCACATATCCCACTGGTGGTGTTTCAGTTAGGGGGCGTGGGCTGGATGGCGGGCCCAGCCTGTGTGATTCCCAAACAGTGTGTCGAGCTCTTTAATCTTTTTCAGGCTAATCAACTCGAACAGGCAATGGCACGGCAAAAACAGCTATGGCGAATTAATGAGGTATTTACCCAGTATGCGCTAGCCGCCTGTATCAAGGCGGCATTAAACATTCAGGGATTTGCCGTCGGGGATCCGATTTCACCGCAGCAACCACTTGGCACGGATGCCGTTAATGCGTTACATCAAGTGCTCGCCGAGATACAATAAAAATGACATTTGGCATCGTTATTTCGATGCCAAATTACTTACATCTTAGCGTGACCCATCATTTGAATTAATAATATCGCTTAACTGCTCGGAGAGCTCGGTGATAGGGTTATTATCGAGAGAATTAACTAAATCAATAATCCGTTCTGCTGCCCGTGGCTTAAGAACTCCATTGACATTATCACGGAATTTTCTTTCAACATTGCCAGGCAGCATAGGGTTTTCCGGATGGCCATAGTTAATATCGAGGTGTTTAGTCACTTCACGGCCATCGGTTAACGTGACGATAATGCGCCCCGGAAAATATTCCGGGAATGGGATCTCTCCCTCTTCGCAATAACGGAACGAGATCTTTTCGGCCAGCGCGAGAACCTCTGGGCGATCCAGCTCCGTCGCGTCGAACGATCGGAGACTGAGTCCGTCATCGATCATGCCTGTTGCGGCTAACCAAGGCAGGCTAAACTTGGCGGCATAAGGGGTCCCGGGAGTAATTTTAGTTTCTGCCGGCTCACAAATCAGAGCCCCCGCCACCGGATCCACGACACACTGGATCTCAACGATGTCTTCGGGAGCAATGCCATCGTGGCGTAACATGCGGACGCAATCGACGCTGGCATGAGCGAAGTGACAGCAAGGGTAAGGCTTGATTGAAACATTCAACAGCTCCCACCGCTGCCCCAACCCCCTGCTGATCTGGCCCGGCACGGAGCTATGATGCAGACCGTGGGTCATGAAGAGGCCAAAGCGCCCTTCGAAAATGGTCAGCGGGCCCGTCATGCCCGCCTGGGCAAGGCGCACGGCCAAGATAGCTGAGTGGGCCGCCCAGCCGGCGTGAAAACACTTGGAGGAAGAGCTGTTGCTCAGGTACTCCGCCACACCGGAGGCTTGGCTACCGGCCAGGCCGATAGCATGGGCACACTCTTGGGCCGAAAGTCCTAACAGACGAGAGGCCGCGCTGGCAGCACCGAAGATACCGGCGACAGGGGTCGTATGGAAGCCGCGCTTGTGGAAACTTCCCTGCGAGGCCAATCCAACGCGAGCCGCCACTTCCCAACCGATAATATAGGCTGACAGCATCTCTTTACCACTGAGATTCATATCTTCGCTCAGAGCCATCACCAGTGGGACTAATACGGCGCTGCCATGGGTGATCGAATCGGTATGGGTATCATCAAAATCCAGCGCATGAGCCGCGATGCCATTAGCCAGTACAGCATACTCCGGTGAGAGCGTAATCGTGCTTGCCCAAACATGGCAGTGGCTTGGGGCCTGCACCAGGGTACTCAGTACACAGCGAGCGTTAACCGCGGCCGCCTGACGTGTTCCGGCGATGGCAACCCCCAGCGTATCCAACAAATGGAGACGCGCCCGTACAATCACAGCTTCCGGGATAGTATCTAGATCAAATCGGGTAATAAATTCGCTGATCTGTTCGCTTAAGGTCATCATATTCATTCCAAATCAGGACATATTTTCCAGAATAGTCATCGGAGAACTCTCAATGCAGGGATAACGCCCCTGGAGTACTGCGGTAGGCCTCCCCCGCCATCCCCCGTAACTAATTCAGCCATCCCTTCGCGTTGACTTGCGCGATAACCTGATCCACCTGCTCTGGTGCGTTACCAATATAGGTGGTGGGATCTAAGGCTGCATTCAGCTCAGACTGACTGAGGATCGCCATGATTCGGGGATTTTCGGTCAGGGCGTGGGCAAAGGTAGTTCCCCCTTCCAGCCCCTGCATTGCGGCCTCATAGATCAACTCATGGGCAGTCTGCTTTCCAGCCTTCTCGGAGAGAATAAACATGACCCGCTCTGCCAGCATAAAGCCACCGAGAAGATCGAGATTACTGCGCATCTTATTTTTATTTACCACCAGACCTGACAAGGTAAATTTCATGTTATCCAAGATGATGGATAACATCAGGCAAATCTCAGGCAGAACCTTCCACTCCATTTTCCAGATGGCACCATCACGCTCATGCTGGTGTTTCATTAGGTCGAGAAGTAGGGAAACGTTGCCTTTCAGTGTATTACTAACACAGGCCGCATTCTCGGTCGTCGCGGGGTTACGTTTATGGGGCATTGTAGAGGAGCCGACCTGCCCCTTAGCAAAGGGCTCGGCCACTTCATCCAGCTCATTATGGGCCAGCAAGAGAATTTCATTGGCAATTTTCCCCAGCGTCGCACCGATCATCCCGAGAACCATGCCATATTCACAGAAGCGGTCACGGGCCGGCTGCCAAGAGATCTCCGGCACGTTCAACCCCAAACGTGACAGAACGCGCCGCTCCAACTCATCAGCCCGCTCTCCAAATGAGGCTTTGCTCCCCACTGCGCCAACCACACTTCCAACAAAGAAGCGCGGCTCCAGCTGCACCAGACGCTCATAATGGCGGGTAATCTCAGCAAGCCAGATAGCACTCTTGTGGCCAAAGGTAATCGGAATGGCCTGCAGGGCCAGAGTACGACCCGCCATCGGCGTATTACGGTGAGTTTCCGATAGGGTTAGCAATGCACGGCCAATGGATTTCAGCTCACGTAAAAAGACGTTATGGGCCATTTTAAATTGCAGCATCATCCCGGTATCCATCACATCTTGAGTCGTCGGACCGAAATGCACATACTCGCCGAATCCCTTAGCACAGGCGTGCTCTAGGCCGCGGATAGTCGGAACCAGCGGGTGTTTGGTCAATCTGACCTGTTCCAGAATGTAATCCATATCCAAACATTCTACGTTGGCACATGCCACTATCTCATCAGCGGCTTCGCTGGGAATAATGCCTAGCTCAGCCTGCTCAATAGCCAGCGCGGCCTCGTAATCCAGCCACATCTGTATCCGAATATTGTCAGAGAAGATTTCACGCATTTCTTCAGTAGACCATAGGTTTTTTAGCAACGCTGAGTCAAAAACACCGGTAGACATCGTATTTAATCTCCTGATAGTCGAATCCACCAACCAGAGAAATATCGTTACATTAGCTTACACCAATGGAAATATTTTCTGAAAAAAACAACCTGCCAACCAATACTAAAATAAAACGTAGCCTGTTGATACGGACATAGGATTAATAATCCTTAATGACTCTTAAATATTTTTTATCTAACATCTGAAAATGCACATAATCATACCTGTTATTTATCCAACTCCTCTTCAACCCTCTATTTTTTATAAGATATTTGAAACTCATTAATCTAGCTTTGGTTATCTTTAGAATAATTAACATGTCAAGATGAGAACGGGATCTATTTTTAGCAATGAATGATTTTCAAGCCAATTCGGACTATGTTAGCGTAATTAAGGCAAATAAAATCGGCTAATGCCACGTCTCCAACCAAAAGCAGTTTAGTATTTGGGCACGCACCTTTCTATAGGTGTATCTGCATCATTTCATTAATATATTTATTATAAGGCATGGGCAAAATGACGCGAAACCGTAAAACACAACTAATTCATAGTGGTCGAAAGACATATCAGGGCATGACCCCGGTAAACCCACCGGTAATGCGTGCGAGTACCATTCTTTTCGAGTCATTAGAAATCTGGCGCGATGTCCGCAAGCGTAGAGAAAACGAACGGTTACTCAGCTACGGCGCTCGTGGTACGGATAATGCGTTTGCTCTGGAGCAATTAGTCACCGAATTGGAGGGCGGATACCGTGCCTGGCTGTTCCCTACGGGGCTAGCGGCAATTGCGATGACCATCATCGGCTATGCCCGTTCCGGGGGACACGTTCTGTTTGCAGATTCGATTTATGAACCGGTCCGGAAAATGGCCAACGCCTTCTTGATCCCCAATAATATCCAATATGATTTTTTTAAAACCGACGGGAGTGATTTTGAATCACTACTACGCCCGGAGACCCAACTAATATTCGTAGAGTCACCGGGCTCCTTGCTATATGAAATGCTTGATCTGCCTGCTATCTGCCACATTGCCCATCAACGGGGAATTCCTGTTGCAGTGGATAATACCTGGGGATCTGGGTATCTCTATAATCCGCTGAAGCTGGGTGCCGATGTATCCGTTATTGCCGCGACCAAATACCTGTGCGGCCATTCTGATGTCATGATGGGAATTATTGTTGCCAATCAAGATGCATGGGAAAAGATTGGCGCTCTGCCGGAGGTATTGGGCCAGTGCAGTAGCCCTGATGATGCCGCTTTAGTCTTACGTGGGGCGCGAACTCTAGCCCCCCGCCTTGAGGTTCATGGCCAGTCGGCCCTGCTCGTTGCCAAATGGCTACAGCAACGTCGCGAAGTCAAAAAAGTATGGTTCCCCGCACTGGAAGATCATCCAGGCCATGAGTTGTGGGAACGTGACTGCACGGGAAGTAATGGATTACTGACCGTTGAGTTTAAAACGCAGTACAACACGACGGACAGTGATAATTTTATTAATAGCCTAACGCTGTTTGGTATCGGCGCGTCTTGGGGGGGCTTTGAGAGTCTCGTATTACCGGCCAATGTGCACGGAGCCCGCAGCGCCACCGACTGGAGTACGCACGGCCCATTCGTTCGTCTACATATTGGGCTGGAAGATGTCAATGACCTTATTAACGATCTAGCACAAGCATTCCGGGTATTTCAATAAAGACTAAAGCGTTGCCAACAGTGATGGGAGGAAAGCATGTTGGAACTTATTTTAGCAGGACTAGTCACTACACTGGTGGTGTATCTACTGGCTAAAGGATACAAACCCCAGCCAGTGCTTTTACTGGGAGGGGTACTATTACTTACCCTAACGGCAGTATTTGACTTAGGCATAATATTGCCCGCAGAGAAAACCACTCATTTAAAGTATTTTGATATCTTTAAGATATTTTCTGACATTCTTAGCCTAAGATTAGCAGGACTTGGCTTAACATTGATGGCGATAGCGGGTTTTGCCCGCTATATGGAGCACGTGGGTGCGAGTAAAGCGTTATTCTCAACTTTTGAAAAACCGCTAAAATCGGTACGCTCACCTTATATGCTGTTAGTTATTTCATTCCTGGTAACCCAGATCTTGGTGATCTTTATCCCAAGCCATGCAGGATTGGGTATGCTGTTAATGGTGACAATGTATCCAATCCTGATCCGTGCAGGGGTCAGTCCACTCTCCGCGCTGGCCGTCATCGGTTGTTGCCAGTTTATTGATCATGGCCGGGCTCTGGTAACGTCATCATGGCAGCTAAAACGGCTAATCTGGATCCAGCGACATACTTTATAAAATATCAATTACCCGTGACCCTTCCTATCATCTTTGTTGTGGCCATTACTCACTTTTTTATCCAGAAATGGTGGGATAAGCGTGAGGGTTTTGTATTCAACCCAGCACATATTGATAAGTTCGATCACCAGGATAACGACTGCCCACCACGTTATTATGCCATATTGCCGATCATTCCGTTGATCCTGATTATAGGTTTCAGCCCATTAATACAGAAGGTGATCAAATTAGACGTTACTACCGCAATGATTATCAGCACCACTATCGCACTGTTCTTTGAATATGTTCGCTTACGTAGTGCTAAGGCCGTACTTGATAGCTTCATGCTCTTCTTTGAGGGGATGGGTAAACAATTTGTGGTAGTGGTATCGCTGATCGTTTCCGGCGAGTTATTTGCCAACGGTCTGCTCAAAATAGGTGCCGTAGATAAACTGATTACTACAGCGCAAAGCGCTGGCATAGGCATTGGAACCATGATCGTTGTCATGAGTTTTATCCTGGCGCTGGCAGCCTTCCTGATGGGGTCAGGAAACGCGGCATTTTTCTCATTCGCGGCACTCACGCCAAGAATCGCGGCTTTCTTGAAGATCGATGTGGTGACCCTCATTTTGCCAATGCAGATTATGACCAGTTTTGGTCGAACGGTATCCCCCATTACAGCAGCAATCGTTGCCATCTCTGGCATCGCGGGCGTATCGCCATTCCAGGTAGCTAAACGCACGGCGATCCCTATGGCTGCCGCAGCAATAACCAACCTGGCATTGACCTTTATCTACCTATGATAATTTGAGGGACGATGGATTTGATAGCAGCATGTTCAGAAGGGTAACTCTCCCACTGCTCTATCAACATTCTGACTGCTGGTTCACAGAGTTCGGGGGGTAACGCTTAAATGATTTCGATGTCATATCGGGTCCCCTTTCACTGAGAGTTTAGTCTCCCAGAAACCCGGTACGGTTCAATCTGGGTGCCATGCAGCACCAGAGAGATAATAACCACCATGAGATGTGGCAGATTGCCGCCAAAGATGTCGCGCTGGCCGGGCTGTTCCAGCCCTACAGTGTCGGCAAGTTTAATGCCAGCACCGCACTGGGATACCATAAGGATCAACAAGATGTCTCCGTCAGGATGGGGTATCACTTTACCCATCAGCTGATGGCCAAAGCCGACGCTGCCTTTAATGATAACTCGCTGGAGTGCAATGTGGGGATCAACGACGAATTCAACGGAGTCCGGCCCCCTGCCTGCCCGGAAACCCGGGCAGGCATCGGCCATCAGCGCTCCCGCAATGAACTGGAAGTCAGGTCGTAAATCGGCGATACCAGATAATCAATCAGACGCCGGCGATCGGTTTTAATCTCAACGCTCACCCCCATTCCCGACACCAGACTGACCTGTTGGTTACCGACCAGAATATGATCCTGCTCCAGCGCAACCGTCAGGGGAAACACCAATCCCTGGGTACTTTGCCCGCCCCCAGCCTTGGTGTTACTGCCAAGACGGGTAGGATCCATTTGCACCTGCTGTGCATCTGCTGCCGGGATGGCATCTTGGGAAATATGCTGTACCACGCCATTCAATGTGCCATAGCGGGTGTAGGGAAACGCATTGATTTTTACATCAACAGGCTGTCCCGGCCGGATAAAGCCAATATCCTGATTGGGAACATAGGCAATGATTTCCAGCCGGCTGTTGTCCGGCACAACACGCATGAGCTCTTCACCCGGGGTCACCACCTGCCCCTGTGACACCAGGCTGGATGCCACAATCGTTCCGTTGATCGGGCTTTTGAATGTCATCAGGGCCAGCTGCGCCTCCCGCTGGTTCACCTGCTCCCGCAGGCTGTTGCTTTGCCGCTCCACCTGCCCAATATTTTTCAGGTTTTCAGAGATAAAATCATGGCGGGTTTTCAGCAGTGCGATCTGCAGAATATCCCGGGCGGCCTGAATATCCCGCAACTGGGCCAACGTAGACTGTAATGTGCTTTTGGCCTCTTTGACATCCGTCATTATCTGTAGCCAGTCATCCTTGGAGACCACCTGCTTTTCCACCAGGGTCCGTCGGATCTGCAGGCGCTCATTAAGTGTCTCAATCAGGCTTTTTTGGCTCGCGATGGTTGCCTTCATTCCCTGTTCACGGGTTGTATTTTGCGCCAACTGTGCACGTATATTCTGCAAGTCCGTATTTAACTGCGTCAGCTCTCCATGCATCGCACTGGTTTCACGGTGTTTAATCTCCTCCGGCAGGAGCGGCTGTGCCGGCCATTCGACGGCAAAGTCCGTTATCGCCCGATCCTCCACCGACAAATCCCGGGCCAGCCTGTCCTGTGTTTTCCTGCGCCATAACTCTGCATAAAAAGAGGAAAAATTATAGAGGGCATCGTTGTATTTCGCCTGACTATCGGCGGCATCCAACAGAGCCACCGTCTCTCCCTCACTGACGCGATCCCCATTTTTCAGCAGGATCCGGGAAACTTTTCCGGTCACCTCCGACTCAATCACCTTAACGTATCCCTGCGGCTGAACTTTCCCCGGTGCTGTGGCTATGATATCGATGCGACCAAAGAACGACCAGGCAAACGCCAGAACCGTAAATATACACAGCGTATACAACAACTGGACCCTGACCGGTGAGGGCGGAGATTCTATCACCTCAATGACTGAAGGCAAAAAGGCCATGTCATCCGTAAAATTCTTATTTCTCCAGTTTAATAATTTCACGTTATGCTTCCCCGACAATGGACGCATCATCAACGCCACTCTGACTGTTTTGCAATGACCACAAATGGAAATAAACACCTTTAGCGGTCATTAATTCTGCATGCCCCCCCTGTTCAACAATTCTTCCCCGTGCCATGCTGATAATCCTGTCACATTGGCGCACCGTCGATAAGCGGTGTGCAATAATAATCACCGTGCGCCCCTCCACAATATATTTCATGTTTTCTCTGATAATATTTTCACTTTCATAATCAAGGGCGCTGGTTGCCTCATCAAAAATAAGCACGGATGGATTGGTGGCCAGAGACCGGGCAATCGCAACACGCTGGCGCTGCCCCCCCGAAAGATTTCCGCCCCGCTCCTCAATGATCGAATCATAGCCCTGGGGCAGCGCAGAGATAAACTCATCGGCGCCGGCCAGTTTTGCGACCCGGATAACATCCACCCGAGACATTCCCGGATTGGCAAAGGCAATATTTTCATGGATTGTGCGGTTAAACAGAACATTCTCCTGCAGCACCACCCCAATATTGCGGCGCAGCCAGGAAGGATCAACATTATTCATTTCAATCCCATCAATGAATATCTTCCCCTCCACCGGCATATATAGTCGCTGGATCAGCTTGGTCAGCGTTGATTTCCCCGAACCGGATGCACCGACAATACCAATCACCTCTCCGGCCTTGATGTCCAGATCGATATCCCGAATGACATAATGATCACTCTTCCGGTAGGAAAAGCAGACATTCTCCATCCGGATATGACCCTGTAAGGGAGGCAGTTTACCCTGTTGCATTTGAATAAACTCCGGTTGGTTATTAATAATATCGCCCAACCGCTCAACAGAAACCTGCGTCTGCTGAAAATCCTGCCAGAGTTGCGATATTCTCAGAATCGGCTGCACAACCTGCCCGGAGATCATATTGAATGCGATCAACTCCCCTACCGTTAACTCTCCACCGATGACGGCGGCGGCCCCAAATGCCAAAATAAATATTGAAAATATCTTATTGATAAGCAGGATTGAATTCTGCCCGATGGAGGTAAGCTGGGAGGCCTCAAAAGAGGTGTGAACGTAGTGTGCCAGGCGCTCCTCCCACTGTTTGCGGAACATCGGTTCCACCGCAGAGGCCTTGATTGTCTGAGCCCCGACCACAGCCTCGACCAGAAACTTCTGACTTGCCGCATTGGCATAGAACTTATTGTCAATCCGTTTTTTAATCGCCGGGCGCAAAAGCGCAGAGATGAGGACATACACCGGAATACTGACCACGGTAATCATCGCCAGCGTCCAGGAATAAAAGAACAAAACGCCAATAAAAATAAAGATAAAAAATAAATCGATAACAGAAAAGAGTGCCTGTCCGGTAAAAAAATTACGGATATTTTCCAGCTCACGGATACGCGCAACGGTGCTCCCGGCACTGCGTGACTCCAGATAGCTCATCGGCAGGGAAAACAGGTGATGAAAAAGTCGACGCCCCAACTCCACGTCAATCCTATTAGCCGTATGGGCTAATACATATGTCCGCAAATAGCGCAATATGACATCAAACACCCCCACGACCAACATCCCAATTGCGATGACAACCAGCGTTTCATAACTTTTATGCACCAAAACCTTATCGATGATAATCTGGAAAAAAAGTGGACCGATCAGGGCAAACATTTGAATAAAGAAGGAGGCAACAATAACGTGCGTCAGCGGATTTTTATAGCGCTTAATGGTCGGCAAAAACCAGCGGATGGAAAACCCGCGGGGATCGCGGCCTGCTCCCATCATGTGCCGCTGAACCAGCACCACATGTTCCCCCAACTGGGCCATCACGGAATCTTCATGCTCGTCAAAGACCTTACGCCGGACCGGATCAAAAAGTCTGAAAACCCCATTTTCATTTCTGTCGGTAAGAATATACCAACATCCATTTTTAAGCTGAATTAATGATGGCAGCGGGATTTTCCTGATCCTTTCGAGCGTCACCCCCGTGATCACCCGGGCTTTCATTTTTATTATCACGGCCGCCTGGACAATATCACCGGGCACGGTCCCCTGCGCTTCCAGCCCCAGTTCCCTTATCAGAAATACCGGATCGGAGGCAATATTATAAAACTGTGACACTGTACATAGGGCAACCATTTCCTCACCGGGAACATATTCTCTGGTGTTATCCTTTATGGTTTCTTTCATCATTAATTCTTAATTAAAATTATGTATAACGCCGCCGAAACGGCGTTAGTGAAGAAGAAAAGACAGGAATAACGCCTGCCTAAAGATAATGATTAACCTGCCAATCCCTTGGCAAAATCATGATCGCTTTGCTCCAGTCCGCTGGCCGAACTGGTCGCCCACTGCTGACCGGGAGCACTGCCGTTATCCCGCCCGGTGGACCACATGGACAGGTTCCCGATATCTGCATTGGAATCGGCGTAGTCCGCCAGCTCCGCCGCATCGGCCAGCGTGAAGATTTCATTGCTGTCATCATTCACACCGATCATCGGCGTAGTGCCGCTGCCGTCCATACCGATATCATGCATCTGAGACAGCGTAGCGTTAGCTGCAGAAATGGCCGTATCCCCCATATCCGGGCTGTTGTTATGCAGGCCGTCATAGGCGCCGCCGTAATCCATGGCCATTATGTTGACAATATCAATACGGGCATGGTTATCAACGGCGCTCTGCAGCAGATTCCCCCCATCCAGAGTCATCCCCTCCGGCAACACCGGCAGCGTATAGGAGACATCCAGCATCGGGTTGTTGCTCTCCAGAATGGCCGTCTCCTGCATCACGGTATAATCGCTGGGCGCCGTGCCCGGGGCTGCCGCATCCACCGCCGACTCTACCGGCGCTACCAGCGTGGTCTCCAGGACCGTCACGCTGCTGTCCGGGCTTACCCCCCCCTGATCCGGGGTACTGACGGGCACCATGGCATCCGCCCCGTTACCGCCGAGGAGCCTGGCAAAATCATAGCTGCCCTGCTGCAGGCCGCTGAACGAACTGCTGGCCCACTGATGACCGGCGCCGCTGCCGTTATCCCGCCCGATGGACCACATGGAGAGGCGACCGACATCCGGATTACCTTCGGCATAGGCCACCAGCTCGGTGGCATCTTCCAGATTGAAGATCTCCACATTGACATCGTTGACACCGATCATCGGCGTGATGCCGACCTTGCTGTCCACCAGACCCACACTGCGCATCTGTAACAGGGTGGCATTGGCTGCAGAAATGGCCGCATCCCCCATATCCGGGCTGTTGTTATGCAGGCTGTCATAGGCGCCGCCGTAATCCATGGCCATTATGTTGACAATATCAATACGGGCATGGTTATCAACGGCGCTCTGCAGCAGATTCAGCCCATCCAGAGTCAGCCCATCCGGCAACACCGGCAGCGTATAGGAGACTTCCAGATTCGGGTTGTTGGCCTCCAGAATGGCAATCGCCTGATTGCGCATATCGACGGATTTTTTGTCATTCAGGGCTGCCCCCTCGATGTCAAAATCGAGGGAGTCCACCTGATACTTATCGATGGCACTCTGATAGAGCGCGGCCAGCTCTTCGGCGCTGGAAGCCTCTATCGCAGCCTCGGTGCCGTTGGCGCCACCGAAGGAGAGGGTCACCCGGCCACCGGCCTGTCTGAAGGCGGCAATGCCAGCGGCAAAATCGGTCTCGGTTGCCACCGGCACCACCCCGCCCCATGACAGACCGCCCACGCCATCGGACACCATGAAGGCCAGAGTAAATTCGCTGGCACCGGACTGCTGGCTGATGGCGAGCAGATCCGGGGTCGGCCAGGCCGTCATGTCCACGTAGGGGGCAAACGCATAAGAGCCGCCATCACGGGGCATCACGGTATAATCACTGGGTAGCGTGCCCGGGGCTGCGACATCCACCGCCGGCTCTACCGGCGCTACCAGCGTGGTCTCCTGGGCTGTCACGCTGCTGTCCGGGCTTACCACCCCCTGATCCGGGGTACTGACGGGCACCATGACATCCGCCCCGTTACCGCCGAGGAGCCTAGCAAAATCATAGCTGCCCTGCTGCAGGCCGCTGAACGAACTGCTGGCCCACTGATGACCGGCGCCGCTGCCGTTATCCCGCCCGATGGACCACATGGAGAGGCGACCGACATCCGGATTACCTTCGGCATAGGCCACCAGCTCGGTGGCATCTTCCAGATTGAAGATCTCCACATTGACATCGTTGACACCGATCATCGGCGTGATGCCGACCTTGCTGTCCACCAGACCCACACTGCGCATCTGTAACAGGGTGGCATTGGCTGCAGAAATGGCCGCATCTCCCATATCCGGGCTGTTGTTATGCAGGCTGTCATAGGCGCCGCCGTAATCCATGGCCATTATGTTGACAATATCAATACGGGCATGGTTATCAACGGCGCTCTGCAGCAGATTCAGCCCATCCAGAGTCAGCCCATCCGGCAACACCGGCAGCGTATAGGAGACTTCCAGATTCGGGTTGTTGGCCTCCAGAATGGCAATCGCCTGATTGCGCATATCGACGGATTTTTTGTCATTCAGGGCTGCCCCCTCGATGTCAAAATCGAGGGAGTCCACCTGATACTTATCGATGGCACTCTGATAGAGCGCAGCCAGCTCTTCGGCGCTGGAAGCCCCTATCGCAGCCTCAGTGCCGTTGGCGCCACCGAAGGAGAGGGTCACCCGGCCACCGGCCTGTCTGAAGGCGGCAATGCCAGCGGCAAAGTCGGTCTCGGTTGCCACCGGCACCACCCCGCCCCATGACAGACCGCCCACGCCATCGGACACCATGAAGGCCAAGGTAAATTCGCTGGCACCGGACTGCTGGCTGATGGCGAGCAGATCCGGGGTCGGCCAGGCCGTCATGTCCACGTAAGGGGTAAACGCATAAGAGCTGCCATCACGGGGCATCACGGTATAATCGCTGGGTACCGTTGAGGCCGTGCTGCCTGACGGGCTCCCCGCCGGGACGGACGATACCGGGATTATCTCCCCGTTGCCCCCGGCGTTGAAGATGGCCGTAGACCATGCGCTGATCGCCGAGCTATCCAGAGCAGAAATATCTGACATGTCCATTTCGGCCAGGGAGACGCCATCCAGAATATAGGATTGCTGATTACCATCAATGGAAATGACAACAGAGCCATTCTCCTCGCTGATGGAAAACTCACCGCCCTGCATCCAGCCAAAATCCAGGCGATCCGTTGCCGGATTAAACTGAAGGTGCGTGGTGGAACCCCAATCGTAGGCGATCTGGATTACCGTGCTTTCGCCGCTGACCGCCGGGGCAGGATCACTGCTCCCTGCACTTTCAGGCTGCGGAGCCGGCACTGCCTCTGGCACGGTGACCGGCGCCGGGACACTATCTGCAACCGGCATCGCCGGAGCAGTCGCGACGTCTGACACGGAAGGCGTGACCACCGGAGCAACCGGTGCAACCGGTGCGGTGGGTTCGCTGCTGCCACCGGCACGGGAGATGGCCTCCGACCACGCCGCCACGGCAGAGTCGTCCAGCGCGGAGATCCCGGACATCTGCATATCCGCCAATGATATGCCGTCCAATATATAGTATTGCTCGTTGCCATCAATGGAAATGACAACAGAGCCATTCTCCTCGCTGATGGAAAACTCACCGCCCTGCATCCAGCCAAAATCCAGGCGATCCGTTGCCGGATTAAACTGGAGGTGCGTGGTGGAACCCCAATTGTAGGCAATCTGGGTTACCGTGCTTTCGCCGCTGGCCGCCGGGACAGGATCACTGCTCACTGCGCTCTCAGGCTGCGGAGCCGCTACTGCCTCTGACACGGTGACCGGTGCCGGGACACTATCTGCAACCGGAGCCGCCGGAACAGTCGCGACGTCTGACACGGGAGGCGCGACCACCGGAGCAACCGGTGCGGCGGGTTCGCTGCTGCCACCGGCACTGGAGATGGCCTCCGACCACGCCGCCACGGCAGAGTCATCCAGCGCGGAGATCCCGGACATCTGCATATCCGCCAGTGATATGCCGTCCAGTATATAGTATTGCTCGTTGCCATTAATCGAAATGACCACCGAGCCATCGGATTCACTGATAGAGAACTCACTGCTCTGCATCCAGCCAAAATCCAGCTGATCTGTTGCAGGATCAAACTGGATATGCGTTGTGGCGCCCCAGTTATAGTTTATTTTTTGCACTGTCATAATATCCTCGACTATATAAGATATCGTGTTGTATTTCCCACGTCTTTCATTTGGAGTTGCCATATAATAAACGCCACACAACTAATTCAATTAATTACGGAAATATAAATACCGCATGGTATATACATAAATTATTTGAATAATGGGCTTTAATAATATGGCATAACTTTATTAGCAGATCGAAAAAAGAAACTTAATCCGACAAATGAAACAAAATGTTTCAAAGAGAATGTTGGCGCAATTAAATCAAATAAATTCATTATGTTACACGATAGCCTTTCGATCTCCATAATTTTCTTTTTTTGAAGAAATATACATTTCCATCTGCAATAAAATATACCAAAAGCATTAATGTCCGTATTGACACAATACAATATAATCTGGAAGCATTAATGCAAACAAACAAAATAATAATCTACCAAGGTGCAATGTCATTACAATGATTAGAGGGGAATAAAACAGTCATTTAATATTAATATATATAACTCCAACTGCCGTCATGCCCGGGAACAGACTCACCGGCGCACAATACAGCCTGGGGAAATTCACAGCAGAAAGGAACAACGGAGATCACCGATGCCCACCGACAGGGAGAGACCTCATGGCCGGGTGGCGTATGGCCCGCAATGGCAAGAGAATCCATACGAAAAAGGCCGCACTGTCAAACAGTGCGGCCTTCTGAATTTGGCGGAAGGACAGAGATTCGAACTCTGGGAGCTGTTACACTCGACGGTTTTCAAGACCGTTGCCTTAAACCACTCGGCCATCCTTCCAATGGCTGAGGATATTAATCGGCTCCGAGCCCCTTGTCCAGTCCTAAAATCATCTTTTTACTCAAGTGGCTGGCAAATGAACAGCCTATTTGCTCTGCCGTCGCTCAGCCGTGTAACCGATGGGTTTTGACGTCGCCCAGAGACGCTTTCAGCATCTTCATCGCCGTATTCCAACGTCTGGCGCTATGGCAGGCCAATGCATACTTGGCCACGCAGCGTGCGACCTGCAACCTTCTGCTGTTCATACGGCACCTCCCGTCAATGTATATCTGGTAAAGCTTATACCCAATAGGTTCAGTATTTGTGTGATGAATGTAAAGTTGCCAGAATATTTAACGGCTACGGAAACGCAACTGACCCTACAGCACTGTCTGCTGCTCGCCTGTTTTATGGGAGCTCGCTGCTGGCTGGCCGGTCATCCCGGCAATCGGTTGGGGGACGGACTACCGCAATCGGCTGTATATCCTCAGTGCAGAGCGGGCGGCACCACTACGCGACAATATGTTTTACGCTATCTATGCCCTGGATAACGACACCATAACCTGAAACTGTAATTAAAATTGTGTAATTGCTTGTTTTTGATCTGTTCACTCCAACAACGGAGACAGGCAAATTATGGACGAGAAGCAACTTACAGCCTATCCCATTAGGCTATTTGATTTTCCATTTTGGTCTTGGGTCGTGATCACAATCTTCACATACTGCGTGTACGCTCCGGTTGTTGCGCGCTGTCCGGGTCTAAACTGGATGCAACAATATATTCCTACTGGGATAGACTCTTAAAGCACTGGCAGCAGAACTGGCGAAGGGCCTTAAAACCGAAGCCGACCTTAATCAGTTTTCCCGTATGCTGACAAAACTAACCGGAGAAACAGCGCTTAATACTGAATGGACGGAACACCTCGGGCACGAGAAAAATGCTCCAAAATCAGGCTAGAATACCCGCAACGGCTATTCATCCAAAACGCTGTTGTGCGACGGCGCTGAGAGTGAACTGAGTACGCCGCATGACCGTGAAGAAAATACCTTCGAACCCCAGCGGATTAAGAAGTGCCAGGGCTTTGTTAATGGAATGGTCGCCCCCTACATCTTGTGCCACAGTGGGACGATAAATCGTCACTACTTGAGCGGAGCGGCCATCATGAGTGTTAAGACTATCGGCATCGATTTGGCAAAAGAGGTTTTTCAGATCCACGGAACTGACGAACACGGCAAGCGCTTGTTCAACAAGCAACTCAAGCGAGCAAAAAG
>NZ_AFJI01000011.1 GCF_000264785.1 Edwardsiella ictaluri ATCC 33202 | reverse complement strand
GTGTGGGTTTTATGTAAGCAATGTGTTAATTAATGGTTGGTTATTAAATCTGCGGCGGGGAACGGCAGGATGGGAACGTCCGCCGACGATGCCCCGATGGCGACTTCATGGCTGGCCCGGTGCGCCAGACGAGACTTTCGGGAGAGTGGTAATGGCAATGAGCACGCCCATGTTGGTGACATTCTGTATCTATATCCTGGGGATGATCCTGATCGGCTTCCTCGCCTGGCGATCGACGAATAACTTCGATGATTATATTCTCGGCGGGCGCCGACTCGGCCCCTTCGTCACCGCGCTGTCGGCCGGGGCATCGGACATGAGCGGCTGGCTGCTGATGGGCCTGCCCGGCGCGGTATTCGTCGCCGGTATCTCGGAGAGCTGGATCGCTATCGGTCTGGCGCTGGGCGCCTGGCTGAACTGGCGGCTGGTAGCGGGGCGACTGCGGGTACACACGGAGGCGAACAATAACGCGCTGACCCTGCCGGACTATTTTACTGCCCGTTTCGCCGATGGCAGCCGTCTATTACGCATTATCTCCGCCCTGGTGATCCTGCTGTTTTTCACCATCTATTGTGCCTCCGGGATCGTGGCCGGTGCCCGCCTGTTTGAGAGCACCTTCGGCATGAGCTACCAGACGGCGCTGTGGGCCGGGGCGGCGGCGACCATCATTTATACCTTTATCGGCGGTTTCCTGGCGGTCAGCTGGACCGACACGGTGCAGGCGAGCCTGATGATCTTTGCCCTGATCCTGACGCCGGTGATGGTGATAATCGCCGTCGGCGGCGTCGACGATGCGCTGCTGGTGATCAGGCAGAAAAGCATCGAGAGCGTCGATATGCTGAAGGGGCTAAATCTGGTCGCTATCCTCTCGTTGATGGGCTGGGGGCTGGGTTACTTTGGCCAGCCGCATATCCTGGCCCGCTTTATGGCGGCCGACTCGCACCATAGCCTGATTAATGCCCGGCGTATCAGCATGGCCTGGATGGTCTTCTGCCTGCTCGGTGCCGTCTCCGTCGGTTTCTTCGGTATCGCCTACTTTACCAACCATCCTGCGCTGGCCGGTGCGGTGGATCGCAACGCCGAGCGGGTCTTCATTGAGCTGGCGCAGCTGCTGTTTAACCCGTGGATCGCCGGTATTCTGCTGTCCGCCATCCTGGCGGCGGTGATGTCGACGCTCAGCTGCCAGCTGTTGGTGTGCTCCAGCGCGATTACCGAGGATCTCTATAAGGCCTTCCTGCGTCGGCAGGCCGGGCAGCGGGAGCTGGTCTGGGTTGGGCGGGCGATGGTACTGCTGGTGGCGCTGGTTGCCATCGCGTTGGCCACGAACCCGGAGAACCGGGTGCTGGGGCTGGTGAGCTATGCCTGGGCCGGTTTCGGGGCTGCCTTCGGCCCGGTGGTGATCTGCTCGGTACTCTGGTCCCGTATGACCCGTAACGGTGCGCTGGCCGGGATGATCATCGGTGCCATCACGGTGATTGTCTGGAAACAGTACGCCTGGCTGGGGCTGTATGAGATCATTCCGGGCTTCCTGTTCGCCGGCGTCGGTATCGTGGTGGTCAGTCTGCTGGATCGCGAGCCCCCGGCGGCGGTGCGGCAGCGCTTCGCCGCCGCCGATGCCTGCTATCGTGCGTCACCGCGCGCGCCACAGCCGGGGTCGGAGTAACGGCGTCCGGGGGATGGCACAGGAAATCGACGGCCTCGCGCCCCTCGCGATGGCGTTGGCAAAAGTCTTGCCCGCCTC
>NZ_AFJI01000010.1 GCF_000264785.1 Edwardsiella ictaluri ATCC 33202 | reverse complement strand
ACCCTCGTAAGGCGGCCATCGCCCGTGCCAAAGCCAAGCAGGCCGGGGCCACACCGGCACCGGCGGCCACGAACAGTGACGCTGTCGCTCCGGCGCCGCAGGATGACCCGCGCAAGGCGGCCATCGCCGCCGCCATCGCCCGCGCCAAAGCCAAAGCCAAGCAGGCCGGGGCCACACCGGCACCGGCGACCACGGACAGTGACGCTGCCGATCCGGCGCCGCAGGATGACCCGCGCAAGGCGGCCATCGCCGCCGCCATCGCCCGCGCCAAAGCCAAGCAGGCCGCCTCCGGACATGCCACGACAGAGCCGGTGACCGTACAGGAAAATACCGATGGCGCGCGTCGTCAGATCCACCGGGCAACGCTGCAGGCAGCCTACGCATCAGGGGCTGGTGCGGATCTTACGGCAGCAGCGGAGGGAGCCACGCCGGAGTCCGATCGTCAGGCGGCGATTGCGACGGCTATCGCCCGGGTGAAAGCCCGTCAGACCCTGGTCAACGGGGAGGTCCCCAAGCCTGTCGCTACTTCTACCCCCACGGATACGCAGAAAGCGGCCGTCGCGGCCGCTATCGCCCGCATTAAAGCAAAGCAGGCGTCCGCAGCGCCAAGCGAGGAATAAATGGCATTCAGAATCGCCAGTTCACCCTTTACCCATAACCGCCAGAACACGGGGCGCATCATGTTCTGGGTCGTTGCCGCCGCCCTGCCCGGCATCGTGGTGCAAATCTACTTTTTTGGCTACGGCACGCTGATCCAGCTCACGTTGGCCATTCTCACCGCCTGCCTCTGTGAGGCGCTGGTGCTGCGTCTGCGCCGACGCCCGCTCAGTACGCTCGGCGATAATTCCGCACTGCTGACCGGGCTGCTGCTGGGCATCAGCCTGCCGCCGCTGGCACCCTGGTGGCTGGTCGTACTCGGCAGCGCGTTTGCCATCATCATCGCCAAGCAGCTGTACGGCGGGCTGGGGCAGAACCCCTTCAACCCGGCCATGGTCGGCTATGTCATGCTATTGATTGCCTTCCCGGTGCCCATGACCACCTGGTTGCCACCGCAGAGCCTGCTGAGTCAGCCGCTGGATCTCAGCCATACCCTGTCACAGATCTTCAGTGGTCACGCCGCCGATCTGCACGCCCTGCTCAGCGTGGACGGCGTGAGCTCCGCCACGCCACTCGACAGCGTGAAGACCGGGCTGCGCAGCGGCCAGACGCTGACGGAGATCTTCCGCCAGCCCATCTGGCAGGGTGAGTTGGCCGGTTTAGGGTGGCAATGGGTCAACGCGGGGTTCCTGCTCGGCGGCCTGCTGCTGCTGCTGCGCCGTATTATTCACTGGCAGATCCCGCTGGGCTTTCTGGCCGCCATGGCGCTGTGCGCCGCGCTGGGCAGCGGGATGGCGCCGCAGAGCATTGCCCCGCCGCTGACCACCCTGTTCTCCGGTGCCACCATGCTGGGCGCGTTTTTCATTGCTACCGATCCGGTCACCGCCGCCACCACACCGCGCGGTCGCCTGATCTTTGGCCTGCTGTGCGGCGTGCTGGTCTGGCTGATCCGTACCTACGGTGGCTACCCCGACGGCGTCGCCTTTGCGGTACTGCTGGCCAATATCTGTGTGCCGCTGATCGACCACTACACCCAGCCGCGCGTTTACGGACATCGCTAAGGAGTCCTCATGCTAACCACTATGCGCCGCCACGGAATCCGCCTGGCCCTGTTTGCCATCCTCGCCACCGCGCTGACGGCCATCGTGCATCAGTTAACCACCCGCACCATCGCCCATCAGGCCGCGCTGCAGCAACAACGGCTGTTTGATCAGGTGATCGCGCCGGACGGCTACGACAACGACCTGCAGCGCAGCTGCCTGCTGCTGCGCGATCCCCGCCTGGGCGACAGCTCGGCGCACCGGCTGTATCTGGCCCAGCGTCAGGGCCAGCCAATCGCGGCGCTGGTCGAGACCACCGCACCCGATGGCTATGCCGGTGCCATTCGTCTGCTGGTCGGCGCCGATTTCAGCGGTAAGGTTCTGGGCGTACGGGTACAAGAGCAGCACGAAACCCCGGGGCTGGGTGATAAAATTGAAATCCGTATCTCCGACTGGATCGACAGCTTTCGCAATAAGGTCGTGCACGGTGCACAGGATCCGGCGTTCCGGGTAAAGAAAGACGGCGGTGAGTTCGACCAGTTTACCGGTGCCACCATCACCCCGCGGGCAGTGGTTAACGCCGTTCGCCGTACCACGCTGGCGATCCGCGATATCCGACCGCATCTGGCCAGCCTGCCGCGCTGTGGAGAAAGTAAATGAGTGAAGCCAAAAATTTATTTATCAACGGGCTATGGAAGAACAACTCGGCCCTGGTACAGCTGCTCGGCCTCTGTCCACTGCTGGCAGTCTCCTCGACCGCCACCAACGCCCTGGGGCTGGGGCTGGCCACCACACTGGTGCTGGTCTTGACCAACAGCGCCGTTTCGGCGCTGCGCCGCTGGGTACCCGGCGAGATCCGCATCCCTATCTACGTGATGATCATCGCCTCCGTCGTCAGCGCGGTGCAGATGCTGATCAATGCCTACGCGTTCGGGTTGTATCAATCCCTGGGGATCTTTATTCCGCTGATCGTCACCAACTGCATCGTCATCGGGCGCGCCGAGGCCTATGCCGCCCACCATCCCGTCGGGATGGCGGCCCTGGACGGCCTGGCCACCGGCTTGGGTGCCACCGCGGCGCTGTTCGTTTTGGGCGCCCTGCGTGAAATCCTGGGCAACGGCACCCTGTTCGACGGCGCCGACCTGCTGCTCGGCCACTGGGCCCGCGCGCTGCGCATTGAACTGTTTCATACCGATACGCCGTTCCTGCTGGCCATTTTGCCGCCGGGCGCATTTCTTGGTCTTGGGTTTATGCTGGCATTCAAATATGTTATCGAACAAAAGCGACGCCAGCGTCAGGCGCAGCGTAGTGCCGTTGGCCAAGCGCTACGCGGCGCGGCGCCTACGGACAACCATGAGCAGGCATGATGAACCAGGCAAAACGTATTGAAATTCTTCGGCGGCTGCGCGACGCCAACCCACAGCCGACCACCGAGCTGATCTACAGCACTCCATTTGAACTGCTGATCGCCGTACTGCTGTCGGCCCAGGCGACCGACGTCAGCGTCAATAAGGCTACCGCTACGCTATTTCCGGCGGCCAACACTCCCACAGCGCTGCTGGCGCTCGGCGTGGACGGCGTCAAGCAGCACATCAAGACCATTGGTCTGTACAACGGTAAAGCGGAAAACATCATCAAGACCTGCCGCCTCCTGCTGGAGCAGCACGGCGGTGAAGTGCCAGAAAATCGCCAGGCGCTGGAGGCGCTGCCCGGCGTCGGGCGCAAGACCGCCAACGTCGTGCTCAATACGGCCTTCGGCTGGCCAACCATCGCTGTCGATACCCATATTTTCCGCGTCTGTAACCGTACCCGCTTTGCCCCGGGAAAGACGGTCAACGAGGTTGAGGAGAAGCTGCTTAAGGTAGTACCGGCAGAGTTCGCCCTCAACTGCCATCACTGGCTGATCCTGCACGGGCGCTATACCTGCATCGCCCGGCGCCCGCGCTGCGGCTCCTGTCTCATCGAGGATCTGTGCGAATTCCGCGATAAAGTCTACCCCGAGCAGTAAGCCCTTTCCCGGCGCCGCGCGCTGCTTGTCCGGCAGTGCGCGCCGCCCTCTGCTGTGATCTCTACCCCATTTTTACCCCTGCTAGCGCAGTTTCACTTTACTATCCACAGCGCAAGCATTTTCGTTGTCATTATTTTGAGATTGGTCACATTTAAATTGTTAATGCTATTCTTCTATTGATGGCGACATGTTGCTTTATTTGATGATTTTGAAAAAAGACGATAATTCAGTACAATTAAATGAGATTATTGCAAATACCTAGATAATAAGCCTGATTTTTATAAAAATAGAAAAATATATAACGAAATCGCTTCTGTACAGCAATTCAGCAAAATTTTACATCGTAAAATCTATTTTATACCTTGTTTTCCTCTGAGTAACATTTGCAACATTATTATGTTATTCCAAAGAATATTTATGTAACAGAGTATTACGCAGCTATTGTCAGCCTGCAAAATATCGTTAAGAGTACCCCTCTTCCTGCCACGTATAACAATGTAAACAGTGTGTTTTTTAAACATACGCCGTGGCCGTTACCCGCCTTCAGGCGGGCATGAAAAACCAGAGGTAACTTGTGTCAAACGCAAACAACAACCAAGCGGAAAGCGTGAGTCTTAACGCATTTAAACAACCCCGCGCTTTTTATCTGATTTTCTCTATCGAACTGTGGGAGCGTTTCGGCTATTACGGCCTGCAGGGCATCATGGCCGTTTATCTGGTCAAGATGCTGGGCATGAGCGAGGCCGACTCCATTACCCTGTTCTCCTCCTTCAGCGCCCTGGTATACGGCTTTGTCGCTATTGGCGGCTGGCTGGGTGACAAGGTGCTGGGCGCCAAGCGTGTCATCATGCTCGGCGCGCTGGTTCTGGCCATCGGCTATGCCTTTGTCGCCTACTCCGGCCATGAGCTGTCAATGGTCTACGTAGGGATGGCAACCATCGCGGTCGGTAACGGCCTGTTCAAGGCCAACCCCTCCTCGCTACTCTCCACCTGCTATGAGAAAAACGATCCGCGCCTGGACGGCGCCTTCACCATGTACTACATGTCGGTGAACATCGGCTCCTTCTTCTCCATGCTGGCAACCCCGTGGCTGGCGGCCCGCTTTGGCTGGAGCGTCGCCTTCTCCCTGAGCGTCGTGGGCATGCTGATCACCCTGGTCAACTTTATGATGTGCCGTCGCTGGGTGAAAGATCAGGGCTCCAAGCCGGACTTCGCCCCGCTGCAGGTCGGCAAGCTGATGATGACCTTAGTCGGCGTAGTGATCCTGGTTGCCATCTCAACCTGGCTGCTGCATAACCAGACCATCGCCCGCTGGGCGCTGGCCATCATTTCCGCCTGCATCGTCCTGATCTTCGCTAAAGAGACCTTTGCACTGCAGGGCGGCGCGCGCCGTAAGATGATCGTCGCCTTCCTGCTGATGCTGGAGGCCGTGGTCTTCTTCGTATTGTATAGCCAGATGCCGACCTCGCTGAACTTCTTCGCCATCCATAACGTTGAACACAGCATCTTCGGCATCGCGTTCGAGCCGGAGCAGTATCAGGCGCTGAACCCGTTCTGGATCATGGTCGCCAGCCCGATCCTGGCCGCTATCTACAACAAGATGGGGGACCGCCTGCCGATGCCGCACAAATTTGCTATCGGTATGGTATTGTGCTCCGGCGCGTTCCTGGTGCTGCCGTGGGGTGCCTCCTTCGCCAATGAAGCGGGTATTGTGTCGGTTAACTGGCTGATCCTGAGCTATGCGCTGCAGAGTATCGGCGAACTGATGATCTCCGGTCTGGGTCTGGCCATGGTGGCACAGCTGGTGCCGCAGCGACTGATGGGCTTTATCATGGGCTCTTGGTTCCTGACCACCGCCGCCGCGGCGCTGATCGCCGGTAAAGTGGCGGCGCTGACCGCCGTGCCGGGGGGCGAGGTTGCCGATCCCCACGCGTCACTGGCTATCTATAGCCACGTATTTATGCAGATCGGCATCGCTACCGCCGTCATCGCCGTGCTGATGCTGCTGACCGCACCGAAGCTGAACCGTATGACCCTGGGCGATTGATTTCTCCCCCCGCTAAAAAGGCGCCCTCTGTGGCGCCTTTTTTGTCTCTACAGCGCCGCGTATAAATTCTACCTGCCACACAGACAGAGCGCCGCTGACGGACTACGCTAAAGCAGTCTACCCGTCAGAACCGACCAAGGAGCGAGTGATGAAATTGTTCTATAAATCCGGGGCCTGCTCTCTCTCACCGCACATCATACTGCGTGAGGCCGGTCTGGATTTCACCATTGAAAGCGTGGATCTGGCCAACAAGCGTACCGAGCACGGCAGAGACTATCTAAGCATTAATCCCAAGGGGCAGGTACCAGCGCTGCTGCTGGACGACGGCAGTCTGCTGACCGAAGGGGTAGCCATTGTGCAGTACCTGGCCGATCGGGTACCAGACCGCTGTCTTATCCCGCCGCAGGAGACGCTGGCGCGCTATCACGCGATCGAATGGCTCAACTATATTGCCAGCGAGATCCATAAGGGGTTCAGCCCGCTGTTCAATCCGCGCCAACCGCAGGAGAGCAAGGCGATAGCGCGCGCAGCGCTGGAGAAGCAGTTCCACTACCTCAACGGCGTACTCAGCGAGCGGCCCTACCTGCTGGGGCCCAGCTTCAGCGTCGCCGACGCCTATCTATTCACCACGCTGTGCTGGGCCAAGGCAATGCACTTCGATCTGACAGCCTGGCCGGTGCTGGCCGACTATATGACGCGTATTGCCGCGCGGCCGGCGGTCGATGCCACGCTCTGCGCCGAGGGGTTGAAGTAGCGCGACCGACCCTGAGCGCGCAGCAGACAAGTAAAAAGGCCTCCCAGGGGAGGCCTCGTTTTTTGCGGATCGCCCGGGATCAGCCGTGCAGCGCCTGCGCCGTATAGCGGTGCTGCGGACAGGCGATGCGATCCTGGGCGGCGACCAGCTGCAGCTCGTACTCCCCCATCGCCTGGGTCGTCAGCATCACCTCATAGACCGCCGCCGTAACGTGCTCCAGCGCGCTCTGCAGCGACTCGCCCTTCAGCAGGTTCACCAGCAGCAGACCACTGGTCAAATCGCCAACGCCCACCGGCTGGCGGGCGCCGAAGTCCACCAGCGGACGGGCGATGTGCCAGGCCTCGTCGGCGGTGACCAGCAGCATTTCAAAGCGGTTGCGATCGTAGCCGGCATTGTGCAGGTGTTTGACCAAGACAATGCGTGGGCCGCAGGCGATCAGCGCGCGGGAGGCCGCCAGGGCCTCCTCGACGCTGGTTATCTTACGATCGGTCAGCGTCTCCAGCTCCAGCAGATTGGGCGCCATGATATCGCTGCAGGCGACCGCCTGCTGGCAGAAGAACTCCGCCACGCCCGGCGCGACGATGCACCCTTTTTCCGGGTGTCCCATCACCGGATCACAAAAATACCATGCGTCGGGGTTACTCTGCTTCACCTGTCGAACGATCTGCAAAATATGCTCGCCCTGCTGCGGCGAACCAATGTAGCCGCTCAGCACCGCGTTGCAGCGCGTCAGCTCCCCAATATCGGCAATCCCTTGCACAATCTCGGTCAGATGATTAGCCGGCATCACGCTGCCGGTCCAGTGACCGTACTGAGTATGGTTAGAGAACTGAACGGTATTCAGCGGCCATACGTTAACGCCCATACGACGCATCGGGAAAACGGCGGCGCTGTTACCGGCGTGGCCAAACACCACGTGAGATTGAATGGAAAGGATATTCTTCATCGTATTTTTGCTTATCTGCCCACAGGGCAGCCGTTGGTATTAACCGGGGCCGCAGCCCCCTTGCTTGCTGTGATTACTTCCAGCAGATCAGGCAATAGTTCTTCTTGCCGCGACGCAGCAGCGTATAACGGCTAAACAGACGATCGCCATCGCTGAAAGTGTATTCAGGGTCGGACTGTTTCTCACCGTTGACGGTGACCGCGTTAGAGGCGATGGTTTTACGCGCCTGGCCACGCGATGGCTGCAGTTCAGCGTCAACTAACGCCTGCTGCAAATCGGCGCCTTTATCCATTTCGATCATCGGCATACCATCCTGCGCCAGCTGGGCAAAGTCAGCCTCGGTCATCTCGCTCAGGCTGCCGGAGAACAGGCTGTGGGTGATACGTTTAGCCGCTTCCAGCCCCGCCTCGCCGTGCACCAGACGCGTCACCGCCTCGGCCAGCACATACTGTGCGCGCGGTGCCTTGCCGCTGGTCTTATCTTCCTCTTCCAGTGCATTGATCTCCTCAATGTCCATAAAGGTGAAGAACTTCAGGAAGCGGTATACGTCGGCATCGGCGGTATTGATCCAGAACTGGTAGAACTTGTACGGGCTGGTCTTTTTCGGATCCAGCCATACCGCGCCGCCTTCGGTCTTGCCAAACTTGGTCCCATCGGCCTTGGTGATCAGCGGGACGGTCAGACCCCACACCTGCTGCTGGTTCATGCGGCGGGTCAGGTCGATGCCGGAGGTAATATTCCCCCACTGATCAGATCCGCCGATCTGCAGTTCGACACCGTGCATCCGGTTCAGGCTGGCAAAGTCATAGCCCTGCAGCAGGTTGTAGGAGAACTCGGTGAAGGAGATCCCCACATCGTCACGGTTCAGACGCTGCTTAACCGCCTCTTTGTTAATCATCTGGTTAACAGAGAAGTGCTTGCCGATATCACGCAGGAAGGTCAGCACGTTCATGCCGCCAAACCAATCGTAGTTGTTGGCAGCAATCGCGCTGTTGCTCCCGCAGTCGAAGTCCAGGAACGGCGCAACCTGGTGACGGATTTTGTCCACCCAGCCCTGCACCGTCTCTTCGGTGTTCAGCTT
This sequence comes from Edwardsiella ictaluri ATCC 33202, assembly GCF_000264785.1. Taxonomy (GTDB): domain Bacteria; phylum Pseudomonadota; class Gammaproteobacteria; order Enterobacterales; family Enterobacteriaceae; genus Edwardsiella; species Edwardsiella ictaluri. The sequence goes on along the minus strand of NZ_AFJI01000010.1, from coordinate 27,321 downwards.
ACGCTCGGTTGCCTTAAAGCTCGGATCGCCGATCAGACCGGTGGCCCCACCCACCAGCGCCACCGGCTTATGACCGGCCTGCTGGAAGCGCTTAAGGCACAGCAAGGGAACCAGATGGCCCAAATGCAAGCTGTCAGCGGTCGGATCGAATCCGCAATACAGTGCGATGGACCCCTGCGCCAGTCGCTCTGCCAACGCTTCTTCATCCGTAACCTGGGCAACGAGGCCCCGCTCTTGCAGTTGTTTAATCAGGTTGCTGCTTGCCATTAATAACTCCATTAGTGTTAACACACACCGTCACCCTTACAGGGCGGTGTCAAGGCGGATAATAAACGCCATAGGATAAAGCGCCACGCTCCGCCACGCCAGCCTTTACAGGGGAAATTACACTGTAAGGCTATGCCCGTAACCGTTTGAAGGTCAAGGCGTAGCCAAATAGCCGATGCTGCTACCGTCCAGTCCCCCGCAACAGACCTCAACCTAGGGCGCCAGGCGGTCAATTTGCCAGCCATCCCCGTCACGCTGATATAGAAAGCGATCGTGTAGGCGGCTTTCGCGCCCCTGCCAGAACTCAATGGTCTCCAGCGATACCCGGTAGCCCCCCCAAAAGCTGGGCAGCGGGATCTCGCCCTGCAAAAACTTCTGCTTCAGCTCCAAAAACTTGCTCTCCAGGATCCCGCGGGTAGAGATACGCGCCGACTGGTGTGATACCCAGGCGGCGATCTGACTGTCCTTCGGCCTGCTGTGAAAATACTTCATCACCTCAAGAGCCGTAAGGCGGTGAGCCGTGCCGGTGATACTGACCTGTCGATCCAGCATATGCCAGGGGAAGTGCAGGCTAATACGCGGATTCTCCTCCAGCTGCTGGGCCTTATTGCTGCCCAGATTGGTATAAAACACCATGCCCTGTGCATCGTAGTGCTTCAGCAGCACAATGCGCTGGTGGGGCTGGCCGGATTTATCCACCGTCGCCACACACATGGCGGTCGGATCGGCCAGACGCGCATCGCACGCCTGACGCAGCCAGCGTTCGAACAGATCCAGCGGATTGGTGGTTAAATCACGGCGGCGCAGGCCGCCGCGCACATAGTCGCGGCGCAGATCGGCAATATCAAACTCGTTGTTTTCGCTCATATTCAACGTCCTGACAGCGGAGATGAATTCATTCTGCACGCTGGCCGTCACAATCTCAATCGCCTGCGCTCCCCCGTCCTCCGTCGGGCGGGAGGAACGGAGCTTTTGCCATACAAATTCACCCAGAGTGGCGGCGGGTGACGGCCGGAAGTTTGATGTAATTTATTGATAATAAATAAAATAAAATCGCCATCCGCCGCAAGATGAGCCGGACGGTGACAGCAGTGGGGAAACGATAGGGACAGTCGGGATCAGCGCTGCAGGCGGCAGTCATTCAGGATCAGATACCCGTCACGCTCGACAAAAGCGCCCTCGCCCTTAGACCAGAAGGTATAGCGGCCATCGCTGTAGCGCACTCCTGATGCCGAGAGCGTCTGTGACAGCGTCAGCGCGTTGCCGTCCAGCACCAGGCGCACCTGACGCCGGACATTATCCTGCTGTAGGGTCAGCGGCAGCGTGCCGCAGCGATAGTGCAGCGTCTGTGGCGGAGTCACGCCGGGCCACAGACACCCGCTCAGCGTCAGCATGACGGCGACCGCGAGGAAAAAACGCATCATGGAGCCCTCCGTTTATAAAGCGACACCGGCATCGTAAGGATTGACCGGGTAGATGGCGCCCAGCAGCGTCGGACGATCGGCGCCGGTTACCGACGGCAGGTTGCCGGGCAGTCCGGAGAGCGTCCGGTAGGCCAGCCAGGCAAAGGCCAGCGCCTCCATATCATCCGCGCTGACGCCATACTTATCGGTCGGCGCAACCTCGGTACCTGGCAGCAGGGCCGCCATTCGGGCCATCACCAGCGGATTGTGGACGCCGCCGCCGCAGACCAGCAGGCGCTCGCAGCCGCCGGCCAGCTGTACCTGATCGGCGATGCTGCGTGCCGTCAGCTCCGCCAGCGTCGCCTGGACATCCCGGGCGTCCACGCCGGGCCAGCGCTGCAGCTGCCGCTCCAGCCAGGCGAGATTAAACAGCTCCCGTCCGGTGCTTTTCGGCGCCGGACGCGCAAAATAGGGATCTGCCAGCATCTGCGTCAGCAGCGCGCTCAGAACGCGGCCGCCGCACGCCCAGGCGGCGTTGGCGTCATACGGACGCCTGCACCGGCGCCAGATCCAGGCATCCATCAACATATTGCCCGGTCCGGTATCAAAGCCGCGTACCGCCGCGCCAGGCAGCAACAACGATAAATTGGCGATCCCCCCGATATTCAGTACCATGCGTCGCTCGCCGGGGTGGGCCAGCAGCGCATGATGAAACGCCGGAACCAGCGGAGCGCCCTGCCCACCGTAGGCCATATCGCGCCGCCGAAAATCACCCACCGTAGCGATCCCGGTCAGCGCCGCTACGCGGTTATTATCCCCCAGCTGCAACGTAAACGGCGCGCTCCCGTCGGGCTGATGCCAGACGGTCTGCCCATGGCAACCGATGGCCACAATATCCTGGGCCGTCAGCCTCTGACGCTGCAGCAGCTGATTGACCGCCCCGGCATACAGCGTTCCCAGAGTACGGTCCAGCTCGCCCACCGCCGCCAGCGTCGTCTCCTGCCCCTGGCTCATGGCCAGAATCGCCGTCTTGACCTCATGGGGAATGGGATGCACGTAATGCCCCTGGTGTGCCACCAGCGTTTCATCAATCGCGGCCAGAACCACATCAATACCGTCCAGGCTGGTGCCGGACATAATGCCGATATAGCGTCCCGTTTTCATTTTCTCTTCCAATTCCGGTGTCGCGACGCGCCGCGCAGGCCGTCGCCGGTATGTTGTCCAGCCTATCACCCAACTTACCGATCGGCTTAACTTTTATCAATATCAGCGCCAATTGCGGATAAATCGGGCGACAGCAAAAAGCTGCAACATAATTTCCGGATTCCGACTTCTTAAGCAACCGTTTTATCATTAGAATAACATTCTAGATGTCATACCGATGGGGTGTATGCCGTCGGCAGCGGTTTACCCTCGGTTAAGCCATTTTGACATACACTGAAACGACAACTATGCTCGTCCCGCGGGCGTGTCCGGCCATGATGCCCAGCCATCTCGCCGCCGCCCCCCGGGAAAGAACACGGTAAGGGTAATAAAAGGAACCAAATCATGATAAAGCGTCTTATTATTGTCGCTATTGCCACGGCAACCCTGGCTGGCTGCGCCAATACCAGCACCCTGGCCGGTGACGTGTACAGCGCCAATCAAGCTAAGCAGGTACAGCAGGTCACGTATGGCACCATCGTCTCCATGGAGCCGGTACAGATCCAGGCCGGCAACGAGGCGAACGTGATCGGCACCATCGGTGGCGCCGTCATCGGTGGCCTGCTGGGCAACACCATCGGCGGCGGCACCGGACGTAACCTGGCGACCGCCGCAGGCGCCGTCGCGGGCGGCGTGGCCGGCAACAGCATTGAGGGCGTGGTCAACCGTACCAACGGCGTCCAGTTGGTGATCCGTCTGGACAGCGGTAAGACCATCGCCGTGGTACAGAAGAACGATAAGCAGGCTTTCCGGATTAATCAACGTGTGATGCTGCTGAGCAGCGGCAGCACCGTTAATGTCTCGCCAATGTGATCCTGATGCAATAAAAAAACCGGAGGCATGCCTTCCGGTTTTTTTGACTGCTCGAACGATGTGCGTTTATTTATTCTGCAAATGAATAATGTTCTGCTCCAGACGTTCAATCAGGTTGGCCAACAGCGAGACCTCATCCGCAGAGATACCGTCCAGGATTTCACAGCGCGTCAGCGAAATCACGTCGGCCACTTCCCTAATCACGGGTTCGGCGCCATCCGTCAGCTTAATGCGTTTGGCACGGCGATCGTTAGCACAGGTGTGTCGGGTAATCAGCCCCTTATCCTCCAGCTGATCCAGCGTACGCACCAGCGACGGCTGCTCAATGCCAATCGCCTTGGCCAGCTGAATCTGCGACTGCTCAGGCGGCAAGCGGTGAATGTTATACAGCGTCACCCAATGCGTCTGCGTCAGCTCCAACGGCTTCAGTCGCTGATCGATCAAGGCACGCCATACACGCACCAACCGTGCTAAATCCGACCCCAATGTTGATTCCAATTTAATCTCCTTATTATGAGCGAGCCAATCCATAAACCCGATACACCGTCATCACCGGTCCGTACCCGGAAACCACAACTCAGCGGGCGGTTCCCCTTGGTACCGGGTCCGGCGGTGAGATGTCCGTTGGTTTCCCTCTTCAGGTAAAACGCAGCGGTCAGGCTTCAGGCGGCGAGCTCCTTTCGGCTATAACACCGAACGGTAACACATCATCATCCCGATGCCCCTGCCGGGTAAATATCGGCCAATTCCTTTGTGGTTCACTCCCACGCGCTATGGCACCAAAAACGCCAATAGACGAGCGATTGTGTGCAAATAATATTAACCAGTTAGCCAAATAATATAAAGCAAAATAATGAAAAATGACTTACTCATGCTTATTATTTATACGCTAATAAACATACATATTGCAAATATATCAAAAATTATCCGCCTTCTATCACATAATACGTCACAAGAGTGCGTCATGCCCGCCACGCTCAGGCTGGACGGGCGATCGCGCCATTGTCCATCCGTATCACCGTAGCGCCATTTATTGATCTAACCTGCGTCATAAAATGCAACATAAATATCTATTACATAGATAGATATAATGCCGCCAAAGAACATCAAATGATTATTTAAGCTAATATGATAACAATTTATCAATTAAATACGTTAAAGTCCCTTCACAGCCCTGCGCTAACTGGCTAGCGCCGCGCCCGTGTCCCATCGTGGTCATCGGAACCAGCACTTCGTCAAACCGCCCTGCCCGCTCACCGGGTTTGACGTTGCCAAATCGGCGGCCTCTGTGACACTATTGAAACGTCTTTTTACCTTGCCAGCGTTGAGGATATCTATGCGTGTACTTCACACCATGCTGCGGGTCGCCGACCTGAAGCGCTCTGTCGATTTTTATACCCAGGTGCTGGGCATGCGCCTGCTGCGCACCAGTGAAAATGAAGCCTATAAATACTCTCTGGCCTTCGTCGGCTATGGCGATGAGGAGCAAGGCGCCGTGATCGAACTGACCTATAACTGGGGCGTCGATAGCTATGAGATGGGCAGCGCCTTCGGCCATATCGCCCTCGGCGTCGATGACGTCGCCGCCACCGTCGGGCAGATCCGCCGCGCCGGTGGCAACATTACCCGTGAGGCAGGCCCGGTCAAAGGCGGCCATACGATCATTGCCTTTGTCGAGGATCCCGACGGCTATAAAATCGAGCTGATCGAAAACCGCTCGGCCAGCGAAGGACTGGGCCGCTAACCCCTCCTTTCATTTCACCCGGGCGGACGCAATCTGTACCGCCCACCTCCCTTCTCATTTGCCATCCCCGTGTAAAACACGGCGAAATTTGCCATAATGCGCGCTGCATTCAAAATAAAGACACCAACGAACCCATGGCTGACACCTCTAATCTCAATGCGCTGAGCACGCGCTTTCGTGGCTTTTATCCGGTCGTCATCGACGTCGAAACCGCAGGCTTTGACGCCAATCGCAACGCCCTGCTGGAAATTGCCGCCGTCACTCTACGAATGAACGACGACGGCTGGCTGGAAACCGATCAGTGCCTGCATTTCCATATCGATCCCTTTGAGGGCGCTGAGCTCTCGCCAGAGGCGCTGGCCTTTAACGGTATCGACCCACACAACCCGCTGCGCGGCGCCGTCAGCGAATATACCGCGCTGCACGCCATCTTTAAGATGGTGCGCAAGGGAATTAAAGATCAGGCGTGCAACCGCGCGGTGGTGGTGGCCCACAACGCCCATTTTGACCACTCCTTTCTGATGGCGGCCGCAGCGCGCGCCGGGCTGAAGCGTAACCCGTTCCATCCGTTCGCCACCTTTGATACCGCGGCCCTCAGTGGACTGGTTCTCGGCCAGACGGTGCTGGCCAAGGCCTGCATCAGCGCACAGATCCCCTTCGACAGCGCTCAGGCCCATTCTGCCCTGTATGACACCCAGCAGACCGCCACGCTGTTCTGTGAGCTGGTGAATCGCTGGAAGCGCCTGGGCGGCTGGCCCCCGGCCGATCTGAACGACACAGGCCTCTGCGCGGAATCATAGTCTCCCTCGCAGACCACGCCCGCTCCGCGGGCGTTTTTTTATTCAGTCCCACGGCGACGCCAAAAAGGCACAGCAGGATATTTTTTTGTCGTAGCGCGCACGGAAACATGCTAATAATCCTGCTACCGCCTTGAACGACTTTTAGGACATTGACGTCTATGAATGCTGTTGTAATTGCCGTGGTCGTAATGCTGCTCCTCAGCCTACTGCGGATCAACGTCGTGATCGCCCTGATCGTCGCCGCTCTGGTTGCCGGACTGAGCGGCGGTCTAACGCTGGACACCACGATAACGACCTTCAGCAGCGGGCTGGGCGGCGGCGCGGAGATCGCCCTCAGTTACGCCATGCTGGGCACCTTTGCCGTCGCGATTTCACGCTCCGGGATCACGGATGTACTGGCCCACGGCGTGATCCGCCGCATGGGGCTGACGCCAAGCGCCCACCGCCTGTTCTGGTTTAAATACGGTCTGCTGCTGATCCTGACGCTGATCGCCATCTCGTCGCAGAACCTGATCCCCATCCACATTGCCTTTATTCCCATTCTGATCCCGCCGCTTCTGCACCTATTCTCACGGATGAACCTCGATCGGCGCGCGGTAGCCTGCGTGCTGACCTTCGGCCTGATAACCCCTTATATGGTGCTGCCGATCGGTTTTGGCGGCATCTTTCTGAATAATATTCTGCTGAAAAATCTCAATGAGAATGGACTGCAGGTCACCGCTGCCCAGATACCCGGCGCCATGCTGCTGCCGGGACTGGGGATGCTGTTCGGCCTGCTGTTGGCCCTCTTTGTCAGCTACCGCAGGCCACGCCGCTACAATGAGGGACGCATTCTGTCCGCAGAACCGGAGCATAAGCGTATTCAGCTACGGGCCGTATGGGTCGCCGTTATCGCCATCATCGCCGCCCTGGGGGTACAGCTGGTGACCAACTCTATCGTGCTCGGCGCACTGATGGGCTTTGTGGTATTTATTCTCGGCGGCGTGATCCACTGGCGGGATACCCAGGATGTCTTTACCCGCGGAGTGCATATGATGGCGATGATCGGCTTTATCATGATCACCGCCTCCGGATTTGCCGCCGTGATCAAAGCCACCGGCAGTGTAGATACGCTGGTAACCTCCATCGAAGGGGCGATCGGTGGCAGCCAGGGACTGGCCGCGTTTCTGATGCTGGTGGTCGGGCTGGTGATCACCATGGGCATCGGATCCTCCTTCTCCACGATACCGATCATCGCGGCTATCTATGTGCCCCTGTGCATTGCCTTCGGCTTCTCCCCCATGGCGACCATCGCCATTATCGGCGTCTCCGGGGCGCTGGGGGATGCCGGATCGCCGGCCTCTGATTCCACCATGGGGCCAACCTCCGGGCTGAATATGGACGGCCAGCACGATCACATCTGGGATTCGGTGGTGCCCACCTTCCTGCACTACAACCTGCCGCTGCTCGGCTTCGGCTGGGCGGCAGCGATGATCCTCTAGCAAACGGCCCCTGCCGATACACAAAAGGCGCCCTTCGGCGCCTTTTTACATGGCCTGGTGCCGCGCTGTCAGCCGTTGTCCTGCGCTGCTGAGCCGTGACGGGCCGCAGCCTCTTTGATCAGCGTCTGCAGCTCGCCGCGCTGATACATCTCCAGTATGATGTCACACCCACCGATCAGCTCACCCTCTACCCACAGCTGCGGAAAGGTTGGCCAGTCAGCAAACTTCGGCAACTCGGCGCGGATGTCCGGGTTCTGCAGAATATCCACGTAGGCAAAGCGCTCGCCGCAGGCAGACAGCGCCTGTACCGCCTGCGCTGAAAAGCCGCAGCTCGGCAGCTTCGGTGAGCCTTTCATGTACAGGATAATCGGGTTCTCGGCGATCTGGCGCTGAATCTTTTCAATAGTGGTCATGGTCTCTACTTCCTTAAATATCCAGTGTTATAGCGGTAACGCAGTATATTATCATTATTGCCTGCGCCGACCTTTGCAGACAAGGGATGAGGCACAGATGGCGTATCCCCCGTATGCCACGCGGCGCGCGGCGGCGAATTTCACTATTGTAGCGGTGGGCGTGGCAGGAAAAAAACACCATATTTTGCAGGGGCTATCCCACGCGCACGGCAGTGACATCATATAATCTCTCTACCTATGGCTCATTATTCGATCGTTATCCTGCTCATAGTATTTATGATAGGTAATTTCACTATAAAGATGCCATTTTTGTCGATAAAGAAGACAGCCGACATATTCACTCACAATTAGACGCGAATAGGTAAACATCAGTACTGTTATATTGAGTATATTTTAATTAATACTGTTGCTAAGTTTTTATTTTCGTTTTTGGTTTGGAATCGACTGATCATGCGTCTATTCGTTGCGCTCTTTGTATTGCTGTTTACCCAATGGTTTACCACCTCAGCGGCCGCCTCACCGGCACACAAAGTCATCGCCGATCAGCGCAAAGCCACGGTTGCCCACAGCCAGAGCGATGAGCGTAAAAAACGCAGGGCAGACGACGGGGCGCAGAAGCGCCGCAGCGCAACACCTCATCCCTCCTCCCGGGCAAAACGTGCGGCGCATACGACCCACCGCACGGTCACCGTGCCACACCGCGCCGCCGCCGAACAGCGAACGAAAGCGCACCACCGCAGCGAAAAGTCCCTTAAGCATCGCGCCAGCGTACAAAGGGCGGTGCACCAGGGTAAAAAAGCCTACGGCCGCCCATCGGCCATTAAGTCGGCCCACCGCTCAGGCAGCCGCCATGAAGACGGTCAGCCAATCCACATGAACCCGCGGCACAAGAAGCGCTATCAGCACGCCAAACAGACGGCGATGAATAAGCTGATGCGCCAGATAGGCAAACCCTATCACTGGGGCGGTACCTCTCCCCACACCGGCTTTGACTGCAGCGGCCTTATCTATTATGCCTACCAGGATCTGCTGAACATTAAAATACCGCGCACCGCTAACGAGATGTACCACCTGCGCGACGCCGCGCCGGTCAAGCGCGCCGAGCTGCAGCGCGGCGATCTGGTATTCTTTCAAATCCACGGGCACGGCGCGGCCGATCACGTTGGCGTCTATCTGGGCAACGGCAAATTTATTCAGTCTCCGCGCACCGGTGAGGAGATCCGCGTCAGCTATCTGGGCGATAACTACTGGCAGGACCACTACCTGGGTGCCCGCCGTGTCATGACGCCGAAGACCATCCGCTAACGCCTCACTCGACACATTTCCCGGGGCGGTCACCCCGTGACCGCCCCGCTTCAACGCCCGCTTACCTCTGCACTTCTGCTGTAAATTTCGCCACTCAGTCAGCTAAAATACATCTCTCCCTGTCTTTCACCTCAAAACTTGCTAGAATCACAAAACATAACAAGCGGACAACAAGATTTTTTCATTTTTATCTAACCGGCGGCGACGTCTTACGTACGTTGTTTACGGGTTAACCGCCTTGCCATAGAAGCATGAAGGAGAGAGCTATGTCATTTGAATTACCTGAATTACCGTACGCTATGAATGCGCTGGAGCCACATATTTCCGCCGAAACGCTGGAATATCACTACGGTAAGCACCACAACGCCTATGTGGTCAACCTGAATAATCTGATCAAAGGCACTGAGTTCGAAGGAAAATCTCTGGAAGAGATCGTGAAGGGCTCCTCCGGCGGTATTTTTAACAACGCGGCTCAGGTGTGGAACCACACCTTCTACTGGCACTGCCTCTCTCCAAACGGCGGCGGCGAACCGTCCGGTGCCCTGGCTGACGCCATCAGCACTGCTTTCGGCTCATTTGCCGCGTTCAAAGATGCGCTGACCAAGTCTGCCGTGGGTAACTTCGGCTCCGGCTGGACCTGGCTGGTGAAAAAGGCAGATGGCACCCTGGCCATCGTCAACACCGCTAACGCTGCGACCCCGCTGACCGGCGACGACAAGCCGCTGCTGACCGTTGATGTGTGGGAGCACGCCTACTACATCGACTACCGTAACGCACGCCCGGTGTACCTGGAAAACTTCTGGACGCTGGTTAACTGGGAGTTTGTCGCCAAAAATCTGGCGTAATTGATCGGCCAGAGAGACCAGAAAGGCGCTCACCGAGCGCCTTTCTTATTACCCCGCCGACTGACTTAGTGCAGCACCGCGATCAGGCTAGCTACGACGATCAGCGCCAACGCCACCACCGTTGTTACCAAAGAATATTTCAGATCGTTTTCCATCCTGGCACCTCATGTTTTAGTTCTGCATCAATTTTTACTGACTTAATAATTCGCACAAAACCCGTGTTAAATCATTTTCACATAAATCACAACTTAAAACACGCAGAAAATCTTAGGATTACATCCTGCGCAAATCGCCAATTAGTGCTTCCCCTTTTGCCTGAGATCAGACAGAATTTACGGTTTACTGCCGCGTGCCGACGCTATAATTCTAAACAAGAAATGGCAAGCGTCATCCTATTGCGCAAACGCGTCGGCGCCGAGCTGCGCTGTCAGGCGCATTTTCCGATGCACGCAGGCAAACGATTAACAAAACGGCGACGCAGCGCGTACGCCCAGGAGTCATTTGTTTCATGGCAACGATTAAAGATGTGGCAAAGCGCGCAGGCGTATCGACCACCACGGTGTCTCACGTCATCAATAAAACCCGCTTTGTCGCTGACGAGACCAAAGCCGCCGTCTGGGAGGCCATTAAAGAACTACACTACTCCCCCAGCGCCGTTGCCCGCAGCCTGAAGGTCAACCACACTAAATCTATCGGCCTGCTGGCGACCTCCAGCGAGGCACCATACTTTGCCGAGGTCATCGAATCGGTAGAAAATAGCTGCTACGGCCATGGCTATACCCTGATCCTGTGTAACTCCCACAATAATCTGGAGAAACAGAAAGCCTATCTGGCCATGCTGGCACAAAAGCGTGTCGACGGCCTGCTGGTGATGTGCTCAGAGTATCCGGAAAACCTGTTGGAGAGCCTGGAGGACTACCGCCACATCCCGATGGTGGTCATGGACTGGGGAACCCGCCGCAGCGACTTTACCGATGCGATCCAGGACAACGCCTTCGAGGGGGGCTATCTGGCCGGCCGCTATCTGATCGAGCGCGGGCACCGTGACATTGGCGCCATCACCGGCCCGGTATCGCGTAACACCGGCGGCGGTCGCCTGCGCGGTTTCCTCAAGGCGCTGCAGGAGGCCAGCATCACGCCGCTGGAGTCATGGTTGGTCGAAGGCGACTTCGAGCCGGAGTCTGGCTATACGGCAATGCAAAATATTCTGTCGCAGAAACAGCGCCCAACGGCGGTGTTTGTCGGCGGTGATATTATGGCGATGGGCGCCATTTGCGCAGCGGATGAGATGGGGCTGCGCGTACCGCAGGATATCTCCGTCATCGGTTACGATAACGTGCGCAATGCCCGCTACTTTACCCCGGCGCTGACCACCATCCATCAGCCCAAGGAGCGCCTTGGCGCCATGGCGTTCGACATGCTGCTCGACCGTATCACCAGTAAGCGCGAAGACGCCCAAACCATCGAAGTTCACCCTAAGCTGGTTGAGCGCCGCTCCGTGGCCGACGGGCCGTTCATCGACTACCGCCGCTAAGCGTGTCACGACTGGCGCTGTTTCCCGCGCTGGTGCTGCTGTCCGGCATGCTGCCGCTGGCGGCGATGGTTCCGGCGACCCTATTACCGCTGAGCGAACAGGATGCGGGGCAGGCGCTGCAACAGCTGCTGCAGTGGCCCGCCCTGGAGCGCAGCCTGAGCCTGTCGCTGTGGATAGCGCTGGGTGCCTCCGGCGGTGCCCTGCTGCTGGCACTGGCGCTGGCCGGACTCACCCTACAGCAGCAACGTCAGCGCATGCTGGTGCCGGCGCTGCTGCTGGCGGCGCCCCACATTGCCCTGGCCACCGGTCTGCTGATGCTGCTGGCGCCAACCGGCCTGCTGTGGCGCCTGATGGCACCGCTGTTTGAGTGGCAACAACCGCCGGACCTGCCGCTCCCCAACGACCCCTACGGCCTGAGCCTCTCGCTGCTGCTGCTGTTAAAAGAGACCCCCTTTTTCTATTTGCTTACCCTGAATCTGGCCACCCGCTGCGCGGCGCAGCAGCAGCTGCGCATCAGCGCCGCGCTGGGCTATTCCCCGATGCAGGGCTGGTGGCGCATCATGGTACCGCAGTTGCTGCCGGGGCTACGCCTGCCCATGTTCTGCGTCCTGGCCTTTGCCCTGTCGGCGCTGGATCTGGCGCAGCTGCTCGGCCCACAGCGGCCACTGCTGTTTGCACAGCTGCTATGGCAGTGGATTGCCGATGGTGGGCAGACGGCGCTGGCGGCCCTCGGGGCGCTGCTGCTGATGCTGTTAAACGCACTGGCGCTGCTGCTCTGGTACGGTATCGAACGCCTGTGGGTCGCCGTTGCCCGCCGTCCTCCACGGTGGCGCATCGCCCACGGCGGGCTGGCAGCCTGCACCGCCTTTTGGCCCCTGGCGCTGGCGCTGGCCGCCGCGGCCTACCTGATGCTGGCGCTGGTTTCGCTGGCCCAGCGCTGGCCCTTTGCGCAACGCTGGCCGCAACAGTGGCGCTATGACAGCTGGCTGTACAGCGTCAGTGACTGGAGCGCCCCGCTGTGGCATACCCTGTGCATCGCGCTGGCCGTCAACCTGCTGGCGCTGATCCTGGCGCTCGGCACGCTGGAGTGGTATACCCTGAGACGGCGGGTACCCGGCGCCTGGCTGCTGATGCCACTGCTGCTGCCACAGATGGGACTGATCTTCGGTCTACAGTATTTCGCCGCCCGCAGCCAGCTGCTGGGCAGCTACCCGCTGGTTATCTATGGCCAGCTGTTGTTCATCACCCCCTACTACCTGCTGACGCTGTCCGGCGCCTGGCTGCGTTTCGATACGCGTCAGACCCGGGTGGCGCTGGCGTTGGGTAAGACGCCCTGGCAGGCCTTTTACCGGATTAAGCTGCCGCAGATGCTACCGGCACTCCTGCTGGCGATAGCCTTTGGCGTCGCAGTCAGCGTCGGCATGTATCTGCCGACCCTGGGATTGGGCGCCGGGCGGCTGCCGACCCTGGCCACGGAAACCGTCGCCTATGCCAGTGGTATCGATCGTCGCCTGGCCGCCATCGGCGCCCTATGGCAAACCCTGCTGCCGCTGCCGGCCTTCCTGCTGGCGCTGTGGCTACCACTGCGGAGCGGTCGAGGATCTTCCCGTTATGACCACCCTTAAACTCGAAAACTTCTACGTGACATTGTCACACAAACCGCTTCTCCCTCCTCTCTCCATAACGGTGTCACCCGGAGAGGTCCTCACTCTGATGGGGCCGAGCGGCTGCGGTAAATCGACGCTATTAGCCGGGATCGCGGGCCAGCTTCCCCTCCCGCTACGCGCCGAGGGTCGTGTATGGCTGGATCGGAACGAGCTCACACGTACACCGCCCTGGCGCCGGGGAGTCGGGCTGTTGTTCCAGGATGACCTACTCTTCCCCCACCTTACCGTCGGGCAGAATCTCCGTTTCGCCCTCTCCCCACAGGCCGCGCCGGATGCCGTCGCCCAGGCACTACGCCAGGCGGATATGAAAGAGATGGCTGCGGCTTATCCGGCCACACTCTCCGGGGGGCAGCGCGCACGCATCAGTGTACTGCGTACCCTTCTTGCCGCACCGGCGGCCCTGTTGCTCGATGAGCCCTTCTCCCGGCTGGACGCCCCGTTGCGCCGCCGTTTTCGCCACTGGGTCTATCAGCAGATCGCCGAACGCGCCATTCCCGCGATCCTGGTCACCCACGATCGCGCCGATGCTCCGCCCGGTGGGCGGATCGTCACACTGGCTGCGGCATAAGCCACTCCTGATTCATGGTACGGGTATCGCCCAGATAGGCCAGCAGCCACTCAAGGGCCGGTGAGCAGCTGTGATCCTGCCAGGTCACGCAGCAGGCACTGTCAGGAAACGACTGACACAGACGCAGTGCATACAGACGCCCGGCGGCGATCAGCGGTTCGGCGGCATGGGCCGGCATCAGGCCGACGCACAGCCCGGCCTCCAGACAGTCGATGGCGCACGGCCAGTCCGGCGCCACCAGACGCCGCTGGTTATCGAGCAGCCAGGTATCCCGTTTGGGTAGCGTCCGCGAGGTATCTTCGATGCTCAGTGCCGGAAATGGCCGCAGGCGATCGTCGTCTAGCTCGCCGTCGAACGCAGCCAGCGGGTGGTCGGGGCTGACCACACAGCGCCAGTGCAAAAACCCCATATCGCGGAATGCATAGCGCCCACCGGCGGGCACCGCTCGCGTCGCGCCGATCGCCACCTCGACCCGTCCATCGATCAGCGCATCCCACACGCCGTTAAAGACCTCGCTGTGGATCATCAGCTCCATATCGGGAAAGTGACGGTAAAAATCCACCACCAGCTGCTGGCAGCGCTGTGGACGGACGATGCGATCGACCGCAACATGGAACTGTCCGCGCCAGCCGTTAGCCACCTGTTGGCACTGACGCCGGGTGGCATGCATTTTTTTGATAATACTGCGGGCCTCATCGACAAAAAGCGCCCCGGCCTCGGTCAATTCCACGTCACGGTGACGCCGTTCAAACAGCGGTACCGCCAGCCAGCTCTCCAGCTGACGTACGGTATAGCTGACGGCAGAGGGCACCCTGTGCAGCTCCTGCGCCGCGGCGCTGAAGCTCCCGGTGCGCGCAACCGCATCCACTACCTCCAGCGAATATTCTGACCACATACTCAGCCCCTCGACACCTTGCTTTCAAAAAATTTCATCCATTATGCCAAATAATAGCGTTTCACAACGCTGACGTCAGCTCATAAACTCTCCCCGTCACATTCTTTATCTGCAACATATTTATAACGAGTCAAAATAATGAGAAGTAAATCAGGTTTCATAATCTATCTGGCTGGCCTCAGTATGCTGGGATACCTGGCCACCGATATGTATCTGCCCGCCTTTGGCGCCATGCGCCATGATCTGGGTGCCTCCGCTGGCGCCATCAGCGCCAGCCTGAGCATCTTCCTGGCCGGCTTTGCCTTTGCACAGCTGCTGTGGGGGCCACTCTCCGATCGCATCGGACGTAAGCCGGTTCTGCTGTTGGGACTGGGCATGTTCGCCCTGGCCTGCCTGGGTATGCTGTGGGTCGACAATACCACCCAACTGCTGATCCTGCGCTTCGTTCAGGCCGTCGGGGTCTGCTCTGCGGCCGTCACCTGGCAGGCTTTGGTTATCGATCGCTACAGCAAAGGGGTCGCCAACCGCGTCTTCGCCACGGTCATGCCATTGGTCGCCCTCTCGCCGGCGCTGGCACCGCTGCTCGGTGCCTGGCTGCTCAACCATTTTGAATGGCAGGCCATCTTCGCCGTGCTGTTCGCCATCACCCTGCTGCTGATGATCCCGACCCTGCGTCTGCAGGAGCACCGGGCAATGGCGAACCGTCAGACACCGAGCATCGGCTTTCTGCGTCTGATGCGTTCCAACATCTTTAGCGGCAACGTACTGATCTACGCCGCCTGCTCCGCCGGTTTCTTCGCCTGGCTGACCGGTTCGCCCTTCATTCTGGGCGAGATGGGATATAGCCCGAACGATATCGGCCTGAGCTATGTGCCGCAGACCATCGCCTTCCTGCTGGGCGGCTATGGCTGCCGGGCGCTGCTGAGTCGCATCGGCGGCACCCTGCTGCTGCCGTGGCTGCTGGTCATCTACTCACTGAGTATGCTGGCGATGCTGGTGATGGCCCTCAGCTACCAGCCCGGTCTGCTGGCGCTGCTGATACCGTTCTGCGTCATGGCGATGATGAACGGTGCCATCTATCCCATCGTGGTCGCCAGCGCTCTGACGCCCTTCCCGAACAACAGCGGCAAGGCGGCGGCACTGCAGAATACGCTGCAGCTTGGCGTCTGCTTCCTGGCCAGCCTACTGGTGTCGGCACTGATCCACATACCGCTGCTGGCGACCTCCGCCATCATGGCCGGCACCATTCCGCTGGTTATGCTGGGGTATTGGCTCAAAAGTGACAGCGTCACAACAATCCTGGAAAAACGCCGCGAACAGCAACGCGGTCAGCACGCTCTCTCCCGCCGCTGATTTCCACTCAGACGCACTGGAGTCTCCCGGTGCGTCTGGTGATGGCTCCTCCCTCCCTTGAGTCCATTTTCCAACCACTCCCGTTCTATGCTGAACAGAATCTGACCCGGTTTGCGTTTTAAGCAGCAAAGCACATCTTGCCGCAGCCATTCGCCCGCTGCAGCCGTCGATACCCTGAATACTCTTATGGTGACCGTCCATCAGATTGACACAATGAGTTCATCGTACGTGGAGAGTACCGGCGTGACAGCTGCCGTCGCGGTGCCATATCGCCAACGCCAGCGAAACGCGGTTCGTGTGGCGGAATGGCATAATCCCGGAGCCGACTAGGAGCATAGCTGATGGACTGGCAACCGCGCTTCCCCGCGGCCTGGCCCCAGCGGGAGGAGAATGACGCCACTCGTCTCTGCCGCATCTTCAACGACTATCTTACCGCCTGCGCGGGTGCATTCCGCGTCCGCGATATTCAACGCTGGCAGGATCGGTTCTACCACAGGGATCTGTGGGGGATATGCGCCGTGCGCTGAGGGGAATGGATACGCCAAGCGGGCGGCGCGCTCAAGGCGTGCCGCCCGTTTTTCTACGCTGAAGAGTCCGTCCGGCGCGTAGCACGGCGTTGGCGATGCAGCCAGATCAGCTTATAGGCCGCCGGGATGATAAACAGCGACAGCAGCGGCGCGGTGATCATCCCGCCGATCATCGGTGCGGCGATGCGGCTCATCACCTCCGAGCCGGCGCCCGTTCCCCACAGAATCGGCAGCAGGCCGGCGATGATCACCGCCACGGTCATCGCCTTGGGGCGCACCCGCAGCACCGCGCCGTGATACAGCGCCTCATCCAGCGCGGCTGGGGTAAAGCGCCCGGTGTGGCTCAGCGCCGGATCCTGCTCGATGGCCTGACGCAGGTACATCAGCATCACCACGCCAAACTCGGCGGCCACGCCGGCCAGGGCGATAAAACCGGTGCCGGTGGCCACCGACAGATGAAACCCCTGCCAGTAGAGGAACCAGATACCGCCCACCAGGGCGAAGGGCAGGCTCATCAGGATCAGCAGCGCCTCTTCTACCCGCCGGAAGGCCAGATAGAGCAGCACGAAGATGATCACCAGCGTCATCGGCACCATCAGCATCAGCTTACGGTTGGCATGCTCCAACAACTCGAACTGGCCGGAGAAGCTGACGCTGGTGCCCGGTGCCAGAGTGACCTGTTGCTGGATCGCCCTCTTCAGATCCTCGACCACCGACACCATATCGCGCCCGCGGGCATCGATATAGATCCAGCTGGCCGGGCGCGCATTCTCCGTCTTCAGCATCGATGGCCCGGAGACCACGCGTACCCCGGCCACATCGCCGAGGGTGATCTGTTGCTGTAATGGCGTCAGAATCGGCAGCTGGCGCAGCGCCTCGGGCGAATCCCGCCAGCTCTGAGGATAACGCAGCGCGATGGGATAGCGTGCCACCCCTTCGACGGTCTCGCCGACCATCGCCCCGCCGATGGCCGATGAGACGAACAGCTGCACATCGGCGACCGTCATCCCGTAACGGGCGGCCCGCTGACGCTGGATCTGAATATCGATGTAGCGTCCCCCCTCCAGACGCTCCGCCAGCGCAGAAACCACCCCGGGCACCCCCCTCGCCACCGCCTCGATACGCTGGGCCGTGGCGTCGATATCGGCCAGCACGGTACCCGATACCTTAATACCGATCGGACTCTTGATGCCGGTCGAAAGCATGTCGATGCGGTTACGGATCGGCGGAACCCACAGGTTGGCCAGCCCCGGCAGGCGCACCGTGGCGTCGAGCTCGGCGATGATCCTGTCCATCGTCATCCCCGGTCGCCACTGCTCCTGCGGCTTCAACTGAATGGTGGTCTCGATCATCTCCAGCGGCGCCGAGTCGGTCGCCGTCTCCGCCTTACCGCTCTTACCAAAGACACTGGCCACCTCCGGTACCTGCCGGATCAGTTTGTCCGTGGTCTGTAGCAACTGCGCCGCCTGGGCCGGCGAGATCCCCGGCAGCGTCGAGGGCATGTACAGCAGGTCGCCCTCGTTGATGTTCGGTAAAAACTCACCGCCGAGGCGCTCCAACGGCCAGATCACCGTCACGATGGAAAACGCTGCCACCAGCAGGGTCATCCGCGGCCAGCGCAGCACGGCAAGCAACAGCGGATGATAGATCCGGATCAGAAAACGATTCAGCGGATTACGGCTCTCCGGCGGAATATTACCGCGGATCCAGAAGCCCATCAGGATAGGAATCACGACAATCGCCAGCGCCGCCGCACCGGCCATGGCGTAGGTCTTGGTGAAGGCCAGCGGGCCGAACAGCCGCCCCTCCTGCCCTTCAAGGGTGAAGATGGGAATAAAGGAGAGCGTGATGATCAGCAGGCTGATAAACAGCGCCGGTCCCACCTCGACTGCGGCATCCGTGATCACCCGCCAGCGCGTCGCGTTGTCGATAAGACTTTCGGGATGGCGATGCGCCCACTCCTCCAGGCGCTTATGGGCGTTCTCGATCATCACGATTGCCGCATCGACCATCGCCCCCACCGCAATGGCGATCCCTCCCAGCGACATGATATTGGCGTTCAGCCCTTGATAGCGCATGATGATAAAGGCGATACACAGCCCCAGCGGTAAGGAGACGATCGCCACCAGCGCCGAGCGTACGTGCCACAGGAACAGGGCGCAGACCAGCGCCACCACAATAAACTCCTCGATAAGCTTGGTACTGAGGTTGTCGATGGCCCGATCGATAAGCTGGCTGCGATCATAGGTCGTCACCACCTCCACCCCGGGCGGAAGGCTACCCTGCAGTGCGGCGAGCTTCGCCTTTACCGCGGTGATCACCTGGCGGGCATTCTCGCCCGAGCGCAGGATCACCACTCCGCCAGCCACCTCGCCCTCGCCGTTCAGCTCGGCGATCCCCCGACGCATCTCCGGCCCAATCTGGAGCCGCGCAACATCCTGCAGGGTGATCGGCACCCCATCCTGGCCGCTCTTCAGGACGATGTGGTTAAAGTCGTCGAGGGTGCGCAGATAGCCGCTGGCACGCACCATATACTCCGCCTCGGCCAGCTCCAGTGACGCCCCGCCCGCCTCCTGATTGGCGGCGCCGATGGCCCGTTTTACCTCCGCCAGGCTGATGCCATACTGCGCCAGCTTCAGCGGGTCGACCTGGATCTGATACTGCTTCACCACCCCGCCGACCGCCGCGACCTCGGCAACGTTGGGAATGGTTTTCAGCTCATACTTCAGGAACCAATCCTGCAACGAGCGCAGCTCAGCCAGATCGTGCTGCCCACTCTTATCCTGCAACGCATACTCGAAAATCCAACCGACCCCGGTGGCATCGGGCCCGATCTCAGCGCTGACCCCCGCCGGCAGCTTACCCTGCACCTGATTCAGATACTCCAGTACCCGCGAGCGCGCCCAATAGAGGTCGGTGCCATCGGCAAAGATGACATAGACATAAGAGGTGCCGAACTGAGAGAAGCCGCGCACCGTCTTGGCCCCCGGCACCGACAGCATGGTGGTGGTCAGTGGATAGGTCACCTGATCCTCCACCAGCTGTGGAGCCTGTCCCGGGTAGCTGGTCTTGATGATCACCTGTACATCGGAGAGGTCAGGCAGCGCATCCACCGGCGTGTTGGCAACCGTCCAGGCGCCCCAGATACCGAGGAACAGTACCCCCATCATCACCAGGAAACGGTTCGCCACCGCGCGTCGGATAATCCATTCAATCATCGCCGTCTCCTCAATGCCCACTGTGCGGCGCGGCGGAGTCCGGCGCGCCAGGGGATGACGGCGCAGCCTCCACGCCCGCCTGACGCATACGCGCCAGCGCACCGTTGATGCTGGCCTCCGAGTCGATCAGGAACAGCCCGTTAACCACTACCGATTCCCCCTCCTCCAGCCCCGCGGCGATCCCCGCCTGCTGCTGCGCCTCCTGCACCACCGCCACGCGCTTCGGCAGGAAGCGTCCCTCCTGTGTCACGGTGATCACATGCTGCTCGTCGCCGCTGTCGACGATCGCCTGGGCAGGGATCAGCAGCAGCGGTCGGCTCTGCGTCTCAAGACGCAGCGTGGCGTTCATGCCGGGCTTCAGCCTGCCGTCGGGATTCGCCAGCACAAGACGGATCTGCAGGGTGCGTGTCGCCGGATCGGCGCTGGGCAGCGTGCGCCAGTCGCGCAGCGGAAAGCGCTGCTGGGGATAGGCGGGTACCGTCAGCTCGAAGCGGCTATCCGCGTTCAGCTGTGCGGCCATCGTCTCCGGCAGCGCGGCGGTGACCCAGACCGGGTCGATACCCTGGATCTGCGCCACCGTCTTATCCCGGGAGAAGTTCATCCCGGCGCGCAGATCGAAGGCGGTGATCACCCCGTCGATCGGTGCGCGCAGAGTGAAACGCGTCTGGATGCGCCGCGTGGTACGCAGGCGCTGAATATCCTCCTCCGGCATTCCGCTCAGACGCAGACGCTCCAGCACCCCCTGACGCTGTACCTCCTGCCCTACGCCCTGTGCCAGCAACAAATATTCGCTCTGCGCCTCGACCCAGGACGGGATGGTGATATCGACCAGCGGGCTGCCGCGCGCGATCCGATCGCCGTTGGTCAGCGGGTAGACCTTCTCGACAAATCCCTCCGCACGCGCCTGTACAATCGCATACTGATATTCGTTAAAGCTGATGGTGGCGGGCAGCGTGTGGGCGTCAGTCAGCGTCCCCCGCCGCACCGTGGCCGTCTTCAGCCCCAGATTCTGTTGTTGGGCGGGATCGATGCGTACGCCGCTATCCTGCCCCTCCTCCACGCCCTCATCGGCATATTTCGGCACCAGATCCATGTCCATAAAGGGGGATTTCCCCGGCTGGTCGAATTTGACATCGGGTTTCATCGGGTCATACCAGAACAGCACGCGGCGTTCGGCGGGCGTCGTCGCCGTCGATGCTGACGATGTCAGATTCAGATAAGGATACAGGGCGACGGTGATCGCCCCCCCCAGAATGAGGCCGCCGGCAAGCGCCGCGGCATATTTTAGATTTAGAACGGGCATGACAATCCCCATGCACTAGCCTGTCATTTACGACGGACGCAGAATCTAACGGCCGGTGTCCCCTCGGGAATCACCGGCATCAATAACATCGCTGCGATCAGATGGCTTGGATGGCGGTTAACTGTGAGATCGCGCCTTGCTGGACAAACGAAAAGGACACCCGATCACCGGCCTTTAATCCCGCCACCTGGCTCCCCTCATCGAAGGTAAAGCGCATGGTCATCGCCGGCCAGTCCAATTCGGGGATCGCCGGGTGGCTGATGGTGATCTTCTTATTCTGCAAATCAATCGCCTTTACCTCACCGCGCGTCGTGATCTGCGGTGTCTGTACCTGCTCGACAGCCGCCGGTTGCCCGTGTTGATGGCCATTCTCCTCCGCCAGCACCGGGACGCTGCCCGCCATGATGAAAGCTGTACATAAAACCACGTTGAACGCTGTTTTCATAAAGTTCACTCCATTGGATTAAGGGTCCGTTGTTATGCCTGCCAACCGCCGCCCAAGGCAGCGAAAAGGGTTATTTCATTCGCCTGCTGTGAATAACGCAGATCGAGCAGCGTCTGTTGGGTGGTAAATAACGCGCGTTCTGCGTCCAATACCTCGAGATAACTCAGCGCACCGTGGGCGTACAGGCCGCGGGCGCGCACCAAGGTTGCCTGGATCGCATCGAGATAACGCTGCTGCGCCGTTAATTGATCGGCGAGGCTCCGACGCGCAGAGAGGGCATCGTCCACCTCCTTAAACGCGGCCTGGATCTTATTTTCATAATTCACGACGGACTGCTGCTGGCGTAATTCGGCGAGCTGCAGATTGGCGCGGTTACGCCCGCCATTAAAGATCGGCAGGGTAACCTTGGGGACAAAACTCCACATTCCACCGGCCGCGCTGAATAGCCCGGCCAGATCACTGCCGCTGCTGTTTAAGCCGCCGCTCAGCGAGATAGAGGGAAAGAATGCTGCCCGGGCGGCTCCGATATCGGCATCCGCTGCTTGCAGCAGATGCTCCGCCTCCATAATGTCGGGACGTTGCAGCAGGATCGTCGATGGCAGCGGCACCGGCAGCGCTACCGGGCCAACCGGGCTCTCCAGCCCGCGCAGATCGCGGGGGGTACCGCCATAGACACCGACGAGTCGCTGAATGGCATGGTTGGCCTGCGCCACCTCACCTTCACGCCGCGCCAGCGTCGCCTGGGTCGTATCGAGCTGCCCGCGCGCCTGCTCTAATGCCAGCAGATTATTACTGCCGGCCCGAACCTGCTGCTCGATCAGGGAATAGGATTGACGATAGTTTTGCAGCGTCTCTTGGGCGATACGTCGCTGGGCATAGGCCAGTTGTTGGGTAAAATAGGCCTGGGCGACATTGGAGACCAACAGAATATGCACCGCACGCTGCGCCTGCTGACTGGCGAGAAAATTCTGCTGCTCCCGCGCACTCATCGACTGGAGCCGGCCGAACAGATCCAGATCGAATCCCAGCGCACCACCCAATTGATACTCCCGGTTACTGGCTCCCCCCTGGAGCGGAGCACGGTAGTTTGCCTGCGAGGTGGCGTCGAGCTGGGGGTAACGGTCGGCCTGCTGCAGCGCCAGCTGGGCGCGCGCCAGACGCACATTGAGCACCGCCTGCTGCAGGTCGCGGTTATTGAGCAGCGCCTCGTCGATCAGCGACCTGGCCTGCGCATCGCGAAAGAACTGGCGCCAGCCCTGATCCCGGTCGTACGTCGACGCCGTGTCGCCTGCTGCCGCCGCGGAGGAGAACTGCGCACCTACCGGCAA
Organism: Edwardsiella ictaluri ATCC 33202; assembly: GCF_000264785.1. GTDB lineage: Bacteria > Pseudomonadota > Gammaproteobacteria > Enterobacterales > Enterobacteriaceae > Edwardsiella > Edwardsiella ictaluri. The sequence goes on along the minus strand of NZ_AFJI01000010.1, from coordinate 4,209 downwards.
TGCCGGGCGCTGATACTCTGGCGCCAGAGAGACACATCCCGTCAGGGTCAATACCATGCTGACGCTTAATTGCTTTATCTTAACCATAACGCGGATAGCCCAAACATGCCGATGGGGGTGGCACCCTAAAGGCCGCCAAAGGATAATGGCACCTTAACAAACCGATACGGTTTGCCCGGTGACAGGAAAATGACAAAGCTGTCATTTTCCTGCACATTGATTGATCTGGCCCGCAACCCATCTACAATGGCCGGGAGGTCATGAGATAACGGAGCTCAGGGTGAAAATACTGATCGTTGAAGATGAGGTAAAAACCGGGAAATATCTGTGTAAGGGATTGACAGAGGCGGGATTTGTCGCCGATCTCACCGACAATGGTTTAACGGGATACCACCTGGCGATGACCGCCAGCTATGACCTGATCATCCTCGATATTCTGCTGCCAGACGTCAATGGCTGGGATATCGTGCGCATGCTGCGCAACGCCAATCAGGGGATGCCGATCCTGCTGCTGAGCGCGCTGGGCACCATCGAGCAGCGGGTAAAGGGGTTGGAACTCGGCGCCGACGATTACCTGGTCAAACCCTTCGCCTTCGCCGAGCTCTTGGCGCGGGTGAGAACCCTGCTGCGACGCGGCAACACGCACATCCCCGAAAGTCAGTTGCACGTGGCCGATCTCAGCCTGGATCTCCTCTCCAGAAAGGTGACCCGCAGCGGTAAGCGCATTACGCTGACGGGTAAGGAGTTCACCCTGCTGGAGTTTTTCATCCGCCATCAGGGGGAAGTTCTGCCCCGCTCCCTGATCGCCTCGCAGGTCTGGGACATGAACTTCGACAGCGACACCAACGCCATCGACGTGGCCGTAAAGCGACTGCGGGCGAAGATCGACCTCGACTTCGAGCCTAAGCTGATCCAGACGGTGCGCGGCGTCGGCTATCTGCTTGAGGCGCCGGATGAGTGTTAAGCGCGTGCGACGCCCTATCTCCCTGGCAGCCCGCCTGACCCTGACCATCTCGCTGGCGACCAGCCTCGCCTTCGCCCTGTTCACCTGGATCATGATCTACTCCGTCGAGCGCCATTTTGCCGAGCTGGACAACGGCACGCTCCAGCAGGTGCGCAGCAGCATCCTGCGCGTCTTGCAAGAGCCGCCCCGGGCCGGCGTCCAGCGCCTGGAAACGCTGAACCGCGTGCTGGCCGGTTATCAGAACATCAGCGTCGCCCTACGCGCCAGCGACCAGCGTTTTATCTACCGATCGGACTCCGCCACCACCCTCAATGCCGTCTGGCAGCTACCGGAGTTGCCACACTATCTGCAAAGCGGTCAAGTTTTCCTGTGGCCGAATGAGCGTCACGCCACCGCCAACCCGCGTGAGGCAACGCCCCCCGAGGCCTATCGCCTCATCGCCGCCACGGTCTATCCGGCGGGTGACCCAGGCGCGCCCTACACCCTGCTGATCGCCCTCTCTATCAACGTACACCTGCACTATCTTGAGCAGCTGAAGAGGGATCTGATGATCTGCGCGCTCTTTATCAGCCTGCTGATCATTTTCATCGTGCTGCTCGCCGTCTACAGCGGACACCGGCCACTGCGCGATCTCAGCGGGAAGATCAAGGCCATCACCGCGGAGAATCTCGATACCCGTCTCGCCCCCGACACGGTGCCGATCGAGCTGCAACAGCTGGTGCTCTCCTTCAACCAGATGCTCGCCCGCATCGAAGATGTCTTCACCCGGCAGGCAAACTTTTCTGCCGACATCGCCCACGAGATGCGTACCCCGATCACCAATCTGATCACCCAAAGCGAAATCGTGCTGAGCCAGGCACGTACGGAGAACGAACTGAAGGAGGTAATCTATTCGAACCTCGAAGAGTACCAGCGTATGGCGAAGATGGTGAACGACATGCTATTTCTGGCGCAGGCGGACAGTCAGCGCCTTCACCTCAGCTGCGTTCCCCTCGATCTGCACCGGGAGATCCTCACGGTATTTGACTTCTTCGAGGCCTGGGCGGAGGAGCGCCAGGTAACCCTGCGCCTTGACGGCAAGGGCCACGCCGTCTGGGGTGACCCGCCGATGCTGCGGCGGGTCATCAGCAATCTGCTCTCCAACGCCATTCGCCATACCCCCGCAGGCCACAGCGTGATCGTACGGCTCAGCGAGACGGCCGACAACGTGCTGCTCTGCGTCGCCAATCCCGGCATGCCCATCGCTGCGCAGCACCTGCCGCGCCTGTTCGACCGTTTCTATCGCGTCGACCCCGCACGCCAACGTAATGGTGAGGGAAGCGGCATCGGCCTGGCCATTGTCAAATCGATCATCGACGCGCACCGGGGCCAGATCTGGGTTAGCTCGGATCCCGACGCCACCCGCTTTACCTTCTCCCTGCCGCGCGCTGCGCTGGACGAGGCACGGGATATCACATCCCATGACAGAATAACATTTTAATAATCAATGCAATGATTCATTGTACAACCGTTATTCTCTCATTAGATATGACGGTGGATCGTCCCGGTATACCGCGGCGATACCTCCGCTGAACCGCAGCCATCCCCCGGACGCCGTTACTCCGACTCCAGCTGTGGGGCGCACGGTGACGCACGATAGCAGGCATCGGCGGCGGCGAAGCGCTGCCGCACCGCCGCCGGGGGCTCGCGATCCAGCAGACTGACCACCACGATACCGACGCCGGCGAACAGGAAGCCCGGAATGATCTCATACAGCCCCAGCCAGGCGTACTGTTTCCAGACAATCACCGTGAGGGCACCGATGATCATCCCGGCCAGCGCACCGTTACGGGTCATACGGGACCAGAGTACCGAGCAGATCACCACCGGGCCGAAGGCAGCCCCGAAACCGGCCCAGGCATAGCTCACCAGCCCCAGCACCCGGTTCTCCGGGTTCGCGGCCAACGCGATGGCAACCAGCGCCACCAGCAGCACCATCGCCCGCCCAACCCACATCAGTTCCCGCTGTCCTGCCTGCTGACGCAGGAAGGCCCTATAGAGATCCTCGGTAATCGCGCTGGAGCACACCAACAGCTGGCAGCTGAGCGTCGACATCACCGCCGCCAGGATGGCAGACAGCAGAATACCGGCGATCCACGGGTTAAACAGCAGCTGCGCCAGCTCAATGAAGACCTGCTCAGCGTTGCGATCCACCGCACCAGCCAGCGCAGGATGGTTGGTAAAGTAGGCGATACCGAAGAAACCAACGGAGACGGCACCGAGCAGACAGAAGACCGTCCAGGTCATGCTGATACGCCGGGCATTAATCAGGCTATGGTGCGAGTCGGCCGCCATAAAACGGGCCAGGATATGCGGCTGGCCAAAGTAGCCCAGCCCCCAGCCCAGCAGCGAGAGGATAGCGACCAGATTTAGCCCCTTCAGCATATCGACGCTCTCAATGCTTTTCTGCCTGATCACCAGCAGCGCATCGTCGACGCCGCCGACGGCGATTATCACCATCACCGGCGTCAGGATCAGGGCGAAGACCATCAGTATCGCCTGCACTGTGTCGGTCCAGCTGACCGCCAGGAAACCGCCGATAAAGGTATAAATGATGGTCGCCGCCGCCCCGGCCCACAGCGCCGTCTGGTAGCTCATGCCGAAGGTGCTCTCAAACAGGCGGGCGCCGGCCACGATCCCGGAAGCGCAATAGATGGTGAAAAACAGCAGGATCACCAGGGCAGAGATAATGCGTAATAGACGGCTGCCATCGGCGAAACGGGCGGTAAAATAGTCCGGCAGGGTCAGCGCGTTATTGTTCGCCTCCGTGTGTACCCGCAGTCGCCCCGCCACCAGCCGCCAGTTCAGCCAGGCGCCCAGCGTCAGACCGATGACGATCCAGCTCTCCGAGATACCGGCGATGAATACCGCGCCGGGCAGGCCCATCAGCAGCCAGCCGCTCATGCCCGATGCCCCGACCGACAGTGCGGTGACGAAGGGGCCGAGCCGGCGCCCGCCGAGAATATAATCATCGAAGTTGTTCGTCGATCGCCAGGCGAGGAAGCCGATCAGGATCATCCCCAGGATATAGATACAGAATGTCACCAACATGGGCGTGCTCATTACCACTCTCCCGAAAGTCTCGTCTGGCACACCGGGCCAGCCATGAAGTCGCCATCGGGGCATCGTCGGCGGACGTTCCCATCCAGCCGTTCCCCGCCAAAAATTTAATCATTAAGTAATGAATTAGTTACACAAATCTGCAT
>NZ_AFJI01000009.1 GCF_000264785.1 Edwardsiella ictaluri ATCC 33202 | reverse complement strand
TGTCTTATATCCCCGCCCTGAAGGACGGGGTTTTACGGCGCACTGGATAACGCCGGTCTCTCCCAACGGTGCTATGCTGTATCACCGCGGCGTCGGCCGTCTGCGCCGCACGCTCCCTACAGCCAGAAAGAGAACCCCATGAGCCTGAACCTTGACGCCATGATGACCGAACGCCGTAACCCGGCCAGCGCTGCCATCGATACCCTGTCCACCCTGGACATTCTGAACCTGATCAACGCCGAGGACAGTAAGGTCGCCCCGGCCATTGCCCGTATCCTGCCGCAGATCGCTCAGGCGGTGGATGCCGTCAGCGCCGCCTTCGCGCGTCAGGGACGTCTGATCTACTGCGGCGCCGGTACCTCTGGACGCCTGGGGATCCTGGATGCCAGCGAGTGTCCCCCCACCTTTGGCACCCCGGCAGGACAGGTGATCGGCGTGATCGCCGGCGGAGAGCCGGCCATTCTGCAGGCGGTCGAGAATGCGGAGGACAACCCGCAGGCGGCGCAGGACGATCTGCAGCGTCTGGCGCTGTCATCCCGCGACGTGGTGGTCGGTATCGCCGCCAGCGGACGCACCCCCTATGTTCTGGGCGCCCTGCGCTACGCCCGCGGTGTCGGGGCGACCACCGTTGCGCTGAGCAGTAACCCGGACAGCCCGATGGCGCCGCTGGCCGATATCCTCCTGACGCCGATCGTCGGCCCCGAGGTGATTACCGGATCCTCGCGGATGAAGGCGGGAACAGCGCAGAAGATGATCCTGAATATGCTGAGCAGCGCGGCGATGATCCGCAGCGGAAAGGTCTATGGCAACCTGATGGTGGATGTAGAGGCGACCAACGCCAAGCTGGTCGAACGCCAAATCCGCATTGTGATGGAGGCCGGGGAGTGCGATCGCGCTACGGCCGTCGAGGCGCTGGAGCGCAGCCAGCGGCAGTGTAAAACCGCCATTGTGATGGTACTGAGCGGTCTGTCGGCCACCGAGGCACAGGCGCTGCTCGAGCGGCACCGGGGCTTTATCCGCCCGGCGCTGGATGAGCGTTAGGCCGAACGCTAAACGCTGCCCGCGCTGCGGGCAGCGGAGGCAGGGGTTACTGCAGCCAGGCGCGGATAATCCGCCCCAGCTCGTCGATATCGCTATACAGATGATCGTTTCCGGCAACGCAGCGGCACTGCGCCGTCTCCCCCACCAGCTGGGCCAACGCCTCATAGGATCCGAAGGGATCGGCCTCCTGCTGGATAATCAGCACCCGCTGGCGGGCGGTCAGCGCCTGCAGCGCCCGGCGCTGCTCGGCGTCATACAGGGAGAGCGCCACGCCGATGAAGACGGTCTGACGCCCCTGCAGCGCCGGCGTCAGGACACAGGCCAGCGTACCGATAGATTTGGCCAGCAGCAGGTCACACTGGCCGTGCGGCATATGCGCCAGCTCGGCCTGCAGATCGAACGCCGCCTGCGGCTGCTGCCAGGCGGCGAAACGGTGCACCTGCAGATCCAGCGCGGGCACGTGCAGCGCATGCGCCACCCCGGCTATCCACTGCTGGGTTGCGGGCACCTTGCCCGGAATTGCGATCGCTTTCATTGGTCTTCCCCTTATCCAGTCAGACGCCCCGGCGGGACGCGGTTGCCTCCGTTATAGCGCGATTGTCTGTCGCTGTCCTCCCGGCGGGGAACATGTCTGACAAAAAGGCGCAGCGGCTAAAATGTCACGCCGGGCGACTGCCCCCCACGGTGGCAGGGGCGGGGGAAAGGCGTCTCAGCACTCGGTCAGGATCTCTGACAGCGGCAGACGGGACTTGGGCAGCGCGGCGTTAAAGTCCTCTGCGCTGTGGTAGCCCAGCGCCACCAGCACCACGCTGGTCAGCCCCTGCTGCGGCAGGCCGAATTCGGCATCCAGCGCGGCGCTGTCAAACCCTTCGATCGGCACGGCGTCGATATGCAGCGCTGCCAGCCCCAGCAGAAAGTTGCCCAGGTTAAGGTAGACCTGCCTGGTCATCCACTGCCCGGCATCCTGCAGCGTATCGCGGTGCATTGAGGCAAAGTAGGCGCGCCCTTTATGCTGTGCCTCCATCGCCTGCGGCGTCGCAAAGCGGCCATCGGCCTGCTCCTGCTGCAGCAGACGCTGCAGATAGGCTTCGTCTATCTCCGTTTTCGCGCAGAAAACCACGACGTGCGAGGCCTCCAGCACCTTACACCGGTTGAACTCATAGGAGCCCACCGTCGTGCTGGCAATGCGCGCCTTACCGGCATCGCTGCCTGCCAGAATAAAGTGCCACGGCTGGGAGTTGGTGCTGGAGGGGCTCAAACGCAGCAGCGCCTTAACGCTGTCGAGATCGCCGCGGCTGAGTTTCCGGTCAGCGTCAAACACCTTGGTTGAGTAGCGTGATTGCGCCGCAGAAATGATATCCATCGAGAGACTCCTGGTTGAACGAATGGTGACCTCTCCGGCGTCCTGATCCGCTGCGGGAGGGGGTTCAGACTATCCTGTTTATTCCGCCGCCAGCAAGGACAATCCTGGCGGTCATCCCCCGCCGCGGCGGGCTTGCCCCCCGGCGCAACGGATGATCGGCGAAGATCCCACCGTCGCCCTGCCCACCGCCGTTTACCCCATGGAGAAACCCGATGCCTCTGGAGATAGCCCCGACGCGGAGGCACCTGGCGGAGAGCTGACTGGCGCCGGGACAGATCCTGCTTGCCAGCGCCCGCGCCGCGCCTGGCGATCGCCATCGCCGGGAGCCTGCTGCACCGTGCATGGGCAACCGGTGCGCACGCGGACAGGCGAGAAAAACCTCATTTCGTGGATTTTTGTCTGCTGCCGGTCAAATGGGGTCTGCCTCTGTTATTGGCCGTGGCGACGATGGCCGCCACACAGACAACGTAGCTCTGGCCGCCCCCCTTCAGCCGATCTTAATCGCGATATAGTCCTCAAGACGGGAGAACCACCCGGCCTCGGCGACGGGGGTCAGCGTTCGCAGCGCATAGCTGCCGATCTTCTTGCCGCCGTACAGGTAGTCCACCTGCCCGACGACCTCGCCCTTCGCCAGCGGCGCCTTCAGATAGTCATGGCTCAGGGTGTACTCCACCTTCACGTCGCGCAGCTCGCCCTTCGGCAGGGTATAGTAAATATTCTGCGGGCTGCCCAGCGCCACGGTCTGCTGCTGACCATAGCGCACCTGCTGACAGGTCACCGCTTTATCGCTGGCTGCCAGCTGCACGGTCTCAAAGTTACGATCGCCCCACAGCAGCAGTTTCTTTGCCTGCACCTCACGCCCGCGGCTGCTGTCGGCCCCCATCACCACGGCGATCAGACGCTGACCGCGGGCGTCAACGCTGGTGGCCACCAGATTGAAACCGGCGCTGGCAGTATGGCCGGTCTTCATCCCGTCCACGTGCAGATCCTGATCCCACAGCAGCCCGTTACGGTTGTTCTGGGTCACCCCGTTCCAGCTCAGGCTCTTTTCCGCATAAAAATGGTAGTAGGGCTGCTCATGGGTAATGATGGCACGGGCCAACAGCGCCAGATCGCGCGCGCTGCTGTACTGCCCGGGTGCATCCAGACCGTGCACCGTTTCAAAGTGGGTATTCTGCAGGTGCAGCGCATTGACATAGGCGTTCATCTGACGGACAAAATCGGCCTGATCCCCACTGACATAGTCAGACAGGGCAACGCAGGCGTCGTTGCCGGAGTCAATGATGATCCCGCGGATCAGATCGCTGACCGTCGCGTGATCCCCCGGCTTGAGGAACATCAGCGACGATCCCTTAAACAGCGGATTGCGGGTCGCCCAGGCGTCATCGCCGATCGATACGCGATCGTTGAGCCCGATCCGTCCCTGATCCAGCGCCCGCTCCACCACGTAGTTGGTCATCAGCTTGGTCAGGCTGGCCGGGTTACGCCGGGCATCCGGGTTCCCGGCAGCCAGGATCTGTCCGGTCTGGGCATCCATCAGTACCCAGGAGGCGGCATCGATATGGGGCGGCACCAGAGGAAAGGCCATCTGTGCCTGGGCGGCACCGGCAAGCAGTAAGAGGGCCAGCGGGATTTTGGCAACTGTATTCAAAGCGTTTCCTCATTCAGATATCGACGTTGCGCGCGGGCATATGCCATGCCGCGCCGCCCGCCCGCACAGGGGGGAGGGCGCGGCTATTCTTAACAAAAGCCGCCCGCCATAGTGTCAATAAATGTAAAAAAAATAATTCAGTGAGTGATATTTGTAATAAAAACCACGGAGAGAAGTACGCAATACCAATAGTGCAAAAAAATAATAATGTCCGGAACACGTACCGCGCAGATAAAAAACGGCGGCCCGCAGGCCGCCGTTGAGGATGGATAACGTCGCCACTATCCGGTTTATTGTTTACTGTGGACCCCGCTCAGGCTGCTTTCCGGGTGGCTCTCCCTGGAAACGCTCAGCGGAAGCTCTCCCTTGGTCACCAGCTTGGTGGCAACCTCCGTCAGCCCGCCGACGCTCAGCGGAAGCGCCCCTTTCGCGCTCTCCTGATCACGGTGTCCGGCCAGATCGCGCTGAACCACGCGACTGCCGTTCAGATCGACCTGTCCCGCCGGGCTCCCGATCGTCGCACCGGTCAGATCAGTATCGCCGTTCACCTGCAGCGTCACCCCCTGTTGTCCGGATAGCCCGGTCTGCTGTGTGACCGACAGGTTATCCACCCGCTTGCCCTCCGCCTGCAGCGATCCCTGCGCGCCGGGCGCGCCGGTCAGCGATGATTTCACCGCGTTACCGGCGCGGCGCACAATGCGATCCCAGAGTGATCCCTGCGGCTTGTCACCGCCCTGCGCCACCGTCTCATTCGTCTTGTTAAGGTCGGCGCTGCCGGTGGTGTCCTGACGTTTATCCAGGCGGCGTACCGCACCGTTATATTCGTCGCTCACCTTATCGCTGACCTTGTCGATGGCACCTTCCAGCTTACTCTGTACCTTACCGGAGAGATGCGGTGTCGCGATGTTGGACAGTTTCGCCGTTTTGCTGGCCTCCTCATCATTGCTGTGGCTGAAGGTCAGCCCGGCGTTAACCTGCGTACTGCGCTCGCTGTCCTGACGGCTCTCCAGATGCAGATCGCCCCCCACCTCGCCACCGATACGCTGCGCATCGACCCGCGCGCCGGCCAGCGACGTATCTCCCTGGCTGGATAGCGTTACCTGATTATCGGCATGGATTTGGCTGTTCTGCTGCGTCGTCTGCGTCTGCCGATCGACATCCACCTTTATCCCCGTATTCAGGGTATGGCGATTCTGGCGGCTGGCCGGATCGGCCTGCCCCTGCGCGTCCTTACTCACGTTTTGACGACCGGACAGACCGCCCGAGGCATCGATGCCCCAATTATTTTTCTCTTGGGTATTGCTGGCCGACTCCAGCCCGATTCCGCCCTGTTTCGCACTCAGCGCGACATCGTGCCCCGTGACCTGCGCCCCCTGCAGATGCAGCGCGTCACTATCCTGCGCGTCAGCGCTCAGGGTGACGTTGGCACCGCTGATGCGCGCGCCCTGCGCCGTTGTCTGCTGCTCATTTTGTATCGCCACCTTGGCTTTGGCTCCCACCGATCCCCCCCGGCTATCAGCACTATCGCTGCTGCCGTGGCTGGCGCCACCACTCAGCTCGCCAGACCACAGGCTGCCCTGTTGACGATGTTCTGACTCCGCCTGGCTCAGATCCAGTTTCTCACCGGCCTTGAGGGTAACATCCCCTTTGCTGCTGACCTCTGTGCCCTGCAGCGTCAGAGAGTCACCGCTGGTCAGCGAAACCCCGCCATCGGCGCGGATCTGCGCCGTATGCGCCTGGCTTTCACTCTGCTGGCCGTTATCCTGCCCGCCGCCCAGCGCTGCACTGCCGCTGTTGCTGCTGCTCATATCACCGCTGAGACTGGCGTGGGCATCATAGCCTGCGTGGCTGACGCTGTGGCTATCCGTCGCCTGCCCCAGTTGCAGATCGCTGCCGCTGTTGATCTGTACCTTGCCATGACCGCCGTCCAACGCCGTACCCTGATAGCGCCCCTCCTGTCCCAGCTGAATATCAATGCCATTCGCCGCCTGTACCTTGCCGGTCTGGGCCGTAACATGCTGCTCCTGGCTGCTGCGATTCTCCCCCTCTCCCCGGACAGAACCGCCGATATCCTTGCCGGTCGTGGTAGAGATGCGCAGGCTGGCACCGCCGTTAACGTCACCCGTCTGGCTGGTGTGGCTGTCGCTGGCCGCCTCAAAATGGTGACTGTCTGCCTGCAGGCTGACGCCGCCGTCGGTAGCCTGGTATTGCGTCCCCCGGTCATGCACCCCGTCGCGCGCCGTGACCTGAATAGCACCCGCCTGGATCTGCGTGGTCTGCGACTGGGTATCGCTGCTGCTCTGTGTACGGGTACCTCCGCTGGCGGCGGCATCGATCCCCAGATTCGGTTTGCCGATGGTGCCAATTTCATTGACTACGCCGTTGGTATCCAGGCTGGTGCCTTTCTTCACCGCCCCTTCCAGCGGACGGGTCACCGCGCTGTAGTCAACGCTCGCGCCCGCCTCGGCATGGACCTGGGTACTCTGGCTGCTGTTGCTGTCGCGATTATGGGCCTCCAGATGCTCTACGCTGGCGGCCTGCTCCCGGTAGACGCCACCGGCCTGGTGATGCGCCCCTTGCTGCGTCAGCTTATCCGTCGCCGTAATAGTCAGGTTACCACTGACCTTACTGCTGCTGCCCTGCGCCCGGATCTGCTCATTTTGTGTATCGCTGTGGCTATAGTGCCCCTCATAGCCGCTGCCGGCCTTATCGATACCGGCGGTGTAGTACATTCCACCTCCCGCCTGCGTCTGGCGGGTATGGCTGGTTTTGCTCTCATCGGTGCTCACAAAGGCGACGTTCTTACCGCTTATTTGCGCATCGCCCGCCCCGGCCTGCAGATGAGATCCGCTAAACACCACGTCATCTCCCGCCGTCACCTCAACGCTGCCACCGCGAAGCTGGCTGCCACGGTGAGTCACGCTGCGGCTCTCTTCCTGCCGTGAGGTGTGCTCAATACCAACCCCGGCGCGATACTGTTTATCCCCCTGTGCCTTGGCATACGCCGTCGCCTGCAGTGAGGTGCTATCTTCATCCAGCGTATCCACACCGGCCGCTGCCGCAACATCGATCCGCCCTGCGGCCTGCAGCGCCAGTTTTCCGTTGCTCTCAACCCGGCTGCCGTTGACCTGAATATCGCGGGCGCTTTTTACCTGCAGGTTCACATCCGACGCCAGCTGGCTGCCGTGTACCTGTTCATGGCTCTCGCTGCGCTTCTCCGAGGCGGTGGTGATGTTAAAAGCGCCGCCGTGGCGGCTGTTATCCTGCTCACGCGTCGTGTTCACCACCCGGTCGATAATCACATCGCCGCGCTGGGACTGCACCGCGCCACCGCGCCCGCCGTGCGCCCGGCTGCCGCTGATCGTCACATCCTGCCCGGCGGAGATCGTCAGCTGGCCGCCGCTCTCGACCTCACTGGCCTGACTGCGCTCCTGGCTGTGATTGTTGTCCTGCTCGCCGCCGCCGCCGATCCCGCCCCAGTAGGTGTGGTTGTCGATCTCAGTCTTACTGTTGGCGATGTTCTGCACTGTCAGGTTCACCTTCCCCTCAGCCGCGATCCCGGCGTCATTATCCGCCCGGATCTGCGCCGCCTGGGCGCTGAGATCGCCACCGGCTTCCAGATTCAGATCGTGCCCGGCGTGCAGGCGCGTCTGATGCAGACGCTCCTCGCTGCTGCGCTGACTCCAGCTCCCGCTGCTCAGCGCAGCCCCCTCATTGCGCTTATACCCCGTCAACTGATGCTCATCGCGCTCCTGTATACCGCTCAGCGCCACGTCCCCCTTCGCCTTCAGGCGCAGATCGTGACCGGCTCTGATCTCGCTGCCCTGCAGCCGCAGATCGCCGCGCGTCGCACTGAGGCTGGCGTTATGATGTGCATCGATACGCCCCTCTACCGGGCGCTGCTGGCTGTCGCTGCGCGTTTCATCGTGCTGCCAGGAGTAAAACCAGCGGTTATCGGTCTGTTTCTGCTCCTGCGTCAGCGATGCGCCATCCAGCAGCATCTCCCCGCCGGCGATCGTCACATCATCGCCGCTGATATCCGTGGCGGTCAGGTGGTTGCTCTCCGCCGCCACCAGGGTCAGGTTCTTACCGCTGAGAACCGTGCGCCGGTAGTCCTGCTCCCGGTGGCTATCGCTGGTATGGATCCCGCCGCGATAGTTCTGGTAATTATCCTTCCCCTCCTGCTGCTCATCGTGCTGAGACAGGGTGCCCTCGGCACGCAACGTTCCCGCCTGCAGCGAGATATCGCCACCGCGCAACTCCGCAGACTGCAGGGCCAGACGATCCTTGGCTGAGACCGCAATCGACTGATCCGCGTGCAGACTGCCCGCCAGCTTCACCCCGCTGCCGGCGGCGGTGCTGACGATGCGGATCCGTCCGGCCTGCATGCTGCCCAGGTAATAGCTGTCCAGCGCCGTACCATTGACGCCCGCGTCAATCTGACGGAGATCGCGCGTCAGGCGGTTATTGCCGCTGACGGCGTTTATCTCACGGGCGCTGATGGCACCAATGTTCTCAATGCGCGGCGCCACCAGATCCAGCACGCTGTCCGTCGACACCCCTCCCGCACCTATCTGCAGACGATTGCCATTGTTCAGGGTCGAATAGGCGCTGAGTGCCCCGTCCTCGACCAGCGGATTACCCACCACCAACGCCGATCGGGTCGTATTGATAAAACCGCAGCCATCACAGGTGATGCCGTTGGGGTTAGCCAGCACATAGTCTGCTGCCATGCCAAACACCTCTTGCTGCCCCAGCAGCAGTGAGGGATTACGGCTGATCACCTCGTTCAGGATCACGCTGGCACTCTGTCCGTGTAGATTGGGGTTGGCCGCCAGCGCACCGGCCAGCTGGGAGTTTCCGCCCGTCAGGGCGTTGTTGAATACCGCACCGGGGCGGTTAACGTTAAAATCCCGATACTGGTTATGGGATAGCCCACGCTCCGTCGGTGTGACAATATTGACCACCTGGGCACCGCTGGGCGCCGTCGCCACACCGGGACCCAGCGCCCCGCCGTCCGGTACAATATTGCCGGCAAAGCTGCTGCAGGAAATAAAGGAAATGGCGATGATGGTCGCCAGTCGCCCTGCCGAAGAGAGTTTGAAATGTTGATATGCCATAGAGATTGCCTCATATCAGCGCCCATGGGCGCCAAAGCAGAGTTAAAAGGAATAGGAAAATCGTGTTAATAGTTGGGTCGATTGACCCGGAAAATTATTATTTGAAATTGCCCTGGCGCGCCCGACCTCAATATCAAGCTGCGCGGAGGCTGTACTCAGCGTGACGCCGACAACGGCGCCTACGCCACTCTGCCATCCCTGATTTCCCGCGTTCGACAGCACCCGGCCAACGTCCAGACCGATGCGTGGCGTCACGGTGAACGCCCGCCAGCCCAAAGGGCGCGACAGCGTATTCTGCCAATACCATCCGTTATCTGCCGACAGCGTGCCCCGCTTAAATCCACGCACGGCGCTGCGCTCCGTGAGGCTGACCCACTCAACACCCGGCAGCGGATCCCGGCTGTATTGCCCATACCACTGGGAGCTGAACAGATAGACATCGTCGGCCAGCGTCACCCGCTGGTTCAAACCGGCAGAGAGCTTTAGCTTGGTATACTGCGCCTCGGCCCCGGTGCGCAGACGCCCGCGATCGGCACCCAAAATGGACAGCCCCCGCTCCACGCTGAGATTGCCCGTGGCGACACCGCCGGGCAATATATGCAGATGGCTGAAGCCCAGCTCCGCCACGCTCAGGGTCGGGCTGCTGACCCGCAGCAGATCATCCTGCAGGTAGCTGCGGATGCGCTTATAGGTCAGCTGAACGCCCAGCGTATTGATTTGACGCTGGCTGCGCTGCAGCACCGCATCACCGCGCAGGCCATACTGACTGGCCTGTCCATCCAGCAGGATGCGGGTATGCGGCAGCGACTGATGCATCTGATAGTCCGAGAAACTGGCAAAGCCGCTGAAAGTCAGGTCGCCGTAGGGCAGCGAATAAAACAGCATGTAGGCACGGCTGTAGCGCGCCGATGGCGCTGCCAGCGTGGTGGATGCGCTCAGGCTGACAAAGTCAGAGAGCCCCAGCGGGCTGTCCAGCGTTGCGCTGCCACGCGCCACCCACTCTCCGGTACTTTGCTGGCCGTAGTTGTCCAGCGAGCCGCTGACCTGCCAGGGACGCCCCCGGCGGTTATACAGACGGATCACCGAACCGCCGACGTGCTCCCCGGGCAGGATATCCATACTGACGTGGTTAGATCGCAGCCGGTTGGCCTGATCCAGCCCCTGGTCCAGAGCGGCCAGGCGCAGTGGTTTACCGATCGCACCGGGGAACAGCCAGCGCCGGTTCACACCCCGATCGCTACCCTCGATACGTTCGATAAACCCCTCCGTCACCCGAACGCCCAGCTCGCCGCGCGCGTTGGGGCGTAAAAACTGGACCCGGGCGGTGATATAGCCTTTCTCCAGATACAGGGCGGTCAGCTGTTTCGCGAGATGATTGATATCACGGCTGCGGATACAGTGCGCTGGCAAGGCATCCAATGCACGGAGATCGCGCAGGGATAACAGCGTGATCCCGGTTAAATAGACGCCACTGATCGGCAGACACGCCGTATCCTCACGTAATTGGGCTGGCGCAGCCCCGGTGGGGCGCGCCCGACGTTGTTTCTCCAGACGCTGAAAGCTCTGCTGCTCCAGCAGCGAATTGACTTCACGCGCGCTGTTCTGCAGCGCCCGCCGCGACTCATCAGTCGGCGTATTATCCCAGACCGGCACAGCGCTCGCGCCGCACGAAATACCCCAGAGCGTAACCCATAGCAGGTAGAAAGGCGTTTTTTTCTTCATATTATTCCCCCGGGCGATGGCGACCTGTCGGTGGAGTTATCGTTATCTTCCCTGCATGGAACGGCGAAAAAGCATCGTAAAGTTAATCCTTTCTAATCTGGTATTAAGATTAATCTCAATTTGTAATATAAATCAACACAAATCTATTCAAATTCTATAATTAGAGCGCTATCAATACCTCTATTTTACAAAATATTGTGCTACATCAATTACCATGGATATAGGCAATGGATTGCGCTCAAAGAATGAATCATTGGTAATTTGATTTAGAAAAGCAGAAATAGGCTGAAGATCATCAGGGAAACAGAGGGCCGCTATTTGTCATATCCTCTCCCTCTGAAATATGAGGATATTTTTAGCGCCATGCCATTGGCAAGGCGCTAAATGCGGCGCTGGAAAAATAGCCGTTTGTAACGATAGCAGGCATCATTGGTTATTCCATGATGTCATGTGTGATATGACGACAGGTAACGCCACACAGGATGCGCTAATCTTGATAACAGATCCGTGACGGTTATCGTCATCAACCAGTATATTCATATTCTCAAGGAGAGTTATCATGGTTCAGTCAGCTACGCTGTCAGCGCCCGGTGCCTGTTCCGCACCGGGAGAGGTGCTGTCCGACGCCGCATCGGCTATCGTGCTGCGGGTGGTGGATCGCGACGACGCGCTCAATCTGATGCGCACTCTCGTCTTTCCGGTCAGCGAAAGTAAGGAGCAGGTAAGCCAGGCCCTGCAACGTAACCCGCAGGCCATCGAACAGTGGCTGGCACATTTCAACAGCGGCTTTACCGAGAATCTGCAGTGCTGGCTGCAGCAGTATATTCTGGTGGTTCCCCACGTCCGTGAAAACCTGCCGGCGGTGCAAAGCCATCTGGTGCGGCTGCTGAACGCCCTGCAGCTCACCTACCGTCCCGGTGCCATCGTACCGCTGACCCAGTGGGTCGATATGCTGGAAACCCGCGCCTGACCCCTCCACCGCCGGGCACGATGGGTGGCTCATCCCCGCGTCGGCAGAGCGTCCTCCTTCGGGCGCTCTGCCGTCATCTCCTCCCCCTGTTTCCTCGCCTCTGCGTACATGAAAAGCGGCTGTTCCAACTGCGGACACACTATGAGGAGAAAGCACCACTTCACCAGGCGCTGGCCGGGATTAGCACCGCATTGGGTACCCTGTCCGATCGACTGCCCTGCCCACTGTCCGGCGGACAGCCGCTGGCCTTTGTCGCCACGCAAGGCGATCCCACCGGCACGACGACTCCGCGCGGCTGGTCCGCTACCCCCTGCGATCCTCTGATCGCCAACGGTAACCATGACGCCCGTTACGTTTCCCGCCCACCGGGATACGGCGCAGCCGCCCCTTTCGCAGCCTGGCTCCAGCACGCCGTGGCGCTGCCGGGGATAGGGTGATCGGTGGTCTCAAATCGACGGGGTAAACGGGAGGTGCTCTCAGCTTGGATCAGGAATAACAATGGAAAAGAAATCCTTGCCATAAAAAATCAATTACAACAACAAAATATAAACAGGAAAACAAAATATCCCATTTATATAATTTTTACTAAATTACATAAAACATCATGCATATAATCACAACAGTTCAACAACAATTGCCTACAGCCACCATGGAAATATATTATTGGCGTACATCCTGCGTGCTAAGCAACGACAAAAGGTGGGTCATACATAAGTATTGATTACGCTTCCAGCGGCTCTTCCCCTGAAAAAATGTGTGGAACTAAAATGGATATACTTACATATACTGGTGATACCCCCAATGAGTAGAACATGTGTTTTTCGATAAACGCTCCGATGACTTTTTCGTGTATTCTGGCTTTATTAATGAAATGGTCGCCTCCTATATCCTGTGCCACAATGGGACCATAAATCCTCACTACTTTTTTACGCTGATGGCTCTGCCGCCCGGACTACAGCGGAATCAACGTGCCAAGCCGGTTAACGTCAGATTTACCACACCCACCCCTGGTGAAACCGCACATCGGGTCAGATACGCTGGGTGAAGATTTTGCCGGTCAGCGGTATCCCGCCCGGCACCTCTCTGGCGTAGCTACCCCAGCCACCACCGATGATAAAACCAATCTGGAAAGGGACAAGCAGGCTCAGCAATTTACGGCATGTTTCATCGTTGCTACACGGACTGACGGTATAGGTGCGCTGAAGAACGTGGGGGCACGCGGACGTGACCGGCAACAGCCTTACCGTGGCGATATCCGTGGTTGGCATGGCAACCGGAAGAGTGAGCGGTGATGGAAACCATGAGCCGCAGAGCCTCAAAAGCACCCATCATGCCGATTTAACCGATCGTAGGCATTACCCTCCAGGGAAGGAGATAGATCCGTGAGCCTCAGCCAGAGGCTCACGGTGGTCAATACACCGTTTTACAAAATATTGGCAATGGATTTAGCCAGCTGCGCTTCCAGTACCGGCCTTGCCTGATCAAACTTCAGATTAACCTGATTGGCGCTGGAGACGATACGCGTCTGATACCGATGCTGATTCCCCCGCTGACTGCTGATCTGCACCTTGGCTCCCGAGGTTCCCTGGCGCAGGGCTGCCACATTATCTGTCTGTACTTTAGCCATGGTACGCTCCGCAATCTGCACATCGGTGACCATGGTATAATTTACATCCTCAACCATCGCATCCGCCGCCAGGCCAATCAACCCCGCGGCCAACCCCACGCCCAGCGTCGCCCCGGCAGAAGAGGTATTATACGCGGTCATACCGGCCCCCAGCGCAGCACCCAGCGCAGCGCCCTGATACCCCTGATTCAGCAGCCCCTGCGCCTCTCGCAAATCCATCCGGTCAGCCCGTAATACGTTAGCCTGTACCCAGTAGTAGGCCTGATCGGGGTTGGAAACCAGCTGATAACCTTTGGCCCGGATATCTTCGGCGATTTGCGCCTGCAGATTGTCCAGCGTTTTATCCGAGGTATTCTTAACCTGCAGATAAACGGTTTTCTGAGACGATGGCTCCAGCCAAATGGTCTCACTCATCTGGGTTTTTACCTCCAGATTACGCTTCTTTATTGCAGTACTCATTGCCCCACACCCAGACAACAGTAAGCAACAGGAAACCAGGCCGACAACAACGGCTTTTTTATAATGGTGTTTCATATAGATATACTCATTCAGAGGTAGAAATTTGGTAACAATGATTTCAATGCATTACTGCAGGTCGGCGATTATAGAGAGTGAGATTATTTTGATGCAAATGGATATACATTTCACTCCGGTTATTCAGGAGTATTCTTACATCAACTTAAATCATTGCAAAAAAACAAGCTCAAAGAGTGACCACCTAGAGTAAATCCATAGTAAAACAATGAGATAATTCTTATCAAGGGCAACGACTTCGTAACCCAGAAGCATTAACCATAAAGAGTTAAACCTGCTAAAGAAAAGGCGGTTGTAAATCTGACCGCCTCCCTCTATTCACTATTTGTCCTTTATTTTCCTGAAAAAAGAGATTATCTGGCATGAAAACCCCGGTTATCTGGGGGGATATTTAGAGCCTATCCCAGTAGGCATGTATTGTTGCAGCCCGTTTGGACACGGACTGTGCGCAACAACCGGAGCGTACACGCAGTACGTGAGGATTGTGAGCACGGCCCAGGAGCAAAATGGCAAATCAAATAGCCTAATGGGATAGGCTCTTATTGTGGATCTGTCTAGACATAGGTGGGGACGTGCGCTCCCTTCATCGGAGGAGCCTGTATCAACGGGTTGGTACCATTACCAAACGCCATCAGCACTTCCAGGGATGCACATTCGAATGCGCCGTTGATGCGCTGGCTATCATCTCCCGCCATCCGAAGGCCTGCGCAAAGGCGCTCACCAATGGCTTGCAGCGTTTTATTAACCTGTTCTCTATCGTGGCCGCAATGTTCCAGCAGCTTATGAAGCGGATAATGTTTTTTCATCACATCGGCATCATGAGTCAGCACACTGTTACGTACAAAGGATTCCGCTGCGGAATTAGCCTGCCGCATGAACAGGTAATTGATATCGTTAAAACGATGATCCTGAAACTGCCCGTCACCAAATTTGCAAAGACCAAAATCGATTGCTTTCAGAAGCAGTGCACTATCGCTATTGCGCTGGTGTACCAATAGATTGTGCATGTGCAGATCGCGATGAGAGAGTTGACCACAGTAGAAAGCTCTGGTCATGTCCAGCAACTGAATGGCGATAGTTTTCGACTGATCCCCACTCAGTTCTGATAAGGCCCTGTCAAGCTCACGGGTGGTGATCTGCTGACTGTCGTAGAGTGCGACCTGAGCGTAATCGAATTGCGGACTGACGCTGGGGGGCGTGGGGATCCTCTGTTGTGTAGAGATGTACTGTTGGAGTTCTGCATTATCGTCTGCATAACCCTGCACCCGCCCCTCACAGTCAAAGTCGGCACACCCCGTCTGGTCTCTGGCCTGCAGCACCCCGGTTTTGGGCTCAAAACGTTTATGAACGCCACCGGCGCCAAATTTATCATCTGTCAACTGCGCTAATTGACTGTCAGAGATCTCCTTCCGGTAACCCTCCAGTGAGAAGACAGGGCCATTAACATACTCTTTATCGTGTTGCAGGCCCAGTTGCGTCAGTAGAAGCGCCTTTTTCTCTGAAGACAATATCTCACTCTTCACCGGATGGCCGCTGATGCAATAGCTGATTTTATAGTCCGCCTGTTCGGGCTCTATGGCGATAGTAAACAGGGGGCGGTGATGGGGAGCGGTTAGTCCGGAGAGCTTTTGGAAGATCATATACGATGAAACCCCCTCTTGACCGTCCGTAACCAGATCGAATAGGCCATTCAGGGCATCTTGCCTTTTCTCGGTATTGAACGAGTCTTTGAACCTGGCCCAGAGCCCTCTATGCGTGGCTGTCTCTTTATCACCTCGCATTATTTTGGTGACCCGCTCATTACTTAATTGTAAGGGTGTGGTGCCAATATTCACTTTCATCTTCGTTATGGTTCTCGTTATGGTTATACATTCTTTTGGCTGATGGAGTGAGGTGGAGGGCTTTGCAGTTCTGGTGTGGCGTCTATCATCAAACGCCTT
>NZ_AFJI01000008.1 GCF_000264785.1 Edwardsiella ictaluri ATCC 33202 | reverse complement strand
TCGGGCGCCATTGCGGACGCCCTGCCAACATTCAGGCAATCGCTCCTTCCACCAGCGACTCGGCCAGGGCAAGTTGGGTCTGCTGGCTGGTTTGCAGGCAAGATTTTAGTTGGTCGCAGAGGGTTATCATCTCACCGACTTTAGCGACTATGAGTTTTTGTTCTTTCTTTGGTGGCAGGCTAACAATAAAACTTCTTATCAAAGAAAGATTAAGATTCCCTTGTGAAACACCTTTTCCCAAAGTATTTCTCTCTGAAAAACCTCTACCGATAGGTGAGTTAAGCCAGAGTTCTAGGTACTTGGAATAAACTGCACCCCTATTGGGTTTAAGTAATCCGGTACTTACGTATATTGCAAATTCTAAACAAGAATCAATAACAGCTGCTTCTCCAATGCCTGCACCGACACGAGATAATAAGATGTCACCAAATTCTGGCCTCCGATTTTTTATATATAACTGGTAGTGTTCTTCGGATACGTAACGACAAAACTCCGGCATAAATCTGAATGGTTTTACACACTGAGCAGAAATAAACGGCCTACCATCATCTGTATATTTAGGTGTTTGATGTGTTCCATCCGTTATCAGATAACATAAATCTTGCATGTATGCGAAATCCCAACCTTTGGGTAAGGAAAATGGTTTTTCATCCTCGCTAATCGCAGGTAGCGGTTTTTCTTTTTTGATTTTCTTCTCTTTGATCAGCTGCGCTTTTTCGGCGGCGATGCGCGCCAGCAGGGCTGAGGCAGGTTCATCGCTCGGGTCTTGCTGTACCAGCTTGCCCATCACTGCCAGTTGCAGGATGGTCTGTTTCAAAGCGTCGATGCTGGCCTCGGTGGTAAAGAGGGTATCAAAGTGAGTGTTTAACCGCGCCCAGTTTTGCGCCAGCTCTTCGGTATCGCTGGAGTCAGTCAGCGTGGCGAGCAGGGCCTCCACCAGCGTCTGATGGGCCGCCAGCTGCGACTCGCTGCACTGCTCCAACTGGTCGCAAAGAGCCATTAACTCATCCACTTTGGCAACGATGCGGTGTTGCTCAGCTAACGGTGGCAGAGCGATAGTAATTTCATTTATTTGCTTGGTACTTATATTTGGAATCGCACTTCCCATGGCTTTGGCAAGATTTTCAGCAATCTTTGTCGCTAATGGATAGTAAAGGAATTCTTTATCCACCAAGTATGTTATGAACTTGCCGACTCGTTGATTGAGATAAAATATCTCATCAGTTTTATTGAAACCTAACTTTCCAGTTGTCGCTCCAGACATAGCGATTAGCATATCCCCAGATTTCACCTGAAGATTCTCATTCAGCCCATCAACTACATGCTGTGATACTCGCGACATGTTATCGACTACTATCTCACCATCTTGAATATCGCCGATTTTTACAATTCCAACCCCCTCAGATGCAAAGTCAGAACTTTTAAATGCGTAGCCATTAACAAACTCAGTAATATATCCAATACTTCCCCACGCCCACCCCTCTGGTAGATCAAAAGGCTGCTCTTCCTCGCTAATTTCCGGCAAGGCCTTGGGCTTTTTAAGCTTACCCTCTTTCACCAACCGCGCCTTTTCGGCAGCAATCCGCTCCAGCAGCACAGAAGCAGGTTCATCGCAGGGGTCTTGTGACACCAGTTTGCCGCGCACGGCCAGCTCCAAAATCAGCTCACGCAGTTTTTTGATGCCGGTGAGTTCTAGCTTGCTGCTCGCGCCGCGCCCCGCACTGCTTTTGGGGCGCACCGCCGCAGTCCAGAGATCCAGATGGTCGGTAATCAGATTCTCGATCGCCATTATGCCTGTCCCTCCTGCTTGGCCGTGCCCTTGCCTAAGGCATCACCGAGAATGGTTTTAAGTTGGTCACGCAGGATCTGGATCTCGGCCTGTTCTGTGGCATAGCGCGCCAGCAGCTCATCGGGGTCATGGCTTATCTGCTCGCCCACATGGGGGTTTTTGATATCGAGGTTAAAGTTACGCTCGATAATGGTCTCGATGCTGACCTTCCACGCTTGCTCGTTCTCTACCCGGGCAGCAAAGCCGTCCGCCTCATCGCCCCACCAGGCGATCTCGGCCTCAAACTCCTCGAACTTCATCGGCTTGGTTTTGCTGTAGCTCTTCACCCCAGCCGGATAGGGGTGCTGGTAGAACCAGACATCCTGGGTGGGCTGGCCCTTGGTAAAGAACAGGATATTGGTCTTGATGCCGGTATAGGGGGCAAACACGCCGTTGGGCAGCCGCACGATGGTGTGCAGGTTACACTCGCTGGTGAGCAGTTGCTTGATCTTGGTTTTAACGCCTTCCCCAAACAGGGTGCCATCGGGCAGCACCACAGCGGCACGACCGCCCTTTTTCAGGGCCTCGATAATCAGTTGCAGGAACAGGTCGGCGGTTTCACGGGTGCGCAGATCGGCAGGGAAGTTCTGCTCGATACCATCCTCTTCGGTTCCACCAAAGGGCGGGTTGGTGAGGATCACATCGATATCACTGTCCCAGCTCGACAGCGGTTTGTCGAGGGTGTTGCCATGGCGAATTTGCACCGGCACCTCGATACCGTGCAGCAGCATATTGGTAGTGCAAAGGAGGTGCGGCAGCTGCTTCTTCTCAACCCCCAGGATCTGCTGCTGCAGGGTCTGGTGGTCAGCAGCGGTCTCGACATAGTGCTCTTTGACATGGTCGAAGGCGCAGGCGAGAAAGCCACCGGTGCCGCAGGCCGGGTCCATGACCCGCTCGCCAAGCTTGGGGTCGATGCGGTTGACCATAAAGCGGGTGACGGCGCGGGGGGTGTAGAACTCGCCCGCGTTACCGGCGCTTTGCAGGTCGCGCAGGATCTGCTCGTAGATATCACCGAATAGATGACGCTCGCTGCTGTCGGTAAAGTCGATCTCGTTGAGCTTGTTGATCACCTGCTTGAGCAGGGTGCCGTTTTTCATATAGTTAAAGGCATCGCTGAACGCCTCTTTCACCACATAACCACGGGGGTTGAGATCGATATTGGCTGGCTGGTTTTTCAGGCTGTCGAACAGATCGTTGTTGACGAAATCGAGCAGGGCATCGCCGGTCAGCCCTTCGCTGTCGGCCGCCCAGTTACGCCACAGGAAGCGCTCGGGGATGGGGCAGCGGTAGTTATCCTGTTCAAACTCCAGCTCCTCTTCCTGGGCGTCGAACACTTTCAAAAACAGCAGCCAGGATAGCTGGCCGAGGCGCTGGGCATCACCGTCGATACCGGCGTCCTTACGCATGATGTCCTGAATGGATTTGATAACTGAGCTGATGGATGACATGGGGTTCTCTGCTTTTTACAAAAATGGTGACGAATACAGGGGCGAATGCGTCAGGAAGATCGATCAAACAAGCGACCATCATTGGAATGGCCGCATGGTAGTTCAGAAGCAGTCAGGTCGTCAGGCGCTCTGCTGCTCACGGTAAATTTCTTGCTCCAGTTCGGTGATGGCCTGCTCGAACTGTTTGGGGCCACCAAAACCCTTCTTGGCCAACTCCAGCGGGCGCCCCAACTCGGTAAAGGGGGCGACTTTTAGCGCATCCTTGGTCTCAATCTCGGTCACCCCCTGATCGGCATATTTGTCGAGCAGGCTGGTAAGCACCTGCTGGGCGGTGTCGTTGTACTTGGTGAAATAGTTGCGCTTTTTGACGTTGTTGGCCCGCTCGCGGCGGGTCAGCGGTGGCTGATCGTATACCACATGGCAGATAAGGTCGAACGGGTCGAGCTCCTTACCCACTTCCTGCTCCAACACCTCCCACAGCACGCCCGCCTGAGCCAATTCATCCATGATAGCTTGCTTGCGCTCGGCCCCTTGCCAGCGTTTGGTGAAGGCATCGAGGGTGGCAAACTCTTTGAGCAGGGTCTTCTTGGTGTAGTCCTTGAAGGATTCGGTCACCAGCTTGCCATCGGCATCGTAATACTGCACCCGCTCGGCGATGACGCTGACCGCCACGCCGTTGACATAATACCTGCTGACCCCGGGCTCGGGGCCACCCAGCGGGCCTGTGCCCTGCCCCCCCGCGCCATTCACGGTTGTGTAGCTGCCGGGTTGTTCATCGACTCCGGGGGCAAACGGATCGCCATGGTCGCCGGATTCATCGGCAGGCAGTGGATCGGCGCCATCGATGATATCGCCCAGACCATCATCCGGGTTGTTGATGTCTGCCGGTGTGACCACCATGACGCGCTCCGGCTCACCGTCGAAACGGGGATCGGCAAACAGCTCGGTGGCCTTCTTGAAGTCGAGAATGGTAAACCAGAGCTTGCCGTATTTGTCGTCGATGCGGGTGCCACGGCCGATGATCTGCTTGAACTTGGTCATGGACTGGATGTTTTGGTCCAGCACCACCAGCTTGCAGGTCTTGGCATCGACGCCGGTGGTCATCAGCTCGGAGGTGGTGGCAATCACCGGATAGGGCTTTTTCGGGTTGATGAAGTTGTCGAGCTGGGCCTTGCCAAGATCGTCATCGCCGGTGATTTTCATCACATAGCGTTCGTCCTTGGCCATCTGTTCCGGGTTGAGGTTGACCAGCGCCCGTCGCATGCGGTCGGCATGATCGATGTCGTTGCAGAAGACGATGGTCTTGGCCATCGGGTCGGTTTTCCTGAGGTAGTTGGTGATGGTCTCGGCCACCAGCTGGGTACGCTCGTCGATCACCAGAGTGTGGTCGAAATCCTTCTGGTTATAGATACGATCTTCAATCAGGTTGCCCTGTTTGTCCCGCTGCCCTTTGGTAGGGCGCCACCCCTGCAGATCGACGTCGATATCAACCCGTACCACCTTGTAGGGGGCAAGAAAACCATCTTCGATCCCCTCTTTCAGGGAGTAGGTATAAACCGGGTCACCGAAGTAATCGGTGCTGGAGACAGTTTCGGTCTCTTTGGGCGTGGCGGTGAGACCAATCTGGGTGGCCGATGAGAAGTATTCGAGGATCTCGCGCCAGGCGCTGTCTTCGGCGGCGCTGCCCCGGTGGCACTCGTCCACCACAATCAGGTCGAAGAAGTCGGGTGAGACCTGCTTAAAGGCTTTCTGTGACTCTTCCGGCCCGGTGAGCGCCTGATAGAGAGCAAGATGGATCTCGTAGGCAGGATCGATAGTGCGTCCACTGACCTTGGTCATGGCCGGGCCAAAGGGCTGAAAGTCATTGATCTTGGCCTGATCTACCAAAATGTTGCGATCGGCCAGAAACAGGATGCGTTTTTTGGCGCCCGCCTTCCACAAACGCCAGATGATCTGAAACGCGGTGTAGGTCTTGCCGGTGCCGGTGGCCATTACCAGCAATACCCGATCCTCACCTTGCGATATGGCTTCTACGCTCTTGTTGATGGCCTGCAGCTGGTAGTAGCGGGGGGATTTGCCGCTGCCATCGGAGTAGTAGTCCTGGCTGATAACGGGTAACTGGGCCTGGGTATAGCCCTTCTAGGTACAGAGCTTGTCCCAGAGCTGGCCCGGGCTGGGGAAATCCTCCAGCGCAATCTCGGACTCCAGCGTGGCCGGATTGGTCTTGTCATGAAAAACGAAGCCATCGCCGTTGCTGGAAAATACGAACGGCACATCCAGCAGGCGGGCATAATCGAGCCCCTGTTGCATTCCCTTGCCAATCTCATGCTTGTTGGCTTTGGCCTCGATCACCGCCAGTGGCAAGCCCATCTTGTGGTAGAGCACGATATCGGCCGATTTCACCTTTTTGCGTGCCGCCATCTGGCCGCGCACTACCACTTTGCCATCCCGCAGCTTCACTTCCTGGCGGATCTGGGTCAGGTCATCCCACCCCGCCGCCTTGATGGCAGGCAGCAGGTATTTGGAGATGATGTCGGCTTCGGTGAGGGTCGCTTTGTTGATCTCGGCCATGAGCACTCTTCCGGTCTGGGGACAATATTTTTTAAAATTCTCTCATAAAATCAGCCGGGTTTTATTGATTTCATACTCATAAAGCAACATGGGGTACAGCGCTTGAGGGCGTGGCCTTCGGGCCAAAGATACGCCTGGCGTATGTAGTCTTCATGTTGCGCTGAATGCAACGGCCAAGATTCCGGCGCGAAAAACAGCACGACGATTCCGGATCGACCGTTATCTGGATAACGGTAACTGGATGAGCGTTGGTTGGAAATAACAGAATTCATTCCATGGCGACACATTTTACAAGATTCCACACCCCCCTGTTTATCACTAACGAATAAATACTCTTCATGGTGTTGTCTGTTTTTTCTGAGCAGCCCCACCATTATTTAAATAATAAATATTTTTATGTGTTAGATTTATCAGCAGACATCCCTGTCTTATTAATTTAACAACCCTGCTTTAGAGATCCATCAATTGTATAGGTTGATGATATATAAGGTGATGCTATAAATCTAAAGGTCCCTGCACCAACAATATTATTCATTACCCGAACATCCTGAAAAGATGATTTTTCGTAAGATTGTGCGCGATGATAAAATGCCGAATATGCAACAAGTCCCTCTCCCCACGTTATGTCCCTGATAGGGCCGACGATTGCGTTACAAAAAGATTTATGGAAATCGAACAATTGCTCCGCCCCCCTACCGACAGAACAACTGGAAAAACAAATGCACTTCCCTTTTAATATAGGCCATGCTATTTTATCAAAATCCTTCCATGAAATGGAATCACCATCCGTTAACGTAAAGCCATCACTTGATCCATGCGCACTAATGTGTACATATTTTATGTGTTCTCGTTGCGCTATCTTTAATGCTTTGAGCAGCATTCCTTTATTAATCACTTCAGTACACTTTGCCGCTACCCCTTGTAATTCCAAAACCTGCCTGAGCGTATTTCCCTCGCATCGTTCATCATAAATATCCAGAGCGCTGCGTGATTCAATAATCAATATTTTTTGTTTTGTCATTACTTTCGCCTACAAAGACCTGCAGTCACGACCTCATTTTCGACCTATCAATAAGGAGCATGCTTGATAAGGATGACCCCGGTAAAAGCCATATGGCCCCAGACATCTCAGCGCAGCCATTCCTTAAACTGGCATGGAAGAATAAGGACGTATTTATAATACATAAAATATATTTATACAAGAGCAAAAAAACCGGCAAAGACACCTGGTTTTTTCCATGCGCGCCTTGAGGTTCCGCTGTTTATATTTGTCATCAGGTGTTTTTTGTGCTCAGGTTGTTAAGCGATTTATGCGGAGATTTACGGTTACATTATCCCAACCATTTGTCTATTATTTCACGCACCACACTTGACATTCCCAATAGATAAAAACAAAAATTTTCCGACCGATATATCAGATTAAAACGCTCAATCGATTAAGTATTTTTTAATACACATCCTGCAGTGTACCACTCTCAAGAATTAGGTTGGAGAACATTAGTTTCAATCGGCGGTTACCGTCCTCTAATTTTTTGTTCGTCTTAATATCGCAGGCCTCCATAGCGCCGTATTTTATTTTCCAGCCATCGTCACAAACCTCATATATACCGGCTCCACGGTAGACATCTTTCACCGTTCTGCCAGCCGCTACCGATTTCAGTACAGCGGTAATCCGATACTTAGTAAAACGGGCTTTACGCATAGCTATCTTCTTCAAGTTATGGTCAGTTCGCCGGAAGATCGCTGAAAGTGAATGGTAGCATGATGCGGGATGGTTACACCCGGCATAGTGAAGGCAACAGAGAGGGATCCGCGCCGATGAGTGGTATACCTGCCCCTGAAAATATTTTGGCGGCGATCTCAATCCAACAAACTGACTTTTTTAATAATCAGATTCTGTTTGGTACGGTATTCCATGAAAAGGGTGATGCAAAACGCAACCCTCCCACCAGAAATACAGCCAAAAACTGGATATCACCAGCGCCCCATGTATTTGTTCCAGATCACCGCCAACGCCACAGACTAGCCGAACGGCGCGGTACATTGCGTTATCGCATCATACGCAGAATGATGGATTAAAGCGGTTTTGCATCGCTGGAAATGCCTTGTGCACATGTCTGACAAACCGTTTTGCGGTAATCAGCGACAGAATAATCCCAAGGCCGAAAGTCAGTGACACCGCCTCTCCCCAGACCGGCGTCTGTCCATACGAAATGGCATTGACCGACAGGGAAGCGCTGTAACACCCTTGAACTGCCCGTGTACAATCAAGCCGTTAATCACGCCATTAATCAAACCAGTGACAAGCGAATCCTGCTGGCGGATACCGAGTTTAGCGATGAATAAGCCTCCTCATAATCACTAAATACAAAAATAACACCCCTGCAAAGGGACGGCCAGAATCCCATTCCCTGAGGGGAGCCGCACATACCATTCACGTCAGCGCCTTTACACGCGAAGGGATTATTGCTTTTATTCTGCTTCTACCCACCATTCTGCATCCCACCCACAGTCTATTTTCTGTATCACTGAAATGGGTTTCACTCAGAGAAATGCACAAAAAAAACTAATCCATTATTATCAAAAAATAGAATAAAATACCGCATATAATGAATATATACATTATTAAAAGTAATTCGAAACAGCATACCTTAGAAAAACTCAGTCGCACAGCCTGCCCTGGCTGACTATCCTGCCCCTTTTCGATCCCTTCCCTGGCTTTACGGACGAGCATACCCATATATGTTACTGAGCATTCTCTATATTGTCGGTATTACCGCGGAGGCGATGACCGGCGCGCTGGCGGCGGGACGTCGCCAAATGGACACCTTCGGGGTGATCATCATCGCTTCAGCCACCGCCATCGGTGGCGGCTCGGTACGCGATATGCTGCTGGGGCACTACCCGCTGAGCTGGGTCAAACACCCGGAAAACATTATGATCGTCGCCTGTGCTGCGGTGCTGACCACCTGGCTGGCGCCGCTGATGTCGCATCTGCGCCGCCTGTTCCTGCTGCTGGATGCCGTCGGTCTGATGGTGTTTTCGATTATCGGCGCCCAGGTGGCACTGGAAATGGGGCACGGCCCGATCATTGCGGTGGTCGCCGCCGTGATCACCGGGGTGTTCGGCGGGGTACTGCGCGATCTGTTCTGCAATCAGATCCCGCTGGTGTTCCAGAAAGAGCTGTACGCCGGGATCTCATTCGCCGCCGCCTGGCTTTACCTGGGGCTGCTATACCTGCAGGTACCGCAGGATCTCACGGTGATCATCACCCTGGTGGCGGGCTTCACCGCCCGTCTGCTGGCACTGCGCTTCCATCTGAGCCTACCGGTCTTCGACTATAAACAGCCGGAGCGCGAATAGCCCGAGCGGCGTGAAATCTGCGTCGGCGCAACGAGAGCGCTGCAACCGGCAGCGTAGCCGTGTATAATGAGCGAATATATTGCTATATTTCGCTCTTTTACACGCTGATAAGACATACACATGGTACAAGGTACGCTCTATATCGTTTCCGCGCCGAGCGGCGCTGGTAAATCCAGCCTGATCCAGACTCTGCTGAAAACGCAGCCGACCTACGATTCCCGGGTTTCCGTCTCGCACACCACGCGCGCCAGCCGTCCGGGCGAACAGCACGGTGAGCATTACTACTTTGTCTCTGTGGACGAGTTCAAGGCGATGATCGCCCGCGATGATTTCCTGGAGCACGCCGAAGTCTTTGGCAACTACTATGGCACCTCGCGTCAGGCGATCGAAAAGGTTCTGGCGCAGGGGATCGATGTTTTCCTCGATATCGACTGGCAGGGCGCCCGCCAGGTACGCAGCAAAATGCCGCAGGCCCGCAGCATCTTCATTCTGCCGCCGTCGCGCGAGGAGCTGGCGCGCCGTCTGCACGGCCGTGGCCAGGACAGCGATGACGTCATCGCCGGGCGTATGGCCAAGGCGGTCAGCGAAATATCGCACTATAGCGAGTACGACTACCTTATCATCAACGACGACTTCGACGTCGCGCTCCAGGATCTGCGCACCATCATCCGCGCCGAACGCCTGCGCCGCGAGCGTCAGCAGCTGCGTCATGATGCTTTAATCAGCAAATTATTGGCAGACTGAGCCCTGTTTCAGTATCATGCCCAGTCATTTCTTCACCTGTGGAGTAGCACTTTTATGGCACGCGTAACTGTTCAAGACGCTGTAGAGAAAATTGGTAACCGTTTTGACCTGGTGTTGGTCGCAGCCCGTCGCGCGCGCCAGATGCAGACGGGCGGCAAAGAGCCGCTGGTTCCGGAAGAGAACGATAAGACCACGGTTCTCGCCCTGCGTGAAATCGAAGAGGGTCTGATCAACAACCAGATCCTTGACGTACGTGAGCGTCAGGAGCAGCAGGAGCAGGAAGCTGCCGAGCTGCAGGCGGTAACCGCCATTGCGGAAGGTCGTCGTTAATTAACCTCAAGGGCAGCCTTTGTATCTGTTTGAAAGTCTGAATCTACTGATTCAAAAATACCTGCCGGAAGAGCAGATCAAACGCCTGAAGCAGGCCTATCTGGTCGCGCGCGATGCGCACGAGGGACAAACACGCTCCAGCGGTGAGCCCTATATCACCCACCCGGTCGCGGTGGCCTGCATTCTGGCCGAAATGCGTCTCGACTATGAGACGCTGATGGCCGCCCTGTTACACGACGTTATCGAAGATACCCCCGCGACCTACCAGGATATGGAACAGCTGTTCGGCAAGAGCGTCGCCGAGCTGGTGGAGGGGGTATCCAAGCTCGACAAGCTGAAATTCCGCGATAAAAAAGAGGCTCAGGCGGAAAACTTCCGCAAGATGATCATGGCGATGGTGCAGGACATCCGCGTCATTCTGATCAAGCTGGCCGATCGCACCCATAACATGCGTACCCTGGGTTCGCTGCGTCCCGACAAACGTCGCCGCATTGCGCGGGAAACGCTGGAAATCTACAGCCCGCTGGCTCACCGCCTGGGTATCCATCACCTGAAAACCGAGCTGGAGGAGCTGGGCTTTGAGGCCCTGTATCCCAACCGTTACCGGGTGATCAAAGAGGTGGTGAAGGCGGCGCGCGGCAACCGCAAGGAGATGATCCAAAAAATCCTGGCGGAGATCGACGGGCGCCTGAGCGAGGCCGGTATGGCCTGTCAGGTCAACGGCCGCGAAAAACACCTCTATTCCATCTACCGCAAGATGCACCTCAAAGAGCAGCGCTTCCACTCCATCATGGATATCTACGCCTTTCGCGTGATCGTCAAGGATGTGGATACCTGCTACCGGGTACTCGGCCAGGCACACAGTCTGTACAAACCGCGTCCCGGGCGGGTGAAGGATTACATCGCCATTCCCAAGGCCAACGGCTATCAGTCGCTGCACACCTCTCTCATCGGGCCGCACGGCGTGCCGGTCGAGGTACAGATCCGAACCGAAGATATGGATCAGATGGCCGAGATGGGAGTCGCCGCCCACTGGGCGTATAAAGAGGGCGAGTCGAGCACCACCGCCCAGATCCGTGCCCAGCGCTGGATGCAGAGCCTGCTGGAGCTGCAGCAGAGCGCCGGGAACTCCTTTGAATTTATCGAAAGCGTGAAGTCGGATCTGTTCCCCGACGAAATCTACGTTTTTACCCCCGAAGGGCGCATCGTCGAGCTGCCGGCCGGTGCCACACCGGTCGATTTCGCCTATGCGGTGCATACCGATATCGGCCACGCCTGCGTCGGTGCCCGCGTCGATCGCCAGCCCTATCCGTTGTCTCAGGCTCTGAGCAGCGGCCAAACCATCGAAGTGATCACCGCGCCGGGCGCCAGACCCAACGCCGCCTGGCTGAATTTTGTGGTCAGCTCTAAGGCGCGGGCCAAGATCCGCCAGATGTTGAAGAACCTCAAGCGCGATGACTCCGTCAGCCTGGGACGCCGCCTGTTGAACCATGCGCTGGGTAACGGCCGCAAGCTGGCCAGTATTCCTGCGCCAAATATCCAGCGTGAGCTGGAGCGCATGAAGCTGCAGTCGCTGGACGATCTCCTGGCGGAGATCGGGCTGGGCAATGCGATGAGCGTCGTGGTGGCGCGCAATCTGCTGGGTGAACAGGATACCCCGCCGGGCGGGCGGAAGCTGCCTATTAAGGGCGCCGATGGCGTGCTGCTGACCTTCGCCAAGTGCTGTCGCCCAATTCCCGGCGATCCGATCATCGCCCACGTCAGCCCCGGCAAAGGCCTGGTTATTCACCATGAGTCCTGCCGTAACATCCGCGGTTATCAGAAAGAACCGGAAAAGTTCATGCCGGTAGAGTGGGATAAGGATATCGATCAAGAGTTTATTGCCGAAATTAAGGTTGATATGTTCAACCATCAGGGGGCGTTGGCCAACCTGACGGCGGCAATTAACGCGACGGCTTCCAATATTCAAAGCATGAACACCGAAGAGAAAGACGGGCGTGTCTACTCCGTCTATATTCGCCTGACCACCCGCGATCGCGTGCATCTGGCCAATATCATGCGAAAAATCCGCATCATGCCGGATGTCATTAAAGTCACCCGAAACAGAAACTAACCGCCATGACCCCACAACGCTATGCGCGGATCTGTCAGATGATGGCGGCACGCCAGCCGGATCTGACGGTCTGCATGGAACAGGTTCACAAACCGCATAACGTCTCCGCCGTGATCCGCACCGCAGACGCCGTCGGCGTGCACCAGGTCCACGCTGTCTGGCCGGGCAAAAGCATGCGTACCCTGGTCTCTACCGCCGCTGGCAGCAACAGCTGGGTCAGCGTTAAGACCCACCGTGATATCGCCGCCGCCGTCGGTGAGCTGAAAGGTCAGGGCATGCAGATTCTGGCCACCAACCTCTCGGCAACCGCCGTTGATTTTCGCGAGATAGACTATACCCGCCCGACCTGTATCCTGATGGGACAGGAGAAACGCGGCATCAGCGCCGAAGCGCTGCAGCTGGCCGACCGCGATATCATCATTCCGATGGTCGGCATGGTGCAGTCGCTCAATGTCTCCGTCGCCAGCGCGCTGATCCTGTATGAGGCACAGCGCCAGCGCCAGCAGGCCGGCATGTATGGTCGCAGCCAGCCCTCCCTGAACGAAGAGCAGCAGCAGCGCCTGCTGTGGGAAGGCGGCTATCCGGTCTTGGCCAGCGTCGCCCGCCGCAAGGGCCTGGCGCGTCCCCACATCGCCAACGATGGGCAGATCGATGCTCCCCAGGCATGGTGGGACGCCATGCAGGCCGCCCGGAGCTGATATGCAAGGCCGCCTGCTCGATGCCGTTCCGCTGACGTCGCTCTCTGGCGTCGGCGCCAGCCAGGCGGGAAAGCTGGCCAAGCTCGGGCTGGTCACCATACAGGATCTGCTGCTGCATCTGCCGCTGCGCTACGAAGATCGTACCCGCCTGTACCGCATCGGTGAGCTGCAGCCCGGGATCACGGTGACAGTGGAGGGGGAGGTCCTGCGTACCGACGTCGCCTTTGGGCGCCGTCGCATGCTGACCAGCCAAATCAGCGATGGCTCCGGCCTGCTGACCCTGCGCTTCTTCAACTTCAGCGCCGCCATGAAGAATAGCCTCGCGCCGGGTAAGCGGGTGCTGGCCTACGGCGAGATCAAGCGCGGACACCACGGCGCAGAGATAATCCATCCCGAATACCGCATACAGGGGGACGATGCCGCACCGGCGCTGCAGGAGGCGCTGACGCCGGTCTATCCGACCACCGAAGGCGTACGCCAGGCCACACTGCGCAAGCTGAGCGATCAGGCGCTGGCGCTGCTCGATATTACCCCGATCCCAGAGCTGCTGCCCGAATCTCTGGGCCAGGGATTGATCAGCCTACCAGAGGCATTACATACCCTGCACCGCCCACCGCCGGACATCCATCAGGAGGATCTGGCGCAGGGGCGTCACCCCGCCCAGCGGCGCCTGATTCTGGAGGAGCTCCTGGCGCATCACCTCAGCATGCTGGCGGTACGCGCCGACAATCAGCGCCATCGCGCGCTGGCCTTGGCAACCGATGACCATCTCAAACACCGTTTCCTCGCAGCGCTGCCCTTTACCCCGACGACCGCCCAGCGTCGGGTATTGGACGATATTGAGAAGGACATGGCCAAAAGTGTGCCGATGATGCGCCTGGTGCAAGGCGACGTCGGCTGCGGTAAAACCCTGGTCGCCGCTCTGGCGGCGCTGCGCGCCATCGCCCATGGGCACCAGGTGGCACTGATGGCGCCTACCGAATTGCTGGCTGAACAGCATGCCACCAACTTCCGTCAGTGGTTCGCCCCGCTGGGGCTAAGCGTTGGCTGGCTGGCCGGGAAACAGAAGGGTAAGGCGCGCCAGACACAAATGGCGGCCATTGCCGCCGGTGAGGTGGATATGGTGGTCGGGACTCATGCCCTGTTTCAGGAGCAGGTGCAGTTCGCCGACCTGGCCCTGGTTATTATCGACGAGCAGCACCGCTTTGGGGTTCATCAACGGCTGGCGCTATGGGAGAAGGGGGAGGCGCAGGGATTCCACCCGCACCAGCTGATCATGACCGCCACCCCGATCCCGCGCACTCTGGCGATGACCGCCTATGCCGATCTGGATACCTCGGTCATCGATGAGCTGCCGCCGGGACGAACCCCGGTCACCACTGTGGCCATCGCCGATACCCGGCGCCAGCAGATCCTGGATCGGGTACGGCACGCCTGTCTGGAGGAGAAGCGCCAGGCCTACTGGGTCTGTACACTGATTGAAGAGTCCGATCTCCTGGAGGCTCAGGCAGCCGAAGTCACGGCAGAGACCCTTATTCAGCAACTTCCAGAGCTACGTATTGCGTTGGTGCATGGTCGGATGAAGGCGACGGATAAACAGCGGGTAATGGCACAGTTCAAGGCGGGGGAGGTCGATCTGCTGGTGGCCACCACGGTGATCGAGGTCGGCGTCGATGTCCCCAACGCCAGTCTGATGATCATTGAAAACCCCGAGCGGCTGGGACTGGCGCAGCTGCACCAGCTGCGTGGACGCGTCGGGCGTGGGGCGATCGCCTCCCACTGCGTTCTGCTGTACAAGTCACCGCTGAGCCAGACGGCACAGCGGCGACTGCAGGTGCTGCGCGACAGCAATGATGGTTTTGTTATTGCCCAGCGCGATCTGGAGATCCGCGGCCCCGGCGAGATGTTGGGCACCCGCCAGACCGGTAACGCCGAATTCCGCGTCGCCGATCTGCTGCGCGATCAGGCGCTGATACCTGAAGTCCAGCGTATCGCTCGCCATCTGCACAGCGCCTATCCACAGCATGCACGCGCCCTGATCGAACGCTGGCTGCCCGCCGGCAGCCGTTACTCCAATGCCTGAGCTACGCCGATCCGCCTTAACCGATCGCCGGTGCAAACAGCGGTAGCATTAAATACAGCTTAATAATGATGGCGTTGGCAATATCGATAAAGAAGGCGCCCACCATCGGCACCACCAAGAACGCCAGATGGGAAGGGCCAAAGCGCTCGGTGATGGCCTGCATGTTGGCGATGGCCGTCGGCGTAGCACCCAGTCCAAAGCCACAGTGCCCCGCCGCCAGCACCGCCGCATCGTAGTTCTTTCCCATCACCCGGTAGGTGACAAAAATGGCGTACAGCGCCATCACCAGCGTCTGCACCGCCAGGATCGTCAGCATCGGCAGCGCCAGCGAGGCCAGCTCCCACAGCTTCAGACTCATCAGCGCCATCGCCAGGAACAGCGACAGGCTGACGTTGCCCAATACCGAGACGGCGCGTTCGAACACCTGATAAAAGCCGATTTTTGACAGGGTATTGCTTAAGATAACCCCGACGAACAGCACGCAGACAAAGGTCGGCAGCTCCAGCGCCGAGCCTCTCAGCCACCCGGCGATCAGCTGGCCGACCGTCAGGCAGATAACGATCAGCGCCAGGGTTTCAATCAGCACCAGCGAGGTGATCATGCGCCCGCTCTGTGGCTTCTCAAAGGCGCTGGGCACCGCATTGTCATCCGGCGTGCCGTCCGGCGTCGAAGAGTGCTTAACCAGGTAGCGCGCGACCGGGCCGCCGATCAGGCCGCCCAGCACCAACCCGAAGGTCGCACAGGCCATCGCCACTTCGGTCGCATTCTGAAAACCGTAGCGCTCAATAAACAGCTTGCTCCAGGCGGCGCCGGTGCCGTGGCCGCCAGACAGCGTAATCGAACCGGCCAGCAGCCCCATTAATGGATCCAGCCCCATCAGCTTCGCCATGCTGATCCCGATGGCGTTCTGCACGATCAGCAGTCCAACCACCACAAACAGGAAAATACTCAGTGCCTTGCCCCCAGCGCGCAAGCTGGCCAGGTTGGCATTCAGACCAATGGTGGCAAAGAAAGCCAGCATCAGCGGATCCTTCAGCGACATGTCGAAGTCGACTTCAAAACCGATGCTTTTTTTCAGGATTAGCAGGGCCAGGGCAACCAATAGTCCGCCGGCTACGGGTTCAGGAATAGTGTATTTGGTCAACAGAGGTATTTTTTGCACCATCTGGCGCCCCAACAACAGCACCAGCGTCGCGGAAACCAACGTGCCATAAATATCCAAATGATACATTCAGGTACTCCATATAGTTTTTATATTTCAGTAATTTATATATTTTCACCGTTTTTTCGCAGCTCAGCAACCTGACAATTTAATGACAAAGGTCGTGATGCGGCAAGCTTTTATCGAAAAAACTCCGCGGAATAAAACCCCCAAAAAAGTGGTTACGAACTCAGAGCAAACGTTTGCTTTTGCGGTGTGGATCATTAAAATGCGCCCATCGTTGATCCCGGATGCCGCACTCATGACCACTCAAACGACTGACCCTGATCCGATAGCCCAACCGGCGACCAGCAGTGAACTGATCTATCGTCTGGATGACTGCCCGCCGCTGGCGCAGACCCTGTTTGCCGCCTGCCAACATCTGTTGGCGATGTTCGTCGCCGTCATCACCCCGGCCCTGTTGATTTGCCAGGCGCTTGGCCTGCCGGTGCAGGATACCCAGCACATCATCAGCATGTCGCTGTTCGCCTCTGGGCTGGCCTCCCTGCTCCAGATCAAAACCTGGGGACCTGTTGGCTCCGGTCTGCTGTCGATTCAGGGCACCAGCTTTAACTTTGTCACGCCGCTGATTATGGGCGGCATGACGCTAAAGAACGGCGGCGTCGATATTCCTACCATGATGGCAACGCTGTTTGGCACCCTGATGCTGGCCTCCTGCACCGAAATTATCCTGTCACGCTTCCTACATCTGGCGCGCTGCATCATCACTCCGCTGGTCTCCGGCATCGTTGTGATGATCATCGGTCTGTCTCTGATCCAGGTCGGCCTGATCTCCATCGGTGGCGGCTATAGCGCAATGCACGATCACAGCTTCGGCGCGCCGCAGAATCTGCTGCTGGCCGGGGCGGTGCTGCTGGTGATCATCCTGCTCAATCGCCAGCGCAATCCCTACCTGCGCGTCGCCTCTCTGGTGATCGCGATGGCCGCCGGATATGGACTGGCCTGGCTGATGGGTATGCTGCCGGAGTCCGCCGCGCAGCCGAATACGGCGCCGCTGGTCACGATACCGACCCCGCTGTACTACGGTCTGGGACTCGACTGGAATCTGCTGATACCGCTGATGCTGGTGTTTATGGTGACCTCGCTGGAGACCATCGGGGATATCACCGCGACCTCGGATGTCTCAGAGCAGCCGGTCTCCGGGCCACTGTACATGAAGCGCCTGAAGGGCGGCGTATTGGCCAACGGCCTCAACTCCATGCTGTCGGCGATCTTCAATACCTTCCCCAACTCCTGCTTCGGACAGAATAACGGCGTGATCCAGCTGACCGGTGTCGCCAGCCGCAAGGTCGGCTTCGTGGTCGCGCTGATGCTGCTCCTGCTCGGCCTGTTTCCGGCCGTGGCCGGGTTTGTCCAGCACATTCCCGAGCCGGTACTCGGCGGTGCCACCATCGTGATGTTCGGCACCATCGCCGCCTCCGGGGTGCGTATCGTCTCGCGTGAGCCGCTTAACCGCCGTGCCATCATGATCATGGCGCTGTCGCTGGCCGTAGGACTGGGCGTATCACAGCAGCCAGAAATACTGCAGTTTGCCCCTCAATGGCTG
This sequence comes from Edwardsiella ictaluri ATCC 33202, assembly GCF_000264785.1. Lineage (GTDB taxonomy): Bacteria > Pseudomonadota > Gammaproteobacteria > Enterobacterales > Enterobacteriaceae > Edwardsiella > Edwardsiella ictaluri. Next base: position 70,380 of record NZ_AFJI01000008.1, on the reverse strand, counting down.
AAAACCCTGCTCTCCTCTGGCATTGCAGCAGGGGGGATCACCGCTATCGTACTGAATCTGATTCTTCCCGCACGAGACTCACCGCTGATCCCCGCTACGCGGGCCTGATAATAGGCCCGCTTTCACCTTTCGCGACGCTTTCCCTTGAGCCTCGATCATAATTACGGCATAAACTAGGCTGTACCCGGCGAACGGGGCCGGATAGATCCCGCCCTTTGAGAGGTATCGACCCCCCTTCTAAGACACTGCCGCGTATGCCGCCCCGGAGCCAGGAAAGGACAAATCACCATGAAAGTTATCGGGAAACTGCTGCTGACACTCTGCGTACTGCTCCTGCTGGCGCTGGCGGCGGTCTATTTTATCGGGCAGAGCCGCTGGGGGGCCCGCCAGATAAGCGACTGGGTTAACCAGCATACCAACTACCGCATCACGCTTAGCGCGCTGCAGCATACCCTGCGTCAGCCGACGGTGGTACAGGTTAACGGATTCAGCCTGGCCCGTGCCGGTCAGCCCCCACTGCTCCAGTCAGCAACGCTGCGTCTGACTTTCGGCTGGCAACAGCTTAGCGCGCCGCGCCACTTTAGCGCGATTGGCCTCAGCGGGGGTAAACTGACACTGACGCAGGACGGTATACCGCCGCTGCCCATCAGCGCCGCCGCCCTGCGCCTGCACGATATGCAGATCCTCTGGCCCCACGCTGACTGGCCCCTGCAGGCCTCCGACGTAGACGGCGGCATCGTTCCCCTGCGCCCCGGCAGCGCCAAGGCCGATTTTCAGTTCAGCGCCACGGCGCTGAGCATCGGCGATATTCCGGCCAAAAACGTACTGGTACAGGGGGAATATCGGGATCGCCAGCTGTGGCTGAATAACCTGGGCGCCGATGTGGCCAACGGGCAAATGACGGCGCAGGCACTGCGCCAGACCGATGGCACATGGCGTATCGACAACCTGCGTCTGAGCCAGATCCACTGGCAAAGCTCACAGGCGCTGCAACCGTTTCTACACGCGCTGCAGATCCTGCCACCGTTAACGCTCGTCCGGCTCGATCTGCTGGGTGCCAACCTTGAGGGCAAGGGGTGGGCGCTGGGCGGGCTGGATGCAACCCTGCGCAATGTCTCTCTGGCTAATGGTCATTGGCGTAGCCAGAAGGGATCGTTGACCCTCAACGCGACAGATATCGTGCTTGGTGCGATGCATCTGAGCGATCCCCTGCTCAGCGCCGACCTCACGCCGCAGGGGGTCACGCTGCGCCAGTTCAACACCCGCTGGAGCAATGCGCTGATCCGCACCCATGGCGACTGGCAGCGTGACAACGGCCATCTTACCCTCAACGATTTGGCCGTCATCGGCCTGGAGTATACGCTGCCCAACGCATGGCGTACGCTATGGTTACACCCTCTGCCCACCTGGCTGCAGGAGATCACGCTGCAACGTTTCTCTCTCAGCCGCACCCTGTTGGTCGATATTAACCCCGACTTTCCATTTCAAATGACGGCGCTGAATGGCTTCGGTAGCCATGTCACCCTCGCTCGCCAACGCCGCTGGGGGTTCTGGCAGGGACAGATGCAGTTCAATGCCAGCGAGGCCACCTTTAACAAGGTGGATCTGCGCCGCCCGTCGGCAACGCTGCAGGCGGACAACGGCACCGTCCGCGTCAGCGATCTCAGCGCAATTTCACAGAAGGGATTACTGGAGGCCAGCGCGACCCTGAACCAGATCGATAGCCGATTAACGCTGGCACTCCACGGGCGCGGCGTACCGGTCGGTCAACTGGATACCTGGGGCTGGCCCGCGCTGTCAACACTGCAGGGCGACATTACTCTGCAGCTGACGCTACGCGCGCCGCTACAGGCCGACACGCCGTTCCGCCAAGGCGTCGAGGCGACGCTGCAGGCGCAGGACGCACATGGACACACGCTGCATCAACGCATGGTCAGCGGACAGCTTGTCGCAGAGGCGTCACCGATCGCGGCGGAGGACTGATAGCATGTCAGCCTCCGCTTACGCTTATCGGGCAAAGGAGAGGGTATCGAGCACGCCGTTGGCGATATTGGCCGCCTCCTGACGATTATCGCCCGGCAGGGAGATCTGCATGGTCATTAGCTGATCGCCGACCTGGGCCAGGATAATGCTGGAGTAGATGGCGTGACCGTTCGCCTGCTGCATACTCACGACCTTCTCAACCTCCTTTCCGCCCAGCTTCACGCTCTCAGATGAGAGCAGCTGCAGGCTGGCATCACGTGATTTCTGCTGGTCAATCAGGCGGGTCGACAGGGCATTCAGGTTATCCTGCGGCATCGGCGCCAGGATGACGATCACCGCCTGTTGCCCGGTCTTATTGGCATATACAGACATATTGTTAGTCTGTGAGCCCAGCTTGCTGGTCTGATCGCTCAGTCCCGCAGGCAGCGTAAAGCCTATCTTACCGTCCAACAGGCTGACTTTGGCACCCTCCGGCACGCTGGGCTGGGTTGCATTCGCCCCCTGCACCGGTGCGTTGGTCTCTGCGGTGGAGCTGCCATCGCAGGCGGCCAGGCCGGTAACCAACAGCCCGACGCCGATCAACTTCACTAAATTACCCATGGAAATTCCTTATGTTGTCCGAAGGTCTCATTCCACATCGCACCCGATCGCGGAACAAAAAGCAAGTAACCGTATGTTACGCCGCATCTAAACGCAGATCCCTGACCAGATGCAGACGGTAATCGACAACCTCGTCCTGAAGCTGCACCGGAACAAGGTGATAGCCATTATTTATCAACATCACAAGTATCGGGAAAAGCTGTTACGGTATTTTACCTCAATACGCCGATGCCCTTGATTTAATGCCCACATCTGCTGCGCATGCAATAAAATTTGAGCGATTCATTTCCGCCGCCAGCCGGGTAAACGCCGCCAGCCAGCTGTAGAAGGTCTGTTCATCCAACACATAGCCCACCCTTAAACCCCACGTCGCAACCTCCGCAGCGAGCGATCCAGAGACAGGCCTGACGACCGGCAAGACGCCGCTGTATATCCGCTGGCGAATGGCACAGGGCAAACTCCGGAATGATCCGATACAGCGCAAGGATGGCCGGCTACTGCGTGACCGATGTCATCGTGTACCTTCTGTCGGAAGATAAAAGGAGAGCATAGCGTAAAACCCCGAAAAGGCGGAGTCAGGGAAAATACCCAGCGCGCCGGACACAGGGTAGACGGCCGCCTGCGCCCGGTTAGGCAGCACAAAGGGGATGCGACCCTGCGGATTAAAACAGTCGCGGAACATCCATCAACGCATGGCCGGAAACGCCAAACGTCGCCAGGATAGCGTCGGCGCGATCCATTCCACTGGCGCAGCACAAACGGCTGGCGATAGTTTATGGATAAAATCGTGTTGGCCGCCCCAACCCGCGCCATCATCGTCTGGATATCGGCCAGGGGCGGCGGCATATGTCGCCGCAGTGGACAGGGCATATCAACAGCGGATAGTCATACATCCGTGCTGCTCTATACATAATATTCTCCTCAGAAAGATCTCTCCTGTGGAGGAACATAGCGCAGAAATAAAATTATATATCAACATGATATATATTGTTTTTATGATTATGAGTTATCAGTTAGCGGCAGCAGTACCCTGAAACGACAACAGGGCACGCCTGCGCGCACCCCGTTTCGTCTCCCTCATCCCGCGTGAATTACGCCGGCGAGACCTGTTGCTGGCGAAACGCTATCCGCTTCAGCAGCATATTCAGCATGACACCGTACATCGGCAAAAAGAAAACCATGCTAATCAATAATTTGAATGCATAATCCACCAGTGCGATCTCGATCCAGTGGGTTGCCATAAACGCGTCGCTGCTGCGGTAAAAAGCAATAAAGAAAAACGACAGCGTATCGCTGATGTTACCAAACAGCGTCGAGGCGGTCGGTGCGACCCACCAGGCCTGCGTCTGCCGCAGGCGGTTAAACACATGCACATCCAGTATTTGCCCCAGCACATAGGCCATAAAGCTGGCGCAGGCAATGCGCGCGACCATCAGGTTGACGCTGCCCAGCGCGGCAAAGCCCTGCCACTGCCCCTGAAAAAAAAGGGCGGAGACACAGTAGGAAATCAGCAGCGCTGGCACCATCACCGCCAAAATAATACGCCGGGCCAGCGGGGCGCCAAAGATACGCACGGTCAGATCCGTCGCCAAAAAGATAAACGGGAAGGTAAAGGCGCCCCAGGTGGTATGGAAACCGAACACGGTGATCGGCAGCTGCACCAGATAGTTACTTGATGTAATAATTAATATATGAAATAGAGACAGCCAACACAGGGCTGTAAACCGCTGCTGCGGTGTAAAACTGAACATCGATGTCACCTTTTTGGTTATTGGGGTGAGGGAACCCAAGAAAACGATCATCCTTAACGGAGGCGGCGGCGATCATACCCGGCTCTCGCCACGATGCAACGGTTATTTTTCACGCAATCGTTAACGCTCTTTGCAGCCTGCACCGCGCCGGGTACACTAGCGGCATTAGATGATTTATTTATGAGACCGCCCTGAACGGCGTTATTCAGAGACCCGCCATGACCGATCTGTTCGCCAATCCGGACAAAACCCTAGACGCTCTGGGCCTACGCTGCCCGGAGCCGGTAATGATGGTACGCAAGACCGTACGCCATATGGTGGCGGGCGAAACCCTGCTGATCATCGCCGATGATCCGGCAACCACCCGCGATATTCCCGGCTTCTGCCGTTTTATGGAGCACACCCTGCTGGCGCAGGAGATCGAGCAGACACCCTACCGCTATCTGCTGCGCAAAGGTGGCGCCTGAGCTGCCCGGCCAGACCGGGCAACTCCATAGCCTCGCCCCTTACAGCGGGCTAAGCGTAATTTCTACGCGGCGGTTTTGTGCTTTACCCGCGGCGGTGCTGTTCGTTGCAATCGGGTTCGCCGGCCCCATGCCGATGGTGCGAATGCGCCCTGCGGACACACCCTGAACGATCAGCGCGCTGGCAACGCTGTCAGCACGCTGCTGTGACAGGCGCATATTCAGATCGCGGCTCCCGGTGCTATCGGTATACCCCACCACGTTAACCGCCGTTTTCTGGTACTCCTTCAACACCATCGCCACCCCGGTCAGCGTATTGGCTCCGGCCGGCTTCAGATTGCTGCTATTCGAATCAAAGGTAACGTTATTCGGCATATTCAGGACAATATTATCGCCCTGACGGGTGACGCTCACCCCGGTACCACGCATCTTGTCGCGCAGCTTCGCTTCTTGCACGTCCATGTAATAACCGATACCACCGCCCAGCGCAGCACCCGCCGCGGCACCGATCAGTGCGCCCTTGCCACGATCGCTCTTAGAAGAGGAGAGCACGCCTACGCCGGCACCCAGCAGGGCACCCAGGCCGGCGCCGATGCCGGACTTCCCAGCCTGAGACTCACCGGTATAGGGATTGGTGGTACATCCGGAAAGGATCAGCGCCGCACTGATCAGGCCTGCAATGCAAAAACGGCTTTTTTTCATGAATAAACCTCAATGTCGATAAATGTCCCCGCTCCCGGGGACGCCAAGATAGCGATACGCTTCGCCTGCCGCGGTCACGCTGCCCCGTCTGACCGGCTCGGCGGGCATTGGTTCAGTATGCAGTATGAGTGGAGCAAAAATTACGTCAGAGAATAAGGGTAACAACTCCTAAAATAAAAAACAGCAGGGAAGAAAGTCGTCTTCCCCAGCCACTTTTCAGGTAGGGCTGCAGCCGGGCACCGAACCACAGCATGGGCGCATTGGCCAGCACCATCCCCAGCGTCGACCCCAGGACGACCCAGGTAATATGCTGATAGTGCGCGCCCAGCAGGACGGTCGCAATCTGGGTCTTATCGCCAATTTCAGCCAGAAAGAACACCGCCAGCGACGTCCAGAAGGGATGTCCCCCGCGGATCTCACCGTCATTTTTATCGGGAAACAACACCCACACGGCCATGACCAGGAAGCCCGCCGCGACCATCCAGCGCATAATCTGCGGGCTGAGAAACTGAGTGACCAGCTCCCCTATCAGGGCGGCAAAGTAGTGGTTAACCAGCGTTGCCAGAATAATTGCCAACAGGATCAGGACAGGCTTACCAAAGCGCGCTACCAACAGCAGCGTCAAAAGCTGAGTTTTATCACCAATTTCAGCCAGGGCGACGGAACTCATCGAAGTAAGAATAATGGACACTGTGGAACATATACCGGGGTGAGTCTCATAGACACATGGCACGATCAGGCCCTCACCCCGGAGTACGCCTTGACCGGCCACAGGTCTCGTCAGCCCATCTCGTGACGGGCGCTGACGCCATGGTGATCACACCAAGTTTGTTGACGTCAGCCCCGGTGCTGGCGCACCGGCAGACTACTCCCCCATGACGGAAGAACGCGCAGTGTAATCAAGATGCCCGCGTTTCTCAAGCACCGCCCCACGCTGCCACAGCAGCGTGACCACCGCCCGGCCTGTCTGCGCCTGAATCTGTCTGTCGATGCAGAGAAATCCCTGCCGACGGTAAAAAGCCAGCGCCCGCCGGTTGGCACAGTACGCCTCTAACAGCAGCCAGGGATGGTGGCGTTTAGCGTGGCGCATCAGACGCTGTGCCATGCCACGTCCACGGTAGCGCTGCGCCACAAACAGCGCACCGAGCAGATGGCCAGGCAATATGCAGACAAAACCGCCGATTCGGCCACGATCGGTCGCCAGCCACGTTTGTCCCCCCGGCAGATAGGCATCGCGCACCCACGGCAGACTGGCGCGCCAGTAGCCAGGCGGAATGTCCGGATGAGCCTGGATCGTCAGCTTCAGCCACAGCGCCAGCAGCGCCGACGCATCAGCGGGTCTGGCCGGACGCAGATGCAGGGGACGCATCCGGGTACAGATAGCAGCCGGGCATATGGTCACTCACCATCCCACAGGCCTGCATGAAGGCATAGCAGATCGTGGTACCGACAAAGGTAAAACCACGCTGCTTCAGCGCACGGGCCAACGCATCAGAAGTCGACGTGTGCGTCAGCATCTGCCATGCGCCCTCCGGCGACGCAAGCGGCGCACCGCCGACGAACGACCATACAAAGGCCGAAAAATCCTCACCACGCTGCGCCATCGCCAGCAGGGCCCGGGCATTGGTGACGATCGCCTCCAGCTTGCGCCGGTTGCGGATCAGCTCCTTGTCCAACAACAGGCCAGCGACATCCTCTGCCGTCATCGCTGCCACCTTGGCGGGATCAAAGCTATGGAAAGCCTGCCGGTAACGCTGACGCTTTTTCAGCACCGTCAGCCAGGAGAGCCCGGCCTGCTGCCCCTCCAGACACAGCAGTTCGAACAGCGCCCGACCGTCATAGAGCGGCCTACCCCACTCATGATCGTGATAGGCGAGATACAGCGGATCGGCCGAAACCCAGGCACAGCGTTGCGGCATGTGGTCGTCCATACGTTCTCCCGATGGCAGTCTTCAGCGCATCATACCCTGTCAGTGCGTCCGCGCCCGGCGCTGATGCGATATTTTGCACGTAAAATCCGCAATAGCGGCGCCTGCGGGCTAAAAAAGCGCGCCTTGTCGCACTATTGCTGTATATCTTACGCTCAGGCGGTATACTGATCCCTTCTGTCTCAATCCACTTGAACGCGTGCGAACACATCCAACATGCAAAAGTTTGATATCAAGACCTTTCAGGGGCTGATCCTGACTCTGCAGGACTATTGGGCGCGCCAGGGCTGCACCATCGTCCAACCGCTGGACATGGAAGTCGGCGCCGGCACCTCCCATCCGATGACCTGCCTGCGAGCGCTTGGCCCAGAGCCGATGGCTACCGCCTATGTACAACCGTCCCGCCGTCCAACCGATGGCCGCTACGGCGAAAACCCGAACCGACTGCAGCATTACTACCAGTTTCAGGTTGTGATCAAGCCGTCTCCGGACAACATTCAGGAACTGTACCTGGGCTCACTCAAAGCGCTGGGGCTGGATCCCACCGTGCATGATATCCGCTTTGTCGAGGATAACTGGGAAAACCCGACCCTGGGCGCCTGGGGCCTTGGCTGGGAAGTCTGGCTCAACGGTATGGAAGTCACCCAGTTCACCTACTTCCAGCAGGTGGGCGGCCTGGAGTGTAAGCCGGTTACCGGTGAAATCACCTACGGCTTAGAGCGTCTGGCCATGTATATCCAGGGTGTCGATAGCGTCTACGACCTGGTGTGGAGCGATGGCCCGCTGGGTAAAACCACCTACGGCGACGTGTTCCACCAGAACGAAGTGGAACAGTCCACCTATAACTTCGAATACGCTGACGTCGATTTCCTGTTCGCCTGCTTTGAACAGTACGAAAAAGAAGCCCGCATGCTGCTGGAGCTGGAGCACCCGCTGCCGCTGCCGGCCTATGAGCGCATTCTGAAGGCTGCCCATAGCTTCAACCTGCTGGATGCCCGTAAAGCGATCTCGGTAACCGAGCGCCAGCGCTACATCCTGCGCATCCGCACCCTGACCAAAATGGTCGCCGAAGCCTACTACGCCTCCCGCGAGGCGCTGGGCTTCCCGATGTGTAAAAAAGATTAAGAGGCAGCCATGACGCAACAGACTTTCCTGGTTGAAATCGGCACGGAAGAGCTGCCGCCGAAAGCTCTTCGCTCCCTGGCGCAGGCCTTTGCCGACAACTTCCGCACAGAACTGGATAATGCCGGTCTGGCGCACGGCGATATCGAATGGTTCGCCGCGCCGCGCCGCCTGGCGCTGAAAGTCGCCGCCCTGAACGCGGCGCAGCCCGATCGCGAGATCGAAAAACGGGGTCCGGCCATCGCCCAAGCGTTCGACGCCGAGGGTAAACCGACCAAGGCGGCCGAGGGCTGGGCCCGCGGCTGTGGTATCAGTGTCGATCAGGCCGAGCGCCTGAGCACCGACAAAGGCGAGTGGCTGCTATACCGCGCGCTGCAAAAAGGGCAGCGCGCCCAGGATCTGCTGCCTGCGCTGGTCGCCAGCGCCCTGTCTCGCCTGCCTATCCCCAAGCTGATGCGCTGGGGCGACAGCGATACACAGTTTGTCCGCCCGGTGCATACCGTCACCCTGCTGTTGGGCAGCGAAAGCATTCCGGCGACGATCCTTGGGGTGCCGTCCGATCGCGTAATCCGTGGCCACCGCTTTATGGGCGAAGCCGAGTTCACCCTCGACAGCGCCGATCAGTATCCGCAGATCCTGCTGGAGCGCGGTAAGGTTATCGCTGACTATGATGCCCGCAAGGCGCTGATCAAGCGTGATGCCGAAGCCGCGGCGGCCCGCATCGGCGGCGTAGCCGATCTGAGCGATAGCCTGCTGGAAGAGGTCACCTCTTTGGTCGAATGGCCGGTCGTGCTGACCGCCAGATTCGAAGAGAAATTCCTCGCGGTTCCGGCAGAGGCGCTGGTATACACCATGAAAGGTGACCAGAAATACTTCCCGGTTTACGATGCGGCAGGCAAGCTGCTGCCAAACTTCATCTTTGTCGCCAATATTGACTCCAAGGATGCCCAGCAGATCATCGCCGGCAACGAGAAGGTGGTGCGCCCGCGTCTGGCCGACGCCGAGTTCTTCTTCAAAACCGACCGTAAGCAGCGCCTTGAGGACAACCTGCCGCGTCTGGAGAGCGTACTGTTCCAGCAGCAGCTGGGCAGCCTGCGTGACAAGACCGATCGCATCACCGCGCTGGCTGGCTGGATTGCCCAGCAGATCGGCGCCGATGTCAATATGGCAACCCGCGCGGGCCTGCTTTCCAAGTGTGATCTGATGACCAACATGGTGTTTGAGTTCACCGACACCCAGGGGGTCATGGGGATGCACTATGCCCGCCACGACGGCGAGGCCGAAGAGGTCGCCGTCGCCCTGAACGAACAATATATGCCGCGCTTTGCCGGCGATGCGCTGCCCACCTCCCTGGTCGCCTGCGCTGTCGCTATTGCCGATAAAATGGATACCCTGGCGGGGATCTTCGGCATCGGTCAGCATCCGAAGGGCGATAAAGATCCGTTTGCTCTGCGCCGCGCCGCGCTGGGCGTGCTGCGTATCGTCGTAGAGAAAAAGCTACCGCTGGATCTGCTGACTCTGACGCAGGAGGCCGTGCGCCTGTACGGTGACAAGCTGGGCAACGCCAGCGTCGTCGATGACGTCGTGGAATTTATGCTGGGCCGCTTCCGCGCGTGGTATCAGGAAGAGGGGCATGCCGTTGACACCATTCAGGCGGTGCTGGCGCGCCGTCCGACCCGTCCGGCCGACTTCGACGCCCGCGTACGCGCCGTCAGCCACTTCCGTACGCTGCCGGAGGCTGCTACGCTGGCCGCCGCCAATAAGCGCGTATCCAATATCCTGGCCAAATCAGGCGATGTCCTGGCTGAACAGGTACAGGCCGTCCTGCTGAAGGAACCGGCGGAAATCCGCCTGGCGGCCAACCTGATCACGCTGCAGGAGAAGCTGGCGCCGCTGTTCGCCGACGGCCGTTATCAGGAAGCGCTGGTTGAGCTGGCGACCCTGCGTCAACCGGTCGATGACTTCTTCGAGCAGGTCATGGTCATGGCCGACGATGAGCAGGTCCGCATCAACCGCCTGACGCTGCTGAACAAGCTGCGCGATCTGTTCCTGCAGGTCGCCGACATCTCCGTTCTGCAGTAGGTTAGCAGAGCAGGCTATCGAACCCGCCGTCAGGCGGGTTTTTTACTTTATGGCTGTTATCCCGCATTTTACGGGGTACACTAGATTGACAGATTTCGCACCATTCTTGCGCTGTTTACAGGAGTCACTCACATGACATTCGCAGTAAAAACATGGGTACAGCGTCTGCTGATGCCCGTTATGGCACTCTTTTTCGTCATGCAGCTGAGTGGCTGCGGCGATAGCGATAAAGAGCAGCAAAAAGCCTTTATCGACTATCTGCAGAATACGGTAATGCGCGGCAGCGTTACGATCCCCACCCTGAGCGAGGCCCAAAAACAGCAGCTGGGGCACTATGCCGGTGACTATGCTCTCCTGGTTACCTTTTCACAGAACTTCAACCACGCCATGGAAGGCAGCATGACGCCGCTGTTCAATACCCTGCAGCAGATCCGTACCCCGCAGGAGTATTTGACCCAGCGAGATCGTCTGCAGCGGGAGCTTGGCGCGCTGAACATGCTGGGCCAGCAGATCCAGAGCGCCAAGGCTCTGGCAGACAGCACCTATGCCACGCTGAAACAGCCTGAGGAGGTCAAAGCTGTATTTGACAAGGCCTTTACCAAGATTGTCACCGGCCCCAGCAACGCCGTTATGCCGATGATCCCGCAGGCGGAGGCGGTCGCCAAAACGCTGGTACAGGTCGGTGATTTCCTGCAAAACCTGGGGCCGCAGGTGCACTTCGATAATCAGGGCGTACAGCTGCAAACCCAGGCGCAGGTCGATCAGTACAACCAGCTGATGCGCGACCTTTCGGTAAAATACCAAGCGCTGATGGCGGCCCAACAGCAAAACGCTGGGCTGCTGCAGAACTAAAAGGCCTATCGCAAGGCGATAAAAAACCCGGCGCTGATGCCGGGTTTTTTACCTTGACGGCAAATGCCCCGCTAGGCGGCGCCCGCTTCCCGGTAGGCGCGCTCGACCTCTTCTGCCAGGATCTGTACCCCGCGCTCAATCAACGCCGGATCCGGCACATAGTTCATGCGCATACACTGCCGGGTATGTGGCCAATCCTGCGCCAGCCCCGGGAAAAAGTGGTCGCCGGGAACCATCAGTACGCCGCGCTGTTTCAGTCGCTGATACAGCACCTCGCTGCCAATCGGTAGATCCTTAAACCATAGCCAAAGAAAAATCGCCCCCTCTGGGCGGTGGATCAGGCAGCGCTCCTCCGGCAGATAGCGGCGAAGAATCGCCAGCGTCTGGTCAACGCGTTGCTGATAGAAAGGGCGGATCACCTCGCGGCTCAGCCGCAGCAGGTCGCCGCGCTCGATCATCCGCAGCGCCAACGCGGGACCCATGCTGCCCGGAGAGAGACTGATGACGCCGTTCATATTGCTCAGCGCCTGAATGGTTCGTTCGTCAGCCACCACGATCCCGCAGCGCACGCCCGGTAACCCTAGTTTCGACAAACTCATACACAGGATCGTATTCGGATTCCACTGCGGCGTCACATCGGTAAAGAGGATACCGGGAAAGGGCACCCCGTAGGCATTATCGATCAGCAGTGGGATGCGGTGCTGCCGCGCCAGAGCGTCCAGTCGGGTCAGCTCTTCATCCGTCAGCACGTTCCCGGTTGGGTTGGTTGGACGCGATACGCAGATCAGTCCAATGTCATCCTCAATCTTCAGGCGATCGAAGTCGATATGGTACTTAAACTGCCCCTGCGGCAACAGGGCAATGCTGGGCTTGTGCGCAACAAACAGATCATCCTCCAGGCCGGCGTCGGCATAACCGATATACTCCGGCGCCAGTGGAAACAGGATCCGCCGCCGAGCGCCATCGCTGCACCGTCCCGCAAACAGGTTAAAGAGGTAGAAAAACGCGCTCTGACTACCATTAGTCAGTGCAATATTTTGTGCTCCAATCGGCCAGCCATACTGTTCTGACAGCAGTCTGGCCAACGCCTCCAGCAGCGTATCTTTACCCTGTGGCCCATCATAGTTGCACAGCGCTTCGCCCAGCGTCCCCTCCTCCAGCAGTTCACGGTATAGGGAGGTAAAATAATCTTCCATCTGCACAATCCGTGCCGGGTTACCACCGCCCAGCATAATGGTGCCGGGCGTACGCAGGCCACTATTGAGATCGTCCATCAGACGGGTGATTGCAGAGTAACGGGTAAATCTCTCGCCAAAAGCAGAAAACGTCATAGCAGACCACGCGGGGGATTAGGGATAAAACAGCCACATTACCTGCAGTTGGACGATGCGACAAGTCAACCACTAAGTCCCTTTATTTTGATTATTCTGGAAAAATTTAAAATTACAGAATAAAAAAGGCGCAGCAACGGCTGCGCCAAATCGAGAGGGTTTATACCCACGGAGGGTATGGTGGATCTGATTATTGCTGATGGGTATCCGGTTCATTCCGACATTCAAGCGCCGCGGGATCGCGCGGCGCGGCACTGATGACAATACGCTGTGGCTGGAGCGCCTCCGGTACGTGACGTACCAGATCGATATTCAATAGACCGTTCTCAAAGGCAGCGCCCTCTACCGTCAGGTGCTCTGCCAGCGTAAAACTCAACTCAAAGGCTTTGCATACCAGCCCCTGATGCAGATACTCCACTGGCTTTTCCGGCTTGACCGGGTTACCGCGTACTGTCAGGCGTGGGCCTTCGACCTCAAGATCCAGCTCACTCTGGCGAAATCCGGCCAGCGCCAAAGAGATGCGGTAGTGGTTATCATCACTTTTTTCAATGTTATACGGTGGAAATCCCTGCGGCTCCAGTGAGGTCTGCATGGCATTAGCCAGCTTGTCAAAACCAATCCACTGGCGCATTAGCGGTGCAAGATCATAATTACGCATGTTCATATACTCCTTCTAAGAAGCGAGATGTTAATAATGCTCAGGTGGGATATTTCCCACCTACCTTATCCCCTAAGGCAGGCAAAAAAAACAATAGCCAACCAGCCAACTTTCGTTATTTTATATCAATCTTACGCGCCTGCTGCGACTCGGGAACAATACGCTCCAAGTCGATAAATAATAGTCCATTCTCCAGTCGAGCTTCATTGATATGAATGTGCTCAGCCAACTGAAATTTACGCTCGAAATTACGTTCGGCGATCCCCTGATACAAATAGGTTCGCCGCTTGTCGCTCACCAGATGGGACCCTTTAATAATTAATGAGTTAACGTGATATATTATCTCAAGCTCTGCCTCATCAAAGCCAGCAACGGCAATAGAAATACGGTAGTGATTATCATCTACCAGCTCAACATTATATGGAGGATATCCCCCATTGGTATTATTCTGGCCCGATTCAATAAGATTAAATAAACGATCGAATCCGATGGCAGAACGGTACAACGGAGCCAAATCAAAATTACGCATAGCGATAACCCCCTAAACAATGTAGCGAGGATGAAATAATCTTCTCAATGGACAGATTGATGAAATGAGTACCCTATCGGCGTATTCATTATTTCCCTGATAATAAGATGGCGACGATTCTGACGTTTTCAAGCAGTATCATCTAAATTTTATGATACAGCACAGATTGATAAAATTTGGCTGAAAAACAAACACAGCGTCAATGTTACGGTATATGCTAAGCAGCGTGGCCGAAAGAGACGGCGGCAGATTGGAATCAGCCCAGGATGACACTATGACTACACCCTTCGTGCGCCATACCACGCTCCTGCTTGCCGGGAGCATGCTGTTACTCAGCAGCGGATGTTCCAGCGTCATGACGCGCGTCGGCCCCCACCAGGGCTACTATGCGGGAACCAAAAACGATCTGCAGATGATCAGCAGCGAGGAGAGCGGCTGGGTCATGCGCCCACTGTTAGTATTGGATCTACCGCTGTCGGCGCTCGTCGATACGCTGCTGTTGCCCTATGACTACTACCGCACCGACGACGAGCCAGCCACAGAATCGCCGCGCGCCCGGGTGCAGCGCGCCGAGCAGGCCAGCGCTACCAACGGTATGGTGCCGCCGGCAGCACCAGAGAACTGACCGAAGCTACTCGCCATCTGAGGTCAGACGGGCGACAAAAATTTGCGTCCAACCGTTAACCTCTCGCATATAGGCTACCCAGCGGCCATCCGGTGACGGTATGACGGCGTCAGCACAGGGGGGCTGCGCCGTACGCCCGGTGATCCGGGTGACAGCGCCGCTGGCCACATCGCAGCGCACCACGCTGTTATCCATCACCATCAGCACCGAGCGCCCATCCGGATGCCAGTTAAAAGCAGATTGAACATCATGCGCGCCGTGCGTGATCTGGCGGGCCTCACCGCCATTAGGTGAGATCAGCCACAGCTGCACCACACCCTGCTCATCCCTCATCAGGAAAGCGATAGCACTGCCGTCCGGCGCACTGCGTACCCAATGGCGTGGCACCGTTGCCAGGCCGGGATGACGCCGTTGATGGGTAAAGGTTAAACGCCGCTGGCAGATGCCGGCCGGTGGCGCAGGAAGCGACGAGAGGGTCCCCTGCAATGGTTGATCCCCTGCGCATCGATAGGCCGCCATCTCCGCCGGTAGATCGACGATAAACAGCTCCGCAACGCGGCGACCGTCCAGATCCAAAGTATCGCCGATAAATGCCAACGCCCAACGTTGGTGCTGACCATCCTCTTTTAGGTATCCCTGCTTACCGATCCATCCCTCTTCGTAAGCCCGGGTAATATCATCACTACCGGGCCGCGGTGTCGGCGTCGTCGCACTGACCAGGACACAGAAGTGGCTGCCGTCATACTCGCGTGGGTGCTGTTTCTTCACGCGCACCGCTCCCATCGGCAAGGCTACCCCGATGTTGCGCTGATCGCGCTCAGGGCAATGCTCATGCATCACATGATCGTTATAGGTAAAACTCAGGCGTGAACCATCCGGGCTGAAGACATGCACATGGGAACCTCCGCGCAAGGCCCCGGGGAGATATGGAGCGGTGATCGATAACGCGTCCAGAGTCTCGGCCTGGCCAGGGCGATCGGCGCTAACGATGGCGCCACGCCGATGATGGAAGTCATACTGCCACTGCGCATCGGGATGCTCCGGACCATGGATGAAAACATAGCGCTCCGGCAGCGTCGGCGCTACCGTGACCACACCGACACAGGCCTCATCGCCGGCATGATAGATAACCTCGCACTGTCCATCCGGCACGCTGACCCGCTCAATGGTCACGCCGCTAAACGAGCCACCGTGTGGGCGGACATCGTAAGCGATCCAGTGGCTATCCGGAGTCCAAACGCCGGTATTGGTCAACTGATGTCCACGGGCATCGTGGGTCAGCTGTACTTCTGAAGGATGACGCATAGGAACCTCTTGACGGCCTACTTTCCCCCAGCATAAACCAGGTATCATCACGAGACGATGGTTTTATCTCGCTGATTTAGGCGGCATTAAGCACCCACTGCCGAATCGCCTGCGCCACCCCATCTTCACGGTTACTGGCCGTCACATGCTGCGCTGCCTCCAGAATAGCCGCTTCGGCATTACCCATCGCGACCCCTAGACCGGCATACTCGATCATCGCTAAATCATTGCCATGATCACCGATGCACATCACCGCCTGACGCTCGATACCCAGATGCTGTGCCAGACGCGCGATCCCTTTTCCCTTATCCACATCGCGATGCAAAATTTCCAAGAAGAAAGGGCTGCTACGCAGCAGGGTATAGCGTTGATATACCTGCGCAGGAATGCGTGCGATCGCCGCCTCCAGCACCGCCGGGTGATCGATCATCATCACTTTGGGGAAACGCAGGGAGGGATCCATCTGTTCTGCCGGGCAAAAATAGAGCGGTATGCCGGTAATAAAGGACTCATGCACCGTATACTTACTGATATCCTTATTGGCAGTAAACAGACGATCAGCGTCCAGTGCGTGAAAATGACAGTTCACCTCTCGTGCCAACGCCTCCAGATAGCGGTAGTCGCCATAGTCCAACGCAGTCTCAAACAGGGTCTCTCCGCTGTCCGCATGGACAATCAGCCCCCCGTTGTTGCACAGGCAATACTCCCCGGCGCTATCCAACCCCAGCTCCTGGAGATAACGCTGTACCCCAACCAACGGGCGCCCGGTGGCTAAGACCACGCGAACGCCTTGCCGACGCGCGGCGGCAATGGCCGCCTTGACCGCCGGCGTGATTTCCCGCGCTTCGTTCAACAACGTTCCATCAAGGTCGATGGCGATCAATTTTATTGGCATGATTCTCTCCCTTACTCGATGCTCGCTGGCAATTGCACAGCAAAAGGGGACGTTCCCGTCCCCTTAAATACTGACTTAACAATACGCGATTAGAAGTCTAGGTTGGAGGCCTTCAGCGCATTCTCTTCGATAAAGGCCCGACGCGGCTCAACCGCATCCCCCATCAGGGTGGTGAACAGCTGATCGGCTGCCACCGCATCCTTAATGGTCACACGCAACATACGGCGCCCTTCCGGATCCATGGTGGTTTCCCACAGCTGATCCGGGTTCATTTCACCCAGCCCTTTGTAACGCTGAATGGCCAGGCCACGACGCGACTCCTTCACCAGCCAGTCCAGCGCCTGCTCAAAGCTGGCCACCGGCTGACGACGTTCGCCGCGCTCCACGAAGGCGCTCTCTTCCAGCAGATCTCGCAGCTTTTCACCCAGCGCGCAGATACGGCGATACTCGGCGCCGTGAACAAAATCAAAGTCAAACCCATAGTCGGTATCCACACCGTGGGTACGCACACGCACCAGTGGCTCGAACATCTGACGTTCGCGATTCTCCAGAGCGCGGGCGCTATAGACGCTACCGTGCAGCTCTTTCTCGTTCAGCGTTGCCACCAGTGAGTTAATCCACTGCTCAACCTGCGCCTGGTTCCCCAGATCGGCGTCGCTGAGGGTCGGCTGATAGATCAGCTGGTTCAGCACCGCTTTGGGATAGCGACGCTCCATGCGACCAATCAGCTTCTGCGCCTGGTAATATTCCGCCACCAGTTTTTCCAGCGGCTCACCGGCCAGCGCGGGGGCGGCGGCATTGATATGCAGGGCGGCGCCGTCCAGTGCGATGGACATCTGATACTGATCCATCGCCTCATCGTCTTTAATGTACTGTTCCTGCTTACCTTTCTTCACCTTGTACAGCGGCGGCTGAGCAATATATACATGACCGCGCTCGATAATTTCCGGCATCTGGCGATAGAAGAAGGTCAGCAACAGGGTACGGATGTGCGAGCCATCGACGTCGGCATCGGTCATGATGATGATGCTGTGATAACGCAGCTTATCCGGGTTGTACTCATCCCGGCCAATGCCGCAGCCCAGTGCGGTGATCAGGGTCGCGACCTCCTGCGAGGAGAGCATCTTATCGAAGCGCGCCTTCTCCACGTTGAGGATTTTCCCCTTCAGTGGCAGGATCGCCTGATTCTTACGGTTACGTCCCTGCTTGGCAGAGCCGCCCGCGGAGTCCCCTTCCACCAGGTAGAGCTCTGAGTGGGCGGGATCGCGCTCCTGGCAGTCCGCCAGCTTGCCCGGCAGGCCGGCCAGATCCAGCGCGCCCTTGCGGCGGGTCATTTCACGCGCCTTGCGAGCTGCCTCGCGTGCGCGGGCCGCGTCGATGATTTTGCCCACGACAATTTTGGCATCGCTGGGATTTTCCAGCAGGTATTCAGCCAGACGCTCGTTCATCAGCGACTCAACGGCGGATTTCACCTCAGAAGAGACCAGCTTATCCTTGGTCTGAGAGGAGAACTTGGGATCCGGTACCTTCACGGATACCACGGCAATCAGCCCCTCACGCGCATCGTCGCCGGTAGCGGAGATTTTGCTCTTCTTGGTATAGCCCTCGTTCTCCATGTAGCTGTTCAGCGTACGGGTCATCGCCGCACGGAAACCGGCCAGATGGGTCCCGCCATCGCGCTGCGGGATGTTATTGGTAAAGCAGTAGATATTTTCCTGGAAGCCATCGTTCCACTGCAGTGCCACCTCTACGCCGATATCATCCTTCATGGTCGAAAAGTAAAACACGTTCGGATGGATTGGCGTTTTGTTCTTGTTCAGATACTCAACAAACGCCTTGATCCCACCCTCATAGTGGAAATGATCTTCGCGATCGTTGCGTTTGTCGCACAGACGAATGGAGACGCCGGAGTTCAGGAAGGAGAGTTCACGCAGGCGCTTGGCCAGGATGTCATACTGGAACTCAACCACATTGCTGAAGGTCTCCATACTCGGCCAGAAACGCACACGGGTACCGGTCAGATCGGTGTCGCCAACCACTTTCAGCGGTGCTGCCGGTACCCCGTGCCGGTAGATTTGCTCATGGACATGGCCGTCGCGACGGATCACCAGCTCCAGCTTTTCAGACAGGGCGTTCACCACGGAAACCCCCACGCCATGCAGGCCGCCGGAGACCTTATAGGAGTTATCGTCGAACTTACCCCCGGCGTGCAGCACGGTCATGATGACCTCGGCGGCAGAGACACCCTCCTCCGGGTGAATGCCGGTTGGAATGCCGCGGCCGTCATCCTGTACGGAGACGGAGTTGTCACTGTGAATGGTGACGATGATATCTTTGCAATAACCAGCGAGCGCTTCGTCAATCGCGTTATCCACCACCTCAAACACCATGTGGTGCAGACCCGTACCATCATCGGTATCCCCGATGTACATGCCCGGGCGCTTACGAACGGCATCCAGCCCTTTTAATACCTTGATACTTGAGGAGTCATACGTATTTGACATCAGCCTTTCTCGCTCATTGGATAACTATCGTAATAAATCGAATCTAAACGGCTATTTTACCTTGTTCCACGTGGAACATCTTGCCCTTTTCATCAACCATGTCGCCGATCTGATCGGCATTGACCGCGCTGACAAACACCTGTGCGCCGGTGGATTTCAGCCGTTCGGCAAGCAAACGGCGCCGCCCGGCATCCAGCTCAGAGGCGAAGTCATCGATCAGATACAGACACTGACGGCCGCTGTGGCGCGTCAGGTATTCCCCCTGTGCGAGGCGCAGCGCGCACATCAACAATTTTAGCTGCCCACGCGACAGCAAATCCTCAACCGGCGTACCGTCGGCGCGGATACGGAAGTCCGCTTTGTGCGGCCCCTGTGCGGTATAGGTCAGCGCCCGATCGCGCTCAAAGTGACGCTCCAGCAGCGCTGCATAATCGCTCTCGCGATCCCAGCCACGCATAAACGAAAAGGAGAGCGCATACTCTGGCAAAAACTGGCTGCAGGTCGCCGCAATGTCCTGGGCGATAGCCTCACTGTAGGCCGCCCGCAGCGCGCTGACCTGTTCGGCCAGCGGCACCAGCTCCTGATCCCAGGGGCGGATTTGGGCATAGCGCGTCACCTGACGCAGCGCGGCGTTACGCTGTTTCAACACCCGCCGCAGATTGTTCCACGCGGTAAAAAAGCTCCGCTCTCCGTGAAAACAGCCCCAGTCCAGGAAGGCCCGCCGGTATTTAGGTCCGCCATTGAGCAGGGTGAATCCCTCCGGGGTGATCAGCTGCATCGGCAGCATCTGCGCCAGCTCAGCCACTTTATGGCCGTCGCTGCCGTCGATGCGAACCTTGCTGTCCCCCTGGCGATCCTTGCTCAGCCCGACCGCCCGCTCCCGCCCGCCACCGTCATCAATGCGGCCATGCAACACGAACGCAGAGCAGTCGTGACGGATCACCCGCCCGGCCTGTAGGCTGCGAAACGCCCGCCCGTGCCCCAGCGTATAGATAGCCTCCAGCACGCTGGTCTTTCCACTGCCGTTGGCGCCGACCAAAAAATTAAATCCAGGGGCCAACGCGAGATCAGCCTCTTCGATATTACGAAAATCACGGATCACCAGACGGGTCAATGCCATGCACACCGCCCTGCCATAACCGCGGCGGATCCGTCGCAGCGCGGTGACTCACTACGCGGGCAAAAGGTAAACATCGTTACAGACGCATCGGCATCACGACATACACTGCCGCCTGACTGGCGGCATCTTCGATCTGTACGCTGGAAACCGCATCCGTCAGCATCATCACCACCCGCTCACACTTCAGGGCGTTTAACACATCCAGAACATAGCTCACGTTAAAGCCGATCTCCAGATCGCTGCCCGGATAGTCCACATCCAGCAGCTCCTCGGCCTCTTCTTGCTCCGGGTTGTTGGCCGTGATCTTCAGCTGGTTATGGCTGACATGCAAGCGTACGCCGCGGAATTTCTCATTGGAGAGGATCGCCGCGCGGGCAAAGGCCTGCTTCAGTTCGTCACAACCTGCCTCCAGGGCTTTATCCGGATTTTTTGGCAATACGCGACGATAATCAGGGAAACGTCCATCAACCAGCTTGGAGGTAAATATGAACCCCCCGACATGGGCGCGCAGGTTATTGCTGCCAATCTGCAGGCGCAGCGGCGTCTCGCCACCGTCCAGCAGACGCATCAGCTCAATGACGCCTTTACGCGGTACGATCACCGAATGGCTCGGCAGGCTCTGCCCGATAGGCATTGAACAGACTGCCAGGCGATGACCGTCCGTCGCCACGGTGCGTAGCTCTTCGCCCTCGGTTTCAAACAGCATACCGTTCAGATAATAGCGGACGTCCTGATGGGCCATGGAAAACTGCGTCGCCTCGATCAGGCGCTTCAGCGTAGCCTGCGGCAGAGTAAACTCTACCTCGCTCTGCCAGTCATCCAGGTTTGGAAAATCAGCTGCCGGTAGAGTAGACAGAGAAAAACGGCTGCGCCCGGAGCGAACCAGCATGCGATCGCCGTCCAACGCCACCGAGATTTCGGCGCCGTCCGGCAGACCGCGGCAAATATCCAGAAACTTACGCGCCGGGACCGTCGTCGCTCCCGCTTCATGGGGCTGTACCAGGGGTACCCTGGCCACCATCTCCATCTCGAGATCGGTGCCGGTCAGCGACAGATGGCCATCTTCCACCTGCAGCAACAGGTTACCCAGAATCGGCAACGTAGGACGCCCGCCCAGCGGGCTGCTCACCTGTTGCAACGGCTTGATAAGATGCTCACGCTCAACAATAAATTTCATATCGCTACGATGATTATTAGGTAATTAGGATGACAACGTTCTGATTAAATTAGAAAAATCTTCTTTTATATCGTGACTTTCTTCACGCAGCTGCTCAATCTTACGACAGGCGTGCAGCACCGTGGTATGGTCCCGGCCACCAAAGGCATCGCCGATCTCCGGCAGACTGTGGTTGGTCAGCTCCTTGGCCAACGCCATCGCCATCTGGCGTGGGCGGGCAACGGAGCGGGAGCGGCGCTTGGACAGCAGGTCGGCCACTTTAATTTTATAGTACTCCGCCACCGTCTTCTGGATGTTGTCGATAGTGACCAGCTTTTCCTGCAGCGCCAGCAGATCACGCAGCGCTTCGCGTACAAAATCAATGGTGATCGCCCGCCCGGTAAAGTTGGCGTTGGCGATAACCCGGTTCAGTGCCCCCTCCAGCTCGCGGACGTTCGAGCGCAGGCGTTTGGCAATAAAGAAAGCCACTTCGCCCGGCAGACGAATGTCGTTTTCATCGGCTTTTTTCATCAGAATAGCAACCCGCGTCTCCAGCTCCGGCGGCTCAATGGCCACCGTCAGTCCCCAGCCGAAGCGCGACTTCAAGCGGTCCTCTACCCCATTGATCTCCTTAGGATAGCGATCGGAAGTCAGGATGATTTGCTGATTGCCCTCCAGCAGCGCATTAAAGGTGTGGAAAAACTCCTCCTGTGAGCGCTCCTTATTGGCAAAAAACTGAATATCGTCTATTAACAGCGCATCGACAGAGCGGTAGTAGCGCTTGAACTCTTCAATAGCATTATTCTGCAGCGCCTTGACCATATCCTGAACAAAACGCTCAGAGTGCATGTATACCACTTTGGCATTAGGCTTACGCGCCATGATGCCGTTGCCTACCGCATGCAGCAGGTGCGTTTTACCCAAGCCGGTACCGCCGTATAGAAACAGCGGATTATAGGCACCACCCGGATTATCCGCCACCTGACGCGCCGCCGCGCGCGCCAGCTGGTTAGACTTACCCTCAACAAAGTTATCGAAGGTGTGCTTAGGATTAACGTTGGAGCGGTAGGAGAGCTCCGGCTGCGCAGTAACCCGCTCCCAGCTCGGTCGCGCCAGACTGCTGGCCCGTACGGCGGCCGGCGGCACGCTCGCGCCGCTGCTGGCGGCGCTGCTGACCGCAACCGGGACTATCGGCTTACTGCCCACCTCAAAACGCAACACCGGCGCATCGGAACCGCAAAAATCATTCAGCAAGCCATTAATATTATTAATATATTTATCACGAACCCAATCAAGAACAAAGCGGTTAGGCGCATACAGCGCCAGCGTGTTGTCACTGAGCTCCGCCTGAAGAGGACGGATCCACATGCTGAATTCTGTGGCAGGTAACTCATCCTGCAATCGGGCAAGACACTGCTGCCAAAGCGAAAGTGACACGGCGGACTCCACTCGAACAAAGATAAAGAAGAAATGATTAGGGTATTTATGGTTTTCATTACCGGAAATGCAGCCGGTAGCCCGCGGCGCGCAACGCGGCCGGATCCCAACGGGGCGGCGGGATCATAAACAGGTTACCCACAACTTGACCACTTCCTGGTCACCGCTTGCACGGCATACTCGCACAACCGCCCCTCACAAGAAAGGGATCGCGATTGGGATGGCGGATCATAGCCTAAACCGCCCAGAAGATCCTCTTCTTCTGCACAGAATCGCTCCTTTTTATCCACAGACCAGCCAGCCCCTGTATGGATTATTCCTTTTCCTATGCAATATAGCGTTAACGGCAGCACAAAGCGGAAACTTTCAGAAAAACCGTTGATCAATGCCATACTGATCCCAAGATCGACAGAAGGATCGCGCTAAGATCCTTGCGCTTTGGTAGGGAGTCCGTATAATTTGCCACCCACGCGTTACGCCTGCGTTCTGTTGCCGGAAACGCAGTACCCCAACCCTCCGGAAGGTTAGGTGTGACGGTGACAGCGGGTTTACCCGTGTGAGCCCAGGTGAGCTGCTTGGCATAAGTCAATTGACTCAGGACTGTACAATTATTACAATCCTGCCTCTTTAATATATGCGATTGAGGCGTCGGTCGTTCTCACGTCGAGTAGCCAAACGCGTTTACTGATCAGTAATTATTTAAAGTTTAGGTAGAAATCGCTATGAAACGCACTTTCCAACCGTCCGTATTGAAACGCAACCGTACCCACGGTTTCCGTGCCCGTATGGCAAATAAAAATGGCCGTCAGGTTCTTGCCCGTCGCCGCGCTAAAGGCCGCGCTCGTCTGACCGTAGCCGGTTAATTTAGCTGACCAGATTAGTGGTTAAGCTAAGTTTCCCTAGGGAGTTACGTTTGTTAACTCCCAATCACTTCAATTTCGTCTTCCAGCAACCGCAACGAGCCGGTACGCCCCAACTTACCATTCTCGGCCGTATGAACTCGCTGGGGTATCCCCGCATCGGTCTTACTGTCGCCAAAAAGCATGTCAAACGCGCTCATGAGCGTAACCGTATCAAGCGCCTGACACGCGAAAGTTTCCGTCTGCGTCAGCATTCGCTGCCAGCTATGGACTTTGTGGTAATCGTCAAAAAGGGTGTTCAGGAACTCGATAATCGGGCGCTGACAGAGATGTTGGAAAAATTATGGCGTCGCCATTGTCGCCAGGCTCGCGCCTCCTGATTGCGCTGATACGTGGTTATCAGCGCTTTATCAGTCCGCTGCTTGGGCCACACTGCCGCTTCCATCCTACCTGCTCACAGTACGGAATTGAGGCATTGCGCAGGTTTGGAATGGTAAAAGGCAGTTGGTTGACGCTGAAACGCGTATTAAAATGCCACCCTTTGAACCCGGGTGGCGATGATCCCGTGCCGCCAAAGACCAATAACAGAGAACATTAAGATGGATTCGCAACGTAATCTATTCCTCGTCGCTCTGCTGTTCGTGTCCTTCTTAATCTGGCAGGCCTGGCAGACGGACCATAATCCGCAGCCGGTCGCTCAGACAGCAGGACAGAGCATAAGTGACACCGCTAGCCAGGCAGTACCGGAAAGCGGTCAGGGTAAGCTTATTACGGTTAAGACCGACGTACTGGCTTTGACCATCAACACCCGCGGTGGTGACATCGAGCAGGCCGATCTGCTGGCCTACCCGGCTACTCTGGGCTCAGATACCCCATTCCAACTGCTGGAAACCACGCCGCAGTTTGTCTACCAGGCTCAGAGCGGCCTGACCGGCAAGAGCGGTCCGGATAACCCGGCGAACGGCGCCCGCCCGCTGTACAGCGCTAACCAAACCAGCTATGAAATGCTGCCGGGCCAGGATGAGCTGCGAATCCCGCTGACCTATACTGCTGCAAACGGCGTTATCTACACCAAAACCTTCGTTCTTAAGCGCAATGACTACGCCATCGCCGTTGACTATAAGGTGAAAAACGACAGCCACGACGCACTGGATCTGACCCTGTTCGGGCAGCTCAAGCAATCCGTCGATCTGCCAAAGCACCGCGATACCGGCAGCAACAACTTTGCACTGCACACCTTCCGCGGCGCGGCTTACTCCTCCAGCGATGACAAGTATCAGAAGTACAGCTTCAGCGATATCGAAGACAAGAACCTGAACGTGCAGACGAAAGGCGGCTGGGTCGCCATGCTGCAACAGTACTTCGCCACCGCCTGGATCCCGCACGACAGCGGCGTAAACACCTTCTACAGCGCCAATCTGGGTAATGGCCAGGCGGCTATCGGCTATAAGGCGCCGTCCGTTAGCGTCGCGCCAAACACAGAGAAGGTGCTCAGCACCACGCTGTGGGTCGGTCCGGAGCTGCAAAGCGATATGGCTGCCGTTGCGCCACACCTTGATTTGACCGTGGACTATGGCTGGCTGTGGTTTATCTCTCAGCCGCTGTTCAAGCTGCTGCAGCTGATCCACAGCTTCGTCGGGAACTGGGGCTTCGCCATCATTATCATCACCTTTATCGTTCGTGGCATCATGTACCCGCTGACCAAGGCGCAGTACACCTCGATGGCCAAGATGCGTATGCTGCAGCCCAAGCTGCAGGCCATGCGCGAACGTATCGGCGATGACAAACAGCGCATGAGCCAGGAGATGATGGCGCTGTACAAGACCGAGAAGGTTAACCCGTTGGGCGGCTGCTTCCCGCTGCTGATCCAGATGCCTATCTTCCTGGCCCTGTACTACATGCTGATGGGCTCCGTCGAGCTGCGTCAGGCGCCGTTTGCCCTGTGGATCCATGACCTGGCCGCGCCGGACCCGTTCTACATTCTGCCTATCCTGATGGGCGTAACCATGTTCTTCATCCAGAAGATGTCGCCGACAACCGTCACCGATCCGATGCAGCAGAAGATCATGACGTTTATGCCGGTTATCTTTACCGTCTTCTTCCTGTGGTTCCCTTCAGGCCTGGTGCTGTACTATATCGTCAGCAACCTGGTTACCATCATCCAGCAGCAGCTGATTTACCGCGGTCTGGAAAAACGCGGTCTGCACAGCAGGGATAAAAAATAACCCACGCTGATGCAGCGAGGTACCAGGGGGGCGGTCTGATGACCGCCCCTTTTTTCTTGCCGCCCGCCGCGCGGGCCAGCACTCAACGCCAAAAGAGAGAGAACATGATCAGCTCATCCGACACCATCGTCGCCCAGGCTACCGCGCCGGGACGCGGCGGCGTAGGGATCCTGCGCGTATCCGGCCCGCAGGCGCAGGCCGTAGCCATGGCGCTATTGGGCAAGCTGCCCAAACCGCGCTATGCCGATTACCTGCCGTTCCGAGACCATGATGGAACCCCGCTGGATCAGGGCATTGCCCTCTATTTCCCCGGCCCCAACTCCTTTACCGGAGAGGATGTTCTGGAGCTACAGGGCCACGGTGGTCCGGTGATCCTCGATTTATTGTTAAAGCGTATTCTGCAACTGCCGGAACTGCGCATCGCCCGTCCGGGTGAGTTTTCCGAACGTGCATTCCTCAACGATAAAATGGATCTGGCGCAGGCCGAGGCGATTGCCGACCTTATCGATGCCAGCTCAGAGCAGGCGGCTCGCTCGGCGGTCAACTCGCTGCAGGGCGTCTTCTCGGCGCGCATCCATCAGCTGGTCGAGTCCCTGATCCACCTGCGTATCTACGTCGAGGCCGCCATCGACTTTCCCGATGAAGAGATAGACTTTCTCTCCGACGGTAAGGTGGAGGCTCATCTGAATGCGGTGATGGATGAACTGGCCGGCGTACGCACGGAAGCGCGCCAGGGCAGCCTGCTGCGTGAGGGGATGAAAGTGGTGATCGCCGGGCGTCCTAACGCCGGGAAATCCAGTCTGCTCAATGCGCTGGCCGGACGAGAGGCGGCTATCGTCACTGATATCGCCGGGACCACTCGCGACGTCCTGCGTGAGCATATTCATATCGATGGCATGCCGCTGCACATCATCGATACCGCCGGGCTGCGCGAGGCCAGCGACGAGGTGGAGCGTATCGGCATTGAGCGCGCCTGGCAGGAGATCGAGCGCGCCGATCGCGTACTGTTTATGGTCGACGGCACCACCACCGACGCCACCGATCCCGCCGCCATCTGGCCCGATTTTATTGCGCGTCTACCAGCAAGCCTGCCCATTACCGTAGTGCGGAATAAGGCGGACGTCACCGGTGAGACGCTGGGGATCAGCGACTGCGATGGCCATACGCTGGTGCGCCTGTCGGCCCGCACCGGCGCTGGCGTCGACGTGCTGCGCGATCACCTCAAGCGCAGTATGGGCTTTGACACCCGTCTGGAGGGGGGATTTCTGGCGCGCCGCCGTCACCTGCAGGCGCTGGATCAGGCCGCCCTGCACCTGCAGCAGGGAAAAGATCAGCTGCTCGGCGCCATGGCCGGTGAGCTGCTAGCCGAAGAGCTGCGTCTGGCGCAGCAGTCGCTCAGCGAGATCACCGGCGAATTTACCTCTGACGATCTGCTGGGGCGCATTTTCACCAGCTTCTGCATCGGCAAGTGAGGCTAGGCCGAAACGAACGCCGGCCCGCCCGGCGTTATCCCCGTCGTTTCTGGTGACGCTCTCGGTTATCCGCCTTACGCCGCTCGCTCTTACGCAGCAGGATATAGAGCGCGCCGCTGCCGCCGTGGCGCCTATCGGCGCTGTGTATCGCCATCACGTCAGGGATCTGCGGCAGCCAGGCGCTGACATAGCTTTTCAGCAGCGCCTGAGGCTGGCTGCGCTCCCCTTTGCCATGCAATACCAGCGCGGTACGAACGTCGCGCGCGATGCAGTCCGCCACGAACTGCAGCAGCGCGGTGCGCGCCTCGATCAGCGTATGACGGTGCAGATCCAGAACCGCCTGCAGTGCATATTTACCCAGCCGCAGCTTACGATAAACCCCGTCTTGGATCCCCTCACGCTTAAATCCCAGCAGATCGCACGGACGTAGCATCTCGACCGACGCCATCGAGAGCGAGTCCAAAGACACATCCAAGGTCCGCTGCGCAGCCGCCCGCCGGGCCAACTGCGCCTCACTGGGTGGCGTGGCGCGCGCCGTCGACACGCGGCGATCCGGGACCAGCGGCTTCACGCCGGCCATCTCCTGACAAAACAGCTGATGGCTATCCATTCTTATCTCCTCGTACAACCTCAGTCATCTGACACCGTATCTGGACTATCGCATACCGCGCCGAGACAATGACGGTATACCTGGCGTGCCGCCTGGGTAATGACAAACAGCAGCAGGCCGCACAGCAGCAGTTCTACGCTAACCTGCCAGGTCACCCCATTTTGCGCCAATGTCGCCGCCATATAGCTGTAGAGAAATGTCCCCGGTAACAGCGTTAACGCTGAAATCCAGGTATATCGCCAAAAGCCGATGTCCGTCAGCCCATATACATAGTTTTGAATATTGTAGGGAAACAGCGGCACCAGGCGGGTAAAAATCAAAAAGTCGACGCCATAGCGCGTCATCCCCAAAGTGATCCGCTGAAACAGGGGACGCGACCCAAAACGGGCCTGTAGCCAGTCACGCCCCAAATACCGCGCCAGCAGAAAGGCGCAGGCGGATGCCAGCGTCGCCGCCAACAGTGAAAATAGCGTTCCCCACCATACCCCAAACAGCATCGCCGCCGCGATCACCAGAATACTGCCCGGAAACAGCATCAGCGAGGCGGCAATAAACAGGATCATATAGCCCAGCGCGCCATAGACAAACCCCATCTCCCCCAGCAGACGCTGCAGCGCCGCCAGATCGCCGCTCAGCGTGCGCAGCGGCGTGCAACCGATCGCAGCAGCCACCAGCGCCAACATCCCCCATCGCCGCCAAGGTTTACGCCTTCTTTTCCATCGCATGTCTCCTCTTATTTCGTATTCCTCGCTAGCGTGGTAACCAAATCAGTGCGCTATGCCACACATTACATACATGATGATTATCAAATATCGTTAGAGGATAAATACTTCTAAGGGTTATACAACCGCCATGTGACAGGCATGCTGGACTGACACGGTAAATGCGCCGATCTTTACCGCCTGACGCATCATTATGATCGGCAGTATAGGGAGAGACTATGGAAAGCCACTTTGTCTGGTGGAACACAGAGCATCGCCCACTGGACGTCCATCGACTCACCGAAGACGTCATTGCAACCTCACTCCACTACTCACCTAAACGGCGTGAGCGTTTTCTGCACGCCCGGGTTGCGCTGGCGGAGCTGATGGCCATTCTGTATGGCCACAATAAACTGCCGCGTACGGCGATCGACTGCCACGGGCGTCCTTTTTTTATCGATCCCTGCCTGCCCGACTTCAGCCTTGCCTATGGCAGCAATATCGTCGGGGTGATGCTGGGATGTACCGGTAAGGTAGGTCTGGATATTGAGGTTATCCGCGCCCGCCAGGGTGGATTCGTCACCCTGCAGCAGCAGTACCTGAGCAATACGGAAAAAGTCTGGATCGCACGCCAAGAGGATAGGCTGGAGGCGATCACCCAGCTGTGGGCCATCCGCCAATCCGTGCTGAAAATATCCGGCCTCGGCAATAGCGGACTCGGTACCCTACAACTCCAGCCCGGCGTGGGAAAACTGCGCTCAAGCGCCACGCCGCAGGTAGAAACCCTGAGTGCGATACACAAAGATATAGCCTGGGCCTGTAGTCGCTCACCCTCTCTGCAGCGGCTGCACTACTGGTATATGCAGCCCAACGGTCGCATGGCCAACGTTGATAGAGAGAAACGCCAGACACTGGAATTGTTACCAACGTTTCTACGCTTTACCAGCCATATTCCTCTACAAACGGTATCAGGTTGACGACCGGGCTCTGAGCGCAGAAAAACCACCGACATGTTTGATAAAAAGGATTTACTCTCCATAAGCGTGTCCATGCTCTTGCGCTACTGACGCTGCCGCTGATCCCGAGCGTCAGCGCCAGTCGTCTACCCGACGGCGAGCAGCCACTGCCGGAAAGCCTGTGCCAGGAACATCTGCCACACAACGGCGATCTGATCGATAACCGCCTGATAGCCAGTGATAAGCCTGAGCGTCATGTACGACACCCCACGTAACGTCTGGGCGCGCTGTACCCCATACGCCTAATGCAGGATTCTCCGTCACAGTATGCCAACACGCAGCCGATCGCACCCAGGGAGAAATCACTATCGCTGCGGATACCCCGCTGAATAACCGACGCATCTACCAGGTCAACTTCGCACACAGCGCCACGACGCAACGGCAGGTGGCCGGGCTCCATCGTCTGCTCCGTCCAACCAATCAGGTCCAGCGTACCCGCTGTAACCGCGACGTTGACGGCCAGTCACAATGGCAACAGCGCTATCGCCAGCCGCTGCGCTGACTTATGGACGACTGCCATACTCCATAAACAAACAGGGAGGGCCAATGCCCTCCCTGTCGCTGCGTCCCATTGCATGGATCAGTGCGCGTCAACCAACGCTATCTTCAGCACAAACAGCAGCGCCACCACCACCACGCAGGGGCTAATCTCACGCCAGCGTCCCGTGCCCGCCTTCATCACGCAGTAGGCGATAAAGCCGAGCGCGATCCCCTCGGTGATCGAGAAGCTGAACGGCATCATCACCGCGGTAATAAACGCCGGTACCGCCTCGGTCAGATCGTCCCACGTAACCCGCGCCAGACTCGAGGTCATCAGCACGCCGACGTAGATCAGCGCCCCAGCGGCAGCATATCCCGGCACCATGGCCGCCAGCGGAGAGAGAAAGATAACCAGCATAAACAGCAGCCCCACCACCACGGCGGTCAGGCCAGTGCGCCCGCCGACGGAGACCCCAGAGGAGCTTTCAATATAGGCGGTCACAGAGGAGGTACCGATAAAAGAACCGGCGACGGAGCTGATACTGTCCACATACAGCGCCTGCTGCATGCGCGGAAACTTGCCGTTGACGTCCGTCAGACCTGCTTTATCCGTAACGCCAATCAGCGTGCCCGAGGAGTCAAACAGGTTCACCAGCATAAAGGAGAAGATAACACCGGACAGACCGATATTCAGCGCGCCGCTCAAATCGACCTGACCGACTACGCTGGTCACGCTGGGCGGCATGGAGAAAATGCCGCTGTACTGCACGTCACCCAACAGCAGACCGATAGCCGTGGTCACCACAATAGATACCAGCACCGCGGCGTGAATGTTGCGCGATGCCAGAACAGCGATGATGAAAAAGCCCAGCGCTCCCAGCAGGACATGGTGCGACGTCAGCTCCCCCACGGTCACCAGCGTATCCTGGTTCGGCACGATGATGCCGGCGTTTTTGAGCCCCATCATGGCAATAAACAGGCCGATACCGCTGGTGATCCCCACCCGCAGACTCAGCGGAATATTGGCGATCATCCAATAGCGAATACGGAATATCGTCAGCAGCAGCAGAGCGACGGCGCCCCAGAAAATGGCGCCCATCCCGATCTGCCAGGAGAGCCCCATTGCCCCGACGACCACGAAAGCAAAGAAGGCATTCAGCCCCATCGCCGGCGCCAGCGCGACCGGAAGATTGGCTAACACCCCCATAAGAATACTGCCGAAGGCAGCAATCAGACAGGTCGTCACAAACACGGCCTGGGTATCCATGCCTGCGGCACTGAGGATCTGCGGGTTAACGAAGACGATATACACCATGGTGAGGAACGTGGTGAAACCGGCAATCACTTCGGTCCTGACGGTGGTACCATGTGCCTGTAGTTTAAAGACGCGCTCGAATACGCCCCGGGAGTGAGCGGTATTGGACGTGGATTGGCTCATACATGAAATCCGTATAGTATCTTGGGTGGCCATCCTATACTAAAAATGCCAAATATTGATATTTGTCACATCCTTTTTTGCTGTTTCTTTGCCTCCGATCAGCCTATGTGATGTAACGCAAACGCTTATATACATAAAATTGCTACAATAGACATGTGAAAACGCTTTAATATCAAAATGATAAAATAAATATCTGTAAGGTGAACCACATGGAAGATATTCATCACAAACATACGCAATCGGTTTCCCGCTCTGATATGCTGCGTCTTCTGGCCGTTTCACGTGGCGATCAGCCTGCAGACCTCATCATCGATAATGTTTTCCTGCTGGATCTCATCAACGGCGGAACCCTGCCGGGTCCCATTCTCATCAGCGGTGACAGCATTGCCGGCGTCGGGCCGGCCTATGCCGGTACCGCGGCCCTGGAGCGCATTGACGCCGGCGGTGCCATCGCCGTTCCCGGCTTTATCGACGCCCACCTGCACATCGAGTCCAGCATGATGACCCCCATCGCCTTCGAAAGCGTCACGTTGCCCCTCGGCGTCACCACTATCGTATGCGACCCCCATGAAATCGTTAACGTGATGGGGGAAAAGGGGCTGACATGGTTCCTGCGCTGTGCCGAGGGTGCACAGCAAAACCAGTTCATACAGATCAGCTCCTGTGTGCCGGCACTGGCCGGAACCGATATCAACGGTGCAGAGTTCCCCCTGACAGCAATGCTGCCCTATCGTGAGCATCCCCATGTGCTGGGACTGGCAGAGATGATGAACTTTCCCGGCGTCATTGCCGGCGATGAGCCTACTCTCGATAAGCTGGATGCGTTCCGCCACCTGACGCTGGACGGCCATAGCCCCATGCTGAGCGGCAAAGCGCTGAATGCCTATCTGGCCGCCGGCGTGGAAAACTGCCATGAGACACTGGCGCTGGAAGAGGGACGGGAAAAGCTGGCACTGGGCATGGCGCTGATGATCCGCGAAGGCTCCGCGGCGCGTAACCTGGATACGCTGGCGCCTCTGATCAGCGAGTTCAATAGCCCGCAGTGCATGCTGTGCACCGATGACAGGAATCCATGGGAGATCGCGCACGAAGGGCACATTGATGCGCTGATCCGGCGCCTGATCCAACGGCATCACATCGCGCCACACGTAGCATACCGCGTCGCCAGCTGGTCGGCGGCGCGCCACTTTGGTCTCAAGCGCCTGGGGTTGATCGCCCCGGGGAAAAAGGCAGATATTGTCCTGCTGGATAACCTTGAGCAGGTGGCCATTCGCCAGGTATTTGCTGGCGGTAAGGCCATCGATGCACAGCAGCTGCTGCGCAGCGCAGCGATGCGCCAGCTGGCCAGCTGCCCGCCGCAGCACAATACCCTACGGCGAGCCCCACTCAGCGCTGAGGATCTGACGCTACCCCTGACGCAGGATGCCGACTATCGCGCCATTCAGCTAATCCCCAACGAGCTCATCACCCCGGCCAGGACGGTACGCTGGCTGGGCGATGGCTTCGATACGCCAGACGTATGCCGCATTGCGGTGATGGAACGCTATGGTCAGCAGAGGGTGCCAGCGCTGGGCCTTCTTCACAATAGCGGCCTGAGCAAAGGAGCACTGGCGGCCACCGTCAGCCACGACAGCCACAATATTGTGGTCATCGGCCACCATCCGGCAGAGATGGCACTGGCGGTCAATCAGCTGATTGACGACGGCGGCGGACTGTGTGTCGTTGCCGACGGACAGGTCGTAGTCCATCTGCCGCTGCCCATCGCCGGCCTGATGAGCTCACGATCGGCGGCAGAGATTGCCGATATCATCGATGCGCTGAAACAGGCCTGCCGCAACTGCGGCATGACCCTGAATGAACCGTTTATTCAGATGGCGTTTCTCTCGCTGCCGGTGATCCCATCGCTCAAGCTGACCAGTCTTGGGCTGTATGATGTAGACCACTTCCGCTTTACCGAGGTTCGCATACCGGAAGAGAGCGCTTAAACTAGGACAAAAATAACGTTGATACGGCGCGGACATCTCCGCGCCGACCGGCCAAAAAGGACGCCCATGAGCAGTATCCGCTGTATTCTCTTCGACTGTGATGGAACGCTGGTAGACAGCGAAATGATCTGCAGTAAAGCCTATGTAAGTATGTTCTCCCAGTATGGGATAACGCTATCGCTGGAAGATATCTACCGCGAATTCAAAGGAGTGCGGCTGTACGAAATTATTGACGTGATACAGCGGCGCCATCCGTTCACGGCCGATCGCGCCGAGATGGAGTCTCACTACCGCGCCGAAGTGGCGCGTCTGTTCGACAGCGAGCTCCAGCCAATTCCCCACGCCAACGAGCTGCTAAACCAAGTCTGCGTCCCCATGTGTACCGCCTCCAATGGACCTGTCAGCAAGATGCAGAGTTCCCTTGGCGCCACCGGAATGCTGCCCTTCTTCGGCGATCGTCTGTACAGTGGCTACGATATTCAGCGCTGGAAACCCCTGCCGGATTTATTGCTCCACGCAGCCCGGGATATGGGGGTTGATATCGGTGAGTGCATTCTCGTAGACGACTCGCCGGCCGGGGCACAGTCCGGCATTGCCGCCGGCATCCCGGTATTTTACTTTTGCGCCGACCCCCACAACCCGGCGATCGACCATCCGCTGGTCACCACCTTTGACGATCTGCGCCAGCTCCCGCAGCTGTGGCGCCAGCGCGGCTGGCAACTGACCCGCGACGCATAAAAAAGGAGGGCCGCCCCTATAGGCGGCCCGATACGGTTCAGCGCGCGGCGACGTAGGAGGTTATGCCTCGTCCGTCCGCCTATGATCTGTCAGCAGCTGCTCCAGATCATCACCGCCGATATGGCGGAAATCCTGCCCTTTGACATAGTAGAAAATAAACTCACAGATATTCTGGCAGCGATCGCCGATGCGCTCGATAGAGCGGGCACAGAACAGCGCCGTCAATACGCTGGGAATGGTACGCGAGTCCTCCATCATATAGGTCATCAGCTGACGCACAATGCCTTCATACTCCTGATCGACCTTCTTATCTTCCCGATAAATCCGAATGGCCTCATTCAGATCCATGCGCGCAAAGGCATCCAGCACATCGTGCAGCATCTGTACGGTATGCCGCCCCAGGGACTCCAGGCTAACCAGCAGCGGCTGATGCTGCTGGGAGAACTTCTCCAGCGCGGTGCGGCAGATTTTATCCGCGACGTCACCAATGCGCTCCAGCTCGGAGATCGTTTTGATAATCGCCATCACCAGGCGCAGATCGCTGGCGGTAGGCTGACGCTTGGCAATAATTTTAACGCAGGCCTCATCGATGGCGATCTCCATCATGTTGACCTTGGCATCCCCTTCCACCACCCGACGCGCCAGATCGGCATCCTGGTTATGCATGGCGGTGATCGCATCCGTCAGCTGCTGCTCCACCAGCCCGCCCATGCTCATTACCTGGGTGCGGATATATTCAAGCTCGGCATTAAACTGACCGGAGGTGTGCTTGTTTAAATTCAGATTATCCATGTTCCCTTCCTAAAAACCATCAGCCATAGCGACCGGTAATATAGTCTTCCGTCTGCCGCTGCGCAGGGGCGGTAAACAGCTTATCTGTATCACTAAATTCAATGAGCTCACCAAGATACATAAATGCAGTGTAGTCGGAACAGCGCGCCGCCTGCTGCATATTGTGGGTCACGATCACCACGGTGTAGTCCTGCTTCAGCTCAGTGATAAGCTCCTCGATACGGCTGGTCGAAATAGGGTCCAGCGCAGAGCAGGGCTCATCCAACAGTAAGACCTCCGGACGGATGGCAATACCGCGGGCGATACACAGACGCTGCTGCTGGCCGCCTGACAGGCTATAGCCGCTTTGGTGCAGCTTATCTTTCGTCTCACTCCACAGTGCCGCCTTGGTCAGCGCCCACTGTACCCGCTCATCCATATCGGCACGCGACAGCTTTTCAAACAGGCGTACGCCGAAGGCGATATTGTCGTAGATGGACATGGGAAAAGGCGTCGGCTTCTGAAACACCATGCCCACCTTGGCGCGCAGCAGCGCGACATCCTGGCTGTCGGTCAGGATATTCTGGCCATCCAGTAGAATCTCCCCCTCTGCGCGCTGCTCCGGGTAAAGCTGGAACATCTTGTTAAAGGTACGCAGCAGCGTCGACTTGCCGCAGCCGGACGGGCCGATGAAGGCCGTTACTTTATTTTTATCAATATCCAGCGAGATATTCTTCAGCGCGTGGAATTTTCCGTAATAGAAGTTCAGATCGCGCACCTGAATTTTACTGTTGGTCGGGTCTGCCACTGCATTACTCATCGTTTTTCTCTCTGTTAGCGGCGCCGCTGTGCGGCAGCGCCCCAAAATTAGTATTTTTTCTTGGCAAAAATCACGCGGGCCACGATATTCAGCAGCAGAACGCACAGCGTGATCAGCAGTACCCCAGCCCAGGCCAGCTGTTGCCACTCCGCAAACGGACTCATGGCAAACTTAAAGATAGTGACCGGCAGGTTAGCCAGCGGCTGCATCATATCGGTACTCCAGAACTGGTTGGAGAGCGACGTAAACAGCAGGGGCGCCGTCTCACCGGCGATACGGGCGATGGCCAGCAGTACCCCGGTAATAATCCCCGATACGGACGCTTTCAGGGTAATCGCTGAAATCATCTTCCACTTGGGGGTACCCAGCGCATAGGCCGCCTCACGCAGGCTGTCCGGCACCAGCTTCAACATATTCTCCGTGGTGCGGATAACGATCGGCACCTGCAGCAGCGCCAGCGCGATCACCCCGGCCCAGCCGGAAAAGTGCTGCATCCTGGCCACCACAATGGTGTATACGAACAGTCCGACCACGATAGAGGGTGCAGACAACAGAATATCGTTAATAAAACGGGTCACGTTGGCCAACCAGCCGTTGCGGCCGTATTCCGCCAGATAAATGCCCGCCATGATCCCCAACGGCGTACCGATCACCGTCGCCCACAGAATTAGTAACCCAGAGCCAACGATAGCATTCGCCAAACCGCCGCCTTCGGTATTCGGCGGCGGCGTCATTTCGGTAAACAGCGCCAGCGACATACCGTCCAGGCCGCGGGTAAAGGTAGATAGCAGGATCCACACCAGCCAAAACAGGCCAAATGCCATCGTGCCCATCGACAGGCATAGCGCAATACGGTTTTTCTGGCGACGCCAGGCCTGCATGCGGCGACGGGATTCCGCCAGCTTCTGCGGATGTTGTACGTCCATCGTTGCCATATTAACGTCCCTCGTTCTTCGCCAGACGCAGAACCATCAGCTTGGACAGCGCCAGCACGATGAAGGTGATCACAAACAGAATCAGCCCAAGCTCCATCAGCGCCGCGGTATGCAGACCGGACTCCGCCTCGGCAAACTCATTGGCCAGCGCTGAGGTAATACTGTTACCCGGCATATACAGTGAAAAGCTGTCGAGCTGGTAGGTATTACCGATGACAAAAGTGACCGCCATGGTCTCCCCCAGCGCGCGTCCCAACCCCAGCATAACGCCTCCGATCACCCCATTTTTAGTGAACGGCAGGACGATACGCCAAATCACCTCCCAGGTGGTACAGCCAATGCCATAGGCAGACTCTTTCATCATGACCGGCGTCTGCTCAAACACATCGCGCATCACCGCCGCAATATAGGGAATGATCATGATCGCCAGGATCACCCCCGCGGCCAAGATACCGATACCGAACGCTGGACCGGAAAATAGGGTACCGACGATGGGAATACCGGAGAGCACGTTGCTCACCGGCGTCTGAAAATACTCGGCAAACAGCGGGGCAAAGATAAACAGCCCCCACATACCGTAAACAATACTGGGGATCGCCGCCAGTAGCTCAATAGCTACCCCTAGCGGGCGACGTAGCCATCCCGGCGCCAGCTCCGTCAGAAACAGGGCAATACCGAAGCTGACCGGAACGGCGATGATCAGCGCGATAAGGGAGGTAACCAGCGTGCCGTAGATAGGCACCATCGCGCCAAACTGCTCCGCGGGTGCATCCCACTCTTTACTCCACAGGAAGGCAAAGCCAAACTTCTCCATGCTGGGCAGCGCGGCGACGATCAGCGAAACGATGATCCCCCCCAGCAGCAATAGCGTAATCAGGGCCGCCAGTTTAACCAACGCCCCAAAAACGACATCACCAAGCTTACTCGGCGCTTTTATCATCGGCTGTTTATTAGACAACGGCGAATCAGCCATGCGTATCTCTTCTTAAACGGTCACGGTACGGCACGCACCGCGCGGTGCGTGCCAAAAAGCGATCAGTACAGCGCGTTGCCGCCGCTGTCCTTAACGCTGCTTTTCCAGGCAGTACGAATGTGCTCCACCACCGACGTCGGCAGGGTCGCATAGTCCAGATCATTGGCCTGTTTGGCACCTTTACTGTAAGCCCAATCGAAGAACTTCAGCACCTCTGCCGTTTGCTTGGGTTTGCTGGGCGCCTGATGAACCAGAATGAAGGTGGTCGAGGTGATCGGCCACACGTTATCGCCCGGCTGGTTAGTCAGATCCTGAGCAAAAGACGCGCTCCAGTCAGCGCCTTTCGCCGCATTGCTGAAGCTGGCCTCCGTCGGACTGACCGCCTGTCCCTCGGAGGAGATCAGCTTGGTGTAGGCCAGCTTATTCTGTTTGGCATAGGCATACTCGACGTAGCCGATAGCGCCAGGCAGGCGCTGTACAAAGGCGGCAACACCATCGTTGCCTTTACCACCCAAGCCTGTAGGCCAGTTAACAGTAGAGCCGGCACCGACGTCACTCTTCCACTGTGCGTTAACTTTGTTCAGGTAGCTGGTAAAGACAAACGAGGTGCCCGAGCCATCGGCGCGACGTACAACGGCAATCGCCTGATCCGGCAGCTTAACCCCCGGGTTCATCTTGGCAATTGCCGCGTCGTTCCACTTCTTAATTTTACCCAGGTAGATATCACCCAGCGTTTCACCGTCCAGCGTCAGCTCGCCGGACTTAATGCCCGGTAGGTTAACGGCCATCACCACGCCGCCGATAACTGTCGGGAACTGAAATAGGCCGTCCGCCGCCAGCTTTTCTTCGCTCAGAGGGGCATCGGAGGCACCGAAATCAACGGTGTTGGCAATGATCTGCTTCACACCGCCAGAGGAGCCAATGCCTTGATAATTTACTTTATTACCGGTCTCTTTCTGATAGGAGTCTGCCCACTTGGCGTAAACCGGCGCAGGGAAGGTGGCACCGGCACCGGTCAGGCTCTCCGCCGCAAAGGCAGACATGGCGCTCAGGGAGACGGTCGCGGCGACAATCCCGGCGACAGTGGTACGCATCAGTTTCATATTCCCTCCTGGGAAGTGTTATTCATCGTAACGTATGAACGATCGGCTCAACTATGGTGCAGGTAGCAAAATAAGGCAGTTTAATGACAGTAAAATGTATGGATTATGACAGTTTTATGACAACTCGGTAGCCAGGGCGTACGCCGCACGATAGGCCGCGGGTTCCGTCGGCAGCGCAGCGGTCATCTGCGCGACGGCCAGCAGAAAACGCAGCGTCATCAGATAAATCGCGTCTGACGATATATTAAAAATTACGATATACAACAAATACATATTACTATCGTTGGTGATATTAACTACTATCCATGTGATAATGGGCAAAATCGCTCACCTCATGGCTATGCTCACAGGATAACCGTTAAATGATCCACCAAGACAATGACAAACAACATATTAAACTGTCTTATGTGACACACTTTTATTGTAATCAGAAAAGTATTGAATCTGTCTTTTCACTGCTGCGAAAGTATGAAAATTTACCGTTATCCATCCGCAGCGCGGTGGAGTTTATTATTGTCGATGATGGCTCCCCGGTAACCTACGACATTGGCAGTTTTGACTTAAATATTACCTGGTTAAAGATAACTGAGGATATTAAATGGAATCAGGCCGGCGCACGTAACCTGGGGGTTACCTATGCAAAGTCTGATAAAATTTTGCTGACCGATTTGGATCACGAACTGCCGGCCAAAACCTTTGAATACCTGATCGATGCGAGAAATCCCGGGCGTAACTTCTATAAAATATATAGAGAAAGCCCTGAACGTGGATTGTATAAAGGCCATTCTAATCTATTTTTTATGTCGCGAGCGCGTTTCTTTCGCCACTTTGGCTATGATGAAGAGTTTGCCGGTAACTACGGCGCAGAGGATTACCGCTTTGTTAAATATCATAAATATCATGGTTCTCGACAAAAATATCTGCCAAAAAAAATTATTTGCCACGAGAGAGTGCTCGATCGTGAAAAAAGCTATCATAGCCTGAGTCGCGATTTATCAGCCAATACGCCTGTCGACTTACAAAAGCGAAAAGAGTGCGAAACATATGGTGATGAATATGGCCATAGCCGCATTTTCCTTAATTTTGAATGGAAGATTATCTACCGCCACAGTGTATTTCCAACGACGCTGCCAGCAGAAAAACGCTGGTGGAGGCCGCTATGGTGGCTACGCTATTTATCGTCCACCCTTTCTCGCTAATCGTTACTCAATAAAAAGGGGATGCCGAGGCATCCCCTGATATCTCACGATCGCGCTTTATTCTACGGTAACCGACTTAGCCAGGTTACGCGGCTGATCGACGTCGGTCCCCTTGATCAGGGCGACATGATAGGAGAGCAGCTGCAGCGGCACCGTATAGAAAATCGGTGCAATCACCTCTTCTACGTGTGGCAGAGCGATAATACGCATCCCTTCACTTTTGCTAAACCCGGCGCTCTGGGCAGCGAAAACGTACAGCAGACCGCCGCGGGCACGCACCTCTTCAATATTGGATTTTAACTTCTCCAGCAGCTCATTATTCGGCGCCACCACCACCACTGGCATATCGGAGTCGATCAGCGCCAGTGGACCATGCTTCAGCTCACCGGCGGCGTAGGCCTCGGCATGGATATAGGAGATCTCCTTCAGCTTCAGCGCCCCTTCCATCGCGATCGGATACTGATCGCCGCGCCCTAAAAACAGCGCGTGGTGCTTATCCAGAAAATCTTCGGCCAGCGCTTCAATGCTGCGATCCAGCGAAAGCATCTGCTCAATACGGTTCGGTAACGCCTGCAGGGCATGGACAATCTCCTGCTCCGCCTCCACTGACATCGCGTGTAGACGACCAATACGCGCCACCAGCATCAGCAATACCGTCAGCTGAGTAGTGAAGGCCTTGGTTGACGCAACGCCGATTTCAGTGCCGGCGCGGGTCATCAGCGCTAAGTCGGACTCGCGCACCAGCGAGGAGCTGGCTACGTTACAAATTGCCAGCGACCCCAGGTAGCCAATCTCTTTGGACAGGCGCAACGCCGCCAGCGTATCGGCCGTTTCACCTGACTGAGACAGCGTTATTATCAAGCTGTTTTTACGCACGGCTGACTTACGGTAGCGGAATTCAGAGGCGATCTCTACATCGCAGGGAACGCCGGCCAGCGCCTCAAACCAATAGCGGGCAACCATACCGGAGTGGTATGACGTTCCGCAGGCGATAATTTGGATATGCTCAACCTGCGACAGCAGGCGCTCTCCGGCCTCGCCCAGCTCCTGCAGATCGATTTGACCGTGGCTAAAGCGCCCCTCAAGGGTGTTTTTGATCGCCTGCGGCTGTTCGTAAATCTCTTTCTGCATGTAGTGGCGATAGTCACCCTTATCACCGGCATCATACTGCACGTTGGATTCGACTTCGGCACGTGCCGCCGGTGCACCGGTGGCGTCAAAGATGGTCACGCTGTGGCGGGTTAGCTCGGCAATATCCCCCTCTTCCAGGAAGATAAAGCGGCGGGTGACCGGCAGCAGCGCCAGCTGATCGGAGGCCAGAAAGTTCTCCCCCATTCCTCGGCCAATCACCAGCGGGCTACCTGAGCGAGCACAGACCAGCACTCCTGGGTGCTGGCTGTCCATCACTACCGTACCATATGCGCCGCGCAGCTGCGGGATGACCCGCTTAACGACCTCCAGCAGGGATCCTCCCTGGCGTTGTTCCCAGTTTACCAGGTGCGCAATCACCTCCGTATCCGTCTCGGAGGTAAAACGGTAGCCGCGCTCAATCAGCTGTGCGCGCAGCGTCTCGTGGTTTTCGATAATAC
Organism: Edwardsiella ictaluri ATCC 33202; assembly: GCF_000264785.1. GTDB lineage: Bacteria > Pseudomonadota > Gammaproteobacteria > Enterobacterales > Enterobacteriaceae > Edwardsiella > Edwardsiella ictaluri. The sequence continues at coordinate 28,421 of NZ_AFJI01000008.1, read as the reverse complement.
CGTTGTGCACCACGCTGATGTGGCCGGATACATGGGGATGCGCATTCTGTTCACTCGGTTCACCATGGGTTGCCCAGCGGGTGTGGGCAATACCGGTGCCGCCGACCATTGGCGACAGGGCAACCGCGTCGTTTAAAGCATTGACCTTGCCTACACGACGTAGACGCTGCATATGTCCCTGCGCGTCCACGACTGCCAGACCTGCAGAGTCATAGCCTCGGTACTCCAGACGACGTAACCCTTCCAGCAGGATCTCTGCCACATCTCGCTGCGCTACCGCGCCAACAATTCCACACATAAGGTTTTCTTCCTATAGCCAAACCGCCACAGCGGTTTGTCGATGCCCGTATCGATCTGATTGATAAACGGCGCTGTGCGCCGCTGCCCCGAGCCTTGTAGAGAGTGGGGCTGATCCCTTTAGCGGGATCTTTATTATTTTTTTCCCTGTGTCCCTCGTCGGGGCACAGGGAAAAACCGCTGCAGCCGTCAGGCTGCAGCGATCGCGATCATTTTTTCTTCACCGGCCGCTCCCAGCCGCTGAGCTGTACCTGTTTCACCCGACTGAGCACCAGCTCTCCGTCACCCACATTTTTGGTGACCGTCGTACCGGCCGCGATCGTCGCACCACGGCCAACGGTAACCGGCGCCACCAGCTGACTGTCTGAACCAACGAAGACATCATCACCGATCACCGTCTGGTGTTTATTGGCGCCATCATAGTTACAGGTAATAGTCCCTGCGCCGATATTCACCCCTGCGCCGATCTCCGCATCACCCAGATAACTCAGATGACCCGCCTTAGAGCCGCGCCCCAGGTGCGCCTTCTTCATTTCAACAAAGTTACCCACGTGCGCCTCCGCATCGAGGCAGGCGCCGGGGCGCAGACGGGCAAAGGGCCCCACGGTACAAGCCTGCGCCAGCCGGGCACCCTCAATCACCGTATAGGGACTAATCACACTATCATCGGCGATCTGGCAATCTTTCAGCACACAGCCGCTGCCGATATGAACCCGGTTTCCCAGCGTCACTTTGCCTTCGATAATCACGTTGGTATCGATCACCACATCGCGTCCGTGTACCAGCTCTCCGCGCAGATCGAAGCGGGCCGGATCGGTTAGCATTACGCCAGCCAGCAGCAAACGCTGCGCCTGCTGCTGCTGATAGGCCCGTTCCAGGGCGGAAAGCTGCAGGCGGTTGTTAACCCCCTCCACCTCGCTCAGGCGTTCGGGATGTACTGCCGCAATCTGCCTCCCTTCCTGATGGGCCATGGCGATAATATCGGTAATATAGAACTCACCCTGAGCATTGTTGTTATCCAGACGGGCCAGCCAGCGCTTCAGATCCACGCCGTTGGCCACCAGAATGCCGGTGTTGATCTCATTGATACGACGCTGCGCTTCGCTGGCATCCTTATGTTCGACGATCCCCACTACGCGGTCGTGATGACGCACAATGCGGCCATAGCCGCTCGGATCGTCCAGTTTTACCGTCAGTAGACCGATTCCCCCCTGGGGCTTCGCCGCGATCAGGCGCTGCAACGTCGCGGCCGAAATCAGCGGCACATCGCCGTACAGCATCAGGATATCTTCATCGTCGGAAAAATCAGGCGCCGCCTGCTGCATGGCATGGCCGGTGCCCAGCTGCTGAGCCTGCAGCACCCAGTTCAGCGGCTGGCCAGACAGATGGGCCTTCAGCAGATCACCGCCGTGTCCATATACCAGATGTACCTGACGGGCGCCCAGCGTCAGCGCGCTATCAATAACATGCTGCACCATCGGCTTACCTGCCAGCGGATGCAACACCTTAGGAAGATCGGAATACATGCGGGTTCCTTTACCGGCGGCAAGGATGACCACGCTTAATGGAGATGTCGACATAAGCAATCTGATCCATTCAAATTGATGGGGTAAAGTAAACCCGTTCAGTGGCGGGATTACTACATATTTCTCTACTCAAAACGCGCGCAGGTCAGATGTACTGCGGGGATAGGATGATGATAGATAACTTGGCAGGAGGGGGGCAAACACTCTCTTCGCCAATACGCTTTTTCGTGCGATTAGCCCAACAATTGCGCAGCGAATATCCAGGGAGAGCGCTTTTTTTTAACGATAAAAAAAACCTCTCCGCCGGGGAGAGGTTTTTTACCGTCGTCTGCTTACATCATTTTTTTGGTCAATTCGATTACGCGCAGTTTGGCAATCGCCTTGGCCAGCTCTGCAGATGCCTGAGCATAGTCAACGTCGCCGTGCGAGCTGCGGATGTGTTCTTCTGCTTTACGCTTCGACTCCATCGCACGCGCCTCGTCGAGGTCCTGACCACGGATAGCGGTATCGGCCAGTACGGTAACCGCGCTGGACTGCACCTCAAGGATGCCGCCGGAAAGGTAGATAAACTCCTCCTCTCCGTGCTGTTTAACGATACGCACCATGCCAGGCTTAATGGCAGTAAGCAGCGGAGCGTGCCCCGGGTAGATACCCAGCTCACCTTCACTACCCGTCACCTGGATTTTCTGCACCAGCCCGGAGAACATCTGACGCTCCGCGCTGACCACATCCAGATGGAAAGTCATAGCCATATCACCCTCCTATCAGGCGTTACAGTTTCTTGGCTTTTTCCACGGCTTCGTCGATAGAGCCCACCATGTAGAACGCCTGCTCCGGCAGATGGTCATAGTCACCGTTCATGATGCCTTTAAAGCCCATGATGGTGTCTTTCAGCGAAACGTACTTGCCAGGAGAACCGGTGAACACTTCCGCAACGAAGAACGGCTGTGACAGGAAGCGCTGGATCTTACGCGCACGGGCCACGACCAGCTTGTCCTCTTCAGACAGCTCATCCATACCCAGAATGGCGATGATATCCTTCAGCTCCTGATAGCGCTGCAGAATGGACTGCACGCCGCGTGCCGTGTCATAGTGCTCCTGACCCACCACCAGAGGATCCAGCTGACGGCTGGTCGAGTCCAGCGGGTCAACGGCCGGGTAGATACCCAGAGAGGCGATCTGACGGCTCAGAACCACGGTGGCATCCAGGTGGGCAAAGGTGGTTGCCGGCGACGGGTCAGTCAGGTCATCTGCAGGAACGTATACCGCCTGAACTGAGGTGATAGAGCCGGTTTTCGTAGAGGTAATACGCTCCTGCAACACGCCCATCTCTTCTGCCAGCGTCGGCTGATAACCTACCGCTGACGGCATACGGCCCAACAGTGCAGATACCTCGGTACCGGCCAGGGTATAGCGGTAGATGTTATCGATAAATAGCAGAACGTCGCGGCCTTCATCGCGGAACTTCTCCGCCATGGTCAGACCGGTCAGTGCAACGCGCAGACGGTTTCCCGGCGGCTCATTCATCTGGCCATAGACCAGAGACACTTTGTCCAGTACGTTGGAATCCGTCATCTCGTGGTAGAAGTCATTACCCTCACGGGTACGCTCACCCACGCCGGCGAAAACGGAGTAACCGGAGTGCTCGATAGCGATGTTACGGATAAGCTCCATCATGTTAACGGTCTTGCCGACACCGGCGCCCCCGAACAGACCCACCTTACCGCCTTTAGCGAACGGGCAGATCAGGTCGATAACCTTGATGCCGGTCTCCAGCAGCTCCTGGGAGTTGGACAGATCTTCGTAGCTCGGCGCTGCGCGGTGAATTGCCCAGCGCTCTTCCTCGCCGATCTCGCCCTTCATATCGACCGGATCGCCCAGTACGTTCATGATACGGCCCAGTGTTGCCTTACCCACCGGGACTTCGATCGGATGGTTTTGGTCTTCTACATCCAGCCCGCGACGCAGGCCGTCAGAAGAACCCATTGCGATGCAGCGAACGACGCCACCACCCAGCTGCTGCTGAACTTCCAGTACCAGTTTAGTGGCACCGCCTTTTACCTCCAGTGCGTTATACACCTTCGGCACGGCATCCTGCGGGAACTCCACGTCCACCACGGCGCCGATAACCTGGATAATCTTTCCAGTAGCCATCTTGAATCCTCTACGTAATTCGTAAACCTAGCTCTTAAACCGCAGCAGCGCCCGAGACGATCTCGGTGAGCTCCTGGGTGATGCTGGCCTGACGAGCCTTGTTGTAGACCAACTGCAGCTCTTTGATCAGGTTGCCGCCGTTGTCAGTTGCCGCCTTCATAGCAACCATTCGTGCGGCCTGCTCACTGGCCAGGTTTTCCACGACGCCCTGATAAACCTGCGATTCCACATAGCGACGCAGCAGGGTATCCAGCAGCGCCTTCGGATCCGGTTCATACAGGTAATCCCATGATTTCCGTTTCAGCTCCGCATCATCTGCCTTGGGCAGCGGTAACAGCTGAATGACCTGTGGTTCTTGGGACATGGTGTTGATGAACTTGTTGCTCACCACATACAGGCGATCCAGACGGCCTTCATCATAGGCCTGCAGCATCACCTTCACCGGACCGATCAGCTCGGACAGGGAGGGGTTATCTCCCATGCCGGTGACCTGAGCGACAACGTTGCCGCCCACGGACCCAAAGAAAGAGACTGCCTTGGAGCCGATCAGCGCGAGATCGATATCCACGCCCTTCTGGTTCCACTCTTTCATCTCTGTCAGCAGCTTCTTGAACAGGTTAATGTTCAGGCCACCGCACAGACCACGGTCGGTAGAAACCACCAGATACCCCACACGTTTAATATCGCGCTCTTCCAGGTACGGGTGTTTGTATTCCAGATTCCCCAGCGCAAGGTGACCAATCACTTTGCGCATGGTTTCTGCATAGGGACGGCTGGCCGCCATGCGATCCTGCGTTTTACGCATTTTGGAGGCGGCGACCATCTCCATCGCTTTCGTGATCTTTTGCGTGTTTTGCACGCTGGCGATCTTGCTACGTATCTCTTTCGCGCCGGCCATCTCTGCTTCTCCTCAAAACCTTTTACGGCCCACCGTATTACTGCCGGCAGGCCGTAAGGCTATTACCAGGACTGGGTTGCTTTGAAGGTATCGAGAATGCCTTTCAGCTTGCCTTCGATCTCGTCGTTATAAGCACCGGTCTGGTTGATTTGTTGCATCAGGTCAGCGTGCTCGCGATCAACGTAAGCCATCAGCGCCGCTTCGAAGCCGCCAACCTTCGCCAGCTCGACATCTTCCAGGTAGCCACGCTCAGCGGCGAACAGCACCAGCGACTGCGTAGCGACAGACATCGGCGCATACTGTTTCTGCTTGAGCAGCTCAGTCACCTTCTGGCCGTGGCTCAGCTGTTTCCGGGTCGCATCGTCCAGATCAGAGGCAAACTGAGAAAACGCCGCCAGTTCACGGTACTGCGCCAGAGCGGTACGGATACCGCCGGACAGTTTCTTCATGATCTTGGTCTGCGCCGCGCCACCCACACGGGATACGGAGATCCCCGGGTTTACCGCAGGGCGGATACCGGCGTTAAACAGGTTAGATTCCAGGAAGATCTGACCATCGGTAATCGAGATTACGTTGGTCGGAACGAACGCGGAAACGTCACCAGCCTGGGTTTCAATGATCGGCAGCGCCGTCAGTGAACCCGTCTTACCCTTGACCTCACCCTTGGTGAAGGTCTCGACGTACTCAGCGTTAACGCGCGCTGCACGCTCCAGCAGACGGGAGTGGAGGTAAAATACGTCACCCGGAAATGCTTCACGACCTGGCGGGCGACGGAGCAGCAGGGATATTTGGCGATAAGCGACCGCTTGCTTGGACAAGTCATCATAGATGATCAGCGCGTCTTCACCGCGATCTCGGAAATATTCCCCCATCGCACAGCCGGCGTACGGCGCCAGGTACTGCAGGGCGGCGGATTCTGAGGCCGAGGCCACGACGACAATGGTGTTAGCCAGCGCGCCGTGCTCTTCCAGCTTACGCACCACGTTAGCAATGGTAGAAGCCTTCTGACCTACGGCGACATAGATACACTTAATGCCGGAGTCACGCTGGTTGATAATGGCATCGACGGCCAGCGCGGTTTTACCGGTCTGACGGTCGCCGATGACAAGCTCACGCTGACCGCGACCGATAGGGATCATGGCATCCACGGACTTATAGCCCGTCTGTACCGGCTGATCGACAGACTGACGTTCGATAACGCCCGGGGCGATGGCTTCAACAGCGGAGAACCCGTCGTGCTCGACCGGACCTTTACCGTCGATCGGCTCACCCAGGGTGTTCACCACGCGGCCCAGCAAACCACGGCCTACCGGAACTTCCAGAATACGGCCGGTACACTTGACCTTCATGCCTTCGGCAAGGTCAGCGTAGGGCCCCATAACTACCGCACCCACAGAGTCGCGCTCCAGGTTCAGTGCGATAGCGTAGCGGTTACCCGGCAGCGCGATCATTTCGCCCTGCATGACGTCCGCCAGACCGTGAACGCGGATAATCCCGTCGCTCACTGAGACGATTGTACCTTCGTTGTGAGCTTCGCTCACCACGTCGAACTGAGCAATGCGCTGCTTGATCAGTTCGCTGATTTCGGTGGAATTCAGTTGCATGCTCCAGTCCCCTTAAGACTGCAAGACGTCTGTCAGGCGATCCAAACGGCCACGAATGCTGCCATCGATCACCAGGTCACCCGCGCGGATAACCACGCCGGCCAATACAGACTTATCAATTTTGCAATTCAGCTTCACTTTACGTGACAGACGTTGTTCCATTGCGGCGCTGATTTTATCCAGCTGCGCCTGAGTCAGGGGCGCTGCAGAGGTGACTTCCACATCTGCCGTCGCTTCCATCGCATCACGCAGTGCAATAAACTGCTGCAGCACGTCAGGAATAACCTGTAAACGTCCGTTTTCCGCCATCACTTTAATGAAGTTCTGACCGGATTCATCGAGCTGGTCGCCGCAAATATCAATGAAGAATGCCGCAAGGGTCTCCGGAGCCAAGGCACCGGACAACATTTCGGCCACGCTTTCATTGCGGGTCACCTCAGCGCTGAACGTCAGCATGTTCTGCCAACGATCCAGGCTGTTATGCTCAACAGCAAAGTCAAAAGCTGCTTTGGCGTAGGGGCGAGCTACCGTGATAAATTCAGACATCGGCCCCTCCCTCCTTACAGTTCAGCGACCAGTTTATCGACGATGTCGCTGTTCGCAGCTTCATCCACGGAACGTTCAATAATTTTCTCGGCACCAGCGATTGCCAACATGGCGACCTGTTTACGCAGCTCTTCACGGGCACGCTTGCGTTCGGCATCGATTTCAGCCTGCGCCTGCGCGACGATCTTGGCGCGTTCCTGTTCTGCTTCCGCCTTCGCCTCATCGATGATCTGAGACTTACGCTTGTTCGCCTGCTCGATGATCACCTGTGCGTCAGCCTTGGCTTTCTTCAGCTGGTCGGTCGCATTGGCCTGCGCCAAGTCCAGATCTTTCTTCGCACGCTCTGCGGAAGAGAGACCGTCAGCAATCTCTTTCTGACGCTTCTCAATGGCAGCCATAAGCGGCGGCCATACATACTTCATGCAGAACCAGACGAACAGGACAAACGCGATGGCCTGGCCGAGGATTGTTGCGTTAAGATTCACAGCACAATGCCTCTTAAATTAGTTAATCGGTTTGGTTGGCGTTAACGGGGAGACCCCATTTACGCGACGGCAAACATGACGTACAGACCCAGACCAACCGCAATCATCGGGATAGCATCCACCAGACCCATTACGATAAAGAACTGTGTACGCAGCAGCGGGATCAGGTCAGGCTGACGCGCGGCGCCTTCCAGAAATTTACCACCCAGGATGCCGATACCGATCGCAGCACCGATTGCCGCCAGGCCCATCATCACAGCGGCAGCCATGTACAGCAGATCCATACTCAGGTTTTCCATGACAGTCTCCAGTTTATTTCAGTTAAACGCAGTAGTGTTGTTAAAAAATAATCAGTGCTCTTCAGACGCCATCGACAGATAGACGATCGTCAGAACCATGAAGATAAAGGCTTGAAGCGTAATAATCAGGATGTGGAAAATAGCCCATGGAACGTTGAGCAACCACTGTGACCACCACGGCAACAGACCGGCAATCAGGATGAAAATCAGCTCGCCGGCATACATGTTACCGAACAGTCGCAAACCGAGGGAGACCGGCTTGGACAACAGGCTGACGCCTTCCAGAATCAGGTTGACGGGAATAAAGACAGGATGATTGAACGGCTGCAGAGTCAACTCCTTAACGAAGCCCCCCACCCCTTTCATCTTAATGCTGTAGAACAGGATCAGGATAAACACCCCAAGCGCCATCGACAGGGTGATATTGACATCCGCCGACGGTACCACGCGCAGCGCAGGAAGCCCCATCCAATGCTCAGCGATATACGGCAGGAAATCGATGGGAACCAGATCCATCAGGTTCATCAGGAAGACCCAGACGAAGATGGTCAGAGCCAGCGGTGCGATCAGCTTGCTCTTGCCGTGATACATGTCGCGCACACTGCCATCGACGAAGCCGATAATCAGCTCAACGGCGGTCTGAAACTTACCCGGTACGCCGCTGGTTGCATTCTTGGCGACCTTACGGAACAGAGCCAAAAATATCAGGCCCAGAACCACAGAGAAAAACATGGAGTCGATGTTCAGCGTCCAGAAAGATGCTGGACCATCGTGCGGATTCACCAGCTCAAAAGTACGCAGATCCAACTGAAGGTTGTTCAGATGATGACCGATGTACTCTTGTGGCGTAGAGATTTCTCCTGCAGACATGATGCCTCTTACCCTTTAAGTAGTTAATACGGTAACTGTTTTAATTACGACTAATAAATGCCGGCGCTGCTACCTGCACCACCAGCACCGCAATGTAAGTCAGGCCAAGCGGAAGAAAAACCGCCTTAAACCCCCCTAGCGACACGATAAGCAGGGCTATCGTGCAGACCATTTTAAGCGCCTCGCCCAGAGCGAATGCCCAAGCAATACGCCCCTCAGCCCGCACTTCGGCCCGCGAACCCAAGGCAAACAGCATAAACACGGCATTGGGTAACCAGGCGGAAAGCCCGCCCAACAGTGCGGACCATCCCCAGCCTACCGATTTTATCGACAGGCATATACTGAATAGAACAAAGGTCACTAGCTGTAGAATCAGCAAGTTACGTGCGATCTTTCCGCCATAAAGCGCTCCAGACATGACGTTTGCTCTCTCCAAACCCCCAGGAGGGATGCCGATTTGAGTGACGTAATAAAACTGCCTTTGCGAGGCTGAGTCAAGCCAGAAAAACGTGAAAATTATACGGTGCATCCCTACAAATTCAATGTATAAGTAGCCAAAAAGTGAATGGTAATTTAAATATTTTCACGATTTATCACCGAACACACAGAATCGACGAAATATCCTTTTTGACCAATACATAACACAATTCCAATCTTACATTTTTACGCTGTTTAATGATCACCTAACTACATAGAAGAAAAACCTATATACCATAGAGGAAAGGCTATTTTTTAGCCAATACTGCTGATATATACATTTAAAATCATAAAATCAGTTGATTACCCCATCAATCTATAGTTCAAAACCAAATGGAAACAGCCTGTTGACATATCGTTCCCCTCTTATCTGCCCGCCCCTAAACGGGAAACAATACGGCAAAAATACACGGGCAGAGAGAGATAGCGGTCGGATTAACAGTGCTTAGGCAAGAGGATAATCACGCAAACATTGTAAACAAACGGTAAACAAATGAAATATATGTCTACAAATGATTCAAGTTATTAACGGTTGATCCGTTCACTTACTATGCAATGTTTTTTTTGTTTTTTTGACAGAAAACAAAATTAATCGGATTTTAGTACCACCAGATGGCGTTCCCCCTCCAGCATTGGCACCTGCAGGCGGATCAGTTGATCCACGCTAACGCCGGCCGGTAAGCTTTGCAGCTCATCCTGTGGAACTCCCCCCTTCAGGGCATAAAAGCGTCCATGGTGCGCGGCTGGGAGATGATGACACCAAGACACCATATCCTGTAAAGAGGCAAAAGCACGGCTGATCACACCGTCAAAAGGCGGCTCTGCGACAAACGCCTCGACCCGGCTCTGCACCGGCTCAATATTGTCCAAACGCAGCTCATGCTGGACCTGACGCAGGAAACGTACCCGCTTGCCTAAGCTATCCAGCAGCGTGAAATTGGCATCAGGGCGCACAATAGCCAGAGGGATCCCCGGCAGACCCGGTCCTGTTCCCACGTCGATGAACCGCAGCCCCTGCAGATAAGGACTCACAACGATGCTGTCCATGATATGGCGCACCAGCATGTCGCGCGGCTCGCGTACAGAGGTCAGGTTATAGGCCTTATTCCACTTATCCAGCAGAGATACGTAGCCCAGTAGCCGTTGTTTTTGCTGATCGGTTAACGAAATGCCGGCCTGCGCCAGCAGCGTGTCCAGTTGCTTGTACAAGGTATATACCTCAATCAAAGCCGGCCGTCTTAAAGACGGCCGGTCGTGAATAATGGCCGCCAGGCAGCGGCCAATGGGCGCGCAGCTACAGGCTGCGACGCAGCATTCCCTGCTTTTTCAGCCACACCAGCAGAATAGAGATCGCTGCAGGCGTAATACCGGAAATACGCGATGCCTGACCGATAGAGCTGGGTTTATGATCGTTAAGTTTCGCGATCACCTCATTGGACAAGCCATTGACCTGACGATAGTCCAAATCGGCTGGCAGCAACGTATTTTCGTTACGCAGCTGCTTTTCAATTTCGTCCTGCTGACGGGCAATATACCCTTGGTATTTAACTTGGATCTCAACCTGCTCAGCCGCCTGACGATCCGCCAGCGGTGGATAAAACGGAGACAGCGAGGTCAGCGTGGCATAATCCATCTCAGGCCTACGCAATAGATCCTCACCGCTGGCCTCGCGAGACAGCGGGGTTTTTAACAACACATTCACCTCAGCCGCCCGTTCAGACTGCGGGTGTACCCAGGTTTCACGCAGGCGCTGACGTTCACGCTCCATGTTTTCCAGCTTCTGGTTAAACTGGGCCCAACGCACATCGTCGACCAGACCCAGTTCACGCCCTATCGGGGTCAAACGCAAGTCGGCGTTATCTTCACGCAACATCAGACGATACTCCGCACGTGAGGTAAACATGCGGTAGGGCTCTTTGGTACCCAGGGTACACAGGTCATCCACCAGCACGCCAAGGTATGCCTCGTCGCGACGGGGCATCCAACCTTCTAAATCGGCAGCACAGCGTCCAGCGTTCAGGCCTGCCAGTAACCCCTGTGCCGCCGCTTCCTCATAGCCGGTTGTGCCGTTGATCTGACCGGCGAAGAACAGCCCCTGAATGTATTTACTCTCCAGGGTGGGCTTCAAGTCCCGCGGATCGAAGAAATCATACTCAATCGCATACCCCGGACGCACGATGCGGGTGTTTTGCATCCCCGCCATCGACCGTACGATGGCCATCTGAACGTCAAACGGCAAGCTGGTTGAGATCCCGTTTGGATAGATCTCATTGCTGCTCAGTCCCTCTGGCTCCAAAAAGATCTGGTGCGCATTACGATCGGCAAAGCGCATCACCTTATCTTCGATCGACGGGCAATAGCGTGGGCCGATCCCCTCGATGATCCCGGCATACATCGGGCTGCGATCCAGATTGCCGCGGATCACCTCATGGGTATGTTCGTTGGTATGCGTTATATAGCACGGTACCTGACGCGGATGCTGACTGGCCTCACCGAGGAAAGAAAAAACCGGCGCTGGGTTGTCACCGTGCTGCTGCGCCAGCACGCTGAAGTCGATGGTTCGAGCGTCAAGGCGCGGAGGTGTGCCGGTTTTCAGTCGGTTTACCCGTAGCGGTAACTCGCGCAGGCGGCGGGCCAGTCCGATGGAAGGCGGATCGCCTGCGCGACCACCGCTGTAGTTCTCCAGACCGATATGAATTTTACCGTTCAGGAACGTGCCTACGGTGAGAACCACAGCTTTGGCGCGGAACTTTAGCCCCATTTGGGTAACCGCACCGACGACGCGATCGTTTTCAACGATCAGATCCTCTACAGCCTGTTGAAAGATCATCAGGTTGGGCTGGTTCTCTAGCGCCATACGTACCGCCTGACGATACAGTATGCGATCGGCCTGTGCCCGGGTTGCACGTACCGCGGGTCCTTTGCTGCCGTTGAGGATCCTAAACTGGATCCCACCTTTGTCGATCGCCTGAGCCATCAGTCCCCCCAGGGCATCGACCTCTTTTACTAAGTGCCCCTTACCGATACCACCGATGGCTGGATTGCAGGACATATGTCCTAGCGTATCGATATTATGTGTTAATAACAGGGTCTGGCGGCCCATTCGGGCAGAAGCCATGGCCGCTTCGGTACCGGCATGGCCGCCACCGATAATGATGACGTCAAAGGGATCGGGGTAAAACATGGTACTACACCTCGCGCTGACCGAAAGGCTCTCAACGATCGTTATTTGCCTAGGGGTGGGGATTCTACTCAAGTTTAGGCGCAGGTCCAACCTATGTGGATCGCGGATCCTCCGCCCAGTATTTAAAAGATCTTTTTTATTTAAAGATCTCTTTATTAGATCTTCTATTAGGATCCTGATCCTTTGTGGATAACACGAATTTATCAATAAGGATCAAGTTACTATGCAGGATCATTAACTGTGGAAGATCGGTGATCCCAGACCGTAAAAGCTGGGATCTTTATTGGTTGTTATACACAGGTGTAAAAACAGCACTGGTTTATTATTTGAATAACTACCGGTTTTTTACTGCTTATAAAAAGACTTATACACAGTCTAAGTGGGCAAAAAACATACTCACTGGATAAGTTTTTCCCATTGGATCAGCCACTCCTCGGCGAGATCCTCTGGAATATCGCAGCGCTGGATATCGATCTTGAGCATTTCACCAAGGCGCTGAGCGCCGAATGCGATCAGAATACGATCGACGATCGCTATCCCTCCGCAAAAGGTGTCATATTCACTGCTGCCGATACCGACAGCGCCAAAGTGGATCCCTGAGAGATCCGGCTGCTGGGTCTCTATCTGTTCAAATAGCGGTTGCAGGTTGTCCGGCAGCTCTCCGGCGCCGTGCGTCGATGTCACCACCAGCCAAATACCCAGCTGGGGTAGCTCACCCAGATCCGGACCGTGCAGCACCTGCACGTCATGACCCCGTTCAGTTAACTTTTCTGCCAGATGTTCGGCGACATATTCGGCGTTGCCTAAGGTACTGCCGCTGATAACGGTGATATTTGGCATGATGATCCCAGCGAATGATTTGGACGGGCTATTGTACGCTGCGAATTTGCTGGGATCTAGCTGTGGATAATCTGGGTGTGAATGCGGATAACTCGATCCTGATCAGGGCCTGATGTCGCGCATGATCGGGTTTTGCAGTGAGATCAGCGTTTCCGTAGACTGAATTTCATCAATGGTCTGGATCTTGTTGATAAGTACGTGCTGCAGCGCTTCGATAGATTTGGTCATTACTTTAATGAAAATACTGTAGTGACCGGTGGTGTAATAGGCCTCGACCACTTCATTGAGACTTTCCAAGCGCGCCAGGGCGGCCGGGTAGTCTTTAGCGCTTTTGAGAATAATGCCGATGAAGCAGCAGACGTCATATCCCAACATCTTAGGGCTGACCTGTATGCAGGCGCCGGTAATGACGCCTGCCTGTTTCATCTTTTCTACCCGTACGTGGATGGTTCCCGGGCTGACGTTAAAATTTTTCGCCAGCTCAGCATAAGGCGTACGGGCATTTTGCATCAGCGCATTGAGGATGCCACGATCGAGATTATCGATCGGATAAATTTCTGCCATTTTTTACCTTTAGATTTAGATAAAATTCAATTATAGACGCCATAAAATGATTGATTAAAACCAATAAGGCAATATTTGTTGTTGATTATTGAATTCATCGTCGCATCTGTTGCTTAATCAATATCAACAGGAAAGAAAGACAGGCAGTGAGTACAACAATGAAAAAATCCTATATTGAAAAACAGCAGCAGATCAGCTTTGTTAAGGCACATTTCTCCCGTCAGCTGGAGCAGCGTCTCGGTCTCATTGAAGTGCAGGCGCCGATCCTGAGCCGTTTGGGCGACGGTACGCAGGATAACCTTTCCGGTCATGAGAAGGCGGTACAGGTAAAGGTGAAGAACCTGCCGCAGGACGCCTTTGAAGTGGTGCATTCTCTGGCCAAATGGAAACGTAAGACGCTGGGAATGTATGACTTTGCACCGGGGGAAGGACTGTATACCCACATGAAGGCGCTGCGTCCCGATGAGGACCGTCTCTCAGCGATCCACTCGGTGTACGTGGATCAATGGGACTGGGAGCGCGTGATGGGCGATGGGGAGCGTACCCCTGCCTATCTGCAGGAGACGGTGCGCCACATTTATGCCGCGATGAAAACAACAGAGGCTGAAGTGTGTGCGCAGTACGGTTTAACGCCATTTTTACCCGCGGAAATCCATTTTATTCACAGTGAGGCTCTGTTACGCCGTTATCCGGATCTGGATGCCAAAGGCCGCGAGCGCGCGATCACCCATGAGCTGGGCGCCGTGTTCCTGATCGGGATCGGCGGCCGCTTGTCAAACGGTCAGGCCCATGACGTTCGCGCGCCGGACTATGATGACTGGACGTCGCTGGGCGCAGAGGGCTTCGGTGGGCTCAACGGCGATATTCTGGTGTGGAACCCGGTGCTGGGTGATGCCTTTGAGCTCTCATCCATGGGGATCCGCGTTGATGCCAAGGCGCTGAAGCGTCAGTTGGCGCTGACGGACGATGAGGATCGTCTGGCGCTGGAGTGGCATCAGTCACTGCTGCGCGGAGATATGCCACAGACTATCGGTGGCGGTATCGGCCAATCCCGTCTGGTGATGCTGCTGCTGCAGCAGCAGCACATCGGTCAGGTGCAGTGCGGTGTATGGCCTCAGGAGATTCGCCAACGCGTGCAGGCGATTCTCTAAGACTCAATGGCGCCAACGACGCAGCAGACGTCCCTTAATTCCGCTGTCGAAGCGCCAAATATAATCAAAGACTTTCATTATGCTGGGCTTGCCATGTGGCGACATGGCCACTGCGTGAAAGCAGTGGCCATCCTGTTTTTGCAACTGGTTTATCAGACCCTGTGTTTCTTCTGGCAACCGCTGGGCAATAAAATCGGAAATGACGACTGCATCCGCCTGTTGCCAGGTCGGTTGCTGCAGCAGTGTACAGGTTTGCGCCAGGCAGCGTGCCAGATCGGTTCCCCCACGAAAGCGCTGGCTGAGAAAACGAATCGCCTGATCGATGCCGCTGTCGGCGGTCAGTTCATACTGCACAATTGCAGTAGAAAACAGCATGATGTAGCAGCGACGATTATCGGCAAGTGCGATGCGCATCAGTGCCAGACAGAACGCTTTGGCACACTGCTCATGAAATCCTCCCATTGAACCTGACGTGTCTACGCAGACAATAAACGGTCCCTTGGGCTGCTGTTGATGGTGGCGGTACGTTACCCTGTGCTGAATTTGCTGTTCACGCCAGGCATCACCCTGCAGACGATAGGTCATCAGGCGCTTTTCCAGCAGACGGCGGTAAAACTCCAGCTCTAGCTCGCTGAGCCCCAGCAGCGACAGCTCGCTGGGCATCAGACGCAGGATCTCATCACTTTGATGGATCCCGCTGACCTCTTCAGGCATAACGGCCGGCTCGCGTACCAGTACGCGGCGAATCTCCAGCTGAGTGTCTGCGTGATCCTGAGGATCTGCGGCACGGCTGCGCCCCAGCCGTTCAGCCAGCTGCAGCAGCTCTGGCTGGCCGGCAAGAAAGTCACCGTACTGAACCAGCAGCTGATAGTCACCGTGATGCGTCGGTGCACGGCTCATATCCCAGAGACGGCCCGCGGCATTTTCATTCTCCACCAGCACCGGTTCTAGTGCGCCACTGAGTTGCATGCGCTGTTGCAGCTCTTGCTGCAGCATCTCTCGTTCCTGCTCCATCACCTGGTGGTGGAGCGTCAGAGTACGGGCGACCAGGCTCAGGCGCCATTGCTGTAAAAACAGTGTGTGAAAACTGTCGCTGTGGGTGATCTTCCCATCGGGACAGAGCTGGTGTGCTTTATGACTAAACGGAGAGCCTTGGCTATCCAGCGCGGCAAGGGTTGCGGGTAAGCGGCGGAAGAATTCACCGCTGCCCAGTAGGAGCTGATGCTGATACAGCGTAAATTCTTGAGCCAGATCATCGGGTACGTTGGTATCGTGGATCCGTTTACGTAGACGGCGCTGCCAGCCGGGCCACTCGCGATCGATGATCTTGCGCAGGCGGGGATATTTTTCAAAGAAGACCGCCAACTGAGGGGCGGCTATCAGCCCGACCAGAAAGTCCTGCAGCAGCTCGCTTTCATTCATTACCAGAAAAGCTTCTACGGCCTCAAGTGACGGCATGTTAGAGGGTATCTCCCTGCAACCGAGTTGCTAGGGCATTAAGCTGTTCATCCACCTCCAGCAGGCTGGCCTCTATCTGGGCCAGCCACTCACGGCAGACAAACAGGCAGGGCTGCTGCCCGGCAAACTGTTGGCGCTGCTGGCGCAGTGTTTGCCTTATCTCCTCAAGAGCAGCCAGAATGGTGGGATCTGCTGGCTGACGCGTACCGTCAGGCAGACCCAGCAGGCTGGATTGATGGCTGATATCGCGGATCTCCAGTTGATGCTGTGGATTAATATCAACGTCAATGCTCAGGGCAAAGCCGATACCGTTGAGGCGGGCCCGCAGTTCGCCGCCTTTTTGCAGCCAGCGGGTCAGCGCCGCGGTTTCAACGGTTAAGTGGGTAACCTGCATATCGTGCAGGCGCAGTGGTTGCAGCAGTAGCAGCGTGAGCTGCGGCGAATTGAGATCCACTGGCAGGGTATAGTGGGTCTTGTGGTTAAACAGCGCGGATTTATGTCGTAGCGTCAGCGCGCGGTTCTGCTGATATGTCCGCTGGCTTTGCAGCCATTGGCCTTCCAGCTGCTGGATCTGCAGCAACAGCCTTTGCTGCCGGTAGGCCTGCTGCGTCAGGATCTGCTGGATGTGCTGATTCAGCAGCTGGCGGGAGGAAAGATCGTGCCATAGGCACTCTTTCAGCAGGATCAAATCAAGTGGCGCAACGGCATTGCGGCCGCTGAAAAAGGCACAGGCCTGCAGCAGGCGTACGGATTTTTTCCAGCGTCGATCGGATATATAAGGCGTGTTTTCCAGCGTGTCGATATGCTGGCGCAGTTGAAATATGAGGTCAAAGACGTTATCCGGTAGTGTTACACCGCTTAGCTGTTGTTGCCAGCGTTGAAACTCGTCGCCGTCGATGCTGAGGCTGTCAGGTACAGGATTGGCATTTTCATCCTGGTGGTTATTGATCAGCGCCCGAAAATTACTCTTTTCCTGCACTTTATCCAGCCATAGGCGGATCAGCATACGGTCGTACAGCGCTTCCAGCCCCCCGTCAGCGTCAGGCAGCTCGTTAGAGGCGGTTACCAGCAGGCGCAGTGGGATATCCTCTTCCCGATCACCGTTACGGAAACGGCGTTCGTTGATGGCGGTCAACAGAGTATTCAGAATGGCCGGGCCCGCTTTCCATACCTCATCCAAAAAGACGATTTCGGCCTCTGGCAGGTAGCCCTGGGTCAGGCGCTGGTAGCGTCCTTCATCTTTTAGTGCCTGAATAGAGAGGGGGCCAAACACCTCCTCCGGAGTGGAAAAGCGGGTCATCAGGTACTCAAAGGCGCGTGCATTGCGAAAGGCAAACTTAAGCCGACGGGCGATTAAGCTTTTGGCAATGCCCGGCGGCCCAAGCAGGAAGACGCTTTCCCCGCACAGCGCAGCCAGCAGACACAGACGTACTGCCTGCTGCCGTTCATACAGCCCGGACTCCAGCGCCTGGCTCAGTCGTGAAATACGTTCTGCCAATTGGCGAGGTTGCGTCATAATATTCTCTATTCATGATATGGATGATTTTGTTGTATCCATTTATAAACTATATGACCAGCTTTTATTTTCATTCACGGCCATCGGGGAGAGATTTACAGGCAATGCGGCGGCGCCACATGTTGTTTGTTACATAATCAACGATGTTCTTGCGGGTTTTACAGTGGGAATACATGTGTATTTATGCATACTGTGCAATCTTTATCTGCGCTCGGGATGTTGGCGCATTGATGGCTGACGGAAATTTCAAACGAAAAATGTTATGAGTACAGAACAGAAACGTTCACTGACTACGGTTACACTGGCCGCTATTGGCGTTGTATATGGCGATATAGGCACCAGCCCGCTATATACCCTGCGCGAGTGTTTTGCTGGGCACTATGGATTTGAGGTTAAGCCAGAGACTGTCTTTGGCTTCCTTTCGCTGATTTTTTGGATGCAGATTCTGATCGTCTCGCTGAAGTATCTGACCTTTGTGATGCGAGCCGACAACGAAGGTGAAGGGGGGATACTGACCCTGATGTCGCTGGCTGGCC
Organism: Edwardsiella ictaluri ATCC 33202; assembly: GCF_000264785.1. GTDB lineage: Bacteria > Pseudomonadota > Gammaproteobacteria > Enterobacterales > Enterobacteriaceae > Edwardsiella > Edwardsiella ictaluri. The sequence goes on along the minus strand of NZ_AFJI01000008.1, from coordinate 10,016 downwards.
GTAACACACCGGCGCGGATAACGGCTATGCTGGTGATCCTGGGGCTGATTGGCGGTAGCTTCTTCTACGGCGAGGTGGTTATCACTCCGGCAATTTCTGTTATGTCTGCCATTGAAGGGCTTGAAATTGCTGCCCCGTCGCTGGATCCCTATATCGTTCCGCTCTCTGTTCTGGTGCTAACGGTCCTGTTTTGTATTCAAAAACACGGTACCGGCAGTATTGGCCGCTTGTTTGCGCCGGTGATGGTGCTGTGGTTTTTAGCGCTGGCCATATTGGGTGGGCGCAGTATTCTCGCCAATCCTCAGGTGCTGTATGCCCTGGATCCGCGCTGGGCTATCAACTTCTTTATACATTATAAGGCGCTGGCATTTTTTTCCCTCGGTGCCGTGGTGCTGTCAATCACCGGGGTCGAGGCGCTGTATGCTGACATGGGCCACTTCGGTAAACGGCCGATCCGTCTCGCCTGGTTTCTGTTTGTGATCCCCTCTCTGATGCTGAACTATTTTGGCCAGGGAGCGCTATTGCTCAAAGATCCGTCGGCGATAAAGAATCCCTTCTTTTTGTTGGCACCTGACTGGGCGCTAATCCCATTGCTGGTATTGGCTACCCTCGCTACGGTCATCGCGTCGCAGGCGGTGATTTCCGGCGTCTTTTCTCTGACGCGGCAGGCGGTTCGTCTCGGTTATTTGCCGCCGATGCGTATTATTCATACGTCGGATATGGAGGCCGGTCAGATCTATATTCCGGCCATTAACTGGGCGCTATATATCAGCGTGGTGTTGGTTATCGTCGGCTTTGAGCGCTCCAGCAATCTGGCGGCGGCCTACGGTATCGCTGTTACCGGTACGATGGTGCTGACCAGCATTCTCTCCTGTACCGTCGCGTTTAAAAATTGGCATTGGAACCGTTTCTTGGTCGGGATCCTGTTGGTATGCCTACTGTTTATCGATATACCGCTGTTTAGTGCCAATGCCATGAAGATATTCTCCGGTGGCTGGTTACCGCTGACGCTGGGGCTGATGATGTTTATCGTCATGACGACCTGGAAAAGTGAGCGCTTTCGTCTATTGCGTCGCCTGCATGAGCACGGAAATTCTCTGGAGGCCATGATCGCCTCGCTGGAAAAGTCACCTCCGGTCAGGGTGCAGGGAACTGCGGTATATATGTCGCGGGCGGTGAACGTCATTCCCCTGGCGCTGCTGCATAACCTGAAACATAACAAGGTGCTCCATGAGAGGGTGATCTTGCTGACCCTGCGTACCGAAGATGTGCCCTATGTGCATAATGTGCGTCGCGTCACCCTCGAACAGCTGTCGCCGACGTTTTGGCGGGTGGTGGCCAGCTATGGCTTTAAGGAAACACCGAACGTTGAGGAGATTTTCCACCGCTGCGGTCTAGAGGGGCTATCCTGCCGGATTATGGAGACCTCGTTCTTCATGTCCCATGAGTCACTGCTGCTGGGACACCGGCCTTGGTATCTCAAGGCGCGGGGCCGGCTGTTCATGGCGCTGAGCCGCAATGCGCTGCAGGCGGCCGATCAGTTTGAGATCCCGCCTAATCGGGTTATCGAGCTGGGAACCCAGGTCGAAATCTGAACCGTCAAACAGGATAAAGAGTAAAAGGGCGCCTAACGGCGCCTTTTCTCTTTTTACTTACTGTTTAGCTGAATCGTTTTTACTACGAAACGTTTCGATTATGATCACATTTTTTTATTTTTTGTTTTGTCCAGCCCGGCTATACCTTTACAATCAGCGGTTATCGAAACGTTTCGCCAGTGGGGCGAGCTATGAAAAAAGGCACGGTATTAAATTCTGAACTTTCAGCCCTGATCTCCCGTCTGGGTCATACGGACAGCGTGACGGTTGGCGATGCCGGGCTGCCGGTTCCTGACGGTATCCAGCGTATCGATCTGGCGCTGACCCATGGCATCCCGCGTTTTATGCAGGTTATTGAGACGATGACGGCGGAAATGCAGGTTGAGCGTGCCGTTTTGGCGCAGGAGATGGTTGAGGCTAATCCTGACATTCACCGGCAGCTGGTGACATGGCTGCAGCGGCTGGCGCAGACGCAGGGCAACGCGATTCATATCGACTATGTTTCCCACGGTCAGTTTAAGGCGCTGAGCGGTGAAAGTAAGGCCATCGTCCGCAGCGGAGAGTGTTCACCCTATGCCAATGTACTGCTGTATGCCGGCGTGACCTTTTGAGGCCATTATGCAACCGTTACTGGCTTTAACCGCAATCGATAAATCGTTTCCCGGCGTGAAGGCGCTGTCCGGTGCTTCGCTGAATGTCTATCCCGGACGGGTGATGGCGCTGGTTGGAGAAAACGGCGCAGGCAAATCCACCATGATGAAAGTGCTGACCGGGATCTATCAGAAAGATGCCGGTTCGCTGAATTATCTGGGCAAAGAGACGGCGTTTAACGGTCCCAAGTCCTCGCAGGAGGCCGGCATTGGTATTATTCATCAGGAGTTGAACCTGATCCCGCAGCTGACTATCGCTGAAAATATCTTTTTGGGCCGCGAGTTTACCAATCGCCTGGGGCGTATCGACTGGAAAAAAATGTATGCCGAGGCAGACAGGCTGCTGGCACGATTGAATCTGGACTATGGTGGCCGCCGTCTGGTCGGCGATCTGTCCATCGGCGAACAGCAGATGGTCGAGATAGCCAAGGTGCTGAGTTTCGAATCGCGGGTCATCATCATGGATGAGCCGACCGATGCGCTGACGGATACCGAGACGGAGTCCCTGTTTAGCGTCATTCGTGAGCTGAAGGCTCAGGGGCGCGGCATTGTTTATATCTCACACCGTCTGAAGGAAATCTTTGAAATCTGCGATGACGTGACCATCTTCCGCGACGGACAGTTTATCGCAGAGCGGCCCGTCAGCGCGCTCTGTGAAGATTCGCTGATTGAGATGATGGTTGGGCGCAAACTGGAGGAGCAGTATCCGCGCCTCGACAGTGCGCCTGGCGATCTGCGCCTGCAGGTCAGTCACCTATCAGGCCCTGGCGTCAGGGATGTCTCTTTTACGCTGCGCAGCGGTGAAATACTGGGCGTGTCCGGGCTGATGGGCGCGGGGCGCAGTGAGCTGATGAAGATCCTGTACGGCGCGCTGCCGCGTACCCAGGGGAGTATAACCCAGGAGGGCAACCCTATTCAGACCCGCTCTCCGCAGGAGGGGATGGCCAACGGGATCGTCTATATCTCAGAGGATCGAAAGCGCGATGGCCTGGTGCTGGGAATGTCGGTGAAGGAGAACATGTCACTGACGGCGCTGCGCTACTTCAGCCGTCTTAATGGCTCGCTCAAGCATGGCGAAGAGCGGGAGGCCGTCGGTGATTTTATCTCGCTGTTCAACATCAAGACCCCATCGATGGATCAGGCTATCGGCCTGCTTTCCGGCGGAAACCAGCAGAAGGTGGCGATTGCCCGTGGCCTGATGACCCGCCCCAAGGTTCTCATCCTTGATGAACCGACGCGCGGCGTCGACGTTGGTGCCAAAAAAGAGATCTATCAGCTGATTAACCAGTTTAAGGCGGAGGGGTTGAGCATCATTCTGGTCTCCTCCGAAATGCCCGAGGTGCTGGGAATGAGCGATCGTATTCTGGTCATGCATGAGGGGCGGCTGAGTGGCGAGTTCCCGATTGAACAGGCAACACAGGAAGTGCTGATGGCCGCGGCCGTTGGCAAGCAATACGGCGTTAAGCAGGAGTAATCCCCGATGAATACCCAAGTAACTGCAAACCAGGGCGGATTCAGCAAGGTCCGACTCAAAGTCTGGCTGGTCGAGCAGAAATCGCTGATCGCCCTGCTGGTGCTGATCGCGGTGGTCTCCTCCATGAGCCCCAATTTCTTCACCGTCAATAATCTGTTCAACATTCTGCAGCAGACCTCCGTGAACGCCATCATGGCCGTAGGGATGACGCTGGTGATCCTGACCTCCGGCATCGATCTGTCCGTAGGATCGCTGCTGGCGCTGACCGGCGCGGTCGCGGCGTCCATTGTCGGGATGGATGTGAATGCGCTGGTGGCGGTTGGCGCAGCGCTGGCGCTGGGGGCGGCGATTGGCGGCTGCACCGGCGTTATCGTGGCTAAGGGCAAGGTTCAGGCCTTTATTGCGACCCTGGTGATGATGCTGCTGCTGCGCGGGGTCACGATGGTGTATACCGACGGCAGTCCGGTCAATACCGGTTTCTCTGCGCAGGCGGATCTGTTTGGCTGGTTTGGCATTGGTCGTCCTCTGGGGATGCCGACGCCTATCTGGCTGATGATTGTGGTCTTTGCGCTGGCGTGGTACATGCTGCACCACACCCGCATGGGGCGTTATATTTACGCGCTGGGGGGGAATGAGGCGGCAACGCGCCTGTCCGGGATCAGCGTCGATCGCGTCAAGATTGCGGTGTATGCCCTGTGCGGCTTGCTGTCGGCGTTGGCCGGTGTGATAGAGGTCGCCCGGCTCTCCTCAGCGCAGCCGACGGCCGGTACCGGCTATGAGCTGGATGCGATTGCGGCGGTGGTGCTGGGCGGGACCAGTCTGGCCGGCGGTAAGGGGCGGATTATGGGAACGCTGATCGGCGCCCTGATCCTTGGCTTCCTGAATAACGGCCTAAACTTACTCGGTGTTTCCTCCTACTACCAAATGATCGTCAAGGCAGCGGTGATTCTGTTGGCGGTTTTGGTAGACAACAAAAGCAATAAATAATCTTACCTACAGGAATCGATGAGATGAATATTACAAAACTGGCAACCTTGATCTCCGCCGTGGCCCTGAGCGCCATCCTGAGTGCCAACGCCATGGCGCAGGATACCATTGCCCTGGTGGTCTCTACCCTGAATAACCCGTTCTTTGTGTCGATGAAGGATGGCGCGCAGAAAGAGGCCAATAAGCTGGGATACAAGCTGGTGGTATTGGACTCACAGAACAACCCGGCCAAAGAGCTGGCCAACGTACAGGATCTGACCGTGCGCGGCGCTAAGCTGATGCTGATTAACCCGACGGACTCCGATGCGGTGGGCAACGCGGTAAAAATGGCCAATCAGGCCAATATTCCGGTGATCACCCTTGACCGTGCGGCCAGCCAAGGTAGCGTGGTTAGCCATATCGCCTCCGATAACGTCGCCGGCGGCAAGCTGGCCGGTGACTTTATCGCCCAGCAGCTGGGGACCGGTGCCAAGATCATTCAGCTGGAGGGGATCGCCGGAACCTCGGCAGCCCGTGAGCGCGGCGAAGGCTTTAAACAGGCGGTCGTCGCCCATAAGTTTGACGTACTGGCCAGCCAGCCAGCCGACTTTGACCGTACTAAGGGCTTGAACGTCATGCAAAACCTGCTCACGGCTCACCCGCAGGTTCAGGCCGTATTCGCGCAGAACGATGAGATGGCGCTGGGTGCCCTGCGCGCTTTGCAAACGGCGGGGCGTAACGATGTGTTGGTCGTCGGATTCGATGGCACCCAAGACGGTGAAAAAGCGGTACAGAGCGGTAAGCTGGGAGCCACTGTAGCACAGCAGCCGGAGCAGATCGGCGTGATCGGCGTCGAGACCGCGGATAAGGTGATCAAAGGGGAAAACGTGCCGGCCAACATTCCGGTTGAGCTGAAGCTGGTCACCAAGTAACGTACCGGGAGACCCTCCGGGCAACGCCGCCGCTGGGATACCGGCGGCGGTAGATAAGTAGGAATACAGAATATGCAAACAGGCAAACTGGTCGTATTAGGCAGTATCAATGCCGATCACATTCTCAAGGTCGAACATTTTCCCCGCCCCGGCGAAACCTTAACCGGACAGGGATATCAGGTGGCATTCGGCGGTAAAGGGGCCAATCAGGCCGTTGCCGCCGGGCGCAGCGGTGCGGATATTGCCTTTATTGCCTGTGTTGGCGCCGATGATATCGGCGAACGGATCCGAACCCAGTTGGCCGGTGATGGGATCGATATACACGCCGTGGAGCGCGTCGATGGCGAAAGCACCGGCGTGGCACTGATTTTTGTCAATCAGGATGGGGAGAATGTCATTGGCATCAACGCCGGTGCTAATCATGCGCTGACGCCGCAGTATCTATCTCACCACCGGACGCTGGTGGTGCAGGCAGATGCGCTGCTGATGCAGCTGGAGTCACCGTTGGAGACCGTTGAAGCCGCCGCGGTGCTGGCCCGAGAGCATCAGACCAAGGTAATTTTGAATCCCGCACCGGCGCGGACGCTGCCGGATTCTCTGCTGCGGCTGGTGGATGTCATCACTCCCAATGAGACCGAGGCTGAGCATCTGACCGGTATTCGGGTCCACAGCGATGAGAGTGCTCGCCAAGCCGCCGCTGTATTGCACGGTAAAGGCATCGAAACCGTGATGATAACGCTTGGTCGCCGCGGCGTTTGGGTCAGCCAGGAGGGGTATGGTGAAGTGATCCCGGGATTTAGGGTTAACGCTGTCGATACCATTGCTGCCGGGGATACCTTTAACGGTGCGTTGCTAACCGCTCTGCTGGAGGGGAATACCCTGCCTGCCGCCGTGCGCTTTGCCCATGCTGCCGCGGCGATCGCCGTGACGCGTGAGGGCGCGCAGTCCTCTGTCCCTTGGCGCCGTGAGATCGATGCCTTCCTACAGACGCATCAGGAGTAATCATACGTGGCAACAATGAAGGACGTCGCCCGTCTCGCAGGCGTCTCCACCTCGACTGTATCCCATGTCATCAATAACAATCGCTTCGTCAGCGACAGTGTGCGTCAGCGTGTCCTGGAGGCCGTTCAGCAGCTGAATTATGCCCCTTCTGCGCTGGCCCGCAGCTTAAAGATGAACCAGACGCACACGCTCGGGATGTTGGTTACCACCAGTAATAATCCTTTTTTTGCTGAGGTGGTACGCGGGGTAGAGCGCAGCTGCTATGAGCGGGGCTATAGCCTGATCCTGTGTAACACTGAGGGCGATCCGGCGCGTATGAGCCAGAGTATGGAAACTCTGCTGCAAAAGCGGGTGGATGGTCTGCTGATGATGTGCACTGAGAATTTTCGGCCGGCGCAGGAGATGATTGCCCGTTATCCCGCGCTGCCGACGGTAATGATGGACTGGGCGCTGTTCGATGGCCAGAACGATATCATCCAGGATAACTCCTTCCTGGGGGGGCAAATAGCGACACGACATCTGATCGAACGCGGCTATACCCGCATAGCCTGTCTGGCGGGTCCTAAGGATAAGTCCCCCTCTCGCCAGCGTCTGGAAGGCTTTCTGCACGAAATGAAACAGGCCGCGCTACCTGTGCCGCCGGAGTACATCCTGTTCGGCGATTTCGAGTTTGCCGGTGGAGTGCAGGCGATGAAACAGCTGCTGGCGCTGCCGACGCCGCCCCATGCGCTGTTTACCGGCAATGATGCGATGGCCGTCGGCGTATATCAGGTGCTGTTTGAAGCCGGACTGCGGGTGGGCGATGATGTCGCGGTCGTCGGCTATGACGATATTGAGCTGGCGCGCTATATGTCGCCGCCGTTGACGACGATTCATCAGCCCAAGGATGAGCTGGGAGAACTGGCCGTCGATACGCTGGTACACCGTCTGCAGCATCCCTCGCGGGAGCCACAGACACTGGTATTAACGCCCCAGCTTATTGAGCGGGGATCGGTCGCCATCCATCACGGTTGAGGGGGAGTATCACGGTGATATGGGTGGCGGCGGCCCTTCAGCAAATGGTCGCCGTCCCTGGGATGGAGTAACATGAATACGTTGGCAGACAGCAGGGTGATGGCGCCCATTGTAATAAAGGTATAGTGGAAGTGATCGACCAGTGACCCGGTAATCCGAGTATCATAAAAGCGCAGCACCGCGGCGCTGACCGCAACGCCAAAGCTGATGGACAGCTGCTGGGTCACCGCCAGTACGCAGTTGCCTGCGCTGGCATTTTGGTCGCTCAGATCGCCAAGGGTAAGCGTGTTCATTGCGGTAAATTGGGTGGATATAAACATCCCCAGCAGGAACAGCGGCAAGATCAGCAGCCACAGGGGCATTTCAGGCTTCTGTAGGGAGAACTGCGCGATCGTCAGACCGATAATCAGCGTCACCCCAACCAACGTGTTACGATATCCCTGGCGGTGCAGTACGCCGGTAACCAGTGATTTTCCCAACATCGACCCCAGCGCCGTTGGTGCCATCATGCAGCCCGAGACAATGGCACTATAGCCGAACCCTACCTGCAGCATGAGCGGCATCAGAAATGGAATGCAGCCGGTGCCCAGGCGTGAGGCTATGTTACCCACGATGCCAATAGAGAAGGTATGGGTACGAAATAGAGGAAGGGCGATAAGCGGGTGAGGGTGGCGTCTGGCGTGCAGGATATACAGTAGCAATGAGCCGAGGCCTGTCAATATGATGCCCCAGGCATAGGGCTGCGGTAGCGTCGGCTTACCGAATAGCTCCATGCCACATGAGAGCAGCACCAGCCCCAGACCAAATAGCATAAAGCCAAGCATATCAAAGCCGTGTGTTGGGGCGGTAAAGTCAGGCATATAGCGCAGGGCATAGAGGATTCCGATGATGCCAATCGGGATATTGATCAGGAAAATCCAGTGCCAGGTTGCATAGGTGACGAGCCAACCGCCGAGCAAAGGGCCGAGCACTGGACCCACCAGACCGGGTAAGCTGATGAAGTTGAGTACCGTCAATAGCTCATCGCGCGGATAGGCGCGCAGGAGCGCGAGACGGGCAACCGGCATCATCATCGCCCCGCCTACACCCTGTAGAACGCGGGAGGCGACCAGCATTTCCAGTGATCCCGACAGCGCGCACAACAGGGAGCCAAGTGAGAATAGCGAAACGGCGGCAATAAAGACGCGCCGGGTCCCCATCCTATCGGCTATCCAGCCACTGATGGGGATCAGCATTGCGACTGTCAGGGTATAACTGATGATGGCAGACTGCATCACCAGCGGGGAGCAGGCCAGACTGCGGGCGATGGCGGGCAGTGCGGTATTCAGGATAGTGGCATCCAGCGCCTGCATAAAAAAAGCCATTGCTGCAATCCAAGGCAAGCCAGCCATCTGGGTCATAAATTTTCCGTCGAGTGTTAGACTCCCTCTATACCCAGCAAGCCCTGACAGGCCACATAGGCTCCATGGGCGTCGCCAGCGAGAATAGCATCGACGATCGCTTGGTGTTGCTCCAGCTTGACGACTTCATTGCCGGTTACCGAACGGAAGTAGCTTTGGTAGACCGAGTTGAACAAGTTGGAGAACGAGGTCAGGAATGGGTTAGCGCTGGCCTTGTAGATTTGCTGGTGGAATTGTACATCGACCCGAATCCAGCGCTCGCGATCAAAATGGCTATTGAGCTCGCGCATTTCGTGCATCAGGTTATTGATCGCGGCTTTATCAGTGTCGCTGGCGTGTAGTGCCGTTAGCAGACAGGCCTGCGGCTCCAGCGCATTGCGCAGTACCAGGAAGTGATCTTTTACGTGTTCAAAATTCTCTCGGGTTAGCCACCAAGTCAGCAGCTCCTGATCGAGAAAGTTCCAGCTACTGCTCGGCATGACGCGTGTACCGATGCGCGGACGTGGAAGCAGCATACCTTTGGCCGCCAGCATTTTTACCGCTTCACGTACGGCGGTACGACTGACGCCATAGATCTCACCCAGTTCGAGTTCCCCCGGCAGAATGCTGCCGGACGGATATTCGCCGGACAGGATCCGCTGGCCTATCTTCTCAGCAAGCAGATAGGAGAGATTGCGCTGGGCGGCTTGTTGTTGAGCATTTAGTTGCATGGCTAGTTGATCCTAATAGGGTATGCATATCTATACTTCTCTATTTTATCCTACAAAAAACAGATCACACTGTACTGTTGGATGAAAAGAGTCCGATATTACGCTTTTTTGTGCGAGGTGGTGAAAATAAGCGCAGTTGTGCGTTTTTTTTAAATTAAGACTTGTCACGCCGCGAGAAGTCCCTATAATGCGCCTCCACTGACCGGGAACAACGACTGATGCGTCGCCCAGCCAGTCGGAGAAAGCAAAAAATAACTGCTTGACTCTGCGGGC
>NZ_AFJI01000007.1 GCF_000264785.1 Edwardsiella ictaluri ATCC 33202 | reverse complement strand
AAACCCGCCGACATGGGGCTTCACCAGCCGTACGCTGACATAATGGTACAGCGGGATGGCCGGAACCTCTGCGGCCAGGATCGTCTCAGCCTGCTGAAACAGCTGCTGGCGTTTTTCGGGATCCTGACTGTCCGCCGCACCAGCCAGCAGGGCGTCATAACGCGGGTTGACATACTGCGGCGTGTTATTGCTGTCAGCGCTGCGAAAGGTGTTCAGAAAGGCAGAGGGATCGTCATAGTCCGCCACCCAGCCACTGCGCACCAAGTCAAAATTCCCGCTGCGCATGGTATCCAGCATGGTCTTCCACTCCTGATTGTTCAGCGCCGCCTCCACCCCCAAATTTTTCTTCCACATCGAGCTGGCGGCAATGGCGATGCGCTGATGCCCCTCGGAGGTGTTGTACAGCAGGGTAAAGTGCAACGGGGAGTCCGGGCCAAAACCCGCCTCTGTCAGCAGGGCCCGAGCCCGGGCCAGGCGCTGCTCACGCGGCCAGGCGGCATACTCCGGCGGCAGGAGCGTCATCCCGCCGATCTTTCCGGCACTGAAAAGCCAGGCGGGGCGCTGCCCCTGCCCCAGCACCTTATCGGCAATCACGTCCTTATCCAGCCCCAGATTCAGCGCCAACCGCACCCGGGGATCATCAAAAGGGGGCTTACGGGTATTGAAGTAATAGTAGTAGGTGGCCAGTTTGGGAGCGATGTGTACCTGTTCACCCAACTCGCGACGCAGGGCTGCAAACTGTGGACTGGGCACCGAGGCGGTAATGTCGATTTCACCGGCCTTATAGCGGTTAACATCAGCCGTTTCAGAAACGATGGGTAAATAGGTGACCTGATTGATCACCGTATGGGCATTATCCCAGTAACGGGGATTTCGCACCCCCTCCAGCCGCTCATTGACCACCCAGCGCTGCAGCGTATAGGCTCCGCTGCTGACAAAGTTGCCCGGCTGGGTCCATTTATCGCCAAAACGTGCAATCACCCGTGGATTCACCGTCATCAGCGACGGGTGCACCAGCATCGACAGAAAAGTCGACAGGGGACGGGTCAGGGTTATCTGCAGGGTGACATCATCCACGGCCCGGATCCCCAGCGCTTCCGGTGGCTGCTGCCCGGCCTGGATCTGAATGGCATTCTCCAGATGCATGTTCGCCAGATAGCTGCCATAGGGTGAGGCCGTCGCCGGATCGACCTGCCGCTGCCAGCTGAATACCACATCTCGGGCCGTCAGGGGCTCCCCGTTCGACCACTGCAGACCGGGGCGCAGATACAGCCGCCATATCCGCCCGTCCTCACTGTTTTCCCAGCGTTCAGCCAGTCCGGGACGAATGTGACCATCAGGGCCCATCGTCACCAACCCCTCAAAGAAATCATTGATAATATTGAATTCAACATCACTTTCTGATTTATGAGGATCGAGCGATGCCGGCTCACTGCCGTTATTGCGCGTCAGTGTCTGCCCGGCGGCCAGGGTCACACCCGGCGCCACACTGGCCGCCAGTGCCCCTCCGGAGGGCCCCATCCCAAAGATGAGCATAAACAGTCCATATCCTAAAAATAAATTATATTTAATATTCATATAATTACCCTCAGCATTCAGTATAGCGGACATTAAAACAGCAAAGTCCGCCAGATGGCAGGGCAAAAAGTGGCACAAAAAAACCCGGCGCGCAGTGCGGGCCGGGGTTTCTCGGGATATCTCACCTTCAGGAGGCGGGCAGCGCCTTCAGCAAGGCCTTACGCTGGCTGTCCAGCGCCTGTACTCGCTCACAGGCCTGCTGGCCGAAGGCGCGCAGATCATTATCCTGCTTATCCCACTCGCTGCGGATAGACTGCTGCAGACCGCCGAGGTTGCCCAACACCGCCTGCAGCGGATTCTCCGACTGACCCGCCTTCAGCAGCCCCTTGGCCCCCATCTCATTGATGCTGTCCTGCAGCACGCCGCCCAGGGTCTGGTTCACCAATGTCTGACCCTCTTTCTCGACCTGGGCAATCGCCTGATGGTGGAAGGCGTAACCGTCACTGCGTTTCTCCAGCACCCGATTCATCTGCGCCTTAAGCTGGGTATCCAGCGTACTCAGACGATTGCGTACGTTGCTGTCACTGCCCAGCTGCTCGACGATGATATTGTCCAGCGCGCCACGCGCACGATCCAGGCGCGTCTGCACCCCTTGGTCGATCCACGGCACATCGCGCCGCAGATCCCGCTGCAGCGTCTCGGCCTGACGGCGGGCGTCGGCGCTCAGCGCCAGCGGATGGCCGTCACGCGTCACCGCACCGTCGCGGGATATCTGCAGATTGCCGCTGGCGCCGACGATCTGTACCTGCTGCGCGCTGATAATGATATCGTCCTGCGGTTTAACCTGGCACTGCCAGGCGGCCTGCACCTGTGCGGTGGCCAGCAGCAACAGCAGGGAGCATCCCCATTTACCCATCATGACCTCGTTAAAATATTGAGCGGCCAATGCGCTGGGCCAACAGCTCCAGCGCCGCAATTCCGGCCAGTGAATTGCCGCAGCTATCCAGCTGCGGACTCCAGACGGCGATGATCATCTCCTGAGGCACCACGGCCACCACCCCGCCACCAACGCCGGACTTCCCCGGCATCCCGACGCGATAGGCAAACTCGCCCGCGCCATCATACAGGCCGCTGGTCACCATCAACGCATTGATCTGGCGCGCCTGACGCTCGCCGATCACCGGCTCATCCAGCGCCAACGCCCGCCCCCGATTGGCAAGATAAACAAAAGTGCGCGCCAGTTCCATACAGTTCATTCTTAAAGCGCAGTAGTGGAAATAGTTATGCAGGACGGTAATCACGTCGTTATCGAAGTTGCCAAACGACTTCATCAGATAGGCGATCGCCGCATTGCGATCCGAATGTTCAAACTCGGAGCGTGCCACCGGGGAATCATAGCAGATGTCCGCGCTGCCACTCAGCGCCCGCACCACCTCCAGCATACGCTGACGCGGTGCGCTCAGGCGCGACTGCAGCATATCACACACCACCAGCGCACCGGCGTTGATGAAGGGGTTGCGCGGCTTGCCCTGCTCCAGCTCCAGCTGAACCAGCGAGTTAAACGGCTGCCCGGAGGGCTCCTTGCCGACCCGCTGCCAGATCTCGGCCTCGCTGTAGCGGTGCATCGCCAGCGTCAGGCTCAGCACCTTGGAGATCGACTGGATAGAGAAGCGTTCGGCGGCGTCGCCAGCGCTGAACATCCGTCCGTCTACGGTGCAGACCGCGATACCCAGCCGGTCTGGTGCCACCCCGGCCAGTGCCGGAATATAATCGGCGACCCGCCCCTGCCCGAGCAGCGGACGAACCTGCTCCAGGATCTCGCCCAACAGTTGATCACTTAATTCAGTTTGCATGGCAAGGCCATTGACTCCACGTGGCGCCCTGGACGCCATCACGCTAGGGTTACGACCAACGCCGTCCGGCGGACGCCCCCTATTTTTCCGACGCGGCGCCTCCCGACGCAGAGAGCCGGACGCAAGAGAGACAAGGGGAGAGAACGGAACAGCGGAGGGGAAACGGCGCCGCCGGTACGGCGGCACCAAAGGCGGGGGTTACTCCCACCACACATCAAACAGGTCGCTGACCACAACGTCCAGCATACCCTGGCTTTCCAGCCAGCCTTTCACCAGCTGACGCTGTTCATCGGTGCAGCGGCCAATCTGCTGCAGGCAGATCAACCCTTCCCAGCGCAAATAGCCGCTACCATCAAACGCCAGACCATTCGGCTCGATCACCTCATCGATCAGACGATCGAGCAGCGCGTCCACCGTCTCTACCGGCGTACCCTCGGCAAAACGCCAGCTGGCGCTGAAGCCCACTTCCTGAAACTCGTCAATATGCAGCTTTTTGCGCAGACGACGACTACGATTTTTTGCCATTACTCTACCCTCTCAAACATCAGGTCCCAGTTGCCATGCCCCAGGCGCTGACCACGCAGCTCAAACTTGGTGACCGGACGCGAGTCAGGGCGCGGGACATAGGTATTATCGTCGGACAGATTTCTGTAGCCCGGCGCATGATTCATTACTTCCAGCATATGTTCGGCGTAGTTTTCCCAGTCGGTCGCCATATGGAAGACGCCGCTGATCTTCAGCTTACCGCGGATCCGCCCGGCAAACGCCGACTGTACAATACGACGCTTATGGTGACGCGCCTTATGCCAGGGATCGGGGAAAAACAGCTGCACCATATCCAGCGACGCGTCCGGGATCATTCGCTCCAACACCTCTACCGCGTCGTGACACATCACGCGCAGGTTGTTTACTCCAGCCTCATGGGCAGAGGAGAGGCAGGCGCCGACGCCCGGCGAGTGCACTTCAATCCCCAGGAAATCACGCTCCGGGTGCTGCTGCGCCATGGCGACCAGCGAGGCCCCCATGCCAAAACCAATTTCCAGCACCACCGGTGCCTCACGGCCAAATAACGTCGGCAGATCCAGCGCCTCGGGCGTAAACTCGACACCCATCAGCGGCCAGTACTCGTCCAGCGCCAGCTGCTGCCCTTTGGTCAGGCGCCCCTGACGGCGTACAAAGCTGCGAATACGGCGAATCGCCCGGCCGTTTTCATCAAATTCCGCTGTGATCACATCATTCATGTCGCGTTTTCATCTGTCTGGATAATCAAGGTCAGGGCATTATGCAAAGTTACCCCGTTTACACAAGCGCTGATTTTACCAGCAACGCTAACGCCGCGGGGAAAATCCGTGCCACCGCCCCCACATTTTATGCCACGGCACCCCCGCTGAGCGTGGAAACCCGTACGCCGGAGCACCCTCTCCGTGCCGCCAGTGCCCCGCTCAGGCAAGATCCGGTTTACAGGCCGGGCAGGCTGTGCTGCAATCCTGTCCCGTTTTCAGCGCTACACACTGAGGATATGACTGGTTTATGATGCAGGCGCAACAGTTCGCCCACGCCGTGCTGGCCTGGTACGCACGCTTCGGGCGCAAAACGCTGCCGTGGCAACACCCCAAGACCCCCTATCGGGTATGGCTCTCCGAGGTGATGCTGCAACAGACCCAGGTCGCCACGGTGCTGCCCTATTTTCAGCGTTTTACCCAACGCTTTCCCGATGTGCAGACGCTGGCGTCGGCACCCCTGGATGAAGTGCTGCACCTGTGGACCGGACTGGGCTACTATGCACGGGCGCGCAACCTGCATAAGGCGGCCCAGCTCATCGTCTCACGGCATCACGGCGAGTTTCCGCACGACTTTGAGCAGGTTGCCGCGCTGCCGGGCATTGGCCGCTCAACCGCCGGCGCCATTCTCTCGCTGTCGCTGGGGCAGCATCATCCCATCCTGGACGGCAACGTCAAACGGGTCTTGGCCCGCTGCTACGCCGTCCCCGGCTGGCCGGGGCGTAAAGATGTGGAAACGCGTCTGTGGCAACTGAGCGGCGAGGTGACTCCGGCCGATGGTGTCAGCCAGTTTAACCAGGCGATGATGGATCTCGGTGCGCTGGTGTGCACCCGCAGCCGCCCCAAGTGTGAGCTGTGTCCACTCAACGCGGGCTGCCTCGCCTATGCCGACGGCAATTGGGCTGACTTCCCGGGCAAGAAACCCCGGCAGACATTGCCCGAACGCCAGGCCTACTTGCTGCTGCTACAGCACGGTGAGACGGTATGGCTACAGCAGCGCCCGGCCAGCGGCCTGTGGGGCGGCCTGTTCTGCTTTCCCCAGTATGACAGCGAAGCGGCGCTGCATACCCGGCTGCGGCATCTGGGGCAGGATCCCACAGCGGCCCAGACCCTGACAGCGTTCCGCCACACGTTTAGCCATTTTCATTTGGATATCATCCCGGTATGGTCAACCTACACGACAGCGTCAGCCTGCATGGATGAAGGTGACGGACTCTGGTATAACTTAGCGCAGCCGCCCTCTGTAGGGCTGGCGGCACCAACCGAGCGTCTTTTACAGCAGCTGCGCAGGCAGCCGCCGGCCAGCGCGGCGACCGGCGATGCGACAGAGAAGGAGTAAGCATGAGCAGAACCGTGTTTTGTACGTTCCTCAACCGTGAGGCCGAGGGGCTGGACTTTCAAAGCTACCCCGGCGATCTGGGCAAGCGCATCTATGATCACATCTCCAAAGAGGCCTGGGGTCAGTGGATGGCCAAGCAAACCATGCTGATCAACGAAAAGAAACTGAATATGATGAACCCGGATGACCGTAGTCTGCTGGCCCGGGAGATGGAGAAATTTCTGTTCGAGGGCCACGACGTCCACATCGAAGGCTATACGCCACCGAATCAGTAAAAGCGGGCGCAGCCGCGCCCTGATGTCATTCAGATATGGCTGTTACAATGAAGAAAGTCCTTGCGCTGGCGTTAATCGCCCCGTTGTTGATCTCATGTTCCGGCAAGAAGCCCGATAGCAACGGTGAAGAATATATAAAAGATACCAACGGGTTCGATATTCTAATGGGGCAGTTTGCCCACAATATCGAGAATATCTGGGGGATTAACGAGGTGCTGATCGCCGGGCCCAAGGACTATGTAAAATACAGTGACCGATACCTGACCCGCAGCCATATCAACTTTGAGACCGGGCAGATAACCATCGAGACCATCGCCACCCTTAACCCGGCGGAAACCCTGCGTCAGGCCATCGTCACTACCCTGCTGATGGGCGACGATCCCAGCTCTATCGATCTCTACTCCGACGCCAACGACATCAAACCCAGCCGGGAGCCGTTCCTCTATGGCCAGGTGCTCGACAACACCGGTCAGCCGATCCGCTGGTCTGGGCGAGCCAACAGCTTTGCCGACTATCTGCTGCAGAACAAGCTGATGAAGCGGACATCCGGGCTGCATGTCATCTATTCCGTCACCATTCAGCTGGTGCCCAACCACCTGGACAAGCGGGCGCACAAATATCTGGACATGGTACGGCGTGCCTCAGAGCGCTATGGCGTCGACGAGTCGCTGATCCTGGCCATCATGCAGACGGAGTCCAGCTTTAACCCCTATGCCGTCAGCCGCTCCGACGCGCTGGGGCTGATGCAGGTAATGCAGCACACCGCCGGCAAGGATGTGTTTGTCTCCAAAGGCAAGTGGGGTACCCCCAGCCGCAGCTATCTGTTTGACCCGGAGAAAAACATTGATACCGGCACCGCCTATCTGGCTATCCTGCAGAACACCTATCTGGGCGGGATCCAGAACACCACCTCACGCCGCTACGCGGTGATCACCGCCTATAACGGCGGCGCCGGCAGCGTGCTGCGCATCTTCTCCAGCGATAAAGGACAGGCGGTCAACATCATCAACCAGATGTCGCCCGGCGATGTGTATGAGGCGCTGACCCAGCGTCACCCGTCCGCCGAGTCGCGTCGCTATCTGTATAAGGTCAACAACACGCAGAAAAACTACCGCCGCATCCGCTAAGGACGCGGCGTCGCCTCAATCGTGGGAATGGGGATGTGGTGGCGCCACCCCTTCGTCGCCCGGCACCACCACCAGCTTGCCATGGCGCACCCCACGCTCGGCGATCACCCGCTCAGCAAAGCGCGTCACCTCGCCCCCAGCCCCCTTCAGCAGCGAAACCTCGAGGCAGCTACCGTGATCCAGGTGCACATGCAGGCTGGCCAGCGAAAGATCGTGATGATCGTGAAAGGTACGGGTCAGGCGCTTGGAGAGCTCGCGCGACTCATGGTCATAAACGTAAAACAGCGCCGCCACACAGCAGGCACTCGGTGACGGTGCCTGCGCCATACTCTGCAGCCCCGCCCGCGCCAGATCGCGGATAACCTCAGAGCGGTTCTGGTAGTTACCGGCCCTGATGATGGCATCGATCTCCGCCATCAGATCGTCATCGAGAGAAAGGGTTACGCGTTGCATCATTCGACTCCTGTCGCGGTTTAATGGCTGCAGTATGACAAAGATCCGTCGCTGAAAAAACCGGCCTATACGGGCGGGAAGCAGAACACACCGTGCCGAAGGGGTGATACCACAGCCCTACGCCCGGTAGCCCGGTAGTCCGGTAGTCCGGTAGTCCGGTAGTCCGGTAGCCCCACGGGTACCACGCCGGGTGCAGGCACCAAGGGCAAGGCAGCGCCCAGCCCGGATATGCTGAAAAAACACGCACATAAACTACCGGATGAAGATTTTCCGTTGACGCAGGCCGAAAGATCCAGTTTAATACGCCCCGTTGCCCGGATAGCTCAGTCGGTAGAGCAGGGGATTGAAAATCCCCGTGTCCTTGGTTCGATTCCGAGTCCGGGCACCAAATTCATATCAACGGACCTCCACGGGGGTCCGTTTTTGTATTCTAAGCCCGCCAGAATCAGCACCTTCACAATCCTCCGTTTCAACCCAACTCTACCAATTTCTACCCACATCAAGCCCCTTGCGAGGGTACAAATGAGGGTATAGCCCGATTCGATAAACTTTATCCCCCTTTTTACTATCAGGGGTGAGCTCCCCCCGCGAGATACATCTGACCAGGAAAATCTTCACGCAGCATATCGGGCGTAACAACCTGACGTTCAAAACGCGCATCAAGCGATTCGCTTGCAAAACCATCTGCTTCTCTCGCTCTGTGAAGCTCCACAAGAAGCTGATTGGTGCCTTTATCGAAAGGTACCACTCCAACTGACTGGAGGCATCACCCTTCTGCTTTGCCCTGGGAACCCGATGCTGAAACGACTGTAGCGATCAGATCTGCCTATCACCTAAAGGTTCGATTCATTCAACAAAAGGCTTTGTTGAATGAATATATTTTATTCTGTTAGTTCAATGCAGTGGCTGACCCCAGCGACTAAAAATCATGTAGTTGGAACATGCTGGGAAATACCAATCTGAAAAATTAGTTTTTTCAACCAAAAACATACGAATAGACAGCATTATTCACCAATAACGACAATACTTAATAAGCCCGTTGCGCCCCATACACAATAGATTTTATGCATTTAAGAATGTATGCTAATTATAATCATATAAACCATTAGTGTGGTAGCTGTTATGAGAGACACATCAGTCAATACCTATGCTAGAGCATTTTCACCTGACAAGAACATTAAAAAGCCTGTCGTGGACGAAAAAAGCTCAATGCCTACACAGATAGCTAAGGTTGTACTCGGAATATTAAATCCGGGAATTGATCATGAGGCTATATGTCTTATTGATAAACACATCAATAGAGATCCAAAAACTATAGGTTTTATGGATAATGTAAGAACAATACATGATGCGTTGTCGGATGCTGTTGTTAGTGACATAAAAGAGGTTGATGTCTCTTTTAGTGATGAATTTGAAGCATTAACCTTCAAAGAAAAAAAAGATGATACAGGCAATCCTATTGTAACTATAACTTACGGCAACCATGATGATAATATCAAAGGCACGCTAGCGAGTATTGTGAGAAAACTTGAGGATGACTTTAATGCTTCTCCTGATTTATATAAAATAGGAAGCAGTTATAGGTCTCTGGATGCTAGGCTTGAATTAACTGAAATTAAAGATATGAAATCTGAAATGGCTATGATTCCAGCGCCTGAAATATATGCTGATGACCCCAAGAATTTAAAAGCATATAAAATATCACCTTCAACGGCATTGCTTATGGCAATCAAGGATTTCCCACAAAAAAACAGTGAGATATCGTCTTTTCTTTTTACCGGGAGAACCAGTGAGAATTATGTGTCCTTTGACAAGCTAATCGTTGAATTCTGTAAGTTACATCCTGAGTATCACGTGGCAACGGGTAGTACTTTTATAAATAGAGATCCCGTGAGAAATTATTTTGAAACTCAATTCTCATTTAATTATCTTATTAATAACCTGCATGCGATCGATGAGGGCGAGCTTGATGCTTTAATTTGTGAAAACATGAAATTGTTGAATGAAGACGATGATATATTGTCTAGAACGTTATCCGGTAACGCCATTGATCGAGATGACTTAATACACAAGGAATATTCAGATGCGATAGCAAATATTAAAGTTGGTGTAGGGTATGGTGGAATACCCCTTGAGGAAAGGGGCAAGCTTGAAAAAATAGTTAAACTATCATTTTTGTCTGTGGCCGTAGCATGGATAAAATGTCTACCTATTGATATATATAATACCGGTGTCTACGATGACGATATCAAGGGGAAGACGATAAAGTCGAATCAGTCACATGTCACAAGTGCGCATATGGGTATGATGAAAAGCTATCATCCTTTACCACGTGATGATATTGCCTATAGAGATAAAGCGACCACATTCATTCGGCCTGTAGACCAAGCATCATTTAGTGAATATGCACCGTTAGTTGTCAATGTTAACTCAAAACTGGTGCACGCGCGATCAAATGGCATATCAGGTACGATGCTGTGTCAAGCTAGGGTATTGCAATATCTAAAAGAAATAGAAGCCTTTTGTTTTAATAAAACAAACCCTCTAGTTTATATTCATGTACTTGCCTCAGCCATGCTTTTTAATAGTGGTGGACATTCGTATAATGAGTTTTTATCTCCGTTTACGTTAAAACGGGTGAATACTCGGCTATCTAGTGTCTTCGATGTCGTGGGCGAGGGCTATCGTATGGATAGCATCGTAAGTAATGTGGGCATTAATCCTTCTGTTGTTGATAAGACATTAAGCTATTTTAATCACTTGGAAATGAAGCAAAAATTACATAACGAGTTGATGGCGAAAAGAGCACGTGTCTATGGATGACAACGTCAATCGTTTACTTCTGTAACGGGCTTTGCGAATGAAATGGTCGCCCCCTGTATTAGTCTCGACTTGATCTGACACATAGCCTTGAAAGGTTCAGAGTTACCGGTTGTGATATGGGTGTCGGATCCTTATACAAAACACAAGGTAACTCTCATGCTTCATACTACCAATCCCGTTATCAAACATAAAACAGGTTTTCCCAATCTGGCTGAAGAGCTCAGCAATATGGAAAAATCCTATAAAATCATGGATGTCTCACGTGATACATTTTATCGTTCTCGCGAGCTGGCTGATGAAGGCGGCGTGGATGCATTGATAAATCGCAGCCGTCGCGCTCCTAACAGCGTGATACGGACGGCCATCAAGAAACGCAAATATTCCCGACGGATAGCTCGGTGCGTAAGGTGATTTATCTGGCGATACAGACCGTATCGAAAAATGGAGTATACCGATCCAGAACTGGCGGCTGGCTATGAGCCATTTTATTATCGAGTTCAGTGATCGCCTTAGCGATCACCTTTAATGCGATGGCAGTTACACAGAATCATTTACAGACTCGAGGTTGGCATGGGCGGATATCTTCGATTATATTGAAGTCAGCTACAACCAGGCTCGCCGCCACAGTCACCTAGGTGGCGTCAGCCCGGAGGGCTTTGAGCGAGCCTCGTCGTGAGGATCGCATATTCCTACGATTCTGGGGACAGTCTAAACTATACCAACAATAACTGAGGCGAAAATATCTTCGACTGCATAGCAGATGTTAATCTAACTAAAGCTTATTACTAAGGAAATATATGATTAAGATAAAAATAAGAGTGTCGAAAGAAATAATAATCACTGCCCTTTTACTTTTCCTGTCAGGTTGTGCGACCACCTCACCGCCCAAGACCGCTGTAAAAAAAATAGCCCCCCCGCCAGTAACACATGAGCGAAAAGGCTACTCTGTCCAAAAGGGGACAATATTCCTGATTTCGAGTTCATCGCAATATGATGAAAACGTCATCCCTGAGATTGAGATGGCCTTTTCCCGCCAGTGTTACTCAGTTGACAAACGATATCTCAACCAGCAGCCTACCAGGCTGGGTTACGTCAACACGGATGAAAAACGGGCCCAGACTCTCATTAATGCTCTCAGTGACAGAAATGTCCGATACCTCTGGTTTATCAGAGGCGGTTCTGGGGCATTCAATCTATATCCAGCCTTGCATGCAGAGCGGCAGCATATTTCAAAATCCACACCGAAAATCATCATTGGCTTCAGTGACGTGACAGCCATTCATAGCTTTGTTAATCACGAACTAAACTGGTCAAGCGTGCACGGGGTGCTGGCGTCTTCTAATAAAGAAATGCATGATATTGATAAAAGCAAAAAAGCCAGCATGAACAACAGCCTGAGTGAAGTTTTTGAGACACTATCCCATGGGAGTCATTATACTGGTATCGAGCCAATGAATAGTCAGGCTGTAAAAAAAGTAAGCGGTAAATTAGATGGTGGAAATATGACTCTGGTACAGTCCCTATTTTCCACTATTTATGAGGGAAGCTATTCCGATAAAATAATGATGTTGGAAGATATCGGAGTGACGGAAAAACAGCTTGACCGTACCTTACATCAGATAGCGTTCAGCAGGAAATTCCATCCGCGCGCCGTTATTTTTGGGCAGTTTTACGGTCAAGATGCATCCGACGAAGAAAAATCTCTTTACCGATATGTGATACAGCAATTCGCCAATCTGGTCAGCTACCCTGTTTATTACTATCCGGAATTTGGACATGCTGAAACTAACCAGCCATTCATTTTGAATCACCAGGTCAATATATTATGCAGCAGCAAATACCGGCTATGCAGTTTGACCCAGGCACCGGCTTTGTTTATGAGTGACCCTGCCCCAAAATCCTGCGCCATTCAGAAGCAGAATTCCGGAATGAGAAACACGCCCCTGGGCGGAGGTGGTACCGATGAAAAAGTCACGATTCACTGAAGAGCAGATTGCCTTTGCCCTGAAGCAGACTGAGCTGGATACGCCCATGCCGGATGTCTGCTGCAAGCTGGGTATTTCCGACGCCACTTTTTACACCTAGCGAAAGCAATACGGCGGAATTTCCCCTTCTGAACTCAAACCTATGCGGCAACGGGAAGAGGAAAATCTACGGCTGAAGAGAGAGGCTGGCTATTGATCTCAGCCCCGACAAGGCGATGCTGCAGGGGGTATTGGCAAAAAAGGGCTGATGCTGGCACCTCTGTGCGAATGGATCAGGGATTGACAGCGCCGATAGGGTGCCAGCGCAAGACAGGTCTGTTTTGCACTGCGGGCTAACGGTATCGTTCCGTTGCTGCCGATGGCAGCGCACTGCGCCTGCGTATCCGGGAGAGCACCGAAACGCGAATTCACTACGGAGATCACCGGGTACACCGGATGCTCCAGCGTGAGGGATGGCATGATAATCGCACATGGATCTACCGCCTCTACTGTGAGCAGGGGCTGTCGCTGCGCCTCAACGGCCACGCCACCATAAATCAGCCCAGCGGCGGCAGCTGCAGCCTCATGGCCTGTCTCCAAACCAGATTTGGGGCATGGATTTTGTCTCTGATACGTGGTTTGACGGTGACGGCTGCGCCTATTGACGATTTCGACCTCTACACCCGCGAATAGCTGGGGATAGGCGTGAGACAGCATCTGCGTTCGACAGACGTGGCCGGGATGCTGGACAGCATAGCGCACAGGCGTCCTTTACCGCAGGTGCTGAAAGCCGATAATGGTTCTGAATTTGCAGGGGAAATATTGGACAGAGGGGGGGAATAGGGATCGGCTTCTCCCGCCCTGGAACACCGACGGACAACGCGACGGTGGATCCTTCAACGGCAGGTTAAGGCAGGCGTGCCTGAATGAGAACGGGTTCATCTCTCTGGAGGATGCACGGTGCAAAATCGAGACCTGCCGCATACACGATAACCAGCGTCATCCCCATTGTGCACCGGGCTGGATGACCCCCTCAGAGTTTGCTGAAAAATCCGCCGGTTGCCAGAATATGCAGCCAGAATGAGGCCGGTTATTCCTGATTATGAGTAAACCACATACGGGGAGCGGGTCATTCATTAACAAAGCCCATCATACCTCGTAGTTTCTCCTTGGGGTTGCTGCTGATTTAACACCAATGTCGACCTATGGCGTAACAGGCATATCCATTCGCCAGTGATGCAACAACCCTTTGCAAGATGAGTCCTTCAGCGCGCTATCGGGAAAAGCTGGGCATCCTATTTCTAATTACATCAAAATATTTTATAAAAGCGGATAGCGATATTGTCATAGCCAATTACATCATATATATATCCACCACAGTACACGCCATCACCCAAGAAAGATTATAGTTCAATATACATTCACATGCCGAAATACATTTTTACCAAGCCATGATAGACATTACAAAATACAATCGTTAACTTTAATAAATAGATGTTAAATACGAATTCATCGCTTATAGAAATAAACTAGGATAGATATGTGCCATGCTTTATAAAAAAGACGTCCCGTACACTATCAATGTTTATAGCGATGTAGAGCCGTAGATCGTCTATTGCGGATAACGCCCTATTTAAATACTCCAATTCGACCCAAAAGGTGAATTACATGAAACATTATATTTTTTCTATTCTGGCCGGAATGGCCCTCATATCATTGGCAGGATGCGCCTCACCAACGCCTATTGCTACCAATCAAAACGGCTGTACTACAACAGGTATCAACATGACAAATCATGCAGTAACGTGTCAAGCTTCGCAGAAAGACCCCGTAAGCTGGGCCTCCTGGGGTTAATGGTAATACACCAGCCAATTGTACCAACGAGTATGGCTAGCTGATTCCGAATCGTCATCCTGATGACTTTTTTACTTTTATCATTGCCAATGACCATGCTCAACAATCTAAAGTGGCCACCATGAAGGGTGGCCACTTTTTATCTATCAGATTGTTTCAAAAAAGATTAATAAATTAACGATAAAGGTAGTTAATCCATGGCAAACAAATAAATAGATACGCCAACAGATTAACCATGCCAAATATGGCACCCAGACGCCAAAAGTCTTTAGAGGGAAGATAACCACTGCCAAAATAGATTGGACTTGGTCCCGTGCCATAGGGTGTGATAATCCCCATGATCCCCAATGACAGAGAGATGGCCAGAGAGAACTCCATCATATTAATGCCATGAATATCCATAGCGGCGGCGATCATCACCGGGATCAACGCCGTGGCGTGCGCTGTTGTGCTGGCAAAGAAGTAGTGCAGCAGATAAAAACACAGGAGCAGCGATACGCTGGCAACCATCACTGACATCCCATTAAGATAATCAGAGATAACAATCCCAAACCAATGTACGAAACCGACGGTGGATAGCCCTGAAGCCAGAGAGACCAGCGTGCCGAACCAGAATAGCGTATTCCATGCCGCCTTGTTGCTGATAACATCATCCCAGCTAATCACATTGGTGATCAGCATCAGCGCAATAACCAATAGCGCAGCGATGGCTGAGTTAATAAATCCTCCGCCAAAGACCCACAGCAGCAGCGCAAGCGCGACGAACAGGAGCAGCAATTTCTCACGGCGTGACAGCCCCCCTAAATTCTCCAGCTCCTGCCTGGCCCATTTCGGAACCTCATCATTTATTTTCACCTCTGGCGTATATAGCCAGTAGCCCAGCAGCGGCGTCAGCAACCATAGAACAATTCCGCACGGTAAAAAGGCAATAAACCAGCTGCCCCAGGAAATCTGTAACCCTGTCATCTGGTTAATCAGCGCACTGGACAGCAGGTTGGGTGCCAAAGCTGAAAGAAACATTGAGCTGGTAACACAGGTGATCGAAATGGAAACCCACATCAGATAGGAGCCGATCCGGCGGGCGCTGGGATCGTTGGGTTTCGAGTCATACAACGGCGGCAGGTTGCTGATCACCGGGTAAATGGTCCCGGCGCTACGTGCCGTATTCGACGGCGTAAAGGGCGCCAGCACCAGATCGGCAATGGCGATAGCATACCCCAGAGTCAGCGAACGCCGTCCCAGGGATTTTACCAACAGCAGCGAAATACGTCGCCCCAGCCCGGTCTTTTCATACCCTAATGCAAACATAAAGGCGCTGAAGATCAGCCATACCGTTGAATTTGAGAAGCCGGAAACTGCCCACTTAAACGCCGCTGAAGTCGCGTGAAAATGCGGCTGTGTCAGTTGTTCCGGCGAGAACAACACCCAACGCCCCAGCCCCGCAATGATAACGATTGCAATCAGGCCAATAACCGCGCCCGGTAAGGGCTCTATGATCAATCCGACAATTGAGCCGATAAAAATCGAAAAATAGAGCCATGCGTGGTGGCTGAGCCCTGCCGGAGCGGGCAGGCAGGCCAACGCACCGCCCACGATAAAAGGTATTAGGATAGAATAACCCTGTTTCATGCTAACCCTCAGAAAATATAATTTAATAACACCACTTGCCAAATACCTCCCTGACAGACCACCGTTCCTTTCGTCCCTACTCAACACTTGAGTAACCTGCTCAAAAATCAATCAATATATATTCACCCTACCCGTTGAGATCAATAAAGGGCAGCACGAGAGGTACCGAGGAATAAACATTGATACAGAGGACATCCGACCTCCTCGGCTATGACTCTGCTGAAATAAATAAAATCGTATTTCCATGCGTTAAAACAATAAAATGCGAATTAAGCGAGCGTCATTATATTGTTATTTGTTAACCTTACTCTTAGCGACAGTGACAATCAGAAACTATTTGTAAACCAATCATGATATTTGTATCTGTATCTGATTTGCAATGACAATGCAATTCCCCCACTCAATGGGGCTCCTGTAAAAGGGGCACAGAGATAGCGGCCTATGCTCAGGGAATAAAAAATCAATATCTCATGCGAGGCCACATCTCGACGACCGCTCTGCTTCATTTGATATAGGTGGTAGCACCCCATGCCTCTACAAAAAAGCAATCATTCTTATTTTCATTAAAATTTGTTTTATTCAGCATCGCTGTATGACACTATTTTGATCAATCTGTGCGGAAAGAAAATCTGCCATATCGCGCTATACTATATCGATATCAGTCATCTAATAAAAAAAGCATTTACTTTGCTTATCAGACGGCAATGATTTTACCCTAATATAATCACTCAGTTAGCCCATAGATATTATCAGCTTGAAAAGATATTTATTATCTTCAATCAACATACTGAAATCATAATTATTTCCCCTCACTGGCTAACTCCGCAATCTATGCTACTCCATAAATGGGTATCGCTTTGTAATTATCGGTATAACGCGATATTGTGAAACGGATAAGTCGGGAAAACATAAATGGGCGGCGCTGAATGCGGGAAGATTTACTCGCAGCTAAACAGGTTGTTACGCGGCTTCACAGACTAAAAGCATCATCGATATGCAAAAAAAAAGGTGTCGATATGAGTAATCAACCGTTAGAGAACCAAAATGCGCGCGTATTAAAAAATTGGGATCCTGAAGACGAAATTTTTTGGAAAGCAACGGGAAACAGCATTGCAAAAAGGAATCTATGGGTCTCCGTATTCTGTCTGGTACTGGCGTTCTGTATTTGGATGGTATTCAGTTCTGTCGTTATCAAGCTTAATCACATCGGATTTAATTTTACGACCAATCAACTCTTCTGGCTGGCGGCCTTACCCTCGATCTCCGGCGCCATTCTGCGTATTCCATTCTCTTTCGTCGTCCCCATTTTTGGCGGACGCCGCTGGACCACGATCAGCACCGCGCTACTACTGATCCCCAGTGTTTGGCTGGGCTGCGCGATTCAGGACCCGCAGACGTCGTTCTATTCGTTTGCCTGTATCGCCATCCTGTGCGGTATTGGGGGCGGCAACTTTGCCTCGAGCATGGCGAATATCAGCTTCTTTTTCCCTAAACGCCTGCAGGGGTATGGCCTGGGGATCAACGGCGGACTGGGCGATGGCGGGATCGGCGTCGTACAGCTGTGCGTCCCGCTGGTGATCGGCATCGGACTGTTCGGCAGCCTGGGCGGCGCACCGCAGCAGGTTGATCATAATGCGATGATTTGGCTACAAAATGCGGCCTTCCTCTGGGCTCCCTTTATCATTATCGCCTGCCTGCTCTCTTGGTTCATGATGAACGACATTGCGGGTATGCAGTCATCGCTCTCTTCCCAGTTCGTCATTTTGGGTAAGAAAGATACCTGGATAACCAGCCTGATTTACCTGGCCACCTTTGGTTCTTTCGTCGGTTTCTCCGCGGGATTTGCGCTGCTGACCAAGACCCAGTTTCCGGATATCGACATCATCGACTACGCGTTTGTCGGTCCGCTGCTGGGCGCTATCGCCCGTCCCATCGGCGGACGCCTCTCTGATCAATTCAGCGGCTATCGCATCACGCAGGTGGCTTTCTTCTTCATGATTATCTTTAGCCTGCTGATCGTACCGACCCTGCCGAGCGAGCGCAGCAGCGGCTCCTTTATTCTGTTCTACATCGTCTTCATGGGGCTGTTTATCTTTACCAACCTTGGCAGCGGCTCCAGCTTCCAGCTTATTTCACAGATTTTCCACCAGAAATCCGCGCAGGAAGCGCAGCAGCAGGGGATGCAGGGTAAACATGTCGAGCAGTATGCCGATGTGATGAGCTCGGCGGCGCTCGGCTTTACCTCCGCCATCGGCGGCTTTATCATTCCCAAAACCTTCGGCAGCGCCATTACCCTGACCCACTCCGTGCTGTTGCCGCTGGTTTGCTTCAGCGTCTTTTACCTGCTGTGCATGGGCGTCACCTGGCTGTCCTATGGAAGGCACCATTAATCGTCGGGAGAAACGGATATGAGTACCTTTCTGAAAAAGATCCGCTATTTCACCGCGGGCAAGCCCATGGCCGCCAACGCGCACGAGCTGTACCTGCAGGACAGCGTCGGCTGGGAGCAGAGCTACCGCAGCCGCTGGCAGTACGATAAGGTGGTGCGATCTACCCATGGGGTGAACTGTACCGGCTCCTGCAGCTGGAAAATCTACGTTAAAAGCGGGCTGATTACCTGGGAGACACAGTATACCGACTACCCGGAAACGCCCATCGATCTGCCCAATCACGAGCCGCGCGGCTGCCCGCGCGGCGCCAGTTACTCCTGGTATATCTATAGCGCCAACCGGATTAAATACCCGCTGATGCGCAGTGCGCTGCGGGATCTGTGGCGTGAGCAGAAAGCGCTGCACCCCGACGCCGTCGACGCCTGGCTAGCCATTCTGGACAACCCCGAACTGAGCCAGTGCTATAAGCGTGAGCGCGGTATGGGCGGCCTGGTCCGCGTCTCATGGCAAGAGGCCAACGAACTGATCGCGGCATCCAATATCGCTACCGTCAAACGCTTTGGCCCCGATCGCGTCGCCGGATTTTCGCCGATCCCGGCTCATGCCATGCTCTCGTTCGCCTCCGGCTCCCGCTACCTGTCGCTGATCGGCGGCACCTGCCTGAGCTTCTACGACTGGTACTGCGATCTGCCGCCCTCCTCTCCGCAAACCTGGGGCGAACAGACCGACGTGCCGGAGTCCGCCGACTGGTATAACGCACAGTATTTGGTGATGTGGGGATCCAACGTGCCGCAGACCCGCACGCCGGACGCCCACTTTATGACCGAGGCGCGCTACAACGGCACCAAGGTGGTGGCCATCAGCGCTGACTATGCGGAAAACTGTAAGTTCGCCGATGAGTGGCTGGCTCCGCGGGCCGGCACCGATTCCGCGCTGGCGCTGGCATTAGGGCAGGTTATTCTGCAGCAGTTTTACCTACGGCAGCCCTGCGACTACTTTGTCCGCTATGCCAAACGCTTTACCGATTTTCCGATGCTGGTGATGCTGAGCCCCTGCTCCGGCCAAGAGAACACCTATCAGTCCGGACGCTACTTGCGCGCCGCCGATCTGGCGGCGTGGCGAGAGCAGCCGCTGGCCCAGTGGAAAACGCTGGCATTCGACCAAGGCTCACGGCAGATCGTCATTCCCCGCGGTTCGGCGGGATTTCGCTGGGATCAGGGGGGACAGTGGAATACCGTACAGCAGGATGCCCTCAGCGGCGCCGCCATCGATCCGCTGCTGAGCCTGCAGGCGCTGGATGAAGGCGAGGTCTGCGTCGTTCAGCCTGACTTCAGCCATGACAATGCCAACGACCGTTATACCTACGGTCAGGTGCCGGTGCATTGGATCACCACGGCCAGCGGCGAGTGCGTCGCCGTCGCCACCGTCTTCGATCTGATGCTGGCCCACTACGGCCTGCGCCCGCGCACAGGGGAGATCCCCGCAGAAGATGCGCCCTGCTCCCCAGCCTGGGCCGAGGCCATTACCGGCGTGCCGCGCCAGCAGATAATCCGTCTGGCACAGGAGTTTGCCAACAACGCCCGCTTAACCCATGGCCGCTCGCTGATCATCGTCGGCGCCGGGATCAACCACTGGTTCCATAGCGATATGACCTACCGCAGCATCATCAACGTGCTGATGATGTGCGGCACCATCGGCGTCAACGGCGGCGGCTGGGCGCACTACGTCGGTCAGGAAAAGCTACGGCCGCTGGCCGGGTGGGCGCCGGTCGCCCTGGCGGGAGACTGGCAAAGCCCGGCGCGGCTGATGAACGGCACCTCGTTCTTCTACAATCACACCAGCCAGTGGCGCTATGAAAACGTGGATGCCCATACGCTGCTGTCGCCGCTGGCAGAGCGTGACCGGTTCCCCCATAGCCTGATCGACTTCAACGTCATCGCCGAACGCCTGGGCTGGCTACCCTCCTCGCCCCAGCTGGATCGCAACCCGCTCACGCTGGCCGCCGGGGCGGCGGAGGGCGATGTCAGGGCCGGGGTCGCGCAGGCGCTGAAACAGGGCTCCCTACGCATCGCCAGCGAAGATCCCGACGCACCGGGAAACTATCCGCGCATACTGTTTGTCTGGCGTGCCAACCTGCTCGGTTCCTCCAGTAAAGGACATGAATACTTTCTGAAACACCTGTTGGGCACCCGCCACGGCGTCATGGAGCAGGATCTGCAGCAAAAGGGGCTGCCGCTGCCGCAGCAGGTCACCTGGCGCGACAGCGTCGAGGGCAAGCTGGACCTGCTGGTGACGCTCGACTTCAGAATGTCCACCACCTGCCTCTATTCAGACGTGATCCTGCCGTCGGCCACCTGGTATGAGAAGGAAGACCTCAGCAGTACCGACATGCACCCCTACATTCATCCCTTTACCCGCGCTATCGATCCCATGTGGGAGGCGCGCCCGGACTGGGATATTTTCAAAGGGATCGCCCGGCAGTTCTCCGCGCTGTGCGAGGGGCATCTGGGCAAAGAGCGCGACGTCGTGCTCACGCCGCTACTGCATGACTCGCCGGCAGAGCTGGGCCAGGCCTGCGGCGTCAGCGACTGGAAAAACGATCCGCAGACCTTTGTCGCCGGAAAAACCGCGCCTGCCATCGCCGTCGTGGCGCGTGACTATCCGCAGACCTATTTTAAATATACCCACCTCGGCCCGGCGCTGGCAGCCCACGGCAACGGCGGCAAAGGCGTACACTGGGACACCCGCCCCGAGATCGACAGCCTGTACGCGCGTCACGGCAGCGAGACGCTGGACGGCGTCGGCCCCTGTGCCAACATGCAGGATGCCACCCAGGCGTTGGAGACCATTCTCACCCTGGCACCGGAAACCAACGGCCAGGTCGCCGATCGCGCCTGGCGCGATCTGGCCGCCAAAACCGGCCAGCAAGAGATAGCCGGACTGGCCGCCGACAAGAAAGGCGTGCACTACCGTTTCGCCGATATTCAGCGCCAGCCGGGACGGGTGATCGCCAGCCCGCTGTGGTCGGGTATCGACAGCGATCGGCACGCCTACACCGCCGGCAGCCTGAACATCACCCACGCCGTCCCCTGGCGCACCCTGACCGGCCGTCAGCAGGCCTATCAGGATCACGCCTGGATGCAGGCCTTCGGCGAAGGCTTCGCCTGCTATAAACCCCCGCTGGATACCCAAAGCTGCCGCAGCGTACGCGAACATACAGCCAACGGGCAGCCGGAGCTGGTACTGAACTTTGGCACCGCCCACCAGAAATGGGGGATCCACTCCACCTATACCGACAACCAGATCATGCAGACCCTGTCGCGCGGCGGCCCGCTGATCTGGATCAGCGAGCACGATGCGCAGCGCGGCGCCATCGCCGACAACGACTGGGTTGAGCTGTTTAACGGCAACGGCGCCATGGTGGCGCGGGCGGTGGTCAGCCAGCGCATTCCCGCCGGGCTGGCGCTGATGTACCACGCCCAGGAGCGTACGCTGAACATGCCCCTGTCGGAGGTCACCGGGAAACGCGGTGGGATCCACAACTCCATTACCCGGATTTGTCCCAACCCGATCCACATGATCGGCGGCTATGCCCACCTGTCATGGGGCTACAACTATTACGGCACCATCGGCTCCAACCGGGATGAGACTGTGATTATCCGCAGGCTGAACCGGGTGGAGTGGGACTGAAACCGATCGGGAAGAGGGAGAGAAAAATGAAAATTCGTGCACAGGTTTCCATGGTGCTAAACCTCGATAAGTGCATCGGTTGCCACACCTGCTCGGTGGTGTGCAAAAACGTCTGGACCAGCCGCGAGGGCATTGAATACGGCTGGTTCAACAACGTAGAAACCAAGCCGGGGCGCGGCTTTCCCCGTGACTGGGAAGATCAGGATAAGTGGCACGGCGGCTGGCAGCGAGTCAACGGCCAGCTGACGCCGCGCATGGGCGGCAAGCTCAGCCTGCTGGCTAAAATCTTCGCCAATCCGCATATGCCGGCGATAGGGGACTACTATGAACCCTACTCCTTCGACTACGCGCATTTGCACAACGCCCCCGCCGGCGCACGCCACCAGCCGACGGCGCGCCCCTATTCGCTGCTCACCGGCAAGACGCTGGAGAAAATTGAGGGCAGCGCCAACTGGGAGGATGACCTGGGCGGCGAAGCCCGCGTCCGTCAGGGCGACCGCAATCTGGATGGGCTGGACAAACAGCGGTATGCCCAGTTTGAACAGACCTTCATGATGTACCTGCCGCGCTTGTGCGAACACTGCCTTAACCCGGCCTGCGTCGCCTCTTGCCCCAGCGGCGCCATCTATAAACGGGCCGAAGACGGCGTGGTGCTGATCAATCAGGATCAGTGCCGCGGCTGGCGCATGTGCGTCAGCGCCTGCCCCTACAAGAAGATCTACTACAACTGGAAAAGCGGGAAATCGGAGAAGTGTATCTTCTGCTACCCGCGCATCGAGGCCGGGCTGCCGACCCTGTGCTCCGAGAGCTGCGTCGGACGGATCCGCTATATCGGCGTCATGCTGTACGATGCCGAGGCGATCCCCACCGCGGCGGCAGAGGCGGATCCGCAGGCGCTGTATGAGGCGCAGATGAAGATCTTCCTCGATCCCGGCGATCCGGATGTCATTGCGCAGGCCCGCCGCGACGGCATCAGCGATGAGATCCTGGAGCATGCCCAGCGTTCGCCGGTCTACCGTCTGATTAAGGAGTGGCGCCTGGCGCTGCCGCTGCATCCGGAGTTCCGTACGCTGCCGATGGTGTGGTACGTGCCGCCCCTGTCGCCGATCCGCTTCGATGACGCCGGCCTGGCCGAACCCCACGATATCCACCTGGCGGAGCTGGCGCAGATGCGTATTCCGATCGACTACCTGGCCAACCTGCTGTGCGCCGGTAACCGTAAGCCGGTAGAGGCGGCGTTGACCCGCCTGAGCGCCCTGCGCCACTACCGCCGCAGCCTGCTCAGTCCGCAGGCGCCGCAGTGGCTGCAGCAGGCCAATCTCAGCGCTCCGCAGGCCGAGGCCATGTACCACCTTCTGGCGCTGGCGCCGTACCATGAACGCTTCGTGATCCCCACCGGGATGCATCGCCCGGGAGGCGATCGCGAATATATTGAGCACGGCAGCTGCGGCTTCAGCTTCAATTCGCCCCACGATACCGACGGCGCCAACCTCACCGGCTATCGCCCCGACGATCGCCTGGTTATCAGCACCCATAGCAAGGAGTAAGCCATGCTGAGCCTGTTAATATTGGCCCGCCTGCTGGACTACCCCGATGAGGCGCTGTGGCAGGCGCGCGGTGAGCTGGAGGCGGCGCTGCCGCAGTGTCGCGAAATGACGGCGGTGCAGCAGGGGCGCCTGGAGGCGTTTATCTCCCATTACTGGGAGGCCCCGCTGGCAACCCGTCAAAGCGATTACATTGCGCAGTTTGATCACACCCGCCGCTGCGCCCTGTATCTGTGCGGGCACCAGCTGGCCGAGTCCAAAAACCGCGGGCAGGCGATGGTCAATATCCTGAGCCACTATCGTCAGGCCACGCTGGAGCCCGCGCCGCGGGAGCTGCCCGACTATCTGCCGATGGTGCTGGAGTTTGCCTACCTGCGGTCACAGCGCCAACCTGAGGAGGGCCGGCGTATCCTGACGCAGATTGCCGAGGTGGCGGAGATTCTGTACCGCCGCACCCACGACGGTATCTATGGCGTACTGTTCCAGCTGCTGCTGCAGCTGGCCGGCAGAGAGACCGACGGCCTGACGCCGGAACCCGACGGCGCGCCGACGACGATCGATGCGGAGTGGGATCGCGCACATGCCCCGGCCCGCGTTGAGCTCCCCGATATGCCCCGGGGCCGTTCGGCACCGGTTCACTACCTGGATCTTGAGCGATAAGGAGGATTGAATGTCCGCACTGTCCTATTTTTTATTCAACATCTACCCCTATATCGCCATCACGGTGCTGTTGCTGGGGTGCCTCTACCGGTTCGACTATGGTCAATACACGTGGAAAAGCGGCTCTTCGCTGCTGATGGCCAACGGACGCTATAGCCGCTATGCGCTCAACCTGTTTCACGTCGGTATGCTGGGGGTTTTCTTCGGTCACGTGGCTGGGCTACTGACGCCGCGCTCCTGGTATGATGCCTATATCTCCAGTCAGACCCATCAGATCCTGGAGCTGATCGCCGGCAGCCTCTTCGGCACCCTGCTGCTGATCGGCGCGCTGATGCTCTTGGCCCGCCGCCTCTTCTGCGCCCGGGTCGCCGCCACCTCGTCGTTTTCCGACAAGATGATCCTGATCCTGTTGACGATCCAGATCTGCCTGGGCATGCTGACGATCCCGGTCGATCTGCTGCACCCTTCCGGCGCCACGCTGCAAAACCTGATCAGCTGGAGCCAGGGGATCGTCACCTTCCGTCCCGATCCGGCCCAGTATCTGCAAGAGGTCAACTGGCTGTTCAAGGTGCATATGGTACTGGGGCTGACCATTTTCCTGATCTTCCCCTTTACCCGTCTGGTGCATATCTGCAGCCTGCCGCTGGGCTATCTCCTACGGCGACGCCAGGTCGTTAAAACCCTGCGCTAAACGCGCCTTTCCGCCCCGACGCGGCGCCAGCCAAACCCGCTGACGCCGCATCCTCGTTACTGGATAACGCCGCAGGCCATACGGGCACCGCCGCCGCCCAGCGCGTGCGGATGATCGTCATAGTTATCGCCGCCGGCGTGCACCATCAGCGCATGTCCTTTCAGCTGGGCGAGAGACTTCAGACGCGGCGCCAGTACGGCATAGTCCGCCGTGCCGTCCGCATTGACCACCAGTCCCGGCAGATCGCCCAGGTGCCCGGCATCGCTGTAGGGCCCCATATGCTTATCGCGCTTCTCAGGATCCCAGTGACCACCGGCCATCAACGCCGGCACCGGTTTACCCTCTTTGGCACCCGGCAGGCAGCTGGCGTTTTCATGGACATGAAAACCATGGATTCCAGGCGGCAGAGTGCGCAGGCTGGGCGTAAACAGCAGGCCATAGGGCGTTTCACTGATCGTCACTTCACCGATCGCCGGCCCCACCCCCGACGGCAGCGCCTCATACAACGTTACGGACTCAGAGGCGCTGTAAGCGGCGCCGCTTAACAGCATCGTGGCTAATACCAATACTTTCATTTTTTTCATATCATTATCTCCTCCATATTGTCTATTTTTATTTTCTACAACCCATACTTTAACAAAAAGTAAACCATTGAATAACAAAAATGACCATGTGTTGATATTCGAGTGATATACCTCTATAACTCCATACCGGGAGGCATGATGTCGGCAGTCAGATTATCTATCCCCTGAATAACGACAGCAGCTAATCTCTTCCATCTGCTCCTGCTCCTTTTCCATTGCCTCATAATCCTCAAATCCAAAAACGGCCAGCGTGATGCACTTTGGCATGTGGTGCCTCTAAACCACAATAGGCCAGATGCTCACTAAATCATCACCCCCTCCCCAGTATAATACCGATGCCCCAAACGGCAAGAGTGATGAACGTTCATTACGGCCTGCCGATCGCGAATAAATAAATAATGGCAAACCTGGTATTTCCAAATAATATGAACCCGCTTTACCATATTTAAGAATTGCTGTATCGCGATATGATGAATGATCTTTTGCATATGGCCAGAGCGCTCAATAACTTGCTCCAATGTCTCACTGGTTGACGCCATCTCCTGGCTGATACGTGTAATCAAAGCATGGATCGCAGAAACACTCTCGCATACCTGCCCGGCACGGGCGGAAATAGTATTGCTAAGCAAAGCAATCTGCGCCGCATGCTGTTTCACCTCACTGGCCCGTGATTTAATCACTTTAACGATAAAGCTAAAGCCACATCCCTGCGCGCTGACATGTGCTGTCTCCATCGCCGGCAGATTGGTTTGATTAGATAACCGGTTAACATCTGCAATGCTGTGATTGATATCCGATACCGCCTGTTTCAAAGCGCTGCTGATTTTAATCTCCTCCTCCGAGTTCACCCCTATCTCACTGATAATCTGCTCCAACGCATACATGCTATTATATGATTGATTATTTTTTTCATTCAATGTGTCAATGAACTGCCGTTCCTGCATCAGTCGCTCAATGAATTTTAGTAGAGTAGTATTACCGCCAGCCTCGATACTTTTCACTCCAGAGAGAGGACCGTGGCAAAGAATACGTTCGTAGTTGTGTCGTGAATCAAGTACAGCCGCTACCGCATCAGGCTCAGGAGATGAATTTTCAGCAGGGATATCCGGTATGGGTATACCGGGATAAATATTCATTGAATTAAACAGATGAATCATTTCCCTATTCATATATATCCCCGAAAACATATTCTCAAGACAAATTAAAATGGCAAAATAAATTTCTTCAACAATCTAACGATAATATACATAACCGTCACAGGGAAGCAATGTCAATCAGCAGATGGCATATCCCAGTATGTCAGGCCCCATCTTGGATGGATAAAATGATTATCTTGCAATAACAAAAACTTTAAACTGATTTTAATCACTTCCATATTCACTACGACTGTGTCTGCGTAGAATAACAGGATACAGGTATCTCTTTTTTACCGCTCAGTAGGGCCCCCTACCCGATCCTCCTGACAAGTGAATGCCGCCAGCGCATTTTATGTGTAAAAATAGACAAAAATAATATAAAAAGACCTTATCTATAAGGTGAAATAAAAAAGATAAGATGGGTAAATCTATACGTATCTTCTATTTAATTGGTTATATAAAATTTTTTTCATATCGTTAAAAACTAAAAATTCCTATTTTAGCTAACGCTGATCCTTACAGAGAACAAATAACAACCGCCCGTAAACCATTTTTACGTATACCTCTGCAATGTAGGATCATCATATTTTAAACAGTTGGCAAACATTGGATACAATTTTATCTT
The DNA here is from genome assembly GCF_000264785.1 of Edwardsiella ictaluri ATCC 33202. Taxonomy (GTDB): domain Bacteria; phylum Pseudomonadota; class Gammaproteobacteria; order Enterobacterales; family Enterobacteriaceae; genus Edwardsiella; species Edwardsiella ictaluri. The sequence continues at coordinate 62,720 of NZ_AFJI01000007.1, read as the reverse complement.
CCCCTTTGATTTTATTCATATTAAATAAATTCAAATTTTCATCATTGCTGGCTATCATTGTGCAGCATGTTCTTTTTTTGTGATACAGGTCACTCGATAGGTCCTATGTCACGCGAAATGTTGATAATCAGGAATCCATCATGAAAGCATTCACTAAACTGGCCCTGTTCGTAGGTCTGGTCTCCGGCGCAACTCTGGCCAACGCTGCAGGTACCAACAATACCGGTTACTATGCCGGTGCCAAAATGGGTATCAGCGCCGAGCATCTGTTCGATCAGAAAGATGTTAATGGCAATGGCATGAGCAACGATAACAAAGGCGTCGGTAACGCCGGTCTGGTTTTCGGCTATAACTTCGAAAACCAGTTCAGCCTGCCGGTTCGCGCTGAGCTGGACTACACCTTCCGCGCTCACGCCACCTCCAGCCATACCAACGATGCCGCAGAGACTAACAACAGCCGTCTGGGTCTGCAGACGCTGATGGTTAACGGATACTATGACATCAAAACCGGTACGCCTTTCACTCCGTACATCGGCGCCGGTATCGGTTATGCTAATGTCAGCCTGAAAAACGACATGAACGGCGACAACGTACAGAGCAACAGCAATAACTTTGCCTGGAGCGTCGGTACCGGTGTGATCTACAACGTTAACGAGCGTCTGGATCTGGATCTGGGCTACAAATACCTGGACGCAGGCAAAGCCAACGCCGGTAACTCCCAGGCCAAAGTGGCCACCCATGACTTTACTCTGGGTGTGAACTACTACTTCTAAGTGGTTCGCTCGCGAAAACCAACGGCTCCCGATGGGAGCCGTTTTGCTATTCGGCCATGACGCCGCGCTCGGCCATCATTTCCCGAAGCCGCCGGAACACCGGTGCCACACGCAGGCCATTATGATCGTACTCGCTGGTAATCCAGGTCTGTAGGTTTCCGATCTGTGCCGCACTCTCCAACGATAGGCCGACATCGACATACATGTCGTGATAGTACACCGCCGCCATCACCGGTATGCCGTTATCGCGCAGGCGCGCGGCATCATACAGCGCCGGCCACACCTCTCGCCGGGCCAGCAGCTCTGCCGCCGCACGAAACGGACGTAGCGACTGCATCTGATCAAACATCCATGGATAGATCATCTCGCCGGTCAGCAGCGGCGAACTCCGCTCTGAAGAGAACGCCGGCAGCCCATCACGAACCCGCTGAGCAGCCCAATGGGTCGCACCGCTGGCATCATCGGCATAGATGCTCTCATGCAGCACCGCATACAGCGGATTATCGGCAAAACCGCTGCGCTGCATCACCTGATTCAGGAAAGTGTCGCTCAGCTCCCCCTCCTGGTTGAAAGCCTCATCCAGCAGCCACAGCAGGCGTTCATACCCCTCACTCATTCCCATATCCAGCCCCAGCGTCAACAGACGCTCTACGCTGAGCAGGTCGCCGTCTGGCAGGTATACCGCCTGTTCGCGCAGCAAGGCGACGATACGATCGAGCTGCTCACGCACCTGTGGATAACGGGTAAAAAAAATCTGATTGCGCTGCGCTACCAGGTTATAGGTCGCCTCATACAGTCGGGTGGCACCCGGCGCTATCGCCGGCAGGCCACCGGTGATATAGCAGGCATGCAACCCCTGCGGCGCCTGGGATAGATAGGTCAGAGTAATAAAACCACCGTAGCTTTGCCCCAGCGTCGTCCAGCGCCGTCCGCCAAAGTGGCGCAGGCGCAAATGCTCCGCGTCACGCACAATGGCATCGGCGCGAAAGTGGCTCAGGTAATCCGCCATCTGCTGCGGGGTCAGATCGCGCAAGGCACTGGCCTCGATCCGGCTACTGTTGCCGGTGCCGCGCTGATCCATCAGGATCACCCGGTAATCGCGCAGCGCCTCCGCCAGCCAGCCGCTGCGGGAGATCGGACGCGGGCATTTCCCGCCGGGGCCCCCCTGCAGGAACAGCAGGCAGGGCATCTCATCCGCCTCGCGGCCCGGCGCGCACAGCTCACGGGCAAACAGCGTCAGCCGCCGCCCGTCGCTGGGGTCGCGCCAGTTTAACGGTACCTCAGTACGAAACTCCCGCACCGCCATCCCCGGTACTAAAAACGCTCGTTCAATCATCTGTCGACACTCCTTGGCATACAGACCACCCTCCCGACGGGTATCAGTCTGTCCAGACTCACAGTTCCGCGATGCGCAGTCCGCCGCTGCGGTAGCGGCTGGCCTGATCGCTGGGAGTATTACCAAAAAACCGTTTGTATTCACGGCTAAACTGCGATGGACTCTCATAGCCAACCCGACTCGCCGCCGTACTGGCCTTCAGCCCATCGTGCAGGATCATCATGCGCGCCTTATGTAACCGATACGATTTAATGTACTGCAGCGGCGAGGTCGCCGTCACCGCCTTAAAGTTATGGTGAAACGATGAGATGCTCATATTGACCGACTGCGCCAGCCTGTCAACATTCAGACTGCTGGCATAGTTCTGCTCGATCAGGCGCAGCGCCTTGGCTATCTGGCTAAAGTGACTATGGCGGCTGGCCAGTGCCAGCAGTGCGTCACCGCCCGCCCCGCACAGGGCGTGGAACAGCATTTCCCGAACAATCTGCGGACCGAGCACCCGCGCATGCAGGGAATCCTCCATCGCCTCCACCAGACGTTCGCAGGCACACAACATGGCGTCGTCCAACGCGACCGAGCGCACCCCATCGGCATGCGGACGCACCGCCGTACGCATCCCATCGCCAATATCCATCAGCAGATCCTGCAGCATCTGCACGTCAACCCGCAACGCCAGGCCGATCAACGGCTCCTGCGGCGAGGCAAAGGTCTCACATTCGCAGGGCAGCGGCAGCGTCATCAGCAAATAATTGCTCGGATCATAGTGAAACACCCGCTCGCCCAGATACCCGACTTTTCGCCCCTGCAATATAATGATCAGGCTGGGTTGATACATGACTGGCGTACGGGGTTGATGTGCGTTGACATAGATGAGGTTAACATGCCCGACCGGCGAGGGCTTGACCCCCGGCTGCTGATGCAGGCGCTGTACCTGTGCAGCCAACTGTTTCCATCTATCGTCGATAACCATATGACGATCTCCATACAACCAACTTAATTGGCAATTATTCTACCTGTTTAACATATTTTTCTACATTTTTATGTAGAAATAGGCAAACAACCTACAGGAATGTGCATTGAGTCGATAGCACAATACGCCCACAATAGCACTCAAGTTTTATACCGGCGCTGACGCCGGACATATTCACGCTTTTTAGGTATATGAGTGAGGGTTGTATCATGGAAAACTTTGTTCTTCATACCCCGACCAAAATTCTGTTTGGCCAAGATCAGATTGCCAGCCTGCGCGATGAGATCCCGCCGCAGGCACGCGTCCTGATCACCTACGGCGGCGGCAGCATTAAACGTAACGGTGTACTGGATCAGGTGCTCACCGCCCTGCACGGCCGCCACGTCTTTGAGTTTGGCGGTATTGAGCCCAACCCCCACTACGAAACCCTGATGCAGGCGGTGGAGATGGTACATAACGAGAAGATCGACTATCTTCTCGCCGTCGGCGGCGGCTCGGTCATTGACGGAACCAAGTTTATCGCCGCCGCCGCAGACTACGTAGGCGATCCCTGGCACATCATGGAAACCGTCGGCAGCGACGTCACCCGCGCCATTCCGATGGGGGTGGTTCTCACCCTGCCGGCCACCGGCTCTGAAATGAATATGGGAGCCGTGATCACCCGCAGCGCAACCGGTGACAAGCTGCACTTCATGTCCCCCTGTGTCATGCCGCGCTTTGCCGTGCTGGATCCGCAGGTCACCTACACCCTGCCGCCGCGTCAGATCGCCAACGGGGTCGTGGATGCCTTTGTGCACATCGTGGAGCAGTATCTGACCTATCCGGTCGACGCACGCGTGCAGGATCGCTTCGCTGAAGGGCTGCTGCAGACCCTGATCGAAGAGGGGCCACTGGCGCTGCAGGAGCCGGAAAACTATGGGGTGCGCGCCAATATCATGTGGTGTGCCACCATGGCGCTCAACGGACTGATCGGCGCCGGGGTACCACAGGATTGGTCTACCCATATGCTCGGCCATGAGCTGACCGCCATGCACGGGCTGGATCATGCCCAGACCCTGGCCATTGTGCTGCCCAACGTGCTGCAGCTGAAGCGTGATAAAAAACACGCCAAGCTGCTGCAGTACGCCGAGCGGGTCTGGCATATCCACAGCGGCAGCGACGAACAGCGCATTGATGCCGCCATCGCCGCGACGCGGGCCTTCTTTGAGCAGATGGGGGTAAAAACTCGCCTGGGCGACTACGGCCTGGACGGCAGCTCCATTCCGGCGCTGCTCGACAAGCTGCAGGAGCACCGCATGACCGCCCTGGGCGAGCACGGCGATATCACGCCGGAGCAGAGCCGCCAGATCTATCAGGCGGCCCGCTGATCCTGGGCACGAAAAACAGCGCGGGCCGGCAAATGCCGGCCCGCGCTATCGATGATGTGTCAACGGGGCCCTACGCCTCTTCACCGATATATTCCATCGCAACGCGAGAGGTCAGCTTGGTGATCAGCTCATAGGCGCTGATACCGGTACAGGCGGCCACTTTTTCAACCGGCAGCCCCGGTCCCCACATGATCACGTTATCACCCACACGATCCGCCGCCTGCGGCCCCAGATCGACCGAGATCATATCCATGGAAACCCGCCCCACAATCGGCACCTCTCGGCCATTGATCAGTACCGGTGTGCCCGACGGCGCACTGCGCGGATAGCCGTCGCCATAGCCGATCGCCACCACCCCGAGACGGGTATCACGCTGCGCCACCCAGGCGCCGCCGTAGCCCACCGGTTCGCCGGCCTTATGCTCGCGCACCGCGATCAGGCTAGACTGAAGGGTCATCGCCGGCTGCAGCCCGTAGTGATCGGCCGCCAGCGACAGATCCGCCTGTGGCGAGACGCCGTACATAATAATCCCCGGCCGCACCATGTCACGGTGCGACTGTGGCCACAGCAGGATCCCGCCGGAGGCGGCGATAGACTGCTCCCCCGTTTTCCCCCGCACAAAATCGTCGAAACAGGCCAGCTGCACCTCAGTACGCCCGCTATCCGGCTCATCGGCGCAGCTGAAGTGGCTCATAAAGTTTACCGGCTGGGCCACGTTAGGACAGGCACACAGACGACGATAAAACGCCTCGGCCTGCTCCGGACGCACCCCCAGACGATGCATACCGGTATCCAGCTTCATCCATACCCTGATCGGGCGCTCCAGACCGGCATTCTCCAACGCCTGCAGCTGTTCTTCGCTGTGTACCGCCGTTTCGATATTATTGGCCACCAGCACCGGCAGATCGCTGGCGGAGAAAAAGCCCTCCAGCAGCAGGATCGGTTTAACGATCCCGCCGGAACGCAGCATCAGCGCTTCGCCGATGCGCGCCACGCCGTAGCAGTCAGCCTGGTTGAGGATTTTTGCGGTCTCCAGCAGTCCGTGTCCGTAGGCGTTGGCCTTCACCACGGCAATAAGGCGACTGTGCGGCGCAAACTTACGGATCTGCTGAAAGTTATGTCGCAGAGCGCGGCGATCAATGATGGCGGTTGCCGCTTTCATGTTGCTTCCTTGGTTCCATTAATGAGCTTGGTTGGATATCGGGTCGGGCGCCCGGCGCCCGGCTCATGAAATTGTCCCACAGGCAGAGACGCGATCCGCCACGGGCGCATACGTCCTGTAGTGCCGCGTGCATCGGGGGCTTAGTCTTCATCGCTATAGGCTGGGCCCGCGTAGTTATCAAAGCGCGACCACTGGCCGTTAAAGGTCAGGCGCACCGTCCCGATGGGGCCGTTACGCTGCTTGCCAAGGATGATCTCGGCAACGCCCTTCAGATCGCTGTTTTCGTGATAGACCTCGTCGCGATAGATGAACATGATCAGGTCGGCGTCCTGTTCGATAGAGCCAGACTCACGCAGGTCGGAGTTGACCGGGCGCTTATCGGCGCGCTGCTCCAATGAACGGTTCAGCTGCGACAGAGCCACCACCGGCACCTGCAGCTCTTTGGCCAACGCCTTGAGCGAACGGGAAATTTCGGCGATCTCCAGCGTACGGTTATCCGACAGCGAGGGCACCCGCATCAGCTGCAGGTAGTCGATCATGATCAGGCTTAGACCATCATGTTCGCGGAAGATACGCCGCGCACGCGAACGCACCTCCGTCGGGGTCAGGCCCGAGGAGTCGTCAATATACATATTGCGCTTCTCCAGCAGCAGCCCCATGGTGCTGGAAATCCGTGCCCAGTCCTCGTCGTCCAACTGTCCGGTACGGATACGGGTCTGATCGACCCGGGAAAGCGACGCCAGCATACGCATCATAATCTGCTCGCCAGGCATCTCCAGGCTGAAGATCAACACCGGTTTGTCCTGGGTCATCGCCGCATTTTCACACAGGTTCATCGCAAAGGTGGTCTTACCCATCGACGGGCGCGCCGCCACGATGATCAAATCGGACTTCTGTAGCCCGGCGGTCTTTTTATCCAGATCCTGATAGCCGGTCGATACCCCCGTCACCCCGTCGTGGGGCCGCTGGTACAGCTGCTCAATGCGCGACACCGTATCTTCCAGGATCCGGTCGATGCTCTTCGGCCCCTCATCCTTACTGGCGCGGTTTTCCGCTATCTGAAACACCCGTGACTCGGCCAGATCCAGCAAATCCTCGCTGCTGCGCCCCTGCGGATCGTAGCCGGCGTCGGCGATCTCATTGGCGACGGTGATCATCTCCCGCACCACCGCGCGCTCGCGTACGATATCGGCGTAGGCATTGATGTTGGCGGCGCTGGGGGTATTCTTGGACAGCTCAGCCAGATAGGCAAAGCCGCCGACGCTCTCCAGGTGTCCCAGCTGCTCCAGCGACTCTGACAGGGTAATCAGATCGATGGGGCGCCCCAGCTCCAGCAGACGCTGCATCTCGCCAAAGATCAAACGATGGGGGCGACTGTAAAAGTCATTGGAGACCACACGCTCGGCCACATGATCCCAGCGTTCGTTATCCAGCATCAGGCCGCCGAGAACGGACTGTTCAGCCTCCAGAGAGTGCGGGGGCAGCTTGAGCCCCTCCATCTGGCGATCGCGGGGTGCTTCGCGGGATTTACTGCTGGGATTGTTTCCTGCCATAGTGGAAATGCTTTACCTGTTGTGAGCCAGTGACGCGCGACAGTATAACCAATGCCGACGCCCGGCGCATGGATAAGTCGTAGCCGTTCACGGCAAGCAGAAGGCAAGGCATGGAGCCGACTCTGCGCAGAACGTCGCGCCTAATAGCGACGCGGCTGTTTTTTTTGCAGCGCGCGGTACAGCCAGACCACCACGATCGCCAATGCCAGCCATGGCAGCAGCTTAATGACCAGCACAAACAGTCCGCCAAATACCAACAGCAGCGCCGCGACGGCCAGCGCGGCAATCACTCCCAGCAGAGATATGCCGGTCAGCAGCAGCATCATAAAAAAAGCCAGGACAAACATCACTTCCAGCATCGACTTCTCTCCATTCCGTCACTGCGACGGGCTATCCATGAATATCCAAAATCCATGCCAATGTTTAAAACAGCGTTAACTCATTGATTCAATAAAAATGCCAGCGACATCGCGCTGGCTGGGAGGCATAGGATGTGATGAAAATCACCAACTGTTGGTCAAATTACTCAGCGCGGCGATCAACGAAGCGCAGCGCCTGCTCCACAACATCGATACCGGCACCCGGGCGATGGGCGTTCTCGCTCAGGTGACGGCGCCACTGACGCGCACCGGGGATCCCCTGAAACAGCCCCAGAATATGGCGCGTGATATGGCCCAGATAGGTCCCCTGCGCCAGCTCTCGCCCGATATAGGGGTAGAGCGCCCGTACCACCGCCACGCTGTCCGGCACCGCAGCGTCGGCATCGAACAGCTGGCTGTCCACCTGTGCCAGTATCCCCGGATTGTGGTAGGCCTCGCGTCCCACCATCACCCCATCCACATGCTGCAGATGGGCCCGCGCCTCATCCAGACGCTTTACGCCGCCGTTAAGGGCGATGGTCAGATGAGGGAAATCCTGCTTGAGGCGGTAGACCCGCGGATAGTCCAGCGGCGGCACCTCGCGGTTCTCCCTGGGACTCAGCCCCGACAGCCACGCCTTGCGCGCATGGACAATAAAGGTGTCACACTCCCCCTGCCCGGCAACGGTACCGATAAAATCGCACAGAAACGGGTAGCTATCCTGCTCATCGATACCGATACGGGTCTTCACGGTCACCGGAATCGAAACGACATCGCGCATCGCCTTCACACAGTCGGCCACCAGCTGCGCCTCGCCCATCAGACAGGCGCCAAAGCGGCCGTTTTGCACCCGATCCGACGGACAGCCCACGTTCAGGTTGATCTCATCATAGCCACGCGTTTCGGCAAGCCGGGCGCAGCGGGCCAGATCGGCCGGATTGCTGCCGCCCAGCTGCAGCGCCAGCGGGTGCTCCTCTTCGCAGTAGGCCAGATAGTCACCCTTACCGTGGATAATCGCACCAGTGGTCACCATTTCGGTATATAGCAGGGTTTGACGGCTCAACAAACGGTGAAAATAGCGACAATGGCGATCGGTCCAATCCAGCATCGGGGCGATAGAGAACCGTTGTGAGGAGAATGCGCCCGCCTGATCCCGCCCGCGGGCGCCCGTCGCTTGTTCGATATGTACTGCTTGATGTGCTGCCTGAGTCATTACGTGTTCGCCGTGTCCCATATGATAATGTGCCCCATTTACCCACTGTCGCGCCGGGTAGCGCGCGGGGCGGCGATTCTAGCATACCTGCCCTGAGCACAAAAAGCGCACATCGGGCCGACACGCAGCGCAACGTGCTTTCCCACGCCCAGCGCTATGCCCAACGCCATCGCAGGCGGCCCCTACCGCGCGTCCGGAGAGAGGAAAATGTGGCTGATAAAGTCGGGCCGGTGATGGTCCAGCCCCAGCTTACTCCCCAGTGTTCGCTTGCAGTACACCACCGCCTGCTCATGGATCCCCAATAGGCGGGCGGTCATCGCCGTACTGTTATGGTAAGAGAGACTGAGCAGCACCGCAGCTTCGCGCAGGGTAACCCCGCGCTGGTAGAGCGTCATCAGGCCAAAGGCATTTAGCCGGGCATACACCGTCTCACCAGTGCTCCAGCAGGCGTCCTGTGCGCCGCGCGAATAGGGCAAAAAATAGAGATCCAGCGGATGAAAGGTACGCCGCTGAATATGGCGGTAAAACGAATCGTAGCTCAGGGCGTGGGCACCGTTAAAAAAACGGGCAATCAGCTGGGTCAGGTAGTTATCCTGCCGGTTAATGATGATCACCGGAATCAGACTATGGCGGCGCACCCTCTCCACAGTCTGCAGCAGGTTATGGCGCTGTCGGTCCGTCACCAGCAGACTACCGGCCCGATGCAGCGCGCTGAGGATACGGGGCGAAAATGGTACCGCGTCCGGCAGTGAAATAATGGTGAACTGCCGTCGGTAAAGCTCCACTATCGCCTGGCGCAGCGGCCAGTGTTCGATCGCTAAAATAAGATCCATGTCTAGGTTACCTTTCCCTGAGTTCTATATCGCGCACGCGCAGATTTACGCAATACCCTACGGTAGGGTTGATATAAAAGTTATTTTCATTAGATATCGAAATATATTTTTATTATTTATATTCTTATTTTTACGGGTCCGTGAATTACTATTAACTTTAAAATATTAATTATTTTTATCTCCTTGGCCAGAAACATATTATTAGCGAAATTATAGAGTGGATGAGCCCGAGTCGATGCCCGAACCATCGCACAGGGTGAGCGGCGCAGGGCTAAATTACCCGCTCCAAATGTCAGCGTCTGCCATCGATATATATTTAGGATGATAAAATAACAAGGTTTAAACCACGGATCGACACCGAAGTGGCTGCGATGCGCTTCGGGGCACCGTGTTAACTGTGGTAAAATGGCGCCACACTATTGGCAGAGAACCGCGACCATGACCACCCCCACTTTGCAGCGACTGCTGGCCCAGGCAGAACAGCTCTGCCAGCAGCGCAATGTCCGCCTGACACCCCAGAGGATGGAGGTGCTGCGCCTGATGGCCGCTCAGCAGGGCGCCATCAGCGCCTACGATCTGCTTGACTTGCTGCGGGTATCCGAGCCGCGGGCGAAGCCCCCGACCATCTATCGGGCGCTTGATTTCCTGCTGGAGCAGGGTTTTATCCATAAGGTCGAATCGACCAACAGCTATGTGATGTGCCACCATCTCGATAAGCCGTGTCACACCTCTGCGCTGTTTATCTGCCACCGCTGCAGCCAGGTTCATGAACGTTCGGCCGACCTCCTGCAACAGCAGTTGGAGACGCTGGCGCAGCAGGACGGGTTTACCCTGCAGCACTGCGTAATCGAAGCCCATGGCCTGTGCCACGCCTGTGCCCAGGAGCCCGACGGCGAAACGCCGGCCCGCTAGTGCCATCACGGCGGCGGACTACGCTGCCCCGGTGGGGAACCAGCGCTGGGTGCGCCAGCGGCGGCGCCAGATCAGCCACAGGGAGAGACCGCGCAGCATCAAAAATACCGCCAGCGCCAGCCACAGCCCATGATTACCCAGCCACGGTATGCTCAGCAGCGTCATGCCATATCCCAGGGCCGCGACCGCCATGCTGTTACGCATATCAGCCCCGCGCGTCGCACCGATAAACATGCCGTCCAGCAGGTAGCACCACACTCCCAGCAGCGGCAGCACGACCTGCCAGGGCAGGTAGTCGAGCGCCAGGGTCTGTACCTGAGGCAACGAGGTCAACAAATTGACAATATCGCGCCCAAACAGGCTGTAGGCCAGCGCAAACAGTAGCGCTACCGCCCCTGCCTGACGGCAGGCAGCGCGCCATACCCGGCGCAGCACCGGGGCATCGCGGGCGCCAAAGGCCTGGCCGGAGTAAGCCTCGACAGCATAGGCAAAGCCATCCAGCGCATAGGCGGTAAAGGTCAGCAGATTCATCAGCACCGCATTGACGGCCACAATGTCGGCCCCCAGCCGCGCGCCGATCACCGTCAGCGAGGCGAAGCACAGCTGCAGCAACAGGGAGCGCAGCATGATATCGCGGTTCAGCGCCATCAGGCGGCGCAGGTTACCGCGCCAGGCGTGCCGGAAATGCGCCCGGCGCAGCCCACGCAGACGCATCACATGCAGCAGCAGCGCTGCCCCCATCAGCAGCGTGACATAGTCAGCGATCACCGTAGCCCAGGCGGCACCGGCCACCTTCCAGCCCAACCCCACCACCAGCCACAGATCCAGCGCGATATTCACCACATTGCCGACAATCAGCAGCAGCACCGGCGCCCGGGCGTACTGCACCCCCAGCAGCCAGCCCAGAATCACCAGGTTGGCCAGGGTCGCCGGCGCACTCAGCCAGCGAATATGCATAAACAGCTGCGCCTGTGCCTGTATTGCGGCCCCGGCGCCGACGATCTGCAGCATCAGCGCGCTGAGCGGCTGGCGTAGCAGGATAATGCCCACCCCGGCCAGCAGGGCCATGATCAGCGGCTGCAGCAACGCCCGCGCCAGCGCCGGGCGATCGGCAGCGCCGAACGCCTGGGCACACAGCCCGGTGGTGCTCATGCGTAAAAACAGCAGCAGCATAAACAAAAAAGTGGTGGCCATACTGCCCACCGCCACGCCACCCAGATAAACCGGCGAGTCCAAATGACCAATCACCGCCGTATCGACCACACCCAGCAGGGGAACGGAGACATTCGACAGAATCATCGGCAGCGCCAGGCGCCACAGCGCCTTGTCTTCCCGGAAAACGCCTCGCATCACATTCCTCTCATCGTTTGGCCGGGTCACACCGGCGTAGCGCACTGAAACGGCAAAAAAAGACCCCGCGAGCCAGGGGATCGCGGGGTGGGAGACCGGGGTAATGCGCTGGCCGGAAGCGCAGAGGCACTACGCGCCGGGGCGGGACACAGCCTAGATCCAGTCGCCGTTGCGGATCACGCCGACGGCCAGCCCCTCAATGGTAAAGCTTTGCTCGCGCAGATCGACGACGATAGGCTGAAAATCGCAGTTTTCTGGCAGAAGCTGTACCATATTCCCTTGTTTTTTAAGGCGCTTAACGGTCACCTCATCCTCAATGCGCGCGACGACCACCTGACCGTTGCGGACATCCTGGGTCTTGTGCACCGCCAGCAGGTCGCCGTCCAGAATACCGATATCACGCATCGACATGCCGTTGACCCGCAGCAGGAAATCGGCGCCAGGCTTAAACAGCGACGGGTCGATCTGGTAAAATCCTTCGATATGCTGCTGCGCCAGCAGCGGCTCACCGGCAGCCACCTGACCAACCAGCGGCAGCCCCGTCTCATCTTCCATCAGCAGGCGGATGCCGCGCGACGCGCCGGAGACAATCTCGATCACCCCTTTGCGCTGCAGCGCCTTCAGGTGCTCCTCTGCGGCGTTGGGTGAGCGGAAACCGAGGCGCTGGGCAATCTCGGCACGCGTCGGCGGCATGCCGGTTTGTTCGATATGATCGCGAATCAGATCGTAGACCTGCTGCTGCCTGGCCGTAAGTGCTTTCATTCCGCCCCCTGTTCGTTTATACAGTTTTGCTGTGAGTATATACAGGTGGCGGATAATTTAAAACCGTGAAATACACGAAACACCGGCCACGGCGTGCTTTCCGCCACCGCCAGACGGTGCTCAGATTTTCCCCTGCGCCCGGTAAATACGCTGTGGACGTCCCACCTTGCCATAGACAATTTCGGCTACGATCTGCTGACGCGCCGCGCAGAACTCCAGGTAGCGCCGCGCCGTCGTACGGCTCAGCATCAGACTCTGCGCCACGCTTTCGGCGGTATGACGTACCGTATCGTCCACAAACAGCCCCTGCACCTTCTCCAGCGTCAAGGCATCGATGCCGACCGGCAGATCCTCTTTGCTGTCCCCGCGTGCATAGGCGTTATACATGCTGTCTATCTGACGCTGGCTGGCATTCTGATGCCCGCTGAGCATGCTGTTGCGCTGCTGATAGCGATCCAGCGTCTGCCCCAGACGCTCGTAGGCAATGGGTTTGATCAGGTAATCGAAGGCACCGCTGCGTACCGCCTCTGAGACGGTATCCATATCGCTGGCAGCGGTGGTCAGCACCACGCCACCCGGATAGCGCTGCTGGGTCAGCTCATGCAGCAGATGCACCCCGACGCCATCCGGCAAATAGTTATCCAACAGCACCAAATCCGGGTGAAAATGTTTAATCATCGCCCGGGCCTGAGCCAGATTACCGGCCAGCCACAGCTGGCCGCAGCAGGGATGATTGCGGATAAACTCCGCGTGCATCTCAGCCAGCGGCGTTTCATCCTCGACGATTAATATATTGATTTTATTCATGTTCACGCTTCACCTTCGGGATAAAAACAGAAAATAGAGTGCCATAGGGCTGGTTATCCTCCAGCGTAATGGTGCCTCCGCAACGCCCGACATAACGGGCAATAAGGTACAGGCCGATACCGTGCTCCCCAGGATCTTCCGCCTTGGTGCTCACGCCCTGCTCAAAAATGTTGTCTTTCAGCGTATCCGGGACACCGCAGCCCTGATCGGCCACTTCAATGATGACCTCGCGGCCCTCATCCGACAGATAGACCTCAACGCCGCCGCCCCCCTGTGGGTTCTTCAGGCTGGCATCGAAGGCATTATCCAACAGATTGCCCAATACCGCCGCAAACTCCGTGTTGTCCAGCCCCGCCGGTAGCGCATGCAGCTGGCTGCCGTCGACGATGGTCAGCGTCAGCCCCAGCTCGCGCGCCCGGTGCACTTTGCCAAACAGCAGCCCGGCGACCACCTTGTCACTGAATGCATCGCGCAGGCGGTCGATCAGCTGCTGCTGCGCCTGCGACGCGCCGCGTACCATCTCCAGCGCCCGATCGTACTCTTTCATCTGCAGCAGCCCGCTCAGCGTCGACATCCAGTTAAGGTGCTCATGGCGCACAGTGCGCAGACTGTCGACATACTGGCGGATCTGGGTCAGCTGGGCATTAAGCGTATTGATATCATCCTTGCTGCGGAAACTGATAATCGCGCCGAGCAGCGTATCGCCATCGCCGGAGCGGATGGTCGCCCGGTTGGCTATCACGTTCAGCCCGTTAAAGGTGAGAATGGCATCACGCCGATCTTCATTGATACGATCGGTGAAAAAGTCTGACGGCGAGACCACCTGGCTTATCGGCTGTCCCAGCCACTGGCGGCCCGGTGCGCTTAGCCCCAGCATTTTGCGGGCATTGCGATTTATTGCCGTGATCTGTCCGTCAGGATCGACCGCAATCAGCCCCTCAAATACGGCGCCGAACAGGGCCTCCATCTGACGCACCACCCGGGCTATCTGACGCGGCTCCATCCCCATCATCTGTCGTCGGATATGCGCGGCAAATAGCCAGGAGAGCAGCAGCAGCAGCAGCAGCACACACACGAAGACCCCGGCCATGGGCAGCAGGAAGTCCAGGCGCCAGCTATCAATCTTACTGACCAGATAGCCCAGGGAAACGACCCCGATCACCTGCCCCTGATGATCGAAAATGGGCGTTTTCGCGCGCAGTGCCTGGCCCAGAGAGCCCTTGCCTGAGATAAAATAGCTCTCACCCTTCTCCATGGCGCCTGGCTTGGTAAACTGCATTTTGTGGCCGATTTTGGCCGGATTGGGATGATACAGGCGGACGGAGTTCCGATCGCCGATGACTACATAGTCAAAGTCAGTCCCGGTACCCAGACGATCGGCGATCAGCGCCAAGCGGTGGGTATCGCGCGCCTTCACCCCCTCCACAACGCTGTCCATCGATGCGATGATCTTGGCCTGGTTCATCGCCATGTCGTGCACCTGTCTCATCATGTAGTCTTCAAAGCTGGCTGACAGGTACTTCCCCAGCGCGGCAAACAGGCAGCAGGAAACCAGCAGTAACAGTAAAAAAATACGCAGGGGGAACGCCATGCGGCGAAAGAAATTCACCGCACTGTTATTCGGCATTCTTACCATCGTTACCTCACCTTTTAATACGTTTCGATTACCTTTGAATACCTCAAATGTAATCGTTTTGTTTCCTGATAGCCTGGCCATAATGATTTTCTACTTTTGCAGATTATCGCTATTAAATCAATTAAGCAAATAAAAACCAGTCTATAAAAATCTTTATTTTAAATTACGAAGATAAAAACTATTAAGGTGATTTAAAACTGCTTTCCGTTTGTGAATCAGGTCAAAAATTCCCACCCAATTCCTATTTAGGATTAATTTAACAACAGCCAAGGGGAATAAAAACAGGAAGAAAAGTTTTATTACCTTTGATTGAAAACGAAAAGTTATTGACTTGATAAAAGATACATTTATTTAACGTAGCCATCGCGACGCAGAGCAGGAATCCTTATGTTCAGCAATACTGTATTCACCCAGATTAAGCGCTCTGAGCAAAAAAGGATTGCCGACATCACTCATTTTCTGCGTGAAAATGGCCTCAACATTGACACCTCAGTAGAAATATTTATTTGCGCACAGCGGGATAACAAAATCATCGCCTGCGGCGGTATCGCCGGCGATATCATAAAGTGTGTCGCCATCAGTGCCGCCGCCCGCGGCGAAGGATTAGCCCTGACGCTGGCCACCGAATTGGTCAATCTAGCCTATGAGTTAGGGCGGAATAACCTTTTCATTTATACAAAAGAAGAAAACGAAGGGATGTTCCATCAGTGCGGTTTCTCCACCATTACCCGGGTTCCCGGGATTATGGTGCTGATGGAGAACAGTAAAGTCCGCCTTCAACGCTATGCCGAAACATTAGTGACGCTGCGCCACCCAGGGAAAAAAATCGGTGCCATCGTGATGAATGCTAACCCGTTCACCAACGGACACCGCTACCTCGTCCGGCAGGCGGCCAGTCAATGCGACTGGCTGCACCTGTTTTTAGTCCGTGAAGATACCTCACGCTTTCCTTATGAAGATCGGCTGGCGCTGGTTCGCTCCGGCGTGAGTGATATTGCCAATCTGACGCTGCACCCGGGCTCCGAATACATCATCTCCCGCGCCACCTTCCCCTGCTATTTCATTAAAGAGCAGGGGGTAGCCGATAACTGTTACACCGAAATCGATATCAAGATATTCCGGCAGTATCTGGCGCCGGCTCTGGGCATTACCCACCGCTTCGTCGGGACAGAGCCCTTCTGCCCGGTCACCGCCAAATACAATCAGGATATGCGTTACTGGCTGGAAACCCCGGCGCTGCCCTATCCGCCGATCCACCTGGTTGAAGTGGCCAGGCTGACCTATCACAACACCCCCATTTCAGCCTCTTGGGTACGCAAGCTGCTGGTACGCAAAGATATTCCGGCAATCACCCCACTGGTACCCAACGCGACGCGGGCCTATCTGGCCCGTCTGATCGCCTCGATACCGGCGGGTGTGGAGCGCCGGTCCCAGGAATCCGTCTTAGTTACAGGTGACAAATGAAAATAAACCACGCAGCCGTCGCTGGCACCCTTGAGTCGAGCGACGTGATGGTACGCATCGCGCCCATTGAAGACGACCAGGCTCTCGATCTGCAAATCAGCAGCAGCGTCGAAAAACAGTTTGGCGACGCCATCCGCGCCACCGTGCTGGACGTCCTCAACCGTTATCAGGTGCGCGGCATACAGCTGATCGTTGACGATAAAGGTGCGCTTGACTGTGTCCTGCGCGCACGTCTGGAAACCCTGCTGGCGCGCGCCGCCGACCTGGTCAGTCTGCCCTGGGAGGATCGCGCATGACACCGCAACAGAAAACCCGCACCCGTCGCAGCATGTTGTTTGTTCCCGGCGCCAACGCCGCCATGCTGAGCAACGCCTTTATCTATAAGGCCGATGCGCTGATGTTTGACCTGGAAGACTCCGTGGTGCTGCGTGAAAAAGACGCCGCCCGCCGTCTGGTATACCACGCGCTGCAGCATCCCCTGTATCACGATATCGAAACCATCGTGCGCGTGAATGCCCTGGACTCCGCCTACGGCGTCGCTGACCTGGAGGCCGTCGTTCGCGCCGGCGTTGACGTAGTGCGCCTGCCGAAGACCGACTCCGCCGACGACGTCATCGCCATCGAAAATGAAATCGCCCGCATCGAACGCGCCTGCGGGCGTGACGTCGGCAGCACCGGCCTGTTGGCCGCCATCGAATCCGCCCAGGGGATCACCCAGGCGGTGGCCATCGCCCACGCCTCACCACGCCTGATCGGCATCGCGCTCGGCGCCGAAGACTATGTGCGCAACCTACGTACCGAGCGTTCTCCGGAAGGGATCGAACTGCTGTTCGCCCGCTGCAGCATCCTGCAGGCAGCCCGTTCGGCCGGCATCCAGGCCTTTGACACCGTCTACTCCGACGCCAACAACGATGAGGGCTTCCTGCGTGAAGCCTCCCATATCAAACAGCTGGGCTTTGACGGCAAGTCACTGATCAACCCGCGTCAGATCGAGCTGCTGCACAACCTGTACGCTCCGACCCAGAAAGAGGTCGATCACGCCCGTCTGGTGGTCGATGCCGCCGAAGCCTCAGCCCGCGAAGGACGCGGCGTGGTTTCCCTGAACGGCAAGATGGTTGACAGCCCGGTTATCGAGCGCGCGCGTCTGGTGCTTTCCCGCGCGGCCCTGTCCGGCATCCGTGAAGAATAAGGCGATAAAGATGACACAAGATACCCAACGAAACGCCCGCGTAGCCGCCTTTAGCCAACGGGACAGCGCGCTGCCGGCTTTCAATGACGTCAGCAAGGCACAGTACCATGACGATCGCGCTCGCGATCGCAAGCTGTGCGCCTCCCTGGAGGAGGCCATCCGCCGCAGCGGCCTGCGCGACGGCATGACCATCTCCTTCCACCACGCCTTCCGGGGTGGCGATCTGACCCTGAACCAGGTGATGGATGCCATCGCCGCCATGGGCTTCAAAGATCTGACGCTGGCCTCCAGCTCCCTAAGCGACTGCCATGCGCCGCTGGTGGGCCACATTCGCAACGGCGTGGTACGCAAGATCTACACCTCCGGGCTGCGTGGCCCGCTGGCCGATGCCATCTCCCACGGTCTGCTCGACGAGCCGGTGCAGATCCACTCCCATGGTGGCCGCGTTCACCTGATCAATAGCGGTGAATTGAACATCGACGTGGCCTTCCTCGGGGTACCCGCCTGTGACGCCTTCGGTAACGCCAACGGCTATACCGGCAACGCCTGCTGCGGCTCGCTGGGCTACGCTCGCGCCGACGCTGAAGCCGCCAATAACGTCGTCCTGCTGACCGAAGAAATCCTCTCTTATCCGCACAACCCGGCCAGTCTGACCCAAGACCAGGTCGACCTGATCGTCTAGGTCGAGCATGTCGGCGATGCCAGCAAGATTGGAGCCGACGCCACCCGCATGACCTCCAATCCGCGTGAACTGCTGATTGCCCGCAGCGCGGCGGAAGTGATCGCTCACTCCGGTTACTTTAACGAAGGCTTCTCGCTGCAGACCGGCACCGGCGGCGCCTCGCTGGCGGTGACCCGTTTCCTGGAAGACAAGATGCGTCGCGCCAATATTCGCGCCGACTTTGCCCTGGGTGGCATCACCTCCACCATCGTCGATCTGCACGAGAAGGGATACATCCGTAAGCTGCTCGACGTACAGAGCTTCGACCGCGCTGCCGCCGGCTCCCTGGTACGCAACCCGAACCACATCGAAATCAGCGCCAACCAGTACGCAAACTGGAGCTCCAAAGGTGCCGCCGTCGATCGCTTGGACGTGGTGGTGCTGAGTGCGCTGGAAGTGGACACTCACTTCAACGTTAACGTCCTGACCGGCTCCGACGGCGTTCTGCGCGGTGCCTCCGGCGGCCACTGCGACACCGCCATCGGCTCCGCGCTCTCCATCATCGTGGCGCCGCTGGTACGCGGACGTATCCCGACCATTGTCGATAATGTGCTGACCTGCGTCACACCGGGCTCCAGCGTCGACATCCTGGTCACCGACCACGGTATCGCCGTCAACCCGGCGCGCCCGGAGCTGGCCCAGCGTCTGCGCGACGCCGGTCTGCCGCTGGTCAGCATCGGATGGCTGCGCGATCGCGCGCTCTCCCTGACCGGTGAGCCGAAGCCGATCGCCTTTACCGACAAAGTCGTGGCCGTGGTGCGCTACCGCGACGGCTCCGTCATTGACGTGGTTCGTCAGGTCAAGGAATAGGCGATGATGCCCCTGCTCCCCCATTTGGCGGCCAGCCATACCGTCACCCTGCCGGAACTGCTCCTCAGCCGTGAATGCAGGCAGTCCCGGCAGACGGCATGGCTGGCCCGCCATACCTGTACGTTGATCTCTTTTACCGTGGTCTCCCCCGGCCCGGTCAAGGATAGCCCGCTGACGCGCCGCATCTTCAATGCGGGCATCGCGGCGCTGAATCAGCTGGCACAGCGTCAGGAGTGGAGCATCAGGGAGCAGCGTTCACTGGATTTCGCCACCGGCCCGGAAGGGCTGATGGCCATCGATGCGTCGGCCGAACGGGTCAAACGGGCAACCATCGCACTGGAGCAGAGCCATCCCCTGGGGCGGCTCTGGGACATGGATGTCGTGGCAAGCGACGGACAGATCCTGTCGCGCGGCGATCACCAGCTGCCGGCCCGCCGCTGCCTGATTTGCCAACGCCCCGCCGTGCTGTGCGCCCGTGAGCGCCGCCACGACGTGGCCCAACTTCTCGCCCATATGGAGGCACTGCTCCATGATGCCGAATCCGATAACGCGTAATCCGTATCCCGGTACCCTGGAGCAGGTTTGTGGGCACTATGCCATCCTGGGCTGGCGTGCCATGCTGGCTGAGGTCAATCTGACACCTAAGCCAGGTCTGGTCGATCGCCACAACAGCGGCGCCCACCGCGACATGGCACACAGCGACTTTGTGCGCAGCGCCGATGCCATCGCCCCCTGGCTGGCCCGCTTTGTCGAATACGGCGCCGACAGCGCCGCGCTGGACGGCAGCAGCGTCTTGCCCGGCCTGCGCGCACTCGGTATCGCCTGCGAGGCGGACATGTTCCGCGCAACTGCCGGCGTTAATACCCATAAGGGCAGTATCTTTTCTCTCGGCCTGCTGTGCGCCGCCGCCGGGCGCAGCCACCAGCGCGGCCAGCCTGTTACCCCCGCGCGGCTGTGCGGCTATGCGGCTCAGTTTTGCCGCGGGCTGGTCGCGCGCGAGCTGGCTCCCCTGCGCCCGGCGCAGGCATCCACGGCCGGGCAGCGCCTGTTTATGACGCTGGGCATTACCGGCGCCCGCGGCGAGGCGGAGGCCGGCTACCCTCTGGTGCTGAATCTGGCGCTTCCCCATTACCAGCAGGCGCTGGCCGCCGGACGCGATCCGGAGCTGGCACTGCTCGACACCCTGGTGCAGCTGATGGCGCATAACCAGGATACCAATGTCGCGGCGCGCGGCGGCGAGAGCGGGCTGCGCTGGATGCAGCTAAGCGCCGCTGCGCTACTGGCAACCGGCGGCATCCGCACCCCGGCCGATCTGCAGGCGCTGCGCCGCTTTGACGCCGAGTGTATCAACCGTCACCTGAGCCCGGGCGGCAGCGCGGATCTGCTGATCCTTACCTGGTTTCTGGCTCACCTCTGTTACCCGATTTTGCACGCTGAACATTAAAAATATCATCCTTACCGGAGTCATCAGTTATGTCCAAAGAGAAGATAGGGAAACTGCTCGCGCCCCTCGTGGTGATGGGGATTATGTTTATGCTCCCAGTCCCCGATGGCATGCCGCCACAGGCCTGGCACTATTTTGCCGTGTTTGTCGCCATGATCGTCGGGATGATCCTTGAGCCTATCCCGGCAACCGCCATCAGCTTTATCGCCGTGACCATCGTGGTGATTGGCAACCAGTTCCTGCTGTTTAACCCCAGCGAACTGGCCGATCCCGCCTTCAACGCCAGTAAGCAGGCGCTGAAGTGGGGGCTGGCCGGTTTCTCCAGCACCACCGTGTGGCTGGTATTCGGCGCCTTTATCTTTGCCCTGGGCTATGAGGTCAGCGGGCTGGGTCGGCGGATCGCCCTGCTGCTGGTCAAGTTTATGGGTAAGCGAACGCTCACTCTCGGCTATGCCATCGTCATCATTGATATCCTGCTGGCACCCTTTACGCCGTCTAACACCGCGCGTACCGGCGGCACCGTCTTTCCGGTGATCAAAAACCTGCCGCCGCTGTTCGACTCCCATCCCAACGATCCCTCTTCACGCCGCATCGGTAGCTATCTGATGTGGATGATGGTGATCAGTACCAGCATCAGCTCCTCCATGTTCGTCACCGGCGCCGCACCGAACGTACTGGGCCTGGAGTTTGTCAGTAAAATTGCCGGTATCCAGATCTCCTGGATGCAGTGGTTCCTCGGCTTCCTGCCGGTGGGTCTGCTGCTGCTGGTCGTCGCCCCGTGGCTCTCCTACGTGCTGTACAAGCCGACCGTGACCCACAGCGAGCAGGTCGCCACCTGGGCCGGTAGCGCGCTGAAAGAGATGGGCGCCCTGACCCGCCGTGAAATCACCCTGATCTGCCTGGTGCTGCTGAGCCTGGCGCTGTGGGTCTTTGGCGATGATTTCATCAACGCCACCGCCGTCGCCCTGCTGGCAGTCGCCCTGATGCTGGCGCTGCACGTGGTGCCGTGGAAGGATGTCACCAAGTACAGCGGCGCCTGGAACACCCTGGTCAACCTGTCCACCCTGGTGGTGATGGCCAACGGACTGACCCGCTCCGGCTTTATCGAATGGTTCGCCAAGACCATGGGTGCCCATCTGGCCGACTTCTCACCGACCGCGACGGTCATCGCCCTGGTGCTGGTGTTCTACTTCGCTCACTATCTGTTCGCCAGCCTGACCGCCCACACCGCCACCATGCTGCCGGTGATCCTGGCTGTCGGCCAGAGCATCCCGGGCGTTCCGATGGATCAGCTGTGCCTGCTGCTGGTGCTCTCTATCGGCCTGATGGGCTGTCTGACACCGTATGCCACCGGCCCGGGGATCATCATCTATGGCTGCGGCTACGTGAAGTCCAAAGACTACTGGCGCCTGGGGGCCATCTTCGGGGTTATCTACATCACCGCCCTACTGGCGATCGGTTGGCCTATCATGGCGCTGTGGTACTAAGCCGATACGCCCTCTCCGCTGACGATCGCTACCGTCCCAACCCCCTGTCGATGCAGGGGGTTTATTTTTATCATCACAGCCTCAGCGTGATTACAGATGCGTCCACAGAATGCTGACCCAGACAAACAGCGCCAGCCACAACGCCACAAATACTGCTGCCGAACCCATATCTTTGGCGCGACCGGACAGCTCATGGCGCTCGCTGCCAATCCGGTCCACCACCGCCTCAATGGCGCTGTTGAGTATTTCCAGGATCACCACCAGCGTCACGCTGCCGATCAGCAAAATGCGCTCAACCGCCGTGACGTCAAGCCAGCAGGCCAGCATCACCGCGACAACCAGCAGCAGACTCTCCTGACGGAACGCCGCCTCATGGCGCCATGCCGCCTGCAATCCTTTGATCGAGTAACCGGCCGCTTTGATGATTCGGGTCAAACCTGTAGTACTATTCATAAATAATCCATAATGATAAGCATTGGCGGGCATTTTAACCGCTTCCCGGATCCCGGCACCACAGATCTCAGGACCACTTTCTGGTATTCTTGCCGCGCATTGCTAACAAGAGGCTGGTACTTTTATGTCTGGATGGCGTAAAATATATTATAAGCTGTTGAATTTAATTCTTAAATTACTTGTAAAAAGTAAAGTTATCCCCACCGATCCGGTGGCCGAACTGCGTTTGGACACCACCCGGCCGGTCTTCTATGTTCTGCCCTATAACTCTAAGGTGGATCTACTGACCCTACGCGATCGCTGTCTGGCGCTGGATCTGCCCGACCCGCTGGATGACAATGAAATCGATGGTGTCATCCTGCCGCGCTATGTTTTTATAGACGATGGCCCGCGGGTCTTCCGCTACTACGCGCCCAAGCAGGCGTCGGTCAAACTGTTCCTCGACTATCTGGATCTACACCGCGGCAACCCGTCGCTGGATATTCAGATGATACCGGTCTCCGTGATGTTTGGTCGTGCGCCGGGCCGCGAGGACCATAAGGGTGCCCCGCAGCTGCGCTTGCTCAACGGGATTCAGAAATTCTTCGCCGTGCTGTGGCTGGGACGCGACAGCTTTGTGCGCTTCTCCAATACCGTCTCGCTGCGCTATATGGCCGATGAACACGGCACCGACAAAACCATCGCCCAGAAGCTGGCGCGCGTGGCGCGTATGCACTTCTCCCGCCTGCGCCTGGCCGCCGTCGGCCCGCGCCTGCCGGACAGACAGGCACTGTTCAATAAGCTGCTCGGATCCAAGGCCATTGAGAAGGCCGTTGAAGACGAAGCCCGCAGCAAGAAGATCTCCCGCGAGAAGGCCCAGCAGAATGCGGTCGCGCTGATGGAGGAGATTGCGGCTGACTTTACCTATGAGGCGGTGCGTCTCTCCGACCGCGTACTCAGTTGGACCTGGAACCGCCTGTACCAAGGGATTAACGTCCATAACGCCGAGCGCGTGCGCCAGTTGGCCCAGGATGGTCACGAGATAGTCTATGTTCCCTGCCACCGCAGCCACATGGACTACCTGCTGCTCTCCTATGTGCTCTACCACCAGGGGCTGGTGCCGCCGCATATCGCCGCCGGCATCAACCTGAACTTTTGGCCGGCAGGCCCCATATTCCGCCGGCTGGGCGCTTTCTTCATCCGCCGGACGTTTAAGGGCAATAAGCTCTACTCCACGGTGTTCCGCGAATACCTCGGCGAGCTGTTCAGCCGCGGCTACTCCGTCGAATACTTTATGGAGGGTGGGCGCTCACGTACCGGCCGTCTGCTGGAGCCAAAAACCGGCACCCTGGCCATGACGCTGCAGGCTATGCTGCGCGGCGGTAAGCGTCCTATCACCCTGGTACCGGTCTATATCGGCTACGAGCACGTGATGGAGGTCGCCACCTACGCCAAAGAGCTGCGCGGGGCGACCAAAGAAAAAGAGAGCCTACCGCAGATGGTGCGTGGGCTGCGTAAGCTGCGCAACCTGGGCCAGGGCTACGTCAACTTTGGCGAGCCTATCTCCCTTAACGTCTGGCTCAACCAGCACGTGCCGGAGTGGCGTGAGGCTATCGATCCTATCGAGGCTCAGCGCCCGCACTGGCTCCCCGCCAGTGTTAACAGCATCGCC
Source organism: Edwardsiella ictaluri ATCC 33202 (assembly GCF_000264785.1). Taxonomy (GTDB): domain Bacteria; phylum Pseudomonadota; class Gammaproteobacteria; order Enterobacterales; family Enterobacteriaceae; genus Edwardsiella; species Edwardsiella ictaluri. The sequence continues at coordinate 38,468 of NZ_AFJI01000007.1, read as the reverse complement.
GGCGAAGTGATGGTCAACATCAATAAGGCCGCTGCAGCTAACGCCATGAACCTGTGTGCCACGGCGCTACTGGCCTCACGCCAGCGTGCGCTGACCCGCGAGCAGCTGCTGGAGCAGCTGGAGTGCTATCTTCAGCTGCTGCAAAACGTACCCTATGCGCCGGATGCAACCCTGCCGCAGCGCACGCCGCAGGAGTTGCTGGACCACGCCCTGCAGATGAATAAGTTTGAGGTTGAGAAGGATAACATCGGCGATCTGATCATCCTGCCGCGTGAGCAGGCGGTGCTGATGACCTACTACCGCAATAACATTCAGCATATGCTGGTACTGCCGGCGCTGGTTGCCAGTATGGTGATCCACCACCGCCAGATCTCACGCGATGAGCTGCTGCGCCAGGCGGCGGTGATCTACCCGATGCTGAAGCAGGAACTGTTCATGCACTATGTGCCGGAGACGCTGCCGCAGGTGCTCAGCCCGATCATTGATGAACTGTGTCGTCAGCAGCTGATCAGTCTACAGGATGACACCCTGATCATTAACCCGCCGCGTATCCGCTCCCTGCAGCTACTGGCTGCCGGGGTACGTGAAACCCTGCAGCGCTATGCCATCACCTTCTCGCTGCTGAGCGCCAACCCCAGCATCAGCCGCGGCGCCCTGGAGAAAGAGAGCCGCATCCTGGCCCAGCGTCTGTCACTGCTGCACGGCATCAATGCGCCGGAGTTCTTCGACAAGGCGGTCTTCGCCACCCTGGTGGCGACGCTGCGCGCAGAGGGCTATATCAACGACGTCGGCGATGCGGTACGCGAGCAGACGCTGGAGATCTATAACCTGCTGGCCGATCTGCTGACCCCGGAGATCCGTCTGACCATCGAAAGCGTCAGCATCGCTGCGCTGGAAGATACCGGCGGTGCGGACGGAGGCACCGCGTAACACGCACGGAGATCCCCCCGAAACGCCCGGTCTGCACCGGGCGTTTTTATCTTCGCCTATCCAAACAGCTGCCCGGCCTGCAGCAACGTAATCCAGCATCCCCACAGCAGCGGCAACCCCACAGCCAGCCAGGAGAGGGCGACCCACAGTCGACTGCCGGCGTCCGCCGACCAGCTCAGCTGAGCATTCGGGTCCACCTTATACAGGGAGCGCGCCTGCGCCAGCTGAGCCTCGCTCATCGTATGGCGTCGATCGACCGGACGGATCAGCAGATTACACACCAGGCCGACCAGCAGTAGACCCGCCAGAATATACAGCGTCTCGGAATAGGCCTGAGCGCGGGCGATGCCACGGCTGAGCTGATACTCCCGCAGATAATTGACCAGCACCGGCCCAAGGATCCCTGCGGCCGACCAGGCGGTCAGCAGGCGGCCATGGATCGCCCCCACCATCTGGGTGCCAAAAAGATCCGCCAGATAGGCCGGCACCGTCGCAAAACCGCCGCCGTACATTGAAACGATCAGGCAAAACGCCAGCGCGAATAACGTTACGCTGCCCAGCGCACCCAGCGTCGGCAGCAAGCCATACAGCACCATACCGAGGGCAAAAAAGAGAAAGAATGTCCTGTTACGCCCGATGCGATCGGAGAGCGAGGCCCAGAAAAAACGCCCACCGATATTGAACAGGCTCAACAGGCCGGTGAACCCGGCGGCGATGGCGGCGATCTGCGCCAGCTGAGCGGAGGAGAGCTCGGCAAAGCTCTGTGTCCCCCCCAGCAATCGCCCGGCAAAGACCTCCTGCAGCAGTGGGGAGGCCATGCCGATAATACCGATACCGGCGGAGACATTGAGGCACAGCACCGCCCACAACAGCCAAAACTGCGGCGTGCGGCAAGCCACGCTGACGTGCACCTCCACGTGGGTGAAGCCCTGCGCCGCGGGCGTCTCCGTCGCCGCAGCCATCCCCTGGGGACGCCAGCCGATGGGCGGAATGCGATAGGCCAACGCGCCGGCGAGCATGAACACCCAGTAGATCAGCGCCAACGTCAGAAAGGTCTGCCATACGCCAACGCCCCCGGCCGCGGTGTAGAAATGCATCAGGCTATTCGCCAGCGGCGCCCCCACCATCGCACCACCGCCAAAGCCCATTATCGCCAGCCCCGTCGCCATGCCGCGCCGATCGGGAAACCAGCGGATCAGTGTCGATACCGGTGATATATAGCCGAGCCCCAGGCCGATACCGCCGATAACCCCGGATCCCAGCCATAGCATCCACAACTGATGCAGGTAGACCCCCAGCGCGGAAAACATCAGTCCGCCACACCAGCAGCAGGCCGCGACGACCCCAACCTTACGTGGCCCCGCCTTCTCCAGCCAGCTTCCCCACAGCGCCGCCGAACAGCCCAGAAAGATAAAAAAGAGGGTATAGGTCCAGCCCAACATGGAGATGCGCCAGTCGCACCGGGTGGTAAAGAGCTCTTGCCAGGCGGACATCTGCGCCGGACAGGCCTGCGCCGCGCCGCCCCCCAACGCCTGCGACAGCGGCAGCCAAAAGACGGAAAAACCATAGGCCATGCCAATGCACAGATGGATCGCCAGCGCCGCCGGTGGAACCAACCAACGGTTAAACCCCGGACGGGCTATGATGCGCGCCTTACTGAAAAAACCGGGGCGGACGTCAGCCGCCCTCCGCTCGTCGCCCCGCGGCGTCGGCACAGAATTATCGACACTCATTATACTTCTCCTGATCCTGAATGCGTTGCCGCCATGGCAAGCGGCGCATCCTGACATAGCAGAAGACGTACCATAACTGTTCAAAATTTGCTCACCGGCGAAATTCATCCTGGCTTTGTGACAGGTAACAAAGAAAGGTGAAATGTTAACTTACAGTTTCATTTTAACGTTCAGCTTTAGCGCCACACGCCGGGGATGAGACTATCAATGTGGGTCTAAAGGGAGGAGAAAATGATAATTACGGAGCGATTATGAGAAAAACGGCGGACATTACGCCCACCGCATCGTTTACAGCGCCAGCAGGATCCCCAGAAACAGGATCAACCCGACGTAATTATTGTTCATAAACGCCCTAAAACAGGAGGTGCGCGCCCGCCGGGTAATCAGCTGCTGCTGGTAAACGAACAGTACCGCGGCCAGCAGTACGCCCCAGTAATAGGCGCCCTGCAGCTGATTCAGATCGCCGACCCACAGCAGCAGCAGCAGCGTAGCGAGCTGCAGCAGGCCGATCACCAGACGATCGTAACGGCCAAACAGGATCGCCGTCGACTTGATGCCGATCCGCAGATCGTCATCGCGATCCACCATGGCGTACTGGGTATCATAGGCGACCGTCCAACAGATATTGGCCGCAAACAGCAGCCAGCAGCTGAGCGGCAAACTCTCGCCGACGGCCGCATAGGCCATCGGTATCGACCAGCCGAAGGCCATGCCCAGGATCACCTGCGGCAGATGGGAGAACCGCTTGATAAAGGGGTAGAGCCAGGCCAGCGTCAGCGCCGCCACCGACAGCCAGATCGTCATCGCATTCAGCGTCAGCACCAGTGCGAAAGAGAGCCCCACCAGCAGCACAAACAGCGCTTTGGCTTCGCGCTCGGACAGCGCGCCGCAGGGCAATGGGCGCTGACAGGTACGCTTAACATGACCGTCAAAGTGGCGATCGGCAAAATCATTAATCACACAGCCTGCGGCACGCATAAAAAACACCCCACAGGTAAAAACCAGCAGCAGCTTTCCCCCCGGCGCCGTGCCGCCTGCCAGCCACAGCGCCCAGTAGGTCGGCCACAGCAACAGCAGCGAACCGATGGGTTTGTCGATCCGCATCAGGCGGCAATATGCCAGCCACTTGCTTTGGGCCACACATCCCTCCACGCCTTGCTCTCTCCGTTTAGGTGCGTTATCTACCATAGATAGGGGCATCGGCCAGGAACAGCTCTGTCAGCAGCAGCGGCTGACCGGCAACACGCAGTCGGCTGCGGCGGGCCCAGAGCAGGCCCAGACAGCCCACCCGCAACGACTCGCGCTCCAACGCCACCCCACTGAACAGATAGCGCCCCAACGGAGTACTCCCCAGTCGACGCAGCGCCTCACCTTCGCCCTCCAGCGTGCTGGAAGGCGTCAGGGTCCGGCCAAACAGCCAGGGAATACCATCGCCGAGCAGGATCACCTCCCGCAGCCAGTACTGCACGCTGGGCGACAGCTGCCTGCACTCATCATCGCTCAGCTGCGTCGGGTCCACCGCCCCTTCACGCAGCACCGTCACCTGTAGCCTGTCGCATTGCTGCTCCAGGCGGCGGGTCATCGACCCCTGCTCCGCCAGCCAGCTGCAATAGTCCGCCGGCGGCGTCGCGTCAGCCAACGGCCGCCAGTCGATATTCGCCAGCGCAGCAGAATATTCTGCCATACCATACACCCCATAGTCTCAACCCCTGCGTCGCTGCGCTATCTGCAGCGCGCCTTATTACGTTTCAGTGTACCGCAGATTCACTGCCTGGGGCACTCTTGCAGCAATCCATGAGCATTTGACTAACAAAAAAAAGTGGAAACCACAACAAGCATGCAAACGCCTGCAAGGGCGGCAATAAACAAAAAAGGTGCGCCGTTGCGCACCAGTCATCAAGCCACATCCGTAACGCAGTACGGTGGGGCGTCTTTGCGCCCCGCCGTTTAACCCTTGCCTTTTACGCTGCGGATAAAGGTTTCCCGGGCCGTCGTCGACCCCAGTCGCTGCGCCTCATTCATCAGGCGCAGCGCTTTATCGATATCGCCCTGGCGTACTGCGCTGCGGATGCTGCGATCGAAATAGGCGGCGGTATCATCCAGCATCGGCGCCGCAGGCGCAGCGACGGTACTCGCCGGGCTGCCAACCGCCACGTCGACTGGTGTATCCCCTGTCGGTAACAGCCCGCCTATCATCACATTGCCACTTTGCCGCTCAACCCGTGCCTGAATGTTCAGCACCCCCTGTGGCGCATGCATCGCCTGCGGGTCGGGGATGTCCGGCACCGCATTACCCACGCCGGCGGCATAGGCCTTGGCGGGGTTAACCATACGGGTCGTCGTGGCCAGATCCTGACGGGTGGTATAAATCAGCAGATAAATCTGCTGCTGACCCAGCACCGGCGTCAGCTTCAGCGTCCCCTCCAACCGATCGCCGCTCATCACGCCGGGCTGGCGGTAGGTAAAGTAGCTGCCGGGGTAGTAGGCCGCCGGGCGCAGATGCTGATCGAGCACCAACACATTGGGGACATACAGCCGCTTATTGTGCAGCCGGCTGCTTAAGGTTATCTCTAGCGAACCCCGGTTCGCCGGCAGGGTCAGAGCAGCGACGGCCCCCTGGATATCCCCCTGTGCCAGCGTCTGACTTTCAGCACCCAGGGTGAAGGTGGTGTCCACCGGCGGCGTCAGCGGCTGCCAGTGTAGTGCCTGCAGAGCCGCATGGCTCAACTCCGGCGCCGCGGCCACATCCGTCGGGAGCAAGGTATCGGCGAACGCCTGTGGCGTGCAACAGAGCGCACAGGCCAGCAATACGCCGCGGGAGAGACGGTTTAAGGCGATTTTCATCATTATTATCCTTATTATCCTTCTTTCGTACGGCACAGCCGGCGTCAGGCAAGGGACACCGGCGTGCAATCCGGGCGGTGCAGGCACCGCCTCAGCCCCTTACCACCAAGCTTCCATCTGGGCGCCAAACGACCACCCCGGAACCCCCTCAGCGCGGATATCGCCCGGCTGGGTATTGACCTGGATACCGTCTTGATCGGTGTTCCAGTTGTTCTTACCGTTCGCATAGGTGGCAAAGATGCGGATGGCGGGACGCGACCACACGCTGTCACCCGCTTGCCACTGCTGCGCCAGCGTCAGCTTGTACAGCTCGTTGCGGGCGCCGGTTTTCTGCGATTTCACATTATCATAGCCCGCCTCAAACAGAGTGCTCATCGTCGGCGTCCACTTATACATCGGGCGTACGCCGGCGGTATACCAGGTTGAGCCATTCTGAACATCGTGATCGGTATCCTGATACATGGCGACATACATCAATCCCCATTGATCGTTGAAGTCCATCGCACCGTGGTTGAGCACGCGGATCAGGTGACCATCGTTATTAACGCTGGAACCGCTGGAGTGCCCCGCATTGTTGGTATTGCTCATGGCATCGGCCGCATACTGCACCACAAACTTATTAAAGCCGCCCCACAGAGACTGGGTATGCTCGGCGGTAAACATGTAACCATCTTTGGTCGCCCCCGGCGCCAGATGATAACCGTCGTCCAGATTGGCACGGCCATAGTCAAAGCCCAGCTCCAGTGAGCCGCCCGGGTTGGTCTGCAGTCCGGATAGGCGGATGTCATACACATCGTTGGCCGTATTGCGGATAGATTTCTCGTTGCTCTGATTCACAAAATAGGAGTAGGAGCCGCCGGATTCGGTATTGCGGGTCACTGCCAGGGAGAGCTTGCCGAAGCCGAGGTCGATATTTTCCAGACCGGCGCCCGGACCGGAGATATCCCAGTAGTAGAAGTCGATCATATGAACATCATGACGCTGGTAGTAACGCTTACCGGCCCACAGGGTCGAACCGGGCAACCAGGTTATCACGTTCTTGCCCTGCACATTGATCTCACGAAACGCCGGAGAGGTTGACTCCCAATCGTTGGCCTGATCGATACCGTAAGCCACGTTGGTGTCCAGGTAGAAGCTCTGATCACCGCTCTTCCACAGCTCCTGGCCCAGCTTCAGTTCGGCGTAGGTATCACACTCGTTGCCAAGACGGTATTTGGAACCGGCCCCATCAGCCTGAAAACACTTCTGATCGCCTCCCTGTGAGCTCCAGCCGATGCCGGAGCGGGCATAGCCGTGAAAGTCGACCGCCATGGCCTGAGCCGACAGTACGACGCTGGCTACGGCCAGCGCCAGCGGAAGTTTGCGCATATTCATCATCAATCTCCTGTTAGGGATGCCTAACGGCGTTATTATTGCTTTTCAATGCGTTGTCACAGGGTAGGGAGCTACACTCCCGGCTCCTGATACAACCGCTGACAGGCGCTGCCGTCCTCCCGAAACAGGTGGCAACGCTCCGCAGGCAGGCCGATAGCCAGCGTAGCGCCTTCATCGACCAACACCACGTCGTTCTGGCGGTACACCAGGTTTTGACGCAGGGCCGGGATCTGGATATGGATCTGGGTTTCGTTGCCCAACTGCTCGACAACCTGAACCTCGCCCGACAACGTCACATCGGCTGCGGCACTGGGCACCAGATGCTCGGGGCGGATCCCCAGCGACAGGTTGCTACCGGGGCGTAGCCCCTCTCCCGCCACCGGCAGCCAGATATGCTGGCCGTTGGGGAGTTCAACCTGTACGCGCTGCGGCTGTGCTTCGCTCACTTTTACCGGCAGGAAGTTCATTTTGGGGGAGCCGATAAAGCCGGCGACAAACCGATCGGCGGGATAGTGGTACAGCGCCAGCGGCTTACCGACCTGGGCAACGCGTCCGGCGTCCAGCACCACAATCTTGTCTGCCAGAGTCATCGCCTCCACCTGATCGTGGGTGACGTAAATCATGGTGCGCTGCAGGCGCTTATGCAGACGGGAGATCTCGATGCGCATCTGTACCCGCAGCGCGGCATCCAGGTTAGAGAGCGGCTCATCCAGCAGAAAGACATCCGGCTCTGCCACCAGGGTACGGCCAATGGCCACCCGCTGACGCTGACCGCCGGAGAGTGCCTTGGGGCGCCTGTCCAGCAGGTGCGCCAGCTGCAGGGTCTCCGCCACCTGATTCACCCGCTGCTGGATCTCCGCCTTGCTGACACCGGCCAGCTTGAGGCCAAACGACATGTTGTCTGCGACCGACAGGTGCGGATACAGGGCATAGGACTGAAACACCATGCCGATGCCGCGCTTCGCCGGCGGCACCTCATTCATCCGCACCCCGGCAATCTGCAGCTCGCCGGAGGTAATATCCTCCAGGCCGGCGATCATGCGCAGCAGCGTCGATTTACCACAGCCAGAGGGGCCAACGAACACCACAAACTCGCCATCCTCGATGTCCAGGTTAATATCCCGGGAGATCACGGCCTCACCGTACGCCTTATACACATTACGCAGTGATACGTTCGCCATGCACCGCTCCTGTCCGTTGCCAAGGGATGGCCGCAGCACACGCCACAGATGGTGGGGAAAGGGCGCTGCGTCTCAATGAATGGAGATGATGGTGCGCGAAAAACCCGCACCCGGGGATCATCCATCAGCGCTTTTTTGCTGGCGGAGAAGGCGGGAGGATAGCGCACAGCGGATCGGGCCGGAGAGCGCCTCTGCGGCGAAAGAATCGTGATCGTGGCTGCAAAATCGCCTCAGAGATTTCGTGCCATTCACCACATATTGCCAAGTTGTGTTAAGCAGATCACAAGAAAGCCCCACAGGGCGTAGAGCGGGGGAGGATGAGAATCGGGCGGGTCTCGCGGACTATGGCACAACATCGGCGCTTCTGCCCCCGGCGAATGACCGGAACACGGCGATAGCCCCATGAACGCAGCGTACGATACGCGGCCACCGACCCCCGACCCGCGTTCGTGAACTCCCCCCGACAGGACTACAAGGACTGCACAATGACAAAGACATCCACTATAAAAACCATCGCTCTCAGCGCACTGGCCGCACTGGTCATCGCTGCACCGGCGCTGGCCAAGATCGAAGAGGGTAAGCTGGTCATCTGGATCAACGGTGACAAGGGGTATAACGGTCTGGCGGACGTGGGCAAGAAGTTCGAACAGGAGACCGGCATCAAGGTGACCGTAGAGCACCCGGACAAGCTGGAGGAAAAATTCCCCCAGGTTGCGGCCACCGGTGACGGCCCAGATATCATCTTCTGGGCCCATGACCGCTTTGGCGGCTATGCCCAGTCCGGCCTGCTGGCCGAAGTCCATCCGTCCAAAGCGTTTCAGGAGAAGCTCTACCCCTTTACCTGGGACGCCGTGCGCTACAACGGCAAGCTGATCGCCTACCCCATCGCCGTCGAGGCTCTGTCGCTGATTTATAACAAAGATCTGCTGCCCACCCCGCCCAGGAGCTGGGAAGAGATCCCGGCGCTGGACAGCAAGCTGCGCGCCCAGGGCAAGAGCGCCATTATGTGGAACCTGCAAGAGCCCTACTTTACCTGGCCGCTGATCGCCGCCGACGGTGGCTACGCCTTCAAGTATGTCAACGGCCGCTACGAGACCAATAATGTCGGCGTCGACAACGCCGGATCGCGCGCCGGCCTGCAGTTCCTGGTCGATATGGTGAAAAATAAGCATATCAACGCCGATACCGACTATTCCATCGCCGAGGCGGCCTTTAACAAAGGACAGACCGCCATGACCATCAACGGCCCCTGGGCCTGGTCCAATATCGATAAGAGCGGCATTAACTACGGTATCACCCTGTTGCCAACTTTCAAGGGACAGCCCTCTAAGCCTTTCGTCGGCGTACTGAGCGCCGGCATCAACGCGGCCAGCCCGAATAAAGAGCTAGCGACCGAGTTCATTGAGAACTACCTGCTGACAGACAGCGGCCTGGCAATGGTCAACCGGGACAAGCCGCTGGGCGCTGTGGCGCTGAAGTCATATCAGGAGATCCTGGAGAAAGATCCGCGCATCGCCGCCACCATGCAGAACTCACAGAACGGTGAAATCATGCCGAACATCCCGCAGATGAGCGCCTTCTGGTACGCCGAGCGCGCCGCGATCATCAACGCGATCAACGGCCGTCAGAGCGTGACTCAGGCACTGGAAAGCGCCAAGGAGCGGATCCTCAAAAAATAATCTCCGGCTGACCCGCCGCCTGCCCGCCTGTTCCCCCACAGACGGGCGCGGTGGGTTCACCACCGCGCTAACCTGATGCCAACCGCGCCCGAGCGGCGCGCCGTCACCGGTGTGGCAAGTAAAACGAGGGCGTGTCCATGTCACTATCCCAAACTGAATATCCGGCCAGCGAGCCGCGCCAACTCTACCCGCGTACCGGGCTAAAATGGCTGGCGGTCAGCCTGCTCACATTGCTGACCGGCTATCTGACTATCGTCATGTATGCCCAAGGTGAATACCTGTTCGCCATGCTAACCCTTATCCTGCTGGGGGGCGGGCTATATATCTTCGCCAACCGGCGCGCCTACGCCTGGCGCTATGTCTATCCGGGGCTGGCCGGCATGGGGCTGTTCGTCCTGTTCCCGCTGATCTGCACCATCGCCATCGCCTTTACCAACTACAGCAGTACCAACCAGCTCAGCCAGGAGCGCGCCCAGTCGGTCCTGCTGCAGCGCCTGTTCACCAGCGGCCAGACCTACACGTTCAGCCTGTATCCGGACGGTGGACAGTGGCGCCTGCAGCTCACTGATGCCCAGAGCGGTCAACGCTACCTTTCCGGCCCTTTTAACCTGAGCCAGCCCGATCTACAGATTTCGATGGCAGTGGCAGACAGCGCGTCGCAGGGCAGCGCCGCCACGCTGCGTACCGTAACCCAACACCGTCAGACGCTGAACAGCCTGGTCGCCCTGCTGCCTGACGGCACCGCGCTGCGCATGAGCTCGCTGCGTCAGTTCGCCGCCAGCCGCCCACTCTACACGCTGGGCGACGATGGCCGTACCCTGACGGACAACCAAAGTGGCATCGCCTACCGCCCCAATATGCAAAGCGGTTTTTATCAGGCGGTCAACGCCGACGGCAACTGGCGCAGCGAGCGCCTGAGCCCGGGGTTTACCGTGACCACCGGCTGGAAAAACTTTCTGCGGGTACTCAACGATGAGGGGATCCGCCAGCCCTTTATCAGCATTTTTATCTGGACCCTGCTCTTCTCGGTGCTGACCGTCATCTTTACCGTGGCCGTCGGGATGGTGCTGGCCTGCGTGGTACAGTGGGAGGCGCTGCGCGGACGCGCCGCTTATCGGGTACTGCTGATCTTGCCCTATGCGGTACCGGCGTTTATCTCCATCCTGATCTTCAAGGGGCTGTTCAACCAGAGCTTCGGCGAAATCAACATGATGCTCAGCCAGCTGTTTGGCATCCGACCGGCCTGGTTCAGCGATCCGCTCACCGCCAAGTGCATGATCCTGATCGTCAACACCTGGCTCGGCTACCCCTATATGATGATCCTGTGCATGGGGCTACTGAAGGCGATCCCCGAGGATCTGTATGAGGCATCGGCCATGGACGGCGCCGGGCCGCTGCAAAACTTCTTCCGGATTACGCTGCCGATGCTGATCAAGCCGCTGACGCCGCTGATGATCGCCAGCTTCGCCTTCAACTTTAATAACTTTGTACTGATTCAGCTGTTAACCAACGGGGGGCCGGATATGCTGGGAACCTCGACGCCGGCTGGCTATACCGATCTGCTGGTCAGCTATACCTACCGTATCGCCTTCGAAGGCGGCGGCGGACAAGACTTTGGCCTGGCTGCCGCCATCGCAACCCTGATCTTCCTGCTGGTCGGGGCGCTGGCGATCCTCAATCTGAAAGCCAGCAAAATGAATTTTGACTAAGGAGACGCCTGACTATGGCCATGGTTCAACCCCAATCCCTGCGCTATCGCCTGTGGCTCACCCATTTGCTGATGATTCTGTTTATCGCGCTGATCATGTTCCCCCTACTGATGGTGATCGCCATTTCGCTGCGCACCGGTAACTTTGCCACCGGCAGTCTGATCCCGGACCAGATCTCCTGGGAACACTGGAAGCTGGCACTGGGCATCAGCGTGACGGCGCCGGACGGCCGCGTGACCCCACCGCCGTTCCCCGTGCTGCTGTGGCTGTGGAACTCGCTCAAGGTCGCCGTCACCACCGCGCTGGGCATCCTGACGCTCTCCACCACCTGTGCCTATGCCTTCGCCCGCATGCGGTTCCGCGGCAAATCCTCGCTGCTGAAAGGGATGCTGATTTTCCAGATGTTCCCGGCGGTACTGTCGCTGGTCGCGCTGTATGCCCTGTTCGATCGGATCGGTCAGTATATACCGTTCCTCGGTCTGAATACCCTGGGGGGCGTCATCTTTGCCTATATGGGTGGTATCGCCCTGCACGTCTGGACCATCAAGGGCTACTTTGAAACCATCGACGGCTCGCTGGAGGAGGCGGCAGCGCTGGATGGCGCCTCTCCGTGGCAGGCGTTCCGCCTGGTACTGCTGCCGCTTTCCGTACCAATACTGGCGGTGGTGTTCATCCTCTCCTTTATCGCCGCCATCACCGAGGTACCGGTCGCCTCGCTGCTGCTGCGCGACGTTAACACCTATACGCTGGCGGTCGGCATGCAGCAGTATCTCAATCCGCAGAACTACCTGTGGGGGGATTTCGCCGCAGCGGCAGTGCTTTCGGCGCTGCCGATAACCGCCGTCTTCCTGCTGGCACAGCGTTGGCTGGTGGGCGGTCTGACCGCTGGCGGCGTGAAAGGCTAGTTTATGCGTTACCCTAAAAAAAGCAGTAACCTGTGTGCGTAGCTGGCGGCCTGCGGGCCGCCCTTTTTATGCCCCGATCCTACGGCGTCTATTCGCGCTTCAGACGATCGGTGTTAGCCAGGTACAGCGCGATCACCAGCACCAGAATGGCGAACGAATAGATCAGCGTATCGTTGGGACTCTCGTGATCAACGATGATCAACCGGATGATCGCCGTGATGCCGATGTAAATGAAATAGCGCAGCGGAAAGTGATAGCCTGACTGAAAATATTTAACAATCAATGCAATAAATTCGAAATACAGAAAATAGATCACGATACCTTCCACCAGCATGTAGGTTGACGCGTTCTGGTTGGCATCAAACAGCACCCCGGCCAGCGTGAACGTCTCCTTCGCCAGAAAGATCACCAGAATCGCCGCCAGTGCCATCAGGCCGATATTCAGTATCCACTGCAATACCGTGGCGACACGGTTTGCGCGCTCGGTTCCCGGCATAGAGTAACTCCTTACGTAATGGCTTTATAATGTGATCTAGTTAACAATATTGCCGTTTTGCCGTCTATCCCCCTGAGCCAAAAAACCGCCAATACCGCGTGCGGCACGGTAAGCGTCACACAAATTTGGCGCCTGCGGCGACAAGGGCAGATAATTAACATCATCTGCCAGGATCAACACACCCTCCGCCACTGCGCGGTGGCAAGAAAGAGTACGACTGAGATACCCACACAATGCATATACTCCGACACTATACGTTTACCCTCTGCCTGCTGCTGGGCATTATCCTCGGCGGGCTGGCCGGCGTCCTGTTTGGCGAACGGGCTACCCTGGTTCAACCCATCGGCGAACTGTTCCTGAACCTGATGTTCGTGGTGATCGTTCCACTGGTGTTCCTCAGCATCGCCTCCTCTATCGCCGATATGCGGCAGATGTCGCGCCTGGGCAAAATAATGGGAACGGTCTTCTCGGTCTTTATCGCCACCGCCCTGTTCGCCGCGCTGATCGGCTTTGTCGCCACTCACCTGTTTAACCCGTTCCACAACGTGGACACCCGGTCGCTGATAGCCCACCTGCCTCCGACGCCGCAGGGACAGGGCAAGGGAGTGGGCGAGGTGATCGTTTCCACCTTCACCGTGCCCGATTTTCTGCAGCTGTTTACCAAGTCCAATCTGCTGCCGCTGATCGTATTCTCCATCCTGTTCGGTCTGGCTACGGCCTTCAGCGGTGAGCAGGGCCGCCCCGTCGCCCAGTTCCTCCGCGCCGGCACCGCGGTGATCCTGAGAATGGTCAAGATCATTATGTACGCGGCGCCGCTGGGACTGGGCTGTTACTTTGCCGCCACGGTCGGTACGCTGGGGCCGCAAATCATCCACGGCTATCTGAACGCCTTCCTGCTGTACGTGGTGCTGACGGTGATCTACTTCTTCGGCGCCAATACACTGTACGCCTTTATCGCCGGAGGGCGTCCCGCCGTCCGCATCTTCTGGGGCAATGTCTTTACCCCGGCCATCACCGCCATCGCCACCGCCTCCAGCGCCGCCTGCATTCCGGTCAACCTGGTGGCCAGCAAGAAGATGGGCGTACCGGCGGATATCGCCGAGACGGTAATCCCGCTGGGTGCCAACACCCATAAGGATGGCTCAGTTATCGGCGGCATCATCAAGATCGTCTTTCTGTTCACGCTGTTCGGCCGCGACATGAGCGATCCGATGAGCATCGCTGCCATCATCAGCGTGGCGTTTCTGGTCGGCGCCGTCATGGGAGCCATTCCCAGCGGCGGCATGACCGGCGAACTGATGATCTGCGCTGTGTTCGGCTTTTCACCGGAGCTGGTCGGTACCATCATGATCATCAGTACCATCATCGATATTCCGGCCACCCTACTGAACTCCACCGGCAATACGGTCTGCGCCATGCTGGTCACCCGCTTTGTTGAGGGTAAGGCGTGGCTACAGCGCCGATGGGAAACGGCGGAGTAACACCCGCGCCAGACGTAGAAAAACCCGGACACGTCCGGGTTTTTCTTTAGCTGTGCGGCGTGCGCGGCGCTATGCCCGCCAAGCCTTGAAACGGTTGATCAGGGCATTGGTCGAGCTATCGTGGCTGCGTACCGGCTGCGCATCCTCCAGCTCCGGCAGGATACGGTTGGCCAGCTGTTTACCCAGCTCAACCCCCCACTGATCGAAGGAGAAGATGTTCAGAATGACGCCCTGGGTGAAGATCTTATGCTCATACAGCGCAATCAGCATCCCCAGGCTGTACGGCGTGATTTCACGCAGCAGGATAGAGTTGGTCGGGCGGTTCCCCTCAAACACCTTAAACGGCACGATATGCTGTACCTCTGCCGCGCTCTTGCCCGCCTTGGCAAACTCCTCTTCTACTGCCTCACGGGATTTACCGAACGCCAGCGCCTCAGTCTGGGCAAAGAAGTTGGACAGCAGCTTGCCGTGATGATCACCCAGCGGGTTATGGCTGATGGCCGGCGCGATAAAGTCGCAGGGAATCAGCTTGGTGCCCTGGTGGATCAGCTGATAGAACGCGTGCTGGCCGTTGGTACCCGGCTCGCCCCAGATGATGGGGCCAGTCTGGTAATCCACGACCTGACCGTCGCGATCGACATATTTCCCGTTCGACTCCATGTTGCCCTGCTGGAAATAGGCCGGGAAGCGGTGCATATACTGATCGTAGGGCAGAATGGCTTCGGTTTCGGCGCCGAAGAAATTGTTATACCAGATGCCGATCAGCGCCAGCAGTACCGGCAGGTTCTGCGGCAGCGGCGCACTGGCAAAGTGGCGATCCATGGCATGGGCACCGGCCAGCAGCTGCTCGAAGTTATCGTAGCCGATGCTTAGGGCGATAGAGAGTCCGATGGCTGACCACAGGCTGTAGCGGCCGCCGACCCAGTCCCAGAACTCAAACATGTTGGCGGTATCAATACCGAACGCCGCCACCGCCTGCACGTTGGTGGAGAGCGCGGCAAAATGCCTGGCCACATGACGCTCATCGCCAGCCGCCTGCAGGAACCAGTCGCGGGCGCTGTGGGCATTGGTCATGGTCTCCTGGGTGGTGAAGGTCTTCGAGGCCACCAGGAACAGGGTCGTTTCCGGGTTCAGGCGCTGCAGCGTCTCGGCGATGTGCGTGCCGTCGACGTTAGAGACAAAGTGCATGGTCAGGTGATTTTTGTAAGGGCGCAGCGCCTCGGTCACCATGTAAGGGCCGAGATCGGAGCCACCGATACCGATATTCACCACGTCGGTAATCGCCTTACCGGTGTAGCCCCGCCACTCACCGTCGATCACCCGGACACAGAACTGCTTCATCTTGGCCAGTACGGCGTTAACCTCCGGCATCACGTCTTTACCGTCGACGCAGATCGGCGTGTTACTGCGGTTGCGCAGCGCGATGTGCAGCACGGCGCGATCCTCGGTACGGTTGATTTTCTCACCGGCGAACATGGCGGCGATGGCGCCCTGCAGATCGGTTTCACGGGCCAGCGCCTGCAGCTTTTCCAGGGTCTCTGCATTAATCCGGTTCTTGGAGTAATCGACCAGCATCTGATCGTCGAAGGTAGCAGAGAACTTAGAGAAACGGTCGGCATCCGCGGCGAACAGATCGCGCATGTGCACGGACTTCATCTGCCCGAAATGCTGCTGCAGCGCTTGCCAGGCAGCAGTACGGGTCGGGTTGATATTTTTCATAGCGACGCCTTATGCTTGAGTAACGGTCGGTGGTTTCCGGGGCGCGGTTCAGACACTGAACGCACCCCGCACATTCCGGATAATCGCCGCTCCCGGGAACGACAGGGATGACGGCATAGGGTACCGGTTCATCTTTTCCTACGTGCGTTAAATTGTATCCATTTCACGCCGTGTTGCGATCCCTTTTATTGCGATCGACTAAAACTCTCATCCCCGATACTGCCTGATACTGACTCCATTCAGCAACCATTGTTTCCCACGCTGAAAATCACGGCGTCATCCGCAGGGGTCCGCGGGTGTGAACGGCCGGACGCCAAGATGAAGCGGCGATTTTTCAGGCGGCAAGATTAGCAAATACGATGTCTATACGCCGCAGACTCGCGCGGACTAATGACCAAGAGATTAGTTTTATTTCATATATTTCAATGTGATAAAAACAATAATCAGTAACGGTAATACTGCGCAGGTCAAATTGAAAATCACTCATCCCAATGCCATTGACACACCCGGCATAAGCCGTTATTTCTAAAAACACCCTGTACATCCCGTGTACAGGCCGTCTGCGCCTATCGTGGCGGTATGCGGCCCCGGCATCGCCATTCAGCAACGCTGACCGGGATCGCCGGGCAACCGCGCAGCGGCCATCTGGGCAATCCTTTAGGCTGCCACCTCGTACCCCAGCCACGGTGGAAGGAACGGTAAGGTGGAGTACCTGCGGAGCGCACCTACGTCGCCCCGTATCGTTTAGCGCATGCCCGGCACCGGGCTAATGGAATGAGCTGCCGGACAACACGGACACCGGCCCCTGACACGAGGCATCACATGCAACAGACAATCATTGCAAAGTTTGGCGGCACCAGCGTAGCCGATGCCGACGCCATGCTGCGCTGCGCTGACATCATTCTCTCCAATCCCGCCGTACGCGTGGTGGTGCTTTCCGCCGCCGCGGGCGTCACCAACCATCTCATTACGCTGGCCGAGGGTCAGGGTGCCGCAGAACGGCTGCGCCTGATAGGCGAGGTTCGCCGCATTCATGACGCGATCCTGGCGGCGCTCCCCGACGGTGCCGCGATACGCAGTGAAATTGAGCGCATGCTGGAAAATATCGCCATGCTGGCCGAAGCCGCGGCGCTGGCCACCTCTGCGGCGCTGACGGATGAGCTGGTCAGCCACGGCGAACTGATGTCGACGCTGTTGTTCAGCGAGCTGCTGCGTGTTCGCGGCGTCAGCGTTGAGTGGTTTGATATCCGCAGGATCATGCGCACCGATGACCGCTTTGGTAAAGCCGAGCCGGATCGGGAACAGTTGCAGGCGCGGGCGCAGCAGTCTCTGGCGCCACGCCTGGCCAAGCAGCTGATCATTACCCAAGGGTTTATCGGCAGCGAGAGCAAAGGGCGCACCACGACCCTGGGACGGGGCGGCAGCGACTACACCGCCGCCCTGCTGGCCGAGGCGCTGGACGCGGCGCGCGTCGATATCTGGACCGATGTGCCGGGGATCTATACCACTGATCCGCGCATCGTCCCCGCCGCCCGGCGCATCGATGAGATCGCCTTTTCCGAGGCGGCCGAAATGGCGACCTTCGGCGCAAAGGTGCTGCACCCGGCCACCCTGCTGCCGGCAGTGCGCTGCGATATCCCGGTCTTTGTTGGCTCCAGCCGCGATCCCGACGCCGGCGGCACCCTGGTATGCAATAAAAGCGCGCAGCCGCCGCTATTCCGCGCGCTGGCGCTGCGGCGCAGCCAGACGCTGCTGACGCTGCACAGCCTGAATATGCTGCACGCCCGCGGCTTTCTGGCCGAGGTGTTCGGTATTCTGGCCCGCCACAGCATCTCCGTGGATCTGATCACCACCTCAGAAGTCAGTATCGCGCTGACGCTGGATACCACCGGCTCTTGCACCGGTGGCGCCAGCCTGCTGACCAGCGCCCTGCTGACCGAGCTTTCCGCCCTGTGCCGGGTCGAGGTTGAAGAGGATTTGGCGCTGGTGGCGCTGATCGGTAATCAGCTCAGCAGCGCCTGCGGCGTTGGCCGCCGGATCTTCGGCGCGATGGAGCCGTTCAATATCCGCATGATCTGCTACGGCGCCAGCAGCCATAACCTGTGCTTCCTGGTGCCGGGAAATGACGCCGATGCGGTGGTGCGCACCCTGCACGCACAACTGTTCGAATAGCGCTGCGGAGCGGTCATCCGGCCCCCACGGGGCCGGATAAGCGGGAGCTTACTCCACCTCATAGCCCAGATTGGGCGCCAGCCAACGCTCGGCCTCAGCCAGCGGGATCCCTTTGCGCGCGGCATAGTCCGCCACCTGATCGCGCTGGACGCGCGCAACGGTAAAGTACTTACTGTGGGGATGGCTGAAGTACCAGCCGGACACCGAGGCGCCCGGCCACATCGCGTAAGACTCCGTCAACCGCATGCCGGTATGGCGCTCAACGTCTAAAAGACGCCACAGCGTGGCCTTTTCACTGTGCTCCGGACAGGCCGGATAGCCCGGCGCCGGGCGAATGCCGCGATAGTTTTCTCGGATCAGCTGCTCGTTGTCCAGCGCCTCGTCGGCGGCATAGCCCCAGTGCACTTTGCGTACCTGCTGATGCAGGTATTCGGCAAAGGCCTCCGCCAGACGGTCGGCTAACGCCTTAACCATGATTTTATGGTAATCATCGTGCTGCGCATCAAAGGCCTGCGCCAGCGCCTCCTCCTCCAGCCCGCCGGTCACGGCAAAGGCTCCGATATAGTCAGCGATACCCTCATCCGCCGCGGCGATAAAGTCGGCCAGGCAGTAGTTGGGCCCCGCGCTTTTATCGCTCTGCTGGCGCAGATGATGGCTGACGGCCAGCACCTCGCGGCGGCTCTCGTCGCGGTAAATCAGCACATCGTCCCCCCGCCGGTTCGCCGCGAACAGGCCGAACACCCCGCGCGGCGTCAGGCTGCCGGACGCCTCCAGCCTATCCAGTAACCCATTGGCATCCGCGAGCAGGCGCCGCGCCTCCTCGCCGACCACCTTATCCTGCAGGATCCGCGGGTATTTCCCGGCCAATGACCAGGTGAGGAAAAACGGCGTCCAGTCGATATAGTCGCGCAGACGCGCAATCCCCGGCTGCATCGTCTGTACCCCTAAGCGCTGCGGCACCGGCGGCGGACAGGCTGACCAGTCGGTGACGACGCCATTGGCGCGGGCCTGCGCCAGCGTCACCGGCGGCGTGCGCGGCGTCTGGCGACCATGCTGGGCGCGTGCCGCCTCATACTCCCGGCGTGTCCGCTCGATAAACGGGCCCCGCTGCGCCTCCGACAGGAGAGCTGCCACCACGCCGACGGTGCGCGACGCATTCTGCACATAGACCGTCGGCCCGCCGTAGGCGGGGGCAATCTTCACTGCCGTATGCGCCTTGGAGGTCGTCGCCCCGCCGATCAGCAGCGGCAGCGTGAACCCCTGCCGCTCCATTTCGCTGGCCACGTTGACCATTTCATCCAGCGAGGGGGTGATCAGCCCCGACAGCCCGATGATATCGACCCGCTCCTCGCGCGCCACCCGCAGGATTCGCTCGGCGGGCACCATCACCCCCAGATCGATAATTTCATAGTTATTGCACTGCAGCACTACGCCGACGATATTCTTGCCGATGTCGTGCACGTCGCCCTTCACCGTCGCCAGCAGGACCTTACCGGCGCTGCTGCCGCGCTGCTTGCTGGCCTCGATAAACGGTGACAGATAGGCCACCGCCTGCTTCATCACGCGTGCCGACTTCACCACCTGCGGCAGAAACATCTTACCGTCGCCAAACAGATCGCCGACCCGGTTCATCCCCGCCATCAGCGGCCCCTCGATCACCGCAATCGGCCTGTCGGCCTCCAGACGCGCCGCCTCGGTATCCTGCGCAATGAACTCACCGATGCCCTTGACCAAGGCATACTCCAGGCGCTGCGCCACCGGCCAGCTGCGCCACTCGGCCTGCTGCCCCTCCGCCTGCGTGCTGCCCTGGCTATCGCGGTAGCGCTCCGCCAGCGCCAGCAGGCGATCGGTGGCATCAGACCCCTGATTCAGGATCACCGCCTCGGCCGCCGTACGCAGATCGTCCGGCAGGTCGTCATAGATAGCCAGCTGCCCGGCGTTAACGATCCCCATGTCCATACCGTGGCGAATCGCGTGATACAGAAAAACCGCGTGGATCGCCTCACGCACTGCCTCATTACCGCGGAAAGAAAAAGAGACATTCGACACCCCGCCGGAGATCAGGGCGTGGGGTAATTGCGCCTTAATCTCCGCACAGGCTGCAATAAAATCGACGGCATAGTTACTGTGCTCTTCAATGCCGGTGGCCACGGCAAAAATATTGGGGTCAAAGATGATGTCTTCAGGCGGGAAACCGATACGCTCGGTCAGCAGCTGATAGGCGCGACGGCAGATGGCCACCTTACGCGCCAGGGTATCCGCCTGCCCCTGCTCATCAAAGGCCATCACCACCAGCGCAGCGCCAAAGCGGCGCACCTGACGAGCGTGCTGCAGAAAGTTCGCCTCTCCCTCTTTGAGGGAGAGCGAGTTGACGACGCCTTTCCCCTGGATGCACTTCAGCCCCGCCTCGATCACCGACCAGCGGGAGGAGTCGATCATCAGGGGTACCCGGGCGATATCCGGCTCACCGGCGATCAGGTTGAGGAAGCGGACCATCGCCGCCTCAGCATCCAGCATCCCCTCATCCATATTGATATCGATGATCTGCGCGCCGCTCGCCACCTGCTGACGCGCCACGTCCAGCGCATCATCATATTTATTCTCTTTAATCAGTCGCTTAAATTTAGCAGAGCCGGTCACGTTGGTGCGTTCACCCACGTTGACGAACAGACTCGTTTCATCGATCGTCAGCGGCTCCAGGCCGGACAGACGGCAGGCCACCGGCAGCGCGGGAAGGGCGCGCGGTGCGATGCCCTGTACCGCCCGGCTGATGGCAGCAATGTGCTCCGGCGTGGTGCCGCAGCAGCCGCCGACGATATTCAGGTAACCCGCGCGGGCCCACTCGGCAATTTGCTGCGCCATCGCCTGCGGTGACAGATCATACTCCCCAAAGGCATTGGGCAGCCCGGCGTTGGGATGGGCGCTGACATGGCACTCGGCAACCCGGGACAGCTCCGCCACGTATTGACGCAGATCCTCCGGCCCCAGAGCGCAGTTCAGACCGAAAGAGAGCGGGCGGGCGTGGCGCAGAGCGTTATAAAATGCCTCGGTCGTCTGCCCCGACAGGGTGCGCCCGGAGGCATCGGTAATGGTGCCGGAGATCATCACCGGCAGCGTGACGCCGAGCGCGGCAAACTCGCACTCCAGCGCATAGACCGCCGCCTTGGCATTCAGGGTATCAAAGACGGTTTCGATCATCAGCAGATCGACGCCCCCCTCAATCAGCGCCCGCGCCGACTCACGATAGGCCGCCACCAGCTGATCGAAGGTAATATTGCGACAGGCGGGATCGTTGACCTCCGGCGAGATCGACGCCGTACGGTTGGTCGGCCCCAGCACGCCCGCCACAAAGCGCGGCTGGTGCGGCGTGCGCGCCGTCCACTCATCAGCACAGGCCCGCGCTAGGCTGGCAGCCCGGTAGTTTATCTCCGGCGCCAGCGCCTCCATGCGGTAATCCGCCATGGCGATGCGCGTTGCGTTGAAGGTGTTGGTCTCCAGAATGTCGGCGCCCGCCTCCAGGTAGGCATAATGAATCGCGCTGATGATATCGGGACGGGTCAGCGCCAGCAGATCGTTGTTTCCCTTCAGATCGCAGGGCCAATCAACAAAACGTTCGGCGCGGAAATCCTGTTCGCTCAGCCCGTAACGCTGGATCATGGTTCCCATGCCGCCATCCAATACCAAAATCCGCTTATCCAACCGGCGGCGTAACCGTTCACACGTCGTATTCACACTCACTCCTTGTCCCGTCATGTCGGCAGTATGCTGCCCGATAAGCCCGCTGACGGTTTTACCCGTAAAACCGCCGTTTTTTCCATCCTAGCACAGCTGAAGTGGATAGCAGCGGCGCGGCAGTTGAGGCTTTTTCATGTAGCGGTAGGCGGGGGAAATGGCGGGTAACGGCGTAGGGTAGGCTCCGGCGTGTCGGCGGCAGAGCGCGTGCTGGAGCGGGATACCCCGCGGACAGCACAGGGCGTCCGCGGGAGGAGATCGGCCGCTATTGGGCCGGCTGAACCACCATCTGGCCAACGCTGCCGCGATCGGCCAGCTCCAGGGTTCCACTGTAGAACAGAAACGGAAAGTGTTCGTATGAGGGCTGCGGGAAATAGACCAGCAGCGAGACTTCGCCGTCAACCCAGACGCTGTCTTTCCAGCCGCGATCCTCTACCAGTGGCGGCGCATGGTTGACGCTTTTCACCAGGAACTGGGCCCCTTGTATATAGAAAGACTGCGGCGTATCCGCACGCACCGTCCAGCGCTCCCAGGTGCCTTGACGCGCCTGGACATCGATACGCCCTGGCTCCCACAGCATCCCGTTAATCCCCGGACTGGAGGCGCTGCCCAGCATGATGCTACGGTTATTGACGATGTCGCCCTCCGGCAGTGGATCGGCGGCCAGACGCGCCGGCAGGGAATCGGTCATCAGCGGCAGCAACCCGGTAGGACGCAGGGTCAACACCCGGGTAGACACCAGCATCGACGACGGTTCAAACAGCCCACGCAAACGATCCATGATACCGGCGGCCTCACCAGCCGTGATAGAGACCTCTTCGCCCTTGCTCATGTCGATCAGTACTTCACGGCGCTCGCCCGGTGCCAGCGGCAGAGTATCGACCTGCAGCGGTGCAGGCAACAGCCCCTGATCGCTGGCGATCACGAAGAAGGGACGCCTATCGGAGAGCTGCAGCAAGTAGCGCCGCGCGTTGGAGGCGTTGAGCAGACGCAAACGTACCCATCCGCGCGATACCTCAACATAAGGGTCCTGCACGCCATTGACCAGCAGGGTATCGCCCAGGAAGCCGCCGGAGGCGGGGGGATCGTATTCGGGTACACCAAAGTTATCCAGACGCTTATCCTGCAGGATCAGCGGAAAATCATCCACCCCATAGTGATTCGGCAGCGGTGTATTCTTGCTGTACTGATCCTCAACCAGCCAGAGGCCGGCCAGACCACTATAGACCTGGGGCGCCATATGCCGCGGAGTATCCGCGTGATACCACAGCGTCGCCGCCGCCTGGCGAACAGGCAGAACTGGAGACCAGTCGATCCCGGGCGACATCTGGCGCGCCGGTCCCCCGACCAGAGGACCGGGCACCAGCAGGCCGGCGACCTCCATCGCCACGGATTCGCTCAACCGGTTACTGTAAATCAGCTTCACATCGTCACCGCTGTGCACCCTGACTGTCGGTCCCAGATAAACACCGTTCACGCCCCAGGTCCCCACTTTGCGCCCCCCCATGAAGGCCCAATGCGTACGCTCCAGCGACAGAAACAGCGGCTGACCGCGGCGTGACTCCAACAACGGCGGCACTGGCAGCACGGCCTGTGTCCCACTCGCCCGAGCCTGTAGCGGCAGCCCACCGGCGCACAGCGCCAGCCCGGAGGCCTGAATAAACCGACGTCGACTGAGTGACATAACTTCTCCCGTAAATCAAAAATAGCGTCCGGACAGACCACGCTGACGTCAGGCGCGTTTGCCAGCCTGCGCCTCGCGCGCCGCGACTTCGGCATCCAGCTGCCCTATCTTTTCGGCCATCAGGGTACGACAGTGTTCAGCCAGATCACGCACCTGATCTTTACCCCAGCGGCTGGTATCGATAGGCGGCAGCATTTCCACGATCACCACGCCATTATTCCAGCGGTTTAGCTTCACCTTGTCGTGGGTGCTGGAAACGCAGATCGGTACGATAGGCACCCCGGCGGCCAGCGCCGCGTGGAATGCACCGGTCTTAAACGGCATCAGACCACGCCCGCGGCTGCGGGTCCCCTCAGGAAACATCCAGAATGAGATGCGACGGGTACGGAACTGCTCCACCACCGCGGCAATGGTATTGTGCGCCTTGGTACGGTTCTTACGGTCGATCAGCAGGTTACCGGTCAGCCAGTACAGCTGCCCAAAGAAGGGGATCCAGGCCAGGCTCTTTTTACCGACGGTCACTGTGTTCGGTTGCACCGCATTCGAGGCGGTTACCATGTCGTAGTTGTTCTGGTGGTTGGCGATATAGATGGCGTTGCCATAGGTTGCGGCATCCGGCGGCAGGCGCGTTTCAACCTTCAGGCCAAACAGCGGCGATAAGCGGCCGAACCAGTGGCCAAAACGCGCGACGTGGCGCGGGTTGCGCGGGCTGAACAGGCAATACAGCGAACCGACAATGCAGATGACGAGGCACAGCAACGTGATCAGTATGACCCGGAAAATGAATAGCATAACAACCTCATAAACAGAATACCGGGCCAGGCGCCCGGCACGGTAGCCGCAGCGCTGACCCTCTCAGGCCGCCACTGGGCGGCCTTGGGATTACGCGTCGCCCTCGGCATCAGCGTCCAGACGCAGCGACAGCGGGGCATCCACATCTACCCGCTCAATGCGCTGCAGTCCCCGCGGTAGCAGGGTTCCCTTGCGCCCGCGTTCGGCACGGAATTTCTGCAAATCCTGTGGTTTCATCACCAGTTTACGCTTACCGATATGCAGCGTCAGCGATGTCTGCGGCGCCAGTACCAGCAACCATTTCAGCGTATCCTCACCGGCGGCGGCCTGTGCTGCGGGGATGGAGACGATCTTATTCCCCTTGCCCTTGGAGAGCTGCGGCAGATCGTGTACCGGGAACATCAGCATCCGTCCAGCCTCGGTTATGGCCAGCAGCATGTCATCGTCACCGTTAATCTCCAGCGGAGTCAGCACATTGGCATTTTCCGGCAGCGTCAACATGGCCTTGCCTGCGCGGTTACGCGCGACCAGATCGCTAAAGGTACAGACAAAACCATAGCCTGCGTCAGAGGCCATCAGCAGCTTCTGATCATCCGCAGCCATCAGTACGTGTTCGATGGTTGCCCCCGGCGGCGGCGTCAGTTTACCGGTCAAAGGCTCACCCTGCCCACGCGCCGACGGCAGGGTCAGCGGATCGAGGGCATAGCTGCGTCCGCTGGAGTCGATAAAGACCACCGGCTGGTTGCTCTTGCCGCGCGCAGCGGCGCGGAAAGCATCGCCCGCCTTATAGTTCAGTCCGCTCGGATCAATGTCATGCCCCTTGGCGCTGCGTACCCACCCCCCTTCAGACAGGACGATGGTCACCGGTTCGTTCGGGACAAAGTCGTGTTCGCTCATCGCCCGCGCTTCAGAACGCTCTTGCAGCGGTGAGCGCCGTGCGTCGCCGTACGTTTCGGCATCCGCCATGATCTCTTTCTTGATCAGCGTACCCAGCTTACGCTCGGAGGCCAGCAGCGTCTGCAGGCGATCCCGCTCCTGCGCCAGCTCGTCCTGTTCGCCCCGGATCTTCACCTCTTCCAGGCGGGCCAGATGACGCAGTTTGAGCTCCAGAATCGCCTCAGCCTGAGTATCGCTGAGGCCAAAGCGCGCCACCAGCACCGGCTTGGGCTCATCCTCGCTGCGGATGATATGGATCACCTCGTCGATATTCAAAAACGCGCACAGCAGGCCATCCAGAATATGCAGGCGCTTCAGCACCTTCTCCAGACGGTAGTTCAGGCGGCGACGCACCGTCTCACGGCGGTAGCTCAGCCACTCGCTGAGGATCTCACGCAGATCTTTCACCGCCGGACGCCGATCCAGACCGATCATGTTCATGTTGATGCGGTAGCTTTTTTCCAGATCGGTGGTGGCAAACAGATGATTCATCAGCTGATCGAGATCGACCCGGTTAGAACGCGGTACGATCACCAGACGTGTCGGATTCTCATGATCCGACTCATCGCGCAAATCGTCGACCATCGGTAGCTTCTTAGCCCGCATCTGGCTGGCTATCTGCTCCAGTACCTTGGCGCCGGAGGTCTGGTGCGGCAGGGCGCTGATCACGATCTCGCCCTCTTCCTTGCGCCATACCGCCCGCATGCGTACCGATCCTCGACCGGTGCGATAGATCTTGTGGATCTCGTCACGTGGCGTGATGATCTCTGCCTCGGTCGGGAAATCCGGCCCCTGAATGTGCGTCAGCAGATCGTCCAGCGAGCTCTGCGGATTGTCCAGCAGGGCCACCAACGCCGCCGCGACCTCGCGCGCGTTGTGCGGCGGAATATCCGTCGCCATGCCGACCGCGATACCGGTCGTGCCGTTCAGCAGGATATTAGGCAGCCGCGCCGGCAGGAATTTAGGCTCCTGCAGCGTGCCGTCGAAGTTGGCGACATAGTCCACCGTGCCCTGTCCCAGCTCGCTGAGTAAAATCTCCGCGTAGCGCGACAGACGTGATTCGGTATAACGCATCGCCGCGAACGATTTCGGATCGTCCGGCGCCCCCCAGTTTCCCTGTCCATCCACCAGTGGATAGCGATAGGAGAAGGGCTGCGCCATCAGCACCATCGCCTCATAGCAGGCGCTGTCGCCGTGGGGGTGATACTTGCCCAGCACATCACCGACGGTGCGCGCCGACTTTTTAAATTTTGCGCTGGCGGAAAGCCCCAGCTCAGACATCGCATACACGATGCGGCGCTGAACCGGCTTCAGCCCGTCGCCGATAAAGGGCAACGCGCGATCCATGATGACGTACATGGAGTATTGCAGATAGGCGTCTTCAGTAAACGCATGGAGCGCTACACGCTCACTGTTGTCATGAGTCAGATCGCTCATTGGTCATCCTCTGGACGCGGCCATTGTCCCGCAGGACAGACGATCGCAGTAAAATCATGCAATGGCCGCGATAGTAACGTATTTTTTGCCCGACTGTCACAGCGCGTCGCGCAGGGCGGCGCCGTTTAAGGAGAAAACAGAACAGGCCACCCGCGGGCAGCCTGTCGGATGTATGGCGGGATGCGTCACACGTCCAGCTCAGCCAGATTGCCGTTTTCCTGCAGCCAGTTGCGGCGATCTTCGGCGCGTTTTTTGGCCAGCAGCATATCCATGACGGCAACGGTACGCTCCATATCCTCATCCTCAATGGCCAGCTGTACCAGACGGCGGGTATTGGGATCCAGCGTGGTTTCACGCAGCTGCAGCGGGTTCATCTCGCCCAGCCCTTTAAAGCGCTGCACGTTGGGCTTGCCTTTCTTGCGTTTCAGCTGCTCCAGCACCCCGGCCTTCTCCTCTTCGCTCAGGGCATAGAACACTTCTTTGCCGAGATCGATACGGTACAGCGGCGGCATCGCGACATAGACGTGGCCCGCCTGCACCAGCGGGCGGAAGTGGCGAACGAACAGCGCACACAGCAGGGTGGCGATATGCAGTCCGTCCGAGTCCGCATCGGCCAGGATACAGACTTTGCCATAGCGCAGCTGGCTGAGGTCATCGCTGTCCGGATCGATACCGATAGCGACCGAAATATCGTGCACCTCCTGCGACGCCAGCACCTCATCGGAGGAGACCTCCCAAGTATTCAGGATCTTCCCCTTCAGCGGCATGATCGCCTGGTATTCACGATCGCGCGCCTGCTTGGCCGAACCGCCCGCCGAATCCCCTTCCACCAGGAACAGCTCGGTGCGGTTCAGATCCTGAGCGCTGCAGTCCGCCAGCTTACCCGGCAATGCCGGTCCACTGGTCAGCTTCTTACGCACCACCTTCTTTGCCGCACGCATGCGGCGCTGGGCGCTGTTGATCGCCAGCTCAGCCAGCAGTTCGGCCGACTGCACGTTTTGGTTCAGCCACAGACTAAAGGCATCTTTGACCACCCCGGAGACAAAGGCGGCGCACTGACGTGAGGAGAGACGCTCTTTGGTCTGCCCGGCAAACTGCGGATCCTGCATCTTAACCGACAGCACATAGGCGCAGCGCTCCCAGATGTCGTCAGCAGTCAGCTTGACGCCGCGCGGCAGCAGGTTACGGAACTCGCAGAATTCACGCATCGCATCCAGCAGCCCCTGACGCAGGCCGTTCACGTGGGTGCCGCCCTGTGGAGTCGGTATCAGGTTAACGTAGCTCTCCGTCAGCAGCTCCCCGCCCTCGGGCAGCCACAGCAGCGCCCAGTCGACCGCCTCGGTATCGGAGGCGAAGGTACCGGTAAACGGCTGCTCCGGCAGCGTCACCAGCCCATTGACCGACTCCATCAGGTAGTCGGTCAGGCCATCCTGATAGCACCAGCGCTGTTCGCTGCCGTTGACCAGATCGCGGAACAGAATCTCCACACCGGGGCACAACACCGCTTTCGCCTTCAGTAAATGGGTCAGACGCGAAACCGAGAAACGGGCGGAGTCAAAGAACTGCGCATCGGGCCAGAAGTGTACGCTGGTGCCGGTGTTACGCCGTCCCACCGTTCCGCTGACGTGCAGATCCTCCACCTTTTCACCGTTTTCAAACGCCATCTGATAGATCTGGCCATCGCGGCGGACGCTGACCTCAACCCGGCGTGACAGGGCGTTGACCACCGAAATCCCCACGCCGTGCAGACCGCCGGAAAACTGGTAGTTCTTGTTGGAAAATTTACCCCCGGCGTGCAGGCGGCAAAGGATCAGCTCAATGGCCGGGACGCCCTCTTCAGGATGGATATCGACCGGCATTCCACGCCCGTTATCGATCACCTCCAGCGACTGATCGGGGTGCAGGATCACCTCAATACGCGTCGCGTGACCGGCCAGCGCCTCATCAACACTGTTATCGATCACTTCCTGCCCCAAATGGTTGGGACGGGTGGTATCGGTATACATCCCCGGGCGGCGGCGCACGGGTTCAAGACCGCTGAGCACCTCAATGGCGTCAGCATTATAGCTGGATTGCGTCATCTTATGATTCGTAAAAGTCGATGTTTATCAATTAGATGGGAAAAGCAGGGGATACCGTCAGTGCGTCCCCTGCTTTACCCACCCGTCGGTATAGGGCGGCGGCGTGCTACTCCGCGCTCAGCCCCAAAAAGTCTATGATTTGCGGGAAAAAGCGCTCAATCCCGGCGAAAGCGTGATTACCGCCCTCTTCAATAGTCTGGCGGCATGGGGTGTAGTAGGTCACGGCCTGGCGGTAATCCAGTACTTCGTCGCCGGTCTGCTGCAGCAACCAGATCAGATCCGGTGACTCCAGAGGGTCCACCTGCATCACCTTCAAATCAAAGACGTGGCGTGACTCTAGCACATATTGCTGCCCGGTGTAGGGGTTCTCATTCTGCCCCAAAAAGTCCAGCAGCAGCTCGAAAGGCTTTACCGCCGGGTTAATCACCACCGCCGGCAGGGTAAAACACTGGGAAAGCCAGGTGGCATAATATCCCCCAAGAGAGGAGCCCACCAGACCCAAGGGGCGCCCCGCGCGCTCCATCACCAGCTCCTCCAGCATCTGCGCCGCATCGGCGGGGTATGGCGGCAGCTGCGGGATCAGCATGGTTATTTGCGGGTGGTGCTCGGCCAGCCAGCACTGCAGCGCCATCGCTTTGGCAGAGCGGGGAGAACTGTTAAAACCGTGAAGATAGAGAAGAGTAGGCATTATCAATAGCCGTCTGCGTCCAAATCCGGCCTGAACTCACTGCTGGCCAGGCGATGCACCGCCGTGGTCACGCGCCCGTCAGGATACAGGGTCAGATAGCGCCAGCCCGGAGAAATGGTATCAATGGTAAAATTGGTGCACAGCGGTTTAAACTGAACGCAGGTCGACGGCGTCGCCAGCAGTCGGCGCCCGTTCCAGTCCAGATCCAGTTCCTGATGAATATGACCGCACACCAGCGTATTGACCTGGGGATAGCGCCGCAGGATCTCATCCAACGCGTGCGCATTGCGCAGACTGTGCTGATCCAGCCAGGTACAGCCTGAGGGCTGTGGGTGATGATGCAGCAGAAGCATCGTGTGGCGCTGCGGTTCGCTAGCCAGCGTCAGCTCCAGCCACTCGAGCTGATAATCGCTCAGCTCACCGTGTGGAACGCCAACGACCTGGCTGTCCAGCAAGACGATCTGCCAGCACTCCCCCAGCAGAGCCCGCTTGTTTGCATGTACACCGGCCTGCGCCAGCGCGTCGACCATCGCTGGCTGAAAATCATGATTCCCCGGTAGCCACAGGCAGGGCCTGTGCAGCTCGGCAACACCCGCGGCAAAATGCCGATAGGCGGCTGCGGAGTGATCCTGCGCGAGGTCTCCCGTCGCGACGATAAGATCGAACGGATGCGCCTCAGCGCGGATCGCCGCCAATACAGCCTGATAGCTGCGGTAGGTATTGACCCCCAGCAGGGTCTCTTGTTGCCCTGCAAATAGGTGGGTATCAGTAATTTGCAATAATCTGACCGGCGCCCCACTCGCTACGGCCAGATGAAACAGGCTTTCCAAATAACGTCCTTTATGACTTGAGTCTGTCAGAACATGCAAAACGGCGATTACACGGATAAATCGAAATGAACAGTTAAAAAAACACCCTGCATCTGTGCCAACCCTGCGGAGCATCCGTTTGCCGAAATCCAGTTAATTTGATGCTTTTCATCGCACTGATGCAACTTTTTGTTCGGGTTATCATAGCGTGCTTTGAATTGGGAGATCTGCTGTATTGCACACAATTCCATAACGCCATTGCACCACCGGAGAGAGTCCAAGGGTAGAGGCTATCAGCCAGGCCCAAAGAGGCACCCGGCCGCAGCAGACAACCACGTTAATGGTATCGACTCTCACGCCGATCCGGCAATCCCCTGAGAGTCTGAATTTTTACACCTCCGCATGGGCGCTGTCCGCTCAGGCCCACTGCGCCCGCAAACGCCGATGATTCAGCGCCAGCCACTGCAGGGCGATCACCGATGCCGCATTGTCTATAACGCCCTGTTCTACCCAGCGATATGCCTGCGCACGGCTGACCACGTGGACACGAATATCCTCATGCTCCTCCGCCAGCCCATGCACCCCGAATGCCGTGGTCGCATCGACCTCACCGACCACAATGGACAACCGCTCGCTGGTACCTCCCGGACTTGCCAAATAGCTCAGCACCGGCTGACAACGTCCCACGGTAATCCCGGCCTCCTCCTGCGCTTCACGTCGGGCCACCTGCTCTACGCTTTCACCCATCTCAATCATCCCTGCGACCATTTCCAACAACCAGGGCGTGTGACTGCTGGTATAAGCAGGCATGCGCAGCTGTTCAATCAATACCACTTCATCGCGCCGCGGATCATAGGGCAACAGCACTGCTGCGTGACCACGCTCAAATACCTCGCGTACTACTTCGCCGCTCATTTCGCCGTTAAACAGGCGGTGACGGAAACGGTAGCGATCGAGTGAAAAAAAACCACGGTAGCAGGTTTCCCGTGCGATAATTTCCACATCATCTTTACCGAAGTTGACAGGGCTGGGTTTGTCGACACACATAACGTAATATCCTTTATTGGTTGAAAGAGCACCGGAACTAAACCTAAGTAAACCGGACACTTTAACGAGACGGTTAGCGCACCTAAACTTGGATGATTTAGCAAGAATGGCACATTCGGCCACCCGTCACAGAGGCAGCTCTCTGGTAAAATTGGCAGTCTAAGACCTTAGGTCTATGCTGCGCCAACCATATTTTCTGCATAACAAGGAATGCAAATGAAGAAACTGCTCCCTCTTCTTATTGGCCTAAGCCTCAGTGGCTTCAGTGCATTAAGTCAGGCAGAAAACCTGATGCAGGTATATCAGCAGGCCAAAGAAAGCAACCCGGATCTCCGTCAGGCTGCTGCTAACCGTGATGCTGCATTTGAAAAGATCAATGAGTCCCGCAGCCCGCTGCTGCCACAGCTGGGGCTTGGCGCTGACTATACCTATACCAACGGCTTTCGCGACAGCAGTGGCCTAAACTCAAATAATTACGGGGCTACCCTGGCGCTGACGCAGACAATCTTTGATATGTCCAAATGGCGTCAGCTCTCGCTGACCGAAAAGCAGGCCGGAATTCAGGATGTATCCTATCAGTCCTCTGAACAGACGCTGATGCTGAATACTGCCACCGCCTACTTTAACGTGCTGCGTGCCATCGATCAGCTGACCTATACCGAAGCCAACAAACAGGCGATTTACAATCAGCTCGATCAGACGACCCAGCGCTTCAAGGTCGGCTTGGTGGCCATTACCGACGTACAGAACGCCCGAGCGCAGTACGATCAGGTGCTGGCCCAAGAGGTCAGCGCACGCAACAATCTGGATAACTCGCTGGAAGCCCTACGCCAGATCACCGGCCAGTACTATCCACAGCTCTCCGCCCTGAATATCGATCGCTTCAGCACCAAGCGCCCTGACGATGTGAAAGCGCTGCTGCAAGAGGCCGAGAAACGCAACCTGCAGCTGTTAAGCGCCCGCCTGAGCCAGGACTTGGCACGTCAGCAGATCAAGTATGCAGAAACCGGCTATATGCCGACCCTGAATCTGACAGCCTCCACCGGCGTCAGCAATACCGACTATAACTCCCTCTCCAACGCGCAGAAAGAAACGCTGCGGGGAGGCAATGGTAGCAGCTATCAGGGACAGAACACTGTGGGCCTGAGCTTTAACCTGCCGCTATACTCCGGCGGTGCCACCAACTCGCAGGTGAAACAGGCGCAGTACAACTTTGTCGGCGCCAGCGAGGCCCTGGACAGCGCCCACCGCGGCGTGGTGCAGAATGTCCGCTCCTCCTTCAACAACATCTCTGCCGCCATCAGCAGCGTATCTGCCTATAAACAGGCCGTAGTCTCAGCCCAAAGCTCCCTGGATGCCACCCAGGCCGGTTATCAGGTGGGCACCCGTACCATCGTCGATGTATTGAATGCCACCACGGCGCTGTACAACGCCAAGCAGAACCTGGCCAACGCGCGCTATGACTACCTGATCAGCCAGCTGAACATCAAGTATGCGCTGGGTACCCTCAATCAAAACGATCTGCTGATGCTCAACGGCGATCTGAGCAAAACGGTCCCGACAGCGGCCGACAGCATTGCTCCTGATGATGCGGCCCAGGCCGCCAAAGCCAATGGGCCGATCCCCGGTGGCGGCGTACGCTAAATAGCGTCGGTGCGGACGACAATACATTAAGAAAGGGCGGATTTTCCGCCCTTGTTTTTCAGCCACGCCACGCGCCTGCAATCAATACGTTTCCCACCACGTTCAGCGCCGTGTGCTCCATGCCATATCCAGAATCCGATCGACCCCGGCAATAAAGATCAGCCCCTCCATACCGACGCTGCCCAGCGTCGCAACATCACCACAAACGAGATGCCGGGGACGCCGGCGGTGCCCTTCGAGGTCACCATCAGAGTCAGAACCAGGATGAACTCCTGAATGAGCGATAACTGGATACCGTACAGCTTGGCGATAAAAATCGCCGCAATGATTTGATATAGCATCGCGTCGAGCCATCCAGATTAAATGAACAGCCCGTCGATACCACAAATCTGGTGATTGCCTTCGGCGCGCATAGGCCTCCCTCTTTTCCATAATGCGCAGCGACACAGTCCCTATCCCGACTATCCCGACTATCCCGACTATCTCGACTATCTCGACTATCTCGACTATCTCGACTATCTCGACTATCTCGACTATCAGCACCGAGATAGCAATCATCTTAATCAGGCGAATAAAAATATCGCCGGCCGACCCCAGCACGTTACTGACCAGCCGCGCGATTCGGTGTAATAATGCAGCGCTGCGCCAACCGCAATCCCTAAAATCAGTGCAATAACAATCTGCCACGCACAGGTCAATTTAAATCGCATCATCACTCTGCAACCTCACTCTTATTGGGCGCCGCAACGCCCTTTTTTATCTCTTGTCACTTCCCTTCGGCGATCATCCGCTACAATCTGTCCGCTGTACGTCACTCACTTGGATTTATAATTATTATTTATGCAATAAAACGGGATATATGACTATACACATATAATTAAGCAATAATATTCTGTTGTGTGATCAATAAATTGGCAGTTAATAAAACCAGAGGCAAACTTAGCAATATTGCGACAGCCGATAAAATCCGCCAGCATCCTTCAACCTCGGCACCATGTCTCTCACGCATCAATTTAGGGCGCCAAATTAGGGCAACATACTATCGTTCAATGTGCGCTCGCTTCATCAGGCATGCTCCACGCTGCGCTGTCGCTCTGCGGTTATTACGTGATCGCGCGCGCAAAAAACACACAATTCGCTAACCGCAGCCAAAATTAACTCTATATTGACATATTGTTAACATCGGCGCGGAGACGCAGTATGAGCCAGATCCATACCTACCCTATTCCGGCAGATATTGCCCAGCATGCCTTTATCAATGCGGAAATGTACCGTGAAATGTATCAGGCCTCTGTCGAGGCTCCCGAGGCATTCTGGGCAGAGCAGGGACAGATCATCAGCTGGATAACCCCCTATAGCCGGGTCAAGAATACCTCCTTCGATCCAGGCCATATCAATATCCGTTGGTTTGACGATGGTACACTCAACCTGGCGGCCAACTGCTTGGATCGCCATTTAGCTGAACGCGGTGAGCAGACAGCCATCATCTGGGAAGGCGACGATCCACAGGAGAGTCGCAGGGTAACCTATCGCCAGTTGCACAGTGAAGTGTGCCGCTTCGCCAATGTTCTGAAATCACTGCAGGTAGAAAAGGGCGACGTCGTCGCAATCTATATGCCTATGGTAGTCGAAGCGGCAGTGGCCATGCTGGCCTGCGCACGAATTGGCGCCATACACTCTGTGATCTTCGGCGGCTTCTCCCCAGAGGCGGTTGCCGGACGCATTATCGACTCCGGAGCTAAACTGGTGATCACGGCTGATGAGGGAATTCGCGCTGGGCGAACCATTCCACTCAAGCGTAACGTCGACGAAGCGCTGCAACATCCTCAGGTCAACAGCGTGCGTCATGTCGTGGTATTCCGCCGTACTGGTGGCGCTGGAGAGTGGGATAGCGATCGCGATCGTTGGTGGCATGAGCTGATGGCTCTCGCCGACGAATACTGCCCGCCAGTGGAAATGAATTCCGAAGATCCGCTGTTTATTCTTTATACCTCAGGGTCGACCGGAAAACCAAAGGGCGTACTGCACACTACCGGTGGCTATCTGGTCTACGCAGCGACCACTTTTAAGTATGTTTTTGACTATCATCCCGGTGACATTTACTGGTGTACAGCGGACGTCGGCTGGGTCACCGGCCACAGCTACCTACTGTATGGCCCTTTGGCCAACGGCGCCATTACACTGATGTTCGAGGGCGTCCCTAACTATCCCGGCATTAATCGCCTCAGTCAGATCGTAGACAAGCATCAGGTCAACATTCTGTATACCGCGCCAACGGCAATCCGTGCGCTGATGGCAGAGGGGAAACGCGCCATCGCCGATACCCATCGGACCTCGCTGCGCATAATGGGATCGGTCGGCGAACCGATCAATCCCGAGGCCTGGGAGTGGTATTACCACACCATCGGCAACAGCCACTGCCCGATCATGGATACCTGGTGGCAGACCGAAACCGGCGGCTTTATGATCACTCCCCTGCCCGGCGCCACCGTGCTTAAAGCCGGATCGGCAACCCGCCCATTTTTTGGCGTACAGCCAGCCCTGGTCGATAACAGCGGGGAAATCCTCGAGGGCGCCAGTGAAGGCAACCTGGTAATCCTCGACTCTTGGCCCGGGCAGGCGCGCACACTGTTTGGCGCCCATGAACGTTTTGAACAGACCTATTTCTCCACCTTCAAGGGTATGTATTTCAGCGGCGATGGCGCCCGGCGTGATGAAGACGGCTATTACTGGATAACCGGTCGCGTCGACGATGTACTCAACGTCTCAGGGCACCGTTTGGGCACTGCGGAGATCGAATCAGCATTGGTTGCGCACCCTAAGATTGCCGAAGCGGCCGTCGTCGGGATCCCCCACAGTATTAAAGGACAGGCAATCTACGCCTATATCACTCTAAACGTAGGGGAAGAGCCATCGCCAGCGCTATATGCCGAGGTCCGTGACTGGGTACGTAAGGAGATTGGTCCCATCGCCACACCGGATATATTGCACTGGACCGATGCTCTGCCCAAAACACGCTCCGGCAAGATCATGCGCCGTATCCTACGCAAAATTGCCAGCGGCGATATCAGCAATCTGGGAGATACCTCAACGCTGGCCGATCCGGCCGTAGTCGACAAGCTGCTGGAAGAAAAACAATCAATGAAAGTGCCGTCATAATTTACGCCGCTTCAGGCCGCTTATTCGGATAACACGCCGTTGAGCGGCCCTGGCGCGGCGTACTCTATCAATACCTACTGGAGACACTCTGATGAATGACACCATTTATCAAGAGATTGAAGAAAACCCGCGCTTTAAAGAGCTGGTGAGAAAACGCGGCCGGTTCGTCTGGCTGCTTTCGCTGATTACGCTGGCGCTGTACGTCGGCTTTATTCTGTTGATCGCCTTCGATCCGCAATGGCTCGGCACGCCGATCGCCGCCGGATCGACCATCACCCGCGGGATCCCGGTTGGTGTCGGGCTGATCGTGATCTCTTTCATCTTGACCGGGATCTATGTATTCCGCGCCAACGGCGAGTTCGATCGTCTCACCGCAGAAATCCTGAGTGAGGTGAAACAATGAAGCGTTTATGCTCCGCCCTTTCCGCCGCCGCGTTGCTGTCGCTGCCCGGTCTGGCCCATGCCGACGCCATCGCCGGC
Organism: Edwardsiella ictaluri ATCC 33202; assembly: GCF_000264785.1. Classification (GTDB taxonomy): domain Bacteria; phylum Pseudomonadota; class Gammaproteobacteria; order Enterobacterales; family Enterobacteriaceae; genus Edwardsiella; species Edwardsiella ictaluri. The sequence goes on along the minus strand of NZ_AFJI01000007.1, from coordinate 1,756 downwards.
GAAGTGCATCGTCAGCCGCTGAACATCCAGGCGATCGTGATGTTTATCCTGTTTGTCGGCGCCACCCTGTACATCACCTACTGGGCGTCCAAACGCACCCGTTCCCGCCGGGACTACTACACCGCGGGCGGGCGCATCACCGGCCTACAAAACGGCTTGGCGATCGCCGGCGACTTCATGTCCGCCGCCTCGTTCCTCGGCATCTCCGCCCTGGTTTACACCTCGGGCTATGACGGACTGATCTATTCCATCGGCTTCCTCATCGGCTGGCCGATCATTCTGTTCCTGATCGCGGAGCGCCTGCGCAACCTTGGCCGCTATACCTTTGCCGATGTCGCCTCTTACCGTCTGCAGCAGAAACCGATCCGCACTCTGTCGGCCTGTGGCTCTTTGGTGGTGGTGGCGCTGTATCTGATCGCGCAGATGGTCGGCGCCGGCAAGCTGATCCAGCTGCTGTTCGGGCTCAACTACCACGTAGCGGTGATCCTGGTCGGTATCCTGATGGTGCTGTACGTGCTGTTCGGCGGCATGTTGGCCACCACCTGGGTACAAATCATCAAGGCGGTGCTGCTGTTGGCCGGCGCCAGCTTTATGGCGCTGATGGTGATGAAGTCAGTCAACTTCGACTTCAATACCCTATTCGCCGAAGCGGTGAAGGTGCATCCGAAAGGCATCGCCATCATGAGCCCCGGCGGTCTGGTTTCCGATCCGATTTCCGCGTTGTCGCTCGGCCTGGCGCTGATGTTCGGCACCGCCGGTCTGCCGCACATCCTGATGCGCTTCTTCACCGTGAGTGACGCCACAGAAGCGCGCAAGAGCGTGTTCTACGCCACCGGTTTTATCGGTTACTTCTATATTCTGACCTTTATCATCGGCTTCGGCGCCATCTTGCTGGTCAGCGCCAATCCGGCGTTCAAAGACGCCACCGGCGCGCTGCTGGGCGGCACCAACATGGCGGCGGTGCACCTGGCCAATGCCGTTGGCGGCAACTTCTTCCTCGGCTTTATCTCGGCGGTGGCCTTCGCCACCATTCTGGCGGTCGTTGCAGGCCTGACGCTGGCCGGTGCCTCGGCCGTTTCCCACGATCTGTACGCCAGTGTGATGAAAAACGGCAAGGCGACCGAGCGCGACGAGCTGAAGGTCTCCAAGATCACCGTCGTGGTACTCGGCCTGGTCGCTATCGCGCTGGGGATTTTATTCGAGAAGCAGAACATCGCATTTATGGTCGGGTTGGCGTTCTCTATCGCCGCCAGCTGTAACTTCCCTATCATCATCCTGTCGATGTACTGGTCGCGTTTGACCACCCGCGGCGCGATGATTGGCGGCTGGCTGGGCCTGCTGACGGCGGTGGTTCTGATGATCCTCGGCCCGACGATCTGGGTGCAGATCCTCGGCCATGAAAAGCCGATTTACCCGTATGAATATCCGGCGCTGTTCTCGATGATCGTCGCCTTTGTCGGCACATGGCTATTCTCGATCACCGACAGTTCGCTGGCCGGGCAGCAGGAGCGGGAACGCTTCCGAGCTCAGTTTATCCGTTCGCAAACCGGGCTGAGCATCTCTCAGGGCAGCTCGCATTAACCGAATAATAAGAGAGCGTTCAGAATTCTGTGTCACGTTAAACTGAGACATGCGTCATTCCTTTTTGTTTGTATCTTACTGGAATGACACAGAATTTCTAACGCTCCCCCTCCCCAGCTAGCTGGGCTTTTTATATTTTACGTATAGCAAAAAGACCCCATGCTTGCGCATGAGG
>NZ_AFJI01000006.1 GCF_000264785.1 Edwardsiella ictaluri ATCC 33202 | reverse complement strand
GCTTCGATGAACGCCTCGGCCTACTGCTCGACCGCGAACTGGCCTGGCGTGACAACCAGCGCCTGGTACGGCTGCGCAAGAAGGCCAAGCTCAAGTACGCCAACGCCTGCCTGGAAGATCTCGACCGCCGCTCCGGACGCGCCCTGGACGAGCGTCTGATCGCCACCCTGGCCAGTGGCGACTGGATCCGCCAGCAGCACAACCTGCTGCTGACCGGCCCGACCGGTGCCGGCAAAACCTGGCTGGCCTGCGCCCTGGGCAACCAGGCCTGCCGCCAGGGCTATAGCACCCTGTACCTGCGCACCCCGCGCCTGCTGGAACAACTGCGCATCGCTCATGGCGACGGCAGCTTCGGCCGTACCCTGCAACAGCTGGCAAAGGTCGACGTCCTGGTGCTGGACGACTGGGCGCTAGCCCCGCTGGAGGAAGGAGCCCGGCATGACCTGCTGGAGGTGATCGACGACCGCGCTGGCAGCCGCTCCACCATCCTGACGAGCCAACTGCCCATCGAGCACTGGCACGGCTGGATCAACGACCCGACCCTGGCCGATGCCATCCTCGACCGCCTGGTGCACAACGCCTACCGACTGACGATGAAAGGCGAGTCGCTGCGCCGAAAAAAAGCCGAGGAACAAGCCGCATCGTGACCGATGCGATTACAATCCAGAACCCGCGCAACCGGGGTGGAAGCACCGGT
>NZ_AFJI01000005.1 GCF_000264785.1 Edwardsiella ictaluri ATCC 33202 | reverse complement strand
TGCTGCTCCAGGTACGGGGCAAGTTTCAGTTAACTTAAGGATAGCACCCGGCGGTAAAGATACCGGGCCTATCTGGATCAGCTGACTCAGTTACCTTAACGGCACGATCAGCGTATCAATGCTAATGGTGTCAATGGTGTTTTTAGCCACGGAAAGAAATGAGATAAACTTCTGGGCAAACGCGCTGTTGTGGTGCCCCAAAATCACCAAATCGATTTGCTGCTGCTGAATAAAATCTTCTAGGGATGAAGAAAAATCATTGCTGATCATAATGGTAATTTCTGGACATGCGGTGCCAGCAGTTTGCTGCAGCGCGGTGGCCTGATCTTCCAACTGAGAAAAGTAGGGTGAGTTTCCGCCGTCGTCATCCGGATCGATATCAAGCACGACATGTACCGGATGCAGCGTTGCCTGCAGGTACCCGCCCAGTTGAATGCCCTTGCTCAATATCTGCATGTCCTCTTGGGATCCGGTTTTAAGATCAAGTAGTACCAAAATATTTCTGTACATAATTGTTCCTCCTGTTGACCCATTGTTAAATTTAGCCATATTGGTCGCGTTCCGATAACAAAAAATAATTGTTTAATGTATGTAAAATAGTCATAACGATTGGATCCTGTGCAGGTGGATAAGCGGCGGCGGGGTTAGAGGCATTATTGCCGGCGCCTAAATGCGCCATGGTAATATATGGCGTATGCTGAAGCTGATAATCGCAACGTAATGCGTCATTGCTGACGCCATTTCCCTCAGGCTACAAGGAGTTGAACAATGAAGGTCTCTTCTGTCTCTTCTGTTTCCCCATCGGCCGTTCCGCTAAGCCAGGACTCATGTACCACAATCCTGATTGGCGCGGCGGCGACCCGCGACGGTTCGCGTATTATTGCCCGTACCGAGGACCACGATCCGCTGCTGTCAAAAGTGCTGCTCAAGCATCCGCCGCAGGCAGATCAGCGTGGGCGGTTTCATGCCAATGAAAATGCCTTTAGCTGGCCGCTCCCCGCAACGGCGCAGGGTTATAGCGCATTTGCCAACGGTAAGTCCGGAAAAACGGCGGCGCAGATGACTTGGGGCGCCGCCGGATTTAATCAGCGCGGTGTCGGAATGAGTGCTACCGAGACGATTTTTGCCAGTGAACAGGCTCTGTTACACGATCCTTATCTGAGCGAGAGTGGGATCACCGAGGACAGCATTGTCGATATTGTTCTGCCCTATATCGACTCTGCACGGGAAGGGGTGTCTCGCCTGGGAAAGATGATCGAAGAGCAGGGCGCCGGCGAAGGGTTTGGCGTTGCCTTTATTGATCCGGATGAGATTTGGTACCTGGAAACCGGCAGTGCGCACCAGTGGCTGGCCGCTAAACTGGCGCCGCACTGCTATTTTGTTACCGGTAATCAGGGGCGGCTGCGCGACTATAATCCCGATGACCGCGACGACTATATGGCATCGGCCTCGCTGATCGACTTTGCCCTTCAGCATGGGCTATATGATCCCCAGCGCGATGGCCAATTCAATTTTGAGCGGGCCTATACGCGTCATGACGATCGCCTCGACGGCTATTACAACTATCCGCGGGTGTATGCCCTACAGCAGCTATATCGCCCCGATCCGGACAGAACGTTACAGCAGCCGCAGCGGTTTGCGGTATTCGAAGCGCCCAGTGACGCGCTGGATGTGGAATCGGTTAAGCGAGGGCTGCGCAACACATATGATAATCTGGGGAGACAGCCCTATGCGGATACGCCGGACTATACCTGGCGGCCGATTTCCCTGTTCCGCACCCAGCAGTCCCATATCCTGCAGTCGCGCAGCGGTTTGCCGCGCGCTGAGCGATGTGATATATCTATCCTACGGCATGCCCAGTATTTCGCTCTATATTCCGTTTTATCCCAATGCCGGGGGCGATGTGCCGGCCGCCTATGGTGAGGTTACCAGCGGGGAGGCCGATACGTTCTCGGCGCAGTGGCAGTTTCGCAAGCTGCAGACGCTGATCATGGTGAACTACTATCGCTATGCACCTGGCGTCCAGCAGGAATATCAACGGTTAGAGTCGCGCTTTAGTGATCTGCAGAAGGCGATGGAGTCTGAATATATCAAAATTTATCAAGAGGATATGGTTGAGGCCGACCGTCTGCTTCAGCGCTTCGGCGAGCAGGTATTTGCGGAGGCGCTAGAGACGACGCAGACACTGACCAACCGGCTGTTTACCCAGTTGGCACAGGATGTTAATGCGAAATACCTGTTCGCTGGCGCCTAGAGAGGCGCTATCTCTCCTGTGCGCCGCCATGAAAGGGCTCCGCATGGAAAATAGGAAATATTTACGTCAAGGTCAAATGTTGACCGCCACGGTACTGTAAGTACACAGCCCAAGCGTTCTATGGCTACCCTAGCTTGGGCACATATACATCTCAGGATGTTTTTCCTGTTTAATTCGTCGTTTTGGGCTGGGCTACACGTCGCGAGCAGGAAATAACTTAGCGGAGCTCTGAACCCATTCGTTATCTGGCTTGAGGCTATTGCGTTCAATACTGAGAGTATGTCCAGATCCTGTACGACCTCGCACTGACCTTTTTTCTCCTGATCCCGGACCTTGTGGATCTTTTTCTGGGGAGCGGAGGTAATAATCTGCTGCATACCAGTCTTTTGTTCAATCAGCGCCGTTCCCCATCATGTCGTAAAGACCTAGCGGGTTAGCTGGAAACTACCGACAGGTTTTTTTGCTGGATGATGCATAGTTACGATCTTTGTCGTTAGCGAAAATAAATAACTTACCCCGACTGCGTGCTGAGTATTCCTATTGGGCCTCGGTAGGCAGAACCATACTGCGGTTGCTTACTTTCCCTAAATAGCTGCGCGGAATAGTAGATCACGTTGAGGGAACTCAGCCTGGATTGTGCGATCTGATCAATCGCCAAATCAAAAAAAATCGCCAAATCAAAATAAATCACCAACCGGACTGAGCAATGCCGATCATAGTACCAATTCCCCGAACTGACCGACGCTTGATGCAGAAAACTATCCATAAAACGCATGATAAAAATTATTCCCGCAGGCTGACCGCCATGCTGATGCTGCACCGGGGTGACCGCGTCAGCGACGTTGCCAGAACGCTCTGCTGTGCCCGTTCCTCCGTCGGACACTGGATTAACTGGTTCACGCTGTCGGGTGTTGCAGGACTGAAATCACTACCTGCCGGACGAGCCCGGCGCTGGCCTTTTGAGCATATCTGCTCGCTGTTACGTGAGCTGGTAAAACACGCTCCCGGCGATTTTTGCTACCAGCGTTCACGCTGGAGTACAGAACTTATGACAATAAAAATCAACGAGATAACCGGATGCCAGTGACATGCCGGAACTGTTCGCCACTGGTTGCCGTCTGCGGGTCTGGTGTGGCGAAGGGCCGCGCCAACCCTGCGTATCCGTGACCCGCATAAGGATGAAAAAATGGCGGCCATCCACAAAGCACTGAACGAATGCAGCGCAGAGCATCCGGTATTTTATGAAGATGAGGTAGATATCCATCTTAATCCCAAAATCGGTGCGGACTGGCAGCTACGCGGGCAGCAAAAACGGGTGGTGACGCCGGGACAGAACGAAAAATACTCTCTGGCCGGAGCACTGCACTGCGGAGCGGGCAAAGTCAGCTACGTGGGCGGCAACAGCAAAAGTTCAGTGCTATTCATCAAGTTGCTGAAGCAGCTTAAAGCGACGTACCGGCGGGCAAAAACGATAACGCTGATCGTGGATAACGACATTATCCACAAAAGCCGGGAAACGCAGCGCTGGCTGAAGCAAAATCCGAAGTTCAGGGTGATTTACCCGCCAGTTTACTCGCCGTGGGTGAATCATGTTGATCGGCTATGGCAGGCGCTTCACGACACGATAACGCGTAATCATCAGTGCCGTTCAATGTGGCAACTGTTGAAAAAAGTCCGCCATTTTATGGAAACCGTCAGCCCGTTCCCGGGAGGTAAACATGGGATGGCAAAAGTGTAGCGCTATTAGGCGCAGCTATTTAGCCACTGACAGTAATCGCGGGCATCCTGCCAGCTTGCCGTGGCAGGATATGTTTCCCCCAGCGCCTCTTTGTCCTGCTTACTGAAATCTTTTCCCTTCTCTATCGTCTGGTAGATGGTGTTTTTATCCCGGCCCTGTATCGACAGCCAGCGGTTAATCCCCCAGGTGACACGATATTTATCGATGCGGAAGTCGGAGAGCGTAGCCGGATGAAGGGGGAGTGTCTTGGTCGAAGTTGTAGGGCAGTTTTTCTACCACCAGAGGGCCAAAATCCCCCATCTGAAAACTGCTGCCTTTCAGCGTTACCAGATTATCCAGTGAAGTACAGACCAGCGCGTCCTGGTCGGCTTTCATCTTCTGTTCATCGCGGCAGTCGGTGAGGACGGCCAGCACCAGGACAATCAAAGTAAGGCGGTATCGCGTCTATGTGTTCATGGTTATCGTCCGTGCTGGGTGGTGATGTAGGTGGTGCAGCTGTGGAGTAATGACGGTGACACAGGTGTGAGAGGGGCATGAATTCATTCGGGTGACCCGGTGAAACTACGGGGGCATCCGGCAAATGAGTGTAAATGGCGTGCAGATTTTCCGCATAGTAGCTGGGGGTGATGATGACCTTCTGTGCGCCAGGAATAAAGCCAGTATCGTATCCGTATGCTCGCGGCTGCTCACCTTCAGCCAGAAAAGTGATGACGCGGGCCCATTGATTTTCCAGTCACCTTTTTCGCCAATCGTGGTGGACAGGTGCTGCATGATGTTCTCGTATTCACGCTTTGACTGCACCCAGCGCAGAATGGCGAGCATAGCGCGTTTACGGCAGGCAAAGGTGGTGCCGGATTCGCATGTTTCTCCCCTATGACTGGCTGGGCTGGCGTTTTTATCCCAGAAATTCGTTTCAATCAGGGCGGCGATGGCCCGCTCCCTTGCTTTCAGACGGGGCATATTTCAGACACTCATCATTGTCGATCAGTGTCATCCAGTCGCTAGCTATTTATAGACCACCTTAAAGCCATTGAAGCACTGGCGCTACCGGAAGGGGTGGAGTGGTTGCTGAAACTCGCGCGTAATATTTTCCGTTTCCCAAACGGAGCCCTGAAAGATAGAGATCCGGCGGCGCGAAGTGAGTCACTTGGTGACGTTGTCACGTATCATCAGGTTGCAGCGCCCGCGGCGGCGCGCTGCAACGGGAAGAGTGGAGGGCGTTGTATCTCATCTTAACCGTTAGGACTTGCACAAACGACAGGGTCAACGTGCGTCATCAGAGACAGCACCGGATGTTCTGCCATAACCCTTCGCTCCGTCTCTCTGGCGATATGATGTCCTGCGGTGACGCTAAGCCGACCATCGATTTCCAGATGGACATCGGCCAGGATCAGATCGCCGCTTTTGCGGGTTTTCAGCGCATGCAGTCCGATGACCCCGGGGGTAGATAAAATAGCCTGCCGGATGGCGGCGTTCTGCTCCGCATCGGCGGCCCGATCGGTTAAATCATGCAGCGCATCCGCGCTGAATCGCCACCCCATACGGCTCACTATTGTCCCGACGATCAGCGCTGCGATAGGATCGAGTAACCCGAACCCCAGCAGATTTCCAGCGATCCCGATGGCGACAATCAACGATGAGGCGGCGTCTGAGCGGGCATGCCAGGCGTTGGCGACCAGCATTCCAGAGCCAACCCGATTGGCGACGGTGAGCATGTAGCGAAAGAGTATCTCTTTCGCCAGCAGTGCAACAACTGCCACGCCGAGCGCAGCATAATGCACGGTAGGAATGGCCGCCGGATCGCTGAGCTTATTGATGGCTGAAATGATCATCCCAATACCGACGGCCAGCAGGAGTCCACCCAGAATCAAAGAGGCCGCATTCTCGTAGCGCCGATGCCCATAGTGATGATACACATCCGGGGCCTGCTGACTGCGCTGAACGGCGCAGAGGACGACAAAGTCCGCCGCCAGGTCGGATAACGAATGGAGACCGTCGGCGATCAACCCCTGAGAGCCGGAAAAAACGCCGGCGATGATCTGAAACACCGTTAGAGCGATATTGACGAACACGCTAATCCAGGTGCTGCGTTTACTGGCCGCCTCACGGCTCTTATCCGCACTGGGGCCCCGTGAAAACGGCATGTACTGTGGTTGATTCATGGCATAAAGATCCTGGATTGGCGAAGATAGAAGGGGGGGGCGAGGCCGCGCGTCCTCAGTCGAGATCCAGGCGCGGCTCATCCAGATGCTCCAGCATGCTGGCCACCATCCGGGAGATATGCGAGTCCGACACGAAGTAGAACACCTGTTTACCCTGGCGATCGGCCGTCACTATCCGGGCGGCGCGGAGAAGGCGAAGATGGTGACTGACCAGCGATGGGCTGATATCCAGCGAAGCGGCAATATCGCCGACGGCAATGGGATGCGCCCGACAGCACAGCGTAATGCGTAGCCGGGTGGTATCACCCAAGAGACGGAAAATATCGGCCAGCTCAGAGATGGTGCTTTCAGCGACGATTAACATCATAAATACCAACAAATGAATATATGTTTATATGTTATTTCCAGTTGATAGCATTGTCAATATGACGAATCATCAGGAGGTGAATTTAGGATGCGCTAGGCGAAATCAGCAGGGTAATTACCCTATTTCAATTACAGATTTCACGTAGCAGCGCCATTTTTAGCGAGGTGGTACGATGGATTTTACGGCAATCTGACCGCGTAGTGAGCGTATCGCCAGTACTATAGCGAATAACGTCGATAAAATAATCTGATGTGCTGCATTACGTCACGCAGTGAGGGCAAATTGATGCCACGGAGCGGACCCCGGGTATGGGAGCCAGACCCGCGACGCTTATTTATCAGCACCGCGTGGCTGCCAGTGAGTGCAGGCGTATCAAAGTGAGCCGCTGGAGTAGGGAGGTGTTGCCGCGTTATAAATCGTAGCGCTTTCTAGCATTCGAATCGCGCCGGCCTCGATATTTAACTCGGCGTCTCCATTCATTTTGGTTGGGTATTATAGACTGCACAGTGATAAGAAACGTGGGCGGAAATTCACGGTATTTCCTTGATAAACAATCCATCAGACATCTCATGATAAAGCTTGGCTTTGGGTAATATCGAGGGGTAGCACTCCCGGATTGACGCTGAGTGCCAGATCGGTCAGCGACACTGGATACAATGGCGCGGTGTAATGCCGAGTATTTTCCGCAGACTGACAAGGATGCAGGTTGCGATTGATGACATCCTTAGGGATCTTGCGGCGGGCGCTTTTTTAACGGATAACATCCCGGCGTCAGGTATCGCAAGCGCCTTATCAGGAACAGTGGTCCGTTGATAGGAATACCGGTTTAAAGACGCTCGTGTATTGGCATTGAGTCGCTCTAAGGTTAATTCGTATAATGTATATTATGTTAAATCATAGGTAGCAGAGAAATGCGGGAGTTTTCCTATCGGCGTACTGTTGTTGCCTTAGCATATTGGCTCCTCCCCTGCGGTGTTGCTTTCCCCTATAAGCATCATGATCCGACAGCCTTTGGCATGGTTATCGGTACTGCAGCCTCTTTCTCCCGCTGCATCATTACTACCGTTGCGACCCGCGTCTTTTTCGCTGGGTCGAAACGTATGAGATAGCATTCTGAAGCAGATTATCGTGGAGGTATCTCTCTATCACCATCTATCACTATCCCCGTCGCGGAGATCATCCGTCGTTGCCTCGGACGCGCTCAAGGTTTCCTCTGCTTTTCTCTCTATGCGCCACCGTTTCCGGCAGCTATAACACCGTATTTTATGATGCCGCCGTTCACGGCACCAGATGCTCTGTTCTGAACGGTGCCTGCGTTGTTGGCCGTGCAGCCGCCACCTGCATAATATTGGCGTCGCTACGTGAAATCTGAGCCTGGTTCAACAGGATTACCCTGCTGATTTTTTCTAGCGCCATTTCTTTTGCACATAAAAAATACAGTCGTCGGTTGTTTTGACGGCTGCATCGTATGATTTATACGCAGTGGAACGCATTTCTGCGCATTTTTAGTGCACGGAGGCTGTTTCCGGCTGTAGTATCGGATACCATCCCCAGCCAAGATCGCTATTATGCTGGTTTTGCCAGCTCAGAGGCCAGTTAGGTCCAATACCGTAGTCCCAGGCAGCCACCGGTGGCTGCGTTTCACTCACCTGCCAGAGTTGAATTCCCTGAATATTCAGTCGGACAAAGGTATAAGGTGCCGAGCCTATTTTACCCATCTCGCTTCCGCTGAGGGTTCCCAATACCGTGAGCAGATGATTACGGTAGTTGACCGGATCGAGGAATCGATCGCTACGGGCGATAAGCCTTCCTTGATAAGGCTTATTTAGCTGCGGTCTGGCGGCGCTGTTTAACGGTAACACTGCGATCTCCAGCAGCGTCTGTTTAGGCAGATTAATTACGTTGATAACCCGTCCGCCCAGGCGAACCTGCTGACCCGTGTAGAGATTGGGCGCCATATGGATCTGATTAAAATTTTTTTGCAGGATCGGGCTGTTATTGCCCTGTATATCTCTGGGAATAGCGGCACACCCGCTTAGCATTAACGGTGCACAGAGTGCAGCAGCGAATAGTGAATGTCGGCACTTCATCATGACTCTCCTTACATACTCATATCCAATATCATATTTATTACTAAGAGCCTATCCGATTAGGCTGTTTGATTTTCCATTTTGGTCTTGGGCTGTTCACATACTACGTGTACGCTCCGGTTGTTGCGCGCTGTCCGTGTCCAAACTGAGTGCAACAATATATTCATACTGAGATAGGCTCTAAGTCAGATAAGTAAAGCATACGAGTCGTATAGAATATTTTTTGTTATATTGTGGTAAACGTTCAGGTGTGCCGAAAAATGTCGTAAATAGAGATAAAAAATAAAGGGCTGCTATTAATGCAGCCCTCCCGAACGGTACAATATAAATAAAACGGATTACATCTTGAACTGGCCTACAGTATCGGCCAGCTCACTTGCCTGCCCTTGCAGCGCGGCGGAGGCCGCGGTTGATTCCTCAACCAGAGCGGCGTTCTGCTGTACCATCGTATCCAGCTGGATCACCGCACTGTTGATCTCACTGATGCCGCGGTTTTGCTCTTCAGCCGCGTTGGTGATCTCACCCATAATGGCACTGACGGCGCCGACACTATTAACAATATCTGTCATGGTTTCACCGCTCTGGCGTACCTGGTGTGAGCCGGAGGCGACGCTGGTTACGGTTGAGTCGATCAGATTTTTGATCTCTTTGGCTGCCTGGGCACTGCGCTGAGCCAACGTTCTGACTTCGCCGGCGACAACGGCAAACCCACGCCCCTGCTCGCCGGCACGGGCGGCTTCAACCGCGGCGTTGAGCGCCAGTATATTGGTTTGGAATGCAATGCCATCGATGACTCCGGTGATGTCACCGATTTTACCGGAGGCAACCTCAATCGAGGACATGGTTTCGATGACCTGCGAGATCATCTTGCCACCGCGCTGCGCTACCTGAACAGCAGAGCTGACGGACTCATTGGCCTGCTGGGCAGAGGTCGCCGACTGTGCAACGGTTGCAGAGATCTGCTCCAGTGCCGCCGAGGTCTGCTGCAGACTGGCCGCCGCTGACTCGGTTCGGCTAGAGAGGTCCTCGTTACCGGCAGCGATTTCCCGCGCGGCAATACGAACTGACTCGCTGGTACTGTGAATAGAAATCATCACGTTGGCCAGCTTATCCACGAATTGGTTAAATGCACGGGCGATCTGCGATACCTCATCTTTCCCCTGCACATCCAGCCGCTTGGTCAAATCTGCGTTGTTGCCGGCGCCGATGTTTTCCATCGCCTGACGGATATGGAACAACGGACGCAGCGCCCGACGCGTGACGATACCAATCACCAGTGTAGAGAGCACGATCAGAACCAGCAGTGCAATGCAGGAGGCCAGCAGCAGTGAACGCATTCCATCTGTAGCCTCTGTATCATCCATAGCTACAACGGTATACCAACTGGTTCCGTGGATCGGCATTGCCAACAACAGCGCATTGCGGCCGGAAATGATCGCCTCCACAGGTTTACCGGAGGTTAACAGCTGGGTCAGGCTCAGGCGTGGCGCGATGTCAGCCAGTGATTTCAGCGTCAGCTGCTGATTGGGGTGGGCGATGATGGTACCGTCAGCATTAAGCAGCATACCAAAGCTGTGTTTTGTGGGGTGGATGGATCGCACGTTGGCAATCACTTTATCCATATGTACATCGCCCTCAACGACACCGCTGATTGGCGTGTCCTGTGGACCAGGTGCGGCAAAGGTCACCACCAATGTATGGGTATTTGCATCCATATAAGGTTCGGTTACGATCGGATGCCCTACTTTTCTGGCATTGATAAACCAGGCGCGGGTTGTGGGATCGAAGCCCGGGGGGATGCTGGAGGGATCGGAGGAGATCTCCACCCTGTTGGAGTACCCCATATCTACACTGATAAAGCCACCGGCGTCGGCTATCTGTTTTAATAGCGGCCGGGGATCGCTGTCCCCGACATGGGGTGTCAGTGAGGCGATCAGCGCCGTTTTGTTTTCGACCCACTGGCGTACGGTAGCGGTATGGCTGGCAGTTAAAGATATTAGGGTATGTTGAAGGGCTTTTGCGTTAGAGTCGCTGGCAATCCGATAATTAATCAACGTATTGACACAAAGCGACGCTGCGACAATGACGCCGGTTGTCGCGAGAATCCGTGCCCGAATGGAATCGAACATAATAGGCCTGCCTGTGTAGTAAGTAAGATAAATTTTAAATGGTCAGTCTTACTGATAACGGCAGACTTCCTTTAAACTTGAGTGATTTTATCTGATGTAAGAGTATCAGAGTGTTACGCATGGAGGGTGTTAATATATAAGATTATTTTTACATTGCGAAATACTTTCCCATGGTGCACGAAAGTGCCGAAGACCGGCGGCGTTATGGGAAAGCAATGGCTAGCTTGCCAGTCGGGTGCTCCTACGACACAGGAGGCGATACTCGGACGGTGAGACGCGATACTGATTCTTGAATATCTGGCAAAATGTACTTTGGCTGGGATAGCCAAGCGCATGGCTAATCTCCTTAATTCTCAGTTCAGTCTCTTCTAACTGCTGCAGTGAGAGCTTGAGACGTTCGAGACGAATATAGTTTGCCAGTGTCGTTCCCATGGCCAGTTCAAATTCGCGAAGAAAATAAGAGCGGGAATAACCTGAAATCGCTATCACGTCGGCGCTTTTAATTCCAAGGTGGACATGGTTGGCAATCCAGAGATTAATTATTGAAAAACTTTTTAAAATAAACTTATCTCTAACCATAGTACAATATCCTACTGTTTATGCGTGGCGTAGTGAAAGTTCAAAAATAACGGTTTCAGCCTGACATGAAAAATTAAAGTGGACGTTAAGAATAAACTCCCCTTCTTTTTCACAGATGTCGTGGGTAATTATACAAGGGTACTCTTGCTGCGCAACGCGCTGGGATTTAGCGGTTAGCTTTGCCAGCTGCTTCTCGGCCTCATCACGACTGGGGTAGGCTTGCGTAATGATGGTGGTGCAATTATCGTTATCGAGCACAGATCCAATATCGATGGCACAGCCTTTGTTACTGCATTTATCGACGACCTCTTTCATCACATTGCCCTCATGATTATCAACTGTTTCTAGAGTAAAACAAATTAATAATTAATAAAAACGATTAATTATAATATATATGACCATTTTTTTAGATTGTTTTTTTTGCAAAAAAGGCCCGCCGTAGCGAACCTGAGCCATGCCGATAAACCGCTAAACCGATTTAAGATGTACATTGCCGACGTAAGTGTCTTCTTACTGGTACGACTGCCCTGCCCAGACGCACCTGAAGAGCAGCGGAAAGTCGCAGGCAACACGAAAGTTCCACTCCAGCGCCGTATGTTTCTCAATCTCCAGAATTGGGTATGCCACCGGCAGCAGCATCTGGTGACGATGTTCACAATTACCGTTACACATTATTCTTGCTCATCCTGCAGCACCCTGGCGACTTCAGCGTTCATCTTATTAGTAATATTGGAAAATTTTATATACCGTGAGCAACGTTCATCGCAGCGGCCGTCGCCGATGCACATATGCTCCCCCTCTTGGGCGCGGGCGCGATAGTCGTTGACCTTATGCAGGGCGCGAAAGCGCAGACGCTCGCTGACCTTGTCGCGGAATGGGTGGCCACCGGCCATATCGGTAAATCCGGTCACCATACAGCTGGCCCACTGACGGCGGCGCTCGCCGCGTTGCGGATTTTCAGCATAGGCGACATCGAAGAGGCTGTAGCAGGTACAGGTTGGGCAGCCGGTGGTGCAGCGGTGTTGATAGTCATCCCACAGCGGACTCTGCTATAGGATCTGGCGTACGCGTTTGGGGTCATCGCATACCTGGTCCGGGGTGACCACTTTTTCCGGATTCTCGCTGACGAATCCGGCGCGGTAGTTACACGCCTGCCCCAGCCCGGAAAATGCGGCCTCCAGCGTCGGATCGGTGATCTCGACGTTCACCCCCTGCGGATCAAAACGCATCGCAGCGCTGTAGTTGTCGGTACGGTTGGTTCCCATGGGAACACAGAAGCAGTTTTCAAAGCCGGATGCGCACTCCATCAGCACAAACTTAATGCTGTCGCGCACCAATGCGTAGCTGTAATCGGCATTATTGCCTTTCTTCAAGGTCATCGAAACCATGTCCTCGATTGAGGTTGCCTCCGGTAAAATCGGTGACATCACCGACGTGGACGGTGATCGACATCGGCAATCTGAGTCACATCGTTGTCGAAATGAAACAGTGTCTCGGTAATGGGGGATATAATCGTGCTGGGTGCCATATGGGACTTTTCCTGCCAGACAATATCCCGCAAGCGAGTCACCTCTTGGTAGACGATATTATCAGTATCAGAAAAACGTCCGCCGCGATACTCCGTCACCGGCGCATAAACCCGGTAGTGGCTGCGCAGGCGCGTCAGCATCAGCCTCAGACAAACGAAGTGACATAATAACTTCTCCACATTAACTGTATGGATTTCCTGAGTATGAATATATAACGCCTACGCGACGCCGACTTACGCGAAATGCGAATTAGCGAATTAGCGATAAAGTAAAAAGAGATAAATTGAATTTACCTTGTAAAAACAACAAATTAATTTGCTTACCCGCGATAGCAGCGATGGATAGGCTGTCAGAAATACAAGTCAGATCGCATTTTTGGCGGGAGATATCTCCCGCCAGAGGGTAAAGAGAAATGGCACAACTCGGTTATTTTGCGGATACTTCAGGATTATATTTTCTTTCCTGGCAGGGTTTTTAGCAGCTCATCCGGTGTAATGGCGCCCAATACGCTGCCCGGCAGTGCCATTTTAAGCACGTGGGGTTTAATCTTGCCAATAACCTGCATTTCACAGTGTTTACAGTCAAACTTCAGCGTCAGTAGCTCATCCTGGCACACCAACTGCATTGGCGACGCCCTTCCCTTCACGCCCTGGATCCCTTTAGCCTGCTTGGGACAGAGATTAAACGCAAAGCGCAGGCAGTGCTTGGTGATCATCACCGGAACCTCGCCCTTCTCCGTGTGCGCCTCATAGGCGGCGTCGATCAGGGTGACGCCATGCCGGTGATAAAACTCACGGGCCAGGCGGTTATACACATTATCCAGATAGGTCAGATGGCTCTGCGGATACTGCGGTGGTGGCATTATTGGCGCTCTGCGCTGCAGACGGTTGTCCTGGCGGGCCCGGGCTTGATCCAGCTGCTCAATGGCTTCGCGGCGCAGCTGGTTCAGCTGGCTGTTGGGGATAAAATAGGGTTCTGCCAGCGCAATCTCGACCTCATCAGCCTGATATAGGGTTTGCCCCAACTTGCTTAGCCCCTCGCGCAGTCCCTGCAGCGCGCGATCGGCCTGACGTGCCGGTTCAAAGTGGCCTTCCAGGAATTGGTTAACGCTGACGCCATCTTCGCTGGTGAGCGTCAGCTGCAGCTGCTGGGCCGAGCCGCTTAAACACAGCCTAAGACCGATGCGGCGCTCGCTGGAGCTCTTCAGCAGCGCCTGCTGCCAGTCGTGATCCAAATTACGGTTCAGAGGATGAGGCAACCTCAGCGTAGCCAGCGTCGGCGGCATTTCGTTCGGCCAGATACGATAGCGCCCCTTACCCTGCGCCTCTACCGTATTGGCGCGCAGCCCAACGATGTCTCGCTTCACCTGTACATTCAGCCCATCGCCGTTGTGCAGTGCCTCGCGGACGCTGACGTCCAGGTACCCGGCGGTAACGGCGGTTACCTCACCGATAGGAACGCCGATAAATTTAGGTGATTCAAACGCGCCGATATCAATCTGTCGCTCACGCACAAAGTAGTCGGTGCTGCCGCGGTGAAAGGTTTTGTCAGGCGACGGCGTAAAAAAGTGGCGGGTGCGCCCAAGAGAGGCGCGGCACAGCTCTGGGCGCTGATCCAGAATGACATCCAGTCGCTGACGATAATAGGCCGTGATATTTTTCACATAGCTCATATCCTTATAACGCCCCTCAATCTTAAAGGAGCGCACCCCGGCATCGATCAGCGCCGTCAGGTTGTCGCTTTGATCATTATCCTTAAGCGACAGCAGATGCTTCTCATAGGCAACGACGCGCCCCTGCTCATCTTTCAGGGTATAGGGCAAACGACAGGCCTGAGAGCAGTCACCACGGTTAGCGCTGCGCCCGGTCTGGGCATGAGAGATATAGCACTGCCCGGAATAGGCTACGCACAGCGCACCGTGAATGAAGAATTCGATATTGGCATCAATACTGTCGCGGATGGCGGCGATCTGCGGCAGACTCAGCTCGCGGGCTAACACAATCTGGGAAAAGCCGGCCTGGGACAGGAAGCGGGCCTTCTCTACGCTGCGGATATCGCATTGGGTACTGGCATGCAGATCGATGGGGGGAATATCCATTTGCAGGATCCCCATGTCCTGCACGATCAGCGCATCCACGCCTGCGTCGTAGAGACGGTGGATCAGGCGGCGCGCTGGTTCCAGTTCATTATCGTGCAGTATTGTATTGAGCGTAACGAAGATTTTAGCGCCATAGCGGTGGGCAAAATCACTCAGAGCGGCAATATCACTTAGGGAGTTACCGGCGTTATGACGTGCGCCAAAACTGGGTCCACCGATATAAACTGCATCGGCACCGTGCAAAATGGCCTCACGGCCGATGGCCGCCTCGCGGGCGGGACTGAGGAGTTCAAGCTTGTGTATGGGTTGGCGCATGCGGTTACCGTGGTTAGTCTCTGAAACGGCGCTATTGTAGTCGCGCCGGGCACAGTTACAAGGCTGGCGGTGTGAATTTCTTATCCGTATCGCCGACGCTGGCCGCCGTTAGGCTCGCTGCCACGCTATTTTTCCGACAGCGCATCGTACTATTATAAACAAATTGCTTACCTAAATAATGCCCCGCTTGTTTTATTAAATTGCGTGATTTTATTCCTGTCCACGCTGTAATTTTTAATTTCCGATCCGAACGTTCTCTACGCGCCAAGCCCCGTGACACCTTGTTTCACGCTTATTTTTACGCCGCCATCACTGCCGTGGCTAACACGATATCAACAGGAAAAATCATAGCGCTAACATAATGAATGGCGTCAACCATATTGTCATGGCGATGTCACCAATAAATAATGTGCTATGCATCACATCTTATACACGAAACGTGCCTTAATTCGCATCCCCACATCTGGATCAACAATAGGGCTTATTATCCCCCATAAAAGATGTTAAAATTGACTGATATCAATATTATTTAGGCAACACCTATGATTCCGGAAAAACGTGTCATTCGTCGTATCCAGTCTGGTGGTTGTGCGATCCACTGTCAGGATTGCAGCATCAGCCAGCTGTGTATCCCGTTTACGCTTAATGAACATGAGCTGGGTCAGCTCGACAATATCATTGAGCGTAAAAAGCCGATTCAGAAAGGTCAGGCGCTGTTTAAGGCGGGGGATGAACTGAAGTCGCTGTACGCGATCCGCTCCGGAACCATTAAGAGTTATACCATCACCGAGCAGGGCGATGAGCAGATCACTGCATTTCACCTGGCGGGTGATCTGGTGGGTTTTGATGCCATCGGCGCACAGATACACCCCAGCTTTGCCCAGGCATTGGAAACCTCCATGGTGTGTGAGATCCCCTTTGAAACGCTGGACGACCTGTCCGGTAAAATGCCCAGCCTGCGTCAGCAGATGATGCGCCTGATGAGCGGCGAAATTAAGGGCGATCAGGATATGATCTTACTGCTGTCCAAGAAAAATGCAGAAGAGCGTCTGGCCGCCTTTATCTATAACCTGTCGCGGCGCTTTGCCCAGCGGGGCTTCTCACCGCGTGAATTCCGTCTTACCATGACCCGCGGCGATATCGGGAATTATCTTGGTCTGACGGTAGAGACGATTAGCCGTCTGCTGGGACGCTTTCAGAAAAGTGATATTCTCAGCGTAAAGGGTAAGTATATCACTATTCAAGATATTGATGCGTTGGCCAATCTGGCCGGTAATCCGCGTACACCTTGTGGTGAATGAGCGTTCGCTGCGAATTAAAGAAGACGGCCTGCGGGCCGTTTTTTATTGGTTACCCTCCTCACCCACCCCCCTAGATTATATTTTCTGATTTGTTGCTCGTCGGTATTTTCCTTATCTATTCTATTGTATGGTACGGTGAAAACACGTTGATGATGAGGCAGTAAGGAGAGTCCATATGGCCCAATATCAGAAAATACTGGTGGCTATCGATCCGAACCAAAACGATCAGCCTGCGCTGCGGCGCGCGGTATACCTGGTGCAGCGTAACGGCGGCCAGATCATGGCATTTTTGCCTATATACGATCTCTCCTATGAGATGACAATCCTACTGTCACCCAGCGAACGGATGGCTATGCGACAAGGCGTCGTCAACCAGCGTACCGCCTGGATCCACGAGCAGTGCCGCTACTACCTTGAGGCTGGTATCGCCATTGAAATTAAGGTGATATGGCATAATCGCCCGTTCGAGGCCATCATCCAGGAGGTGATCCGCGGCGGTTATGATCTGCTGCTGAAGATGGCGCATCAGCACGATCGGCTGGAGTCGGTCATTTTTACCCCCACCGACTGGCATCTATTGCGTAAATGCCCCTGTCCGGTATGGATGGTAAAGGATCAACCCTGGCCGGAAAATGGCGTAGCGCTGGTTGCGGTAAACCTCTCCAGCGAAGAGCCCTACCACGATCCACTGAACATCAAGCTGGCCCGGGAGACGCTGGCGCTGGCGGAAAAGGTGAACCAGACGGTGGTTCATCTGGTGGCGGCCTATCCGGTGACCCCTATCAATGCCGCTATCGAAATTCCAGACTTTGATCCGCGGATCTACAACGAGGCTATTCGCGGCCAGCATCTGGTGGCCATGAAGGCGCTGCGGCAGAAGTTTTCGATTCCGGAGACGCAGACCCACGTGGAGAAAGGGCTGCCGGAGGATGTGATCCCTGATGTTGCCTCCCGGCTCAATGCCGGCGTGGTGGTGCTTGGCACCCTGGGGCGCACCGGTATTTCCGCGGCGTTTATCGGTAATACGGCAGAACATGTGATCGATCACCTGAAATGCGACCTGCTGGCGATTAAACCGGACGGCTATGCCTCGCCGCTGGAGGTGGACTGCGAAGATGAGCATGATGACGAGTAAGTCAGCAGCGCCTCGCCCTTGAATGAAAAAAGCGCCCCACTGTGGGGCGCTTGCGTTTTTATCCCAATGACGCTTACAGGGCGCGTAGGATGGCCTCGACGCTGTCTTTGGCATCGCCGAACAGCATTTGGGTATTCTCCTTGAAGAACAGCGGGTTTTGAACGCCGGCATAGCCGGTATTCATGGAGCGCTTGAATACGATGACGTTCTGGGCTTTCCATACTTCCAGTACCGGCATTCCGGCGATCGGACTGCGCGGATCTTCCATGGCCGCCGGGTTGACCGTGTCATTGGCACCGATCACCAGTACCGTATCGGTATCGGCGAAATCATCGTTGATCTCATCCATCTCCAGTACCACATCATACGGTACCTTGGCTTCCGCCAGCAGGACATTCATATGACCGGGCAGGCGCCCCGCCACCGGGTGGATGCCAAAGCGCACCTTGATCCCGCGATCGCGCAGCTTCTGGGTGATCTCCGCTACCGGATACTGCGCCTGCGCTACGGCCATGCCATATCCCGGCGTGATGATCACGCTTGATGAGCTCTTCAGCATGTCAGCCACCTCTTCCGCACTGGCCTCGCGGTATTCGCCCATCTCTCCCTCATCACCGGTGGATGAGCCGTCGGTGCCGAAGCCCCCGGCGATCACGCTGATAAAGGAGCGGTTCATCGCTTTACACATGATGTAGGACAGAATGGCACCGGACGAACCGACCAGGGCACCGGTCACGATCAGCAGATCGTTGCTCAGCATAAAGCCTGCCGCTGCTGCTGCCCAGCCGGAGTAGGAGTTCAGCATGGAAACCACCACCGGCATATCCGCGCCGCCGATAGAGGCCACCAAATGCCAGCCGAAGGCCAGCGCGATGACCGTCATCAGCAGCAGGGCAAACACCTGTGCCACGCTGGAACCGGTATTGACGAACCACAGCATCAGCAGGAAAGAGATGACCAGCGCCGCCAGATTCAGCTTATGGCGATGCGGCAGTATCAGCGGCTTGGATGAGATAACCCCACGCAGTTTGCCAAAGGCGACGATAGAGCCGGTAAAGGTAACAGCCCCGATGAAGATCCCCAGGAACACCTCGACCAGATGGATATTTTCCAGCACTGCCTCCATGCTGCCCGGCTGATGATCGATGTAGCTGTTGTAGCCCACAAGAACCGCCGCCAGACCGACGAAGCTATGCAGAATAGCGACCAGCTCCGGCATTTCAGTCATCTCGACCTTACGCGCCAAATGCATGCCGATAGCGCCGCCGATCACCATCGCCACGATGATCCAACCTATGCTGCCGGCGTCGGGACCACAGATGGTGGCGATCAGCGCAATGGCCATACCGACCATGCCAAAGGTATTGCCCTGCTTGGACGTCTCGTGCTTGGACAGCCCGGCCAGACTAAAAATAAACAGGATGGCGGCAACAATGTATGCTGCGGTGACTAATCCTCCAGACATTTGTTACCTCCCTCAGTTCTTACGAAACATTTTCAGCATGCGCTGGGTGACGGTGAAACCACCGAAGATGTTGATACTGGCGATCAGCACCGCAATAAAGGCAAAGAACGTGATCCAACCACCGTGCCCAATCTGCAGCAGCGCACCGACCACAATGATGCCGGAGATGGCGTTGGTGACCGACATCAGCGGCGTATGCAGCGCATGGCTAACGTTCCAGACCACGTAGTAGCCCACCACGCAGGAGAGCGCAAACACGGTAAAGTGCGACAGGAACTCTTTTGGCGCCACGCTGGCCATCCAGCCGAACAGCACAATGGCCAGAGCCATCAGCAGGTACTTCTTCAGCGGTGACGTCGGCTTGGCGACGGGGGCTGCCACCGGTTCTGTCTTGGCGGCCTGTGGCTGGGCGGAAACCTTGATCGGTGGTGCCGGCCAGGTGATCTCTCCTGTCCGCACCACGGTCACCCCGCGGATGATTACATCCTCAAAGTCCACATTAAGGGTGCCATCTTTCTCTTTGCACAGCAGTTTGAGTAGATTGACCTGGTTGGTGGCATATAGCTGGGATGACTGGGTCGGCAGGCGGCTAGGCAGATCGGTATAGCCGATGATCTTGACGCCGTTTTCCGTGGTCACCACCTGATCGGCCTGCGTCAGCTCACAGTTACCGCCGGTCTGCGCCGCCAGGTCGACGATCACACTGCCCGGCTTCATGGTGGCGAGCATCTCTTTGGTGATTAGGCGCGGTGCCGGTTTCCCTGGGATCAGCGCGGTGGTGACGATAATATCCACCTCTTGTGCCTGGGCGGCAAACAGCGCCATCTCAGCCTTGATGAAGGCCTCAGACATCACTTTGGCATAGCCGTCACCGCTGCCTGCCTCTTCTTCAAAATCCAGCTCCAGAAATTCGGCGCCCATACTTTGCACCTGCTCTTTTACTTCCGGGCGGGTATCGAAAGCGCGCACGATAGCACCGAGGCTACCGGCAGCACCGATGGCGGCCAGGCCGGCAACGCCGGCGCCGATAACCATCACCTTCGCCGGTGGCACCTTACCTGCCGCCGTGATCTGACCGGTAAAGAAGCGGCCAAATTCATGGGCGGCCTCTACGATGGCACGGTAGCCAGCAATGTTTGCCATGGAGCTGAGGGCGTCCATCGACTGGGCGCGCGAAATACGCGGCACCGAATCCATCGCCATCACCGTGACCTGACGCTTGGCCAGTTTCTCCAGCAGCGGCTGATTCTGTGCCGGCCAGATAAAGCTTATCAGGGTAGCACCTGCCTTAATGCGGGCAATTTCATCATCATCCGGCGCGTTGACCTTTAAAATCACGTCAGACTGCCAAACCTCATCAAGTTCAACCACCTTGGCACCGGCCTGCTGATAGGCTGCATCCTCAAAGCTGGCCAGTTTTCCTGCGCCGCTTTCGATAGTCACCGTGAAACCCAGCTTTAGCAACTGCTCTACCGTTTTCGGCGTCGCCGCTACGCGGGCTTCATTGGCCAACCGCTCTTTTGGTACACCAATATGCATAATCGTCCCTTTTCACCTGTCAATAAGATGAGCGTCATCCATACCCTGCGATGACCTTGTATGCTGTTAGCGAAAATTGCTGATAGCTTGTTATAAACTACTGAAAACAGGTGCGCCGATCCACTACTGATCGTCACGTCCGATGCCAAAAGCGGCAAAAGTTTCGCATTTGTCATTGCGATAACCGCTAACGCCTGATTTACGACTTGTGTGTTAACGTGACAATGGAAAGGATGAGGCGATATTTAAAAAAAAGGAAAAGCGAAATCAATTAATTATCAACCCAAATTCCACCAGGATCAGAAATGCTGTCCCGCAACAGGCGTGCAATAACAGTAAGCTGGCGCATTTATCGCATAAAATCCTGAGGCAAGGGACGGCATTACGTGTAATAATCTGGCGCATTATTATGTGCTGTCATTGTCAATCGCGGCAAGGTTCGGCAAACGCCGGGCGCCTCGGTGTAGGCTTCTGCCGCTAACCAAAACAACCTGATAAGGCGTAAAGGATTTTTTTGATATGAAGCTGAGAACCACCCTCGTTGCGTCGGCCCTGCTCTCTGCCATGGCATTTTCTGTCCAGGCGGCCCAAGAACTCACTCCGCAAAAGGCAGCGGAGCTGAAACCTTTCAAACAAATTGCCATCAGCGGGCATTTCAATATGCTCAGCGAAGCGGCGGATGCCGTTTCTCGTCGGGCCGATCGGCTGGGCGCCGCCTATTTTTATATTCTGGATACCAACGCCAGCAACGACGGTGGTAACTGGCGTGTCGTAGCCAATATCTATAAGAAAGATGCGGAAACTGTCGACAAGAGCCAAAACTACCGTCTCTTCCAGGGGATCAAAGAGCTGTCGAAACAAGAGGCCGTTGCGCTACAGCCTTTCGATACCGTGACCATCAACGGTTTCTTTAACAGTCAGCCTGAGGTGAACGACGCCATCGCCCGTGCCGCCAAGAAGAAAGAGGCTGCAGCGTTTTACATTGTGCGTCAGATCGATACCAATAACGGCGGCAACCAGACGATCACCGCCTACGTATTTAAAGCCGATGCGCCGAAACGCCAGGTACAGAGCCCCGATGTGATCCCTGCCGACTCTGACGCGGGCCGCGCAGCCCTGGCCGCCGGCGGTGCTGCGGCTGCAAACGTCGAACTCCCGGGCGTTGCCTCCTCGTCGACCCTGAGCAATAGCGTCGGTCAATTCTGGCAGACTCAGTCCTCCTCCGGTCACCGTTACACCGTCACATTACCGAACGGCACCAAGATCGAAGAGCTGAACAATGCCACCGCCGCCCAGATGGTCCCCTTTGACTCCATCACTTTTACCGGCCGTTTTAACAGCATGACCGATATGTCAACGGAAACCGCCAAGCGTGCAGCGGCTAAGGGTGCCAAGTACTACCACATCACCCGTCAGTGGCAAAATCAGAGCGGCGGCAACCTGACCGTCAGCGCCGATCTGTTTAAATAATCCCCACCAATATGATGGACGGCCCTGCGGGGTCGTTTTTATTCTTTCTGCTGCCTGATGACGCTATTTTTTGAATAATTTTTTACTTAAATTGCATAGTATTCCATTGCGCGTCAGGCGCTCTATTCGTACAATCGGCGCCACTTTTACCGGCCAGCCCCTGCTGAGCCCGTCATCGTCAGTTTTTACATCGTAAAAATGTAAAATATTGGTTAATTTATCTATTTTTTGGATTTTGCCTTGGAAAAAAAACTCGGACTTACCGCCCTGACGGCGCTGGTATTGAGCTCTATGCTCGGCGCCGGTGTATTCAGCCTGCCGCAAAACATGGCGGATGTGGCAAGCCCTGCAGCTTTATTGATCGGCTGGGCTATTACCGGCGTTGGCATTCTGTTTCTGGCGCTGGCCATGTTGTTGTTGACCCGCTTACGCCCCGATCTGGACGGCGGTATCTTTACTTACGCCAAAGAGGGGTTCGGCGAGCTGGTGGGTTTTTGCTCAGCCTGGGGATACTGGCTCTGCGCCGTGATCGCCAACGTATCCTATCTGGTCATCGTGTTTGCCGCCCTGAGTTTTTTCACCGATTCACCGCAGCAGACGCTGTTCGGTGATGGTAATACCTGGCAGGCGGTGATCGGCGAATCCATTCTGCTATGGGTCGTGCACTTTATGGTGCTGCGCGGGGTTAAAACCGCAGCGGGGATCAACCTGGCCGCAACGCTGGCCAAGCTGCTGCCGCTGGGACTGTTTGTGATCCTGGCCGCCATCGCCTTCCGCCTGGATACGTTTAAGATCGACTTTACCGGACTGAAGATGGGTGTACCGGTCTGGGAGCAGGTCAAGAGCACCATGTTGTTTACCCTGTGGGTCTTTATTGGCGTGGAAGGTGCCGTTGTTGTCTCCGCCCGCGCCCGCCATAAGCGGGATGTGGGCAGAGCGACAATGCTGGCGGTCGTCTCCGCGCTGGTGGTCTATCTGCTGATAACCCTGCTCTCCCTCGGCGTGGTACCGCGGGCTGAACTGGCGGAAATGCGCAACCCCTCCATGGCCGGACTGATGGTGAAGATGATCGGCCCGGTTGGTGAAATCGTGATTGCCGGCGGACTGATTATCTCCGTCTGTGGTGCCTACCTGAGCTGGACAATCATGGCGGCAGAGGTTCCATTCCTGGCCTCGCAGCACGGGGCCTTCCCGAAAATCTTCGGTAAACAGAATGCCAAAGAGGCTCCGGCCTCTTCACTGTGGCTGACCAACGGCGCGGTGCAGGTGACGCTGATCATCATTTGGGCGACCGGCGCAAACTACAATAACTTGCTGACCATCGCCTCCGAGATGATCTTGGTTCCCTACTTCCTGGTCGGTGCCTTCCTGTATAAGGTGGCGCGTGAAAAAGGCGATCGCTGGATTACACTGGCGGCCATTGGAGCCTGTGCCTATGGTCTGTGGTTACTGTACGCCTCCGGGCTGACACACTTGCTGATGTCAGTGCTGCTGTATGCACCGGGTCTGCTGGTCTTTATGCATGCACGCCGCTCTCAGGGCGATCGCCAGCGGATGAGCGTGTTGGAGCGCAGCGGGATTTGCCTGCTCCTGATGGCAACCCTGCCTGCCGGTTGGTTCATGCTGCACTGAGTGCATCTCGCCATGGCGAGCCCGTGAGACCTTTCAGAGGGCCGCAGCGCTATCCGCTGCGGCCTTTTTTATCTTGCTTGGCGACTCTAGCCAAGTGGCGGCGGGTAAGTCATCGCTCTGCCTAGCCGGAAGGCAAGAGATAAAAAAATCCGCACTCCCTGAGAGAGTACGGATCCGTGTTTTTTTGTCTGAGCAAACCACGATGCATTGCCTGACTGGGCTTAGAGCGCTCTTTTCACCTGGCTTCCCATCGTTACGTCAACGCAATCAGCAACCGCTCGCCGCACAGTTCAATGTGGACAGGAATGACTGACTGGGTGCGGATCGTGCTCAGTTGGGACTCCTCCAGCGCATAGGGCAGTTGGATTTCGATCTCCGGTAGCCCCTGATGATTTACCAGCTCAATCAGGCGCAGGATATTGGTTTCATCACTGACCTGAGTCGAGAGCACCTGTAGCGCCAGCTGACGGATCCGTGCGCTCTGGGTGCAGCGTTTACTCTGCGCCGTATCGCGGGTCACCATACCAAACAGCGGCATCACCCCACAAATGGCATCAACGAAACGCCAGCGCTTATTACACGATGCGGACAGAAAATGCGTGTAGTCGAAACAAACTCGCTCTGGTTTTCCGACAGACCGATAAAGATCAGACATATTTCAGGCTCCCAATCGCATCACGCCAGCGCTTAGAATATTCATGGGCAGCGTCTGCGGTGTCGGGCTATTATTCCAACTCATTACGGAGAGTTCAATATAAAGTTGGCGCCTCATCTGACTGAGGCTGAGAACATACAAAAACCATATCACATTTTAGCGCCAGATTAACCTGGCACGCTTCTTGTTATCAGCAGGTTAACATAGATAATGATATGAAATAAAAGCAATTAAATAATTTTATTAAACAATTCAATATGGAAAAGATATTTCTCCAATAGGAAAAGCTTTTTAAAATAAGTAATTGCATACTCCCCGCTCTTTGTTTGTTTTTGTCAAATGAGAAATATTATAATTACCCCCTGCGCTCAACTCTTTCTATTCTGTTTATAGGGATGCAAGTTTTGTGATGAAGCGCACATGGGTGGAACAACGATCATATCGCTTGGTGCATTGAGGCTTTCTCTATTGCGCGGTATTCATTTACACTCGATTAACGCTATAGGCATTGACATGCCGCAAATGGCATAATCACCTGGCGCATTTTAACGTTTACGGTACATATCCCGTGCGTCAATGGATACGCTGAACCGTAACGGTATCGCACAGCCGATACTTTTTTCAGTTAAGGAAATTGCAGATGGATACGCTGTCCATGCCGCCGGTGGTGATCACCGGCGGCGCCCGTCGCGTTGGACTGGCGCTGGCCCTCTCCCTGCTTGCCAGAGAGCTCCCCGTACTGGTGGCCTATCGCAGTGAATACCCTGCCCTGGCATCGCTGCGTCAGGCCGGGGCTCGCTGCCTACGGTGTGATTTTTCTACGACAGAGGGGATCTATGATTTCGCCGCGCAGGTGCAGCGGATCACGCCTCACCTGCGGGCACTGATACACAACGCCAGCGCCTGGCAGGCCGAGCGTCCCGATGTTGCACCGGAGCAGACACTCAATGCCATGTTACAGATCCACGTTCATACGCCCTACCTGTTGAATCTGTTGCTGGAGCCTCTGTTGCGTGGACAGGGAGACGCAGGCGCCGATATCATCCATGTGACCGATTATGTCGTAGAGCGTGGCAGCGACAGCCATATCGCCTATGCAGCTGGTAAGGCTGCGCTGGACAATATGACGCGCTCCTTTGCCCGTAAGCTGGCTCCTGAGGTCAAGGTTAACGCCATCGCTCCGGCACTGATCCTGTTCAACCCGCAGGATGATGAGGCCTATCGGCAAAAAGCACTGGAT
>NZ_AFJI01000004.1 GCF_000264785.1 Edwardsiella ictaluri ATCC 33202 | reverse complement strand
TAAATCAGATTTTTGGTAAGCAGCCCAGCAGGCGATTGCTGCTGTCAGGCAATGCGCTCACTTTCAGGCATTCCTGCCTTCGTCATTTTATTCAGCGCACGCACCATGGCCAAAGCCTCTGCAACCTGCGCATCATACTCCCGTAGCGTTAGTGAACCACCAAACAGTTGTTTAATTCTGTACATCGCCGTTTCTGCTATCGACCGGCGGTTATAATCTGTTGTCCGTTTCCACCGTGCATTACTCCCTCTTAGCCGCTGATTCGCAACAGCGCGATTACGATCTGCATACTCACCCGGCCAGTAATCCGCTCCCTTTCGAGGAGGAATAAGGGTGCTGATTTTCTTACGCCGTAATTCATCGTGACACCGCCGGGTGTCGTAAGCACCGTCCGCCGCTGCTGCCCTGATTTTCCGGTGGGTCTGCCGGACAAGTCCAGGGAAAGCTTCAGCATCGGTAACGTTATTCAGCGACAGATCCGCGCAAATAACCTCATGCGTGCGCGCATCAACAGCCAGATGCAGTTTCCGCCAGACACGACGGCGTTCTTTGCCCTGTTTTTTGATTTTCCACTCACCTTCGCCGAAGACTTTCAGCCCTGTGGAATCAATTACCAGATGCGCTATCTCACCTCGGGTGGGTGTTTTAAAACTGACATTAACCGACTTTGCCCGCTTGCTGACACTGGTGTAATCCGGACTGCGCAGAGGGACCCCCATCAGGGTAAAAATAGAATCAATAAAGCCCTGTGCGGCCCGGAGGGTCAGCCGGAAGACGCATTTAACCACCAGGACAGTGGTGATAGCGAGGGCAGAATAGCGCTGAGGTCGTCCCCGTGCTGCGGGCGTTGCTGACTCATACCAGGCTTGAATCGCTTCGTCATCCAGCCAGAAAGTGACGGAGCCACGATTGACGAGGGCTTTGTTGTAGTTGTGCCAGTTGGTGCTCCTGAACGTCTGCTTTGTCACGGGAATGCCGGT
>NZ_AFJI01000003.1 GCF_000264785.1 Edwardsiella ictaluri ATCC 33202 | reverse complement strand
TGAAGGGTGAAGGGTGAAGGGTGAAGGGTGAAGGGCGGCACGGGAGCGCCGCCCGGTGGGGTCAGGAGGAGAACAGCGCCATCAGCACCGGCGCCAGCAGGCTGAGCAGGAAGCCGTGTACAATCGCCGCCGGCACCAGCTCAATGCCGCCGCTGCGCTGCAGTACCGGCAGGGTAAAGTCCATGGAGGTGGCGCCGCACAGGCCCAGCGCGCTGCTGCGGTGGCGCTGGATCAGCGTCGGGATCATCATGATAGCAAACAGTTCACGCGCCAGATCGTTAAAGAAGGCGGCGCTGCCGATCACCGGGCCAAAGGCCTCGGTCAGCATGATGCCGGACAGGGAGTACCAGCCATAGGCCGAGGCGATAGCCAGGCCGGTCTTCAGGGGCAGACCCAGCAGCCAGGCGGCCAGGGCGCCCCCGGCCAGGGCGCTGACGCAGACGACACAGCCTATCATCATACCGCGGCGGTTCAGCAGGATCTGACCTGGCGACATACCGCTGTTGCGCAGCTGGAGACCGACCAGAAACAGCAGCAGGATCAGGGCGTATTCGCTGGCGTGGGTGGCGTGGCTCAGCCATGGCCACTGGGTGAGGCCCAGCAGGAAGCCGCCCACCACGACGCCGCACAGCTTCAGGGACTCCAGTGCCATATGGAGGCGCGATGGCAGAGCCTCCTGACGGTGGGGGACGTACCAGGGGGTGCGTTTTTCCAACAGCCATAGCGCCAGCAGGTTGGCCGCGATAATCAGCACGAAAAAGACCGTGGCATATTTGCCGATCAGCCACAGATTCGCGCCCAGGTTATCGAGAAATGCCAGGCTGATCCCCATAAAAAACAGGATGACGTATACCATCCAGCTCAGCATACGGTTAATTAAACGGATCAGCGTCTTATGACGCAGGTGCAGCAGGTAGCCAAGCAGGAGTGGTACCAGAATGATCAAGAGTCCAGAGTACATAAGAGCCTAACATGTTAAATTTAAAGCTAATACCGTACTCAAAAGGGGGATTTGAGTAAAGGCGCAGCGTCCGCGAGGGAAGTAAAAAGGGATCTTTACCTCTTTTTTCTCCTGGCTTTCTAGAAAGCCAGCACAAAATGGTGCTCGTAGCGGGGGCATTCCTTGACCCGCCAAGGCTTTGCCCGCATCCTCATAACAATGAGGCGACGAGAGAGGGATGGCATGTACCTGGAACGCATTGAGGTCGTAGGGTTTCGCGGGATTAATCGCATCTCGCTGTCGCTGGATGACAATACCGTTCTGATCGGGGAAAACGCCTGGGGTAAGTCGAGCCTGCTGGATGCCTTGACCCTGTGCCTGTCGCCGGAGCGCGATCTGTACCGTTTTCAGCCCCATGATTTCTACTTTCCCCCCGGTGATGAAACGGCCAGAGAGCACCACCTGCAGATTGTGTTTACCTTTTGCGAAATCGAGCGGGGTCACGCCCGGGCCCGCCGTTATTACCGGCTGTCGCCTCTGTGGCAGGAGAGCGGCGATCGTCTGCAGCGTATCTATTTCCGCCAGGAGGGCGAGCTGAGCGACGACAATACGGTCTGCACCTGGCGCTCTTTTCTCAACGAGCAGGGGGAATCACTCTCCCTGCATCACGTCGATCTGCTGGCGCGCGAGCTGATCCGCCTGCATCCGGTGCTGCGCCTGCGGGATGCCCGCTTTATTCGTCGTCTGCACCCCAGCGTGCTGGCCGCCCGCCATCTGCCTGATCAGGCACAGGTAGCACAGCAGCTGGATGATCTCACCCGTGAACTGGTGTGTAACCCGCAGAAGCTGAGCAACGGTGAGCTGCGCGCTGGCTTGGGCGCCATGCAGCAGCTGCTGGAGCACTATTTTTCCACCAACGGTGACGAGACGGCGGTTGGCGCCCGACGCCGCCACCGCAATGAGATTATCCACGGCCGTCAGGCATGGCGTTCTCTGGAGAATATCAATCAGATGATCGCTGCCTCGGGCAGCCGCAATATGCGTCTGATCCTGCTGGGTCTGTTTTCAACGCTGCTGCAGGCCAAGGGGGCGGTGATCCTCGATCGCCATGCGCGCCCGCTGCTGGTGATTGAAGATCCGGAGACCCGTCTGCACCCGATCATGCTGTCGGTCGCCTGGGGGCTGTTAAACCAGCTGCCGCTGCAAAAGGTGACGACCACCAACTCCGGCGATCTGCTGGCGCTGATGCCGGTAGAACGGGTGTGCCGCCTGGTACGTCAGTCAGGGCGGGTGGCGGCGTACCGTATCGGGCCTCGGGGTATGACGCCGGAAGAGGGGCGGCGGATCGCCTTTCATATTCGCTTTAACCGCGCCTCGTCGCTGTTCGCCCGCTGTTGGCTGCTGGTTGAGGGGGAGACGGAGGTGTGGCTGTTGAGCGAGCTGGCGCGTCAGTGCGGTTACCGCTTCGATACCGAAGGCATCAAGGTGATCGAGTTTGCCCAGTGTGGCTTGCGCCCGCTGATTAAGTTCGCCCGCCGAATGGGGATCGCCTGGCATGTCCTGGTCGATGGCGACGAGGCCGGGCGTAAATATGCCGCGACGGTGCGCGGCCTGCTGGAGGGGGGGCAGGAGAGCGAGCGCGATCGCCTGACGGTGCTGCCGGCGCCAGATATGGAGCACTTTATGTATCATGAGGGTTTTGCCGATGTGTACCACCACGTGGCCGGGATCCCGGCGTCGGCGCCGATGCCGATACGTAAGGTGATCACCAAGGCTATCCACCACGCTTCCAAGCCCGATCTGGCGATCATGGTTGCGGCGCGGGCAGAGGAGGCCGGCGTGAGTCAGGTGCCTTTTCTGCTAAAGAATATGTTTTCGCGGGTGCTATGGCTGGCGCGCGGCAAGGCCGACTAGCGCCCACCTGGCGGTGGCCATGGATCTGTGGCTGATGCTGGCGGCCCTGTGTGGCCTGGCGCTCGGTATGCCCCTGCAGTGCGCGATGCTGCGAATTATGCGCCCGCTCTGCTCCCCGCTGCTCTGGCACGATCGTCATTTCTCTCCTTTTCCCTGCCGTGCGGCGCTGTGTACCGCGCTGGCGGCGATCGCCCTGTTGCTGGCCTGGCGCCTGCCGCCCGGCGCCGCCTGGCTCTGTGGGCTGAGCTTCTGCACGCTGAGTCTTGCCCTGGCGCTGATCGATCGGGCCAGCCTGCTGTTGCCCGATGCGCTGACTCAGCCACTGCTGTGGCTGGGGCTGATATGGAACGCGCTATATCAGCCGACGCATTTGCCACAGGCGGTGTTCGGTGCCGCAACAGGGTATCTGGCGCTATGGCTGATCGCCTGGGGGTTCTGGCGCTGGCGCGGGGTGCAGGGGCTCGGCGGCGGAGATGTTAAGCTGCTGGCCGCGCTCGGCGCCTGGTGCGGCGGGCCTGATCTGCCTGCGCTGTTGCTGATGGCATCCCTGCTGACGCTTGGCAGCATAGCCCTGCTGCACTGCTGGCGGGGAGTGAGTCTGGCGGAGCCCGTGCCATTTGGGCCAGCGCTGCTGGTGGCCGGGCTGTGGCAGGTGCTGCCGCGTCTGGTCAGCGTCTAGCGCGACAAGACGATGCTATGCAGTCGCACCCAGGCTGGCGCATATCGCCTGCTGCATTTCATCCAGCAGCTGATAGCGGCGATGGTACTCGGCGCGCTTTTTGCTCGGAATACTCTCCAGAGACTTGCGCTGCGGGGGCTGTGGCAGGCGAAAGTGACCGTCGCCGGTGGGTGTGCCGTTCAGTGAAAGCCAAAAACCGTCATAGTCAGCCACCATCTGCGTCTGTTTTTTGCGGCGGTAGCGCCAGTGGCTGTAGATATGGCTGTTGTTGCCGACGGCCAGGATCTGCCTGCAGCGGGCAATGCGTGCCAGCTCACACAGGGCGTCGGCCAGCAGACGTTTGGGGAACAGACCGTGGCAGGCTTTGGTGGCTGTTTGGGTGTGGCTGTGAGGCAGCGACGGCGACGCCCCCTGCAGTCCGCCAATAAAGAGGGTTTGTGCGCCATTGTAGTCGATAAAACTAAATGTGCAGGCTGAAAGCAGTATATCATTTTGATCATATAGTGCTATGGAGAGATCTCCCTCTTTGCTCAGCTTCTCCAGCATGGCCAATCGTAGAGAGTATATCTGGTCGTTTTTCCCGCATAGGGTCGCCAGGGTCAGTGTCTGTCCAGTATACAGCGCCTGATATTGGGACATCGGCAGCAGCTGGCTCAGCAGGCGGTAGTGATCCGTCAGCGCTTCAACGATCTGTGGACGGGAAAGGTGTACGCTCAGGTAGGGATGGTGCAGACGGCACGGTAGGCGAGGCTGGCAGTGTAGAATCGCATCACGCTGTGGCAGTCCGGCCAACATATTCAGCAGACGGTAGGTATCGCCGGGCATCAGCAGCGCACGCAGGGTAAACTTGGCGCGAAAAGTGGCCTTATTCCAGAGACGGTTCGGTCGGTAACGGCCCGTCGCCAGGCTGGAAAACAGCGGTAAAGCGGGGCGTGAGGCGGGCCGGGCGTGGCCGATTTCGATTGACGACATGGTGCCACCTGTCATTGCGGGTTAACGATGACAGAATTTTCCGGGAGCCCGCCTAAACATCGGCACAATATGTTACCTCACTGCATATGGAATCGACGGATTGTTGAGGATAGGTTGATGTGGGGAGGAGAGAAAAGACCGACCGGGGATCCGGCCGGTGAGGCCGCTTAGGAAGCCGGCTCGCTGAGAATGGGGATTATGGTGTTGGCGTGATTGCCCTTGGGGCCGGTATGAAGGTCAAACTGAACCTGTTGACCCGCCTTCAGCGTGCGGTATCCCTCCATCTGAATGGCGGTGTAATGGGCGAATATATCGTCGCCGCCGCTGGCCGGGCAGATAAAGCCAAAGCCTTTGGCGTTGTTAAACCACTTTACAGTACCCGTCTCCATGCTTATACATCCCTCGTTACGGTGGCAGATCGCGGCAGAAGGGCGGCGATCACGGTTAATGAGATAAGACTGATTCAGGATGGGTTCTTAAGCCGTTGCGGGCATCATTGCGCCACGGCTTAGGAACGCACCCTACGGGCAGCGGTAGCCTCGTGCTATAGGCCTGCCACTGGGCGGAGTGGGGTTGATTAAATTACAATCAATTTCCGCTTGTCTACACTCTATTGATGCCTCCGTTGCCGTCAAGGATTGGTTATTTTTAGCACCCTAACTTTTTACCAAAGTTTGAGGCAGTTAACGCAATTGTGCGGCAGTGCGTTTTTTTTGTCCGATCGACAGGCGGAAATGCAGGGTTGGCTGGTAATCTTAGTGGTAGTTATGATATCGCTCAGTGATAGATGATTGACCGGCCCCGCCGGGAGCAGA
Source organism: Edwardsiella ictaluri ATCC 33202 (assembly GCF_000264785.1). Lineage (GTDB taxonomy): Bacteria > Pseudomonadota > Gammaproteobacteria > Enterobacterales > Enterobacteriaceae > Edwardsiella > Edwardsiella ictaluri. The sequence goes on along the minus strand of NZ_AFJI01000003.1, from coordinate 17,444 downwards.
GAACAGGTAACAGATTGAAATGGCGAACTTGAACGATTGGCTGAATCTTGAGCCGTTGGCTGAGGATCAGACACGCAGGGCGGTGAAGCCGCCGTCACTGTATAGTGTCATACTGAATAACGATGACTATACGCCAATGGAGTTTGTCATCGAGGTGCTGCAGACGTTCTTCGCTTATGACATTGAACGTGCAACGCAGCTGATGCTGACTGTGCACTATAAAGGCAAGGCGGTATGTGGTGTGTTCACGGCAGAGGTTGCGGAGACCAAGGTGGCATTGATTAATCGCTACGCACGTGACAATGAACATCCGCTGCTGTGCACGCTGGAAAAAGCCTGACCGGGTAACTGAAGGGAGGTGCCCATGCTCAACCAAGAACTGGAACTCAGTCTCAACATGGCGTTCGCCAGAGCGCGCGAGCATCGACACGAGTTTATGACCGTCGAGCACCTGCTGCTGGCGCTGTTGACGAACCCCGCGGCGCGGGAGGCGCTGGAGGCCTGTGCGGTGGATCTGGCGGCCCTGCGCCAGGAGCTGGAGAGCTTTATCGAGCAGACTACGCCGTTGCTTCCCCAGGGGAACAGTGAGCGAGATACTCAGCCTACCCTGAGTTTTCAGCGGGTGCTGCAGCGGGCGGTTTTTCACGTGCAGTCTTCCGGGCGCAATGAGGTCAGCGGTGCCAATGTGCTGGTGGCCATCTTTAGCGAGCAGGAGTCCCAGGCAGCCTATCTGCTGCGTAAGCATGATGTTAGCCGTCTGGATATCGTCAATTTTATTTCTCACGGCACCCATAAGAACGAGTCTGGCCCGGCGGCGGGCGGTGGGTCGAACGATGCGCCTGGCGGGAATGAGGCAGCGGCGGCCCCCGGCGGTGAAGAGCGGATGGAGAATTTCACCACCAACCTGAACCAGCTGGCGCGGGTCGGCGGCATCGATCCGCTGATCGGTCGCGATCGTGAGCTGGAGCGCGCCATTCAGGTGCTGTGCCGTCGGCGTAAGAATAACCCGCTGCTGGTAGGGGAGTCCGGGGTGGGTAAAACCGCGATTGCGGAGGGGTTAGCCTGGCGCATCGTGCAGGGTGAAGTACCAGAGGTGATGGCCAATTGCACCCTCTATTCGCTGGACATCGGCTCTCTGTTGGCCGGGACCAAGTACCGCGGCGACTTTGAGAAGCGCTTTAAGGCGCTGCTGAAGCAGTTGGAGCAGGACAGCGACAGCATCCTGTTTATCGATGAGATCCACACCATCATCGGCGCCGGGGCGGCGTCCGGTGGTCAGGTGGATGCCGCCAATCTGATCAAGCCGCTGCTGTCAGGAGGGCGCATTCGGGTGATCGGCTCGACCACCTATCAGGAGTTCAGCAATATTTTTGAAAAGGATCGTGCCCTGGCACGCCGGTTCCAGAAGATCGACATTAATGAACCGAGCGCCGACGATACGGTGCAGATCCTCAACGGACTGAAGGCGAAGTATGAGGCGCACCACGATGTACGCTACACCGCCAAGGCCCTGCGCGCGGCGGTCGATCTGTCAGTGAAGTACATCAATGATCGCCACCTGCCGGATAAGGCCATCGATGTCATCGACGAGGCCGGGGCCCGCAGTCGCCTGATGCCGGCGAGTCGGCGTAAGAAGACCATCAATGTGGCGGATATCGAGGCGGTGGTGGCCCGTATCGCGCGTATTCCGGAGAAAACCGTCTCCGCCAGCGACCGCGACGTGCTGAAGAGCCTGGGCGATCGCCTGCGGATGCTGGTGTTTGGGCAGGATAAGGCCATCAGCGCGCTCACTGAGGCTATTAAGATGAGCCGCGCGGGGCTGAATCAGGACCACCGTCCGGTGGGAGCGTTCCTGTTTGCCGGGCCGACCGGCGTCGGCAAGACCGAGGTAACGGTACAGCTGGCCCGGGCGCTGGATATCCCGCTGCTGCGCTTTGATATGTCCGAGTATATGGAGCGGCATACGGTGAGCCGTCTGATCGGCGCCCCGCCGGGGTATGTTGGCTTTGATCAGGGCGGGCTGCTGACGGACGCGGTGATCAAGAACCCTCACGCGGTGCTGCTGCTCGATGAGATCGAGAAGGCACACCCGGACGTCTTCAACCTGCTGCTGCAGGTGATGGATAACGGCACCCTGACCGATAATAATGGGCGTAAGGCGGACTTCCGCAACGTGATTCTGGTGATGACCACCAACGCTGGGGTGCAGGAAACGCAGCGTAAGTCAATCGGTTTTAATTTGCAGGACAATAGCAGCGACGCGATGGAGGAGATCAGGCGGATCTTTACGCCGGAGTTCCGTAACCGGCTGGATAACATCATCTGGTTTAACCATTTGTCGACGGAGATCATCCATCAGGTGGTCGATAAATTTATCGTCGAACTGCAGGCACAGCTGGATGGCAAAGGCGTTTCACTGGAGGTCAGCGACGCCGCGCGCAACTGGCTGGCGGAGCGTGGCTACGATCGTGCTATGGGGGCCAGACCGATGGCGCGGGTGATCCAGGATAACCTGAAAAAACCGTTGGCTAATGAGCTGTTGTTCGGTGAGCTGGTCAACGGTGGCTCGGTCAGCGTTGACGTGGCCGAGGGTGATGCGACCCTCAGTTACCGTTTTCGCAGCGCGCAGCAGCGCAAGGCCGAGGATGCGATGCACTGACGTCATAGGTAGATACAGATAAAGGAAGAGCGCCGTAAGGCGCTCTTTTTTTACCGCCGGGAAAACAAACCGGCAGAATTACCCGTCTTGCCGCTGTCGGTGTCGATCGCACTATCGGGCCTGACGCAGCCTGCGGCGCGGGAGGGAAGCCTATCAGCGGCTACGGAAGACAATGCGGCCTTTGCTCAGGTCGTACGGGGTCAGCTCTACAGTGACTTTGTCGCCCGTCAGGATGCGGATGTAGTTTTTACGCATTTTACCGGAGATGTGAGCGGTAACGACGTGTCCGTTTTCCAGTTCTACGCGGAACATCGTGTTGGGCAACGTATCCAGAACGGTACCCTGCATTTCAATATTGTCTTCTTTGGCCATCGAATCCTCTAGGTATGAATACCACAGTTTTTAACCGGCAAGATAATGCCGAAAAACCTCGGTTATGTAAAGGTAAGTTATCTTTCTGCTGTGCCCCGCTCGGGGTTTGGCGTCAGACGACGACGGCGCTGAGCCGCCGCCTGGCACGGCGCGCGGTGGGAGATACGGTCCCGTTTAGCCCCCGGAGGCACTATTCTCCTATTTGTGTCGCCGTGGCCGGAAGGGGGAGCGTGAGGCTCTGCGGCAGCCAGCAGCGGGGGGCGAGCGTCTGGCTACGACAGTTGAGCAGATGCTGCAGATAGCGGCGGCGCGGAATGTCATGGGCACCCAGCGACGCGGTGTGAGCGTTGAGCACCTGACAGTCGATGAGTTGACCGCCCATGCGCTGAAAGTGGCTACAGAAGCTCCACAAAGCCATTTTAGAGGCATTGCTGACCCGGCTGAACATCGACTCTCCGCAGAACAGGCTGCCCTGGGCGACGCCGTACAGCCCGCCCACCAGGCGTTCCTCTTGCCAAACCTCCACCGAATGGGCGTGGCCCAGTTGGTGCAACTGACAGTAGGCCTGCTGTATCGAGGGTCCGATCCAGGTACCTTCGGCGCGCTGTTCCGCACACCCGGCGATCACCGCGGCGAAAGCCTGATTCAGGGTGATCCGCAGAGTGGTTCGGCGCAGTGCCTTGCGCAGGCTATGGCTGATGTGCAGCGCCTGCGGTACCAGTACCGCCCGCGGATCCGGCGACCACCACAGGATCAGCTCTCCCGGAGAGAACCAGGGAAAGATACCGCGCTGATAGGCCTGCAGCAGGCGCGCCGGCTGCAGATCTCCACCGATGGCCAGCAGTCCGTTGGGATCGTGCAGCGCCTGCTCCGGCGAGGGGAATCCCAGCGAGTGTCTGTCCAGTTGCATAATGCGCATATCCCATTTCCTCGCGCGGTGAAATTAATCTAACGGCGCTGACACAGTTGATAGTAGCGGCCATGGGCTTGTAGCAGCTGCTCATGGCGCCCCTGCTCGACGATCCGCCCATCATCCATGACACAGATGCGATCCATCAGCGCCAGTCCCTGCAGGCGGTGGGTGATCAGCACTAGGGTCTTTTGACAGCAGTGCTGACGCAGCAGCGCCAGGATCTGGCGCTCGGTTTCCGCATCCAGCCCTTCGGTGGGTTCATCCAGCAGCAGCAGCGGCGCGCGGTGCAGCAGCGCTCGTGCGATGCCCAGGCGTCGTTGTTCGCCGCCGGAGAGTGGCCGGCCGCCATCACCCAGCCAGGCGTCCAGCGCATGATCCTCCAGCAGGGTGTCCAGACCGACCGTTCGCAGCACGTCGCACAGCTGTGCGTCGCTGGCTTGTGGATCGGCGAGCAGCAGGTTATCGCGTAGCGTGGCGCTGAAAATGTGTATCCGCTGGCTGACGATGGCGCAGGCACTGCGCAGAGCCCCCTCATCCAGATCGATCAGCCGCTGGCCGTTGAGGCGGATCTCGCCGCTGTTACAGTCCCAGGCGCGGGTCAGCAGCTGCAGCAGGGTGGACTTACCGCATCCGGTGCGTCCCAGCAACGCGATATGCTCCCCGGCGCGCAGATCCAGGCTGACGCCGTTGAGCACCGGGCGTGTCTGCCCCGGGTAGGTAAAGTGAAGATCGTCCAGCGTCATGGCGAGGGGCGCATCGTCGTCCAGCGTCTTACCCTGTTCGGGGAAGCGTACCTGCGGCGTTTGGTCGATCAGCTGCCCGATCCGTTCGGCGGAGGCAATCACCTGCCCCAGGTGTTGGAAGGCGCCCGCGACCGGCGCCAGCGCCTCAAAGGCGGCCAGTGCGGCAAACACGAACAGGGCGATCAGTGCACCCGGGCGAGGATCGCCGGCGATGCCGGCTGCCGCCAGCCACAGGATCAGGGTAAAGGTCAGGCCGGAGGCCAGGATCATGATCCCTTGAGACAGCGCGCCGAGCGCCGCCTGGCGCTGCTGCTGGCGCTGCCATAGCCGCTCTTTGTTATCCAGGCGCTGGCGAAAGGTCTCCTGGGCGCCGTATACCGCCAGCTCGGCGTTGGCGCGGATCCAGCCGACCAACTGGGTGCGGTAGTCTGCGCGTAGAGCAGTCAGTGCGGCACCGACCGGTTTCCCGGCCAGGTAAAATAGCGTCGGTAGCCCCAGCAGCAGTGCCAGCATAATGCTTCCCAGGGTCAGCGCCAGCCGGAGATCCAGCCAGCTGAGGCCGCAAACCACGACCGCGATGATCACCACCGCGCTGAGCAGCGGCGAGATCACCCGCAGATAGAGGTGATCCAGCGTATCGACGTCGGCCACCAGGCGGTTGAGCAGTTCAGCCTGACGGAAACGGGCCAGGCCGCCCGGCGACAGCGGTATCAGGCGGCTGAAGGTAAACACCCGTAGGTGGGATAGAACCCGGAACGTGGCATCGTGGCTGACCAACCGTTCAGCATAGCGTCCGGCGGTACGGATGATGGCAGCGCCGCGGACGCCGGCGGCGGGCAGCATATAGTTAAAAGAGATCAGACTGGCTATCCCGGCCAGCGCCGAGGCGGCGAGGAACCAGCCAGACAGGGTCAACAGGCCGATGCTGGCCAGTAGGGTGGCGATGGCCAGCAGCATGCCAAGGGACATGCGGATCCAGTGGCGGCGATACAGAGCCAAAAAGGGCAGCAGGACGCGCATGGTTAAATCTCCTGATGGCGGGTAGCGAGAAGGGTGGCAAACGGGCTGCCGCGTTGCAGGGAGAGTGCGCTGAAGTCGCCCTGTTGCACCAGCTGCCCCTGCTCCATAACCCAAATACGATCAAACTGTGCCAGTTCATCAAGCTGATGGGTAACCATCAGGGTAGTTTGACATCGGGCGGCGGCCTGCAACGCGCGCATCACCAGGCGCTCGCTGTTGGCATCCAGGCTGGCGGTCGGCTCATCCAGCAGCAACAGGCGACAGGGGCGGATCAGCGCCCGAGCAACGGCGACGCGCTGGGCCTGGCCGACAGAGAGGCGGGCGGCATCCTCGCCGATTGGGGTGTCCAGCCCCTGCGGCAGCAGGGGAAGAAACTCGTCGACGTAGGCCCGTTCGACGGCGTGCTGTAGCTGCGCATCGTCGGCCTGGGGCGTACCCAGCAGGATGTTGGCCCGCAGCGTTGGCAGCGGCAGCGTCGGGTTCTGGCCAACCCAGGCCAGCTGGCGTCGCCAGCTGGCGAGAGGCAGTACGTTCAGCGGCTGTCCATCGATCAGCAGTTCACCGCGGTAGGGCAGAAAGCCGAGCAACAGATTAATCAGCGAGCTTTTGCCCGCACCGCTATAGCCGACAAGTGCGATACGTTCACCGGCGCTGATGCGAAAGTTGAGGGGACCGGCCAGGACTTTTCCCTGCGGCGAAAGGATTTCCAGGTTGTGCGCCTCCAGTGTCAGGGGAGCGTCGCTGCCCCCCGTCGCTGCGCTATCCGCCGTCGCTGCGCTATCCGGCGGTGTCGCGCGCTGCGTTTCATCACTGGCGTCGAGGAAGCTCACCAGCGCCTCCGCGGCGCCGATGGCCTGTGCCTTGGCGTGGTAAAATGTCCCCAGATCACGCAGGGGCTGGAAGAACTCCGGTGCCAGTATCAATACCAGGAAACCGGCGAACAGGGTTACGCTGCGATCGTAGTGGCCAAAGTTCAGTTCACCGAGGTATGAAAAACCAAAGTAGACCGCTACCACGGCGATGGAGACGGAGGCAAAGAACTCCAGTACCGCAGATGAGAGGAATGCCAGGCGCAGCACCTCCATGGTGCGTTTACGAAAATCTTCAGAGGACTGGGCGATATGCCGGGTCTCGGCGCGGGTGCGGTGAAACAGGCGCAGGGTCTCCATGCCGCGCAGACGATCTAAGAAGTTGGCGCTCAGGCGGCTCAGTGCCAGAAAGTTGCGTCGGTTGGCATCGGCGGCGCCCATCCCGACCAGCGCCATAAACAGCGGGATCAGCGGCGCGGTGGCGAACAGGATCAGCCCGGCGGCCCAGTTGATGGGGAATACGGCGGCGAGGATCAGCAGCGGGATCGTGACGGCCAGTGCCATCTGCGGCAGATAGCGGGCGTAGAACTCCTGCATCTCTTCGATCTGTTCCAGGAGCAGGGTCGCCCAGTGTCCGGCGGGTTGTCCCTGGATCCAGGCTGGGCCCAGCTGCGCCAGGCGGTTGAGTACCAGCGCGCGGATCTCGCGGCGAACCACCTGACCGCAGTGAAAGCCGACGCGCTCGCGCAGCCAGCCCAGCAGCGCACGCAGCGCGATGGCGGCGATCAGCAGGGCGAAGTCATGTACCAGGTCGCCGCGCGGCGTATGGTCAATGATCAGCCGCTGCAGCAGGGTTGCCAGTAGCCAGGATTGGACGATGATCAGTAGCCCGGAGAGCAGGCCGAGCAGCATGGAGAGCCGGAGCCAGCGTTGGGCCGGGCGACTGCGCTGCTTCAGCCACTGCGTGAGTTCGCGTTGTCGTTGTTTATTCATTAAGCGATGGTGTCTAGTCTGATGCAGGTGAAGTGGAGATCAGGCCCGGAGCACAGGCGTACGGCAGGCTGAACGGTAGCGTCGGTCTACTCACGGGCCGACGCCGCATCCGATATTACAACGCCGCTCGAGGAGTTGAAACCAAGCCGCCGTAAATTCTGTCACCAAAGGAGAAGCGTGCGTAAAATGCGGGCCGCCGGCGGCGGCCCCGATAGGTAAGGATTAGGCGTGGCGCGCGGTATCGGCCAGGCTATCGAGATAGCGCTCGGCGTCCAGCGCCGCCATGCAGCCGGTGCCGGCAGAGGTGATCGCCTGACGATAGATATGGTCCATGACGTCGCCGGCAGCGAATACGCCCGGGACGCTGGTCTGGGTCGCGTTGCCGTTCAGACCGGACTGTACCTGAATGTAACCGTTGCTCAGCGTCAGCTGGCCATCGAAGATGGCGGTGTTCGGGCTGTGGCCGATCGCGACAAACAGGCCGCTGACGGCCAGCGCTTCGCAGGCTCCGTTCTGGGTATCTTTCAGCCGCAGGGCATTAACACCCATATCATCGCCGAGCACCTCGTCCAGGGTACGGTTGGTGTGCAGGACGATATTACCGCTGCGCACCTTGTCCATCAGGCGGTCGATAAGGATCTTTTCGGCGCGGAAACTGTCGCGGCGGTGGATCAGATGCACCTTGGCGGCAATGTTGGCCAGGTACAGAGCCTCTTCTACGGCGGTATTGCCACCGCCGATCACGGCGATCTCCTGCTGACGGTAGAAAAAGCCATCACAGGTGGCGCAGGCGGAGACACCGCGGCCTTTAAAGGCCTCTTCCGACGGTAGCCCCAGATAGCGTGCAGAGGCGCCGGTAGCGACGATCAGCGCGTCGCAGCTGTATTCCTGGCTGTCGCCAAACAGGCGAAACGGGCGCTGGCTGAGATCCACGCGCTGAATATGGTCAAGGATGATCTCGGTATTGAATTTGGCCGCATGCTGATTCATGCGTTCCATCAGCAGGGGACCGGTCAGCCCTTCCGGGTCGCCCGGCCAGTTTTCCAACTCACTGGTGGTGGTGAGCTGGCCGCCTTTTTCCATGCCGGTAATCAGTACCGGATTGAGGTTGGCGCGTGCTGCATAGACGGCCGCGGTATATCCCGCCGGGCCTGAGCCCAGAATGAGAAGCTTGCAATGTTTTACGGAGCTCATGAAATCCTCTTTTCCAATGTGGTGCGTCTTGGATTCGATTTTAAAAAAACTGGCGGAGTAAAAAAAGCGCGCAGCAAAGATGTTATCAATCTGTGCAATAGGTAATGGCTATCAATAAGATTAGTCAATATTAGTAAGATGCACTGATAATGAGACAATATCCAGTTATTATCGCTAGGCAATGGCGATAGGTGGCGCGGAAAAATAGAGAAATGAGTCGGGATATGGTGGTGCTTTTGACCTAGGGAAACGTTGCCTTAAGATATTATTTGGTAGGTTCTTCTAATTTTATTTCTTTTGCTTTGACAATCAGCTGTTCATTTGCGAAAACATGGAAGAGAGGATGGGAAACTTTGTCGGGATTGGCGGGTTTACTCTTCTCTGATGGAAAAGCGTCCCATCTCATAGCGTAAGGCCGGGGTGTTGCCTAACGGGATGTTACCCGGTCCGTGAGTGGCATGATGGTCAAGTCTACATCGACGATCATTCTGCGCTCACCGCTGCGGCGGTAGCGGGGGAGCAGGGGCGCGCTCAGGTACGTAAAACAGGGGGAGACCCCAGCAGGAAATAGGCACCCCGGACCCATCCGGTGGTCGCAGGCGATGGCAATGGAAATTGCCAGTTGACGGGCAGGCACAATGTCTTCTTTTGGGACTATTCCTTGGCAATGTGACCTTGTCGCAGGGATGGCAACAGGGAAGAATATAAGAGAGATAACAAGATGGCAGATAATAAGAAACGCCCTGGTAAGGATCTGGATCGTATTGACCGTAATATCCTGAATGAGTTGCAGAAGGATGGCCGTATCTCCAACGTCGAGCTTTCCAAGCGCGTGGGGCTATCGCCGACGCCGTGCCTGGAGCGCGTGCGTCGACTGGAGCGGCAGGGCTTTATTCAGGGCTATACCGCGTTGCTGAATCCACACTATCTGGATGCATCCCTACTGGTTTTCGTGGAGATCACGTTGAACCGCGGGGCACCGGATGTATTTGAACAGTTCAATACCGCGGTGCAGAAGCTGGAGGAGATTCAGGAGTGTCACCTGGTTTCCGGTGACTTTGACTACCTGTTGAAGACCCGTGTACCGGATATGTCAGCCTACCGTAAGCTGCTGGGTGAGACCCTGTTGCGTCTGCCGGGCGTGAACGACACCCGCACCTATGTGGTGATGGAAGAGGTGAAGCAGAGCAACCGCCTGGTGATCAAAACGCGCTGACGCGCGGACAGGTGCAAAGCCACAATAATTTGGGTACACTCCTGTGTATGTATACAGTTTCAGCGCCGGGCGACGCCTCGGCGCTGTTCTTATGGCGGGCATGCAGCATAGACTGCACGCAATGACAGAAAACAGGACCCTGGAGAGCCTTTCTTGAGCCAGGAATATACAGAAGAAAAAGAAGTTACCCTGAAGCACGTAAGCGGCGGACGGCGAGTGTATGAGGTGCTGCTGATTTTGGTTGCGCTGTTTGCCGTGTATATGATGGCATCGCTGATGACGTTCGCCCCCTCCGATCCCAGTTGGTCGCAGACCGCCTGGCATGAGCCGATCCACAATATCGGCGGCGGTGCCGGCGCCTGGATGGCCGATACGTTGTTCTTTGTCTTTGGCGTACTGGCCTATGCCATTCCTCCGATCATGGTGATCCTATGCTGGGTGGCCTACCGTAAGCGTGACGACAGCGGCCATGTGGACTACTTTGCCATTGCTCTGCGTCTGATCGGCATGCTGGCGCTGGTTATCGCCTCTTGTGGGCTGGCGGCGGTGAACGTCGATGATCTGTACTACTTCGCCTCCGGCGGTGTGATCGGCAGCCTGATAAGCAGCGTAGTGCTGCCGCTGCTGGGTAGCATTGGGGCAACTCTGGCGATGTTGGGAAGCTGGGCCGTAGGGCTATCGCTGTTCACCGGCTGGTCATGGCTGACCATCGCGGAGAAGCTCGGCGCGCTGCTGCTCGGCAGTCTGACATTTATGAGCAACCGTTCGCGCCGCGATGCGCGTGCGGACGATGATGACGACGACGCTGAGGCCTACGGCGCGGATGAGCTTAGCGCCGCGGCCGTCGATACGACGGCGGTGGATGCACACCGCATCATCGATCCACTGTTGAGCGAGGCAGACGATCCGCTGCTGTCCGGTCTGCGGGCGTCAGATGAGGCGCCTGCGCCCAACGCGCCGCCGGCAATGAAGGGTCTGCGCCCGCTGGCGCAGGTGGATGATGCTCCGCCGCAGGCGCAGGATCACCCTGGCGCGCTGCCGACGGCTGCCGCTGCGCTCAGTGCACCGGATATCGTGGCGATGCCTGCCCCGGCGTCCGTCGCCGTACCGCCAGTGGCACCGAGTGCGCCGAGCGATCTGCAGTTTTCCTCGTCGCTACATGACGGCACCACGCCGCATGTCGCCGTCGCGACATCAGCGGCACCCGCTCCCGATACTCCTCTGTTTTCCGCCGCATCGTCGGCAGCCGACCCGGCTCCGTTCACTTTCAGCGCCGCCGAGCCTGAAAGCAATGAGCCGGTCGCCCCGATGTATTCGTTTACTTTGCCGGAGGATCGCCCACATGCGCCGTCCTCGATCGCTCCGCGCCCGGTGACGTCCGGGCGTTCCCATCCGCCGCGCGATGCCGAGCCACCTCTTGGCCAGTGGGCTACGCCGGGCGACGATGAGCCGAACGCCGTGCATGACGCCGCGGCAGGCCTCCCCTATATCAACCCGGGGCTGTCGCCGGAGCTGCCGGTGTTTGGGGCTGCCAGCCGTCACGATGAGCCGACCGCCTTTGCGGCGGCGGCCTTTACCCCGGTCATTGGCGCGCTGGACGGTGGAGTACAGGTGAAACAGGGCATTGGTCCGGAGCTGCCGCGTCCAAATCCGGTGCGTATTCCGACCCGTCGTGAGCTGGCGTCGCTGGGGATCAAGCTGCCGTCACAGCGGATGGCGGAAGATCGCGCCCGCCGTGAGGCCCAGGAGCGCCGCGCACAGGAGGCGCTGGCGGAGCTGGAGCAGACGCCGCCGCTGCAGGTGACGCCGCTGGGACAGGAGAGCGCCGCCGCCGCCGGTCAGTCCATCTTTGCCCAGGCCTCGGCGCTGGCCGCCGGAGCGGGTGGCGCGGCACCCCCTGCACCCCCTGCGCCTGATGCGGCATCGCTGCCGTCGTTTTCCGCCCACTCAGAACCGCAGGAACATCAGATCGCAGCGACGACTGAGGATGAGACCACGCGCGCGGCACAGTTGGATCAGGCCGCGCTGCGCGAGGCCTTTGTCCACCAGCAGCGGGTCCGTTATGGGCAGGATTACCTGCACGAAGACGAGGATGAGCGCGCGCAGGAGCAGAGCCGCCTGCAGCGCGAGTTTCTGGCCGCGCAGCAGCAGCGCTATGGCAATACCGAGGACAGCCGGGATCGTGACGCTGCGGCAGCACAGGATATTCCGGAGCCCCGGGCGGCCTCAGAGCCGCCGCAGGGCGGGCTGATGTCGTTCTCAGCCCGCGAGGCACTGGCGCGGGCTAAACAGCCGATGCCCACCTTTGATTTTTCCGATTTCGCCGCCGAAGACAAGGCTCCTCAGGAGCCGCTATTTACCCTGTCGCCGCAGCCGGAACCCGAGCCCGTGCAACCTGGCGCAGCACAGCCTGCCCAACAGGATGCGATGGCCGGGCTGGTGCATCCCTTCCTGATGCGCGACGAGCGGCCGCTGCATAAGCCGACGACGCCGCTGCCGACCCTGGATCTGCTGACGTCGCCGCCGGCTAACGCTGAGCCGGTGGATATGTTTGCCCTGGAGCAGCAGGGGCAGCTGGTGGAGGCGCGCCTGGCGGACTATCGGGTGAAGGCCGCGGTGGTCGGTATTTCGCCGGGGCCGGTGATCACCCGCTTCGAGCTGGATCTGGCGCCGGGAGTTAAAGCGGCGCGCATCTCCAACCTGTCACGCGATCTGGCGCGCTCCCTGTCGGCCGTAGCGGTTCGCGTAGTGGAGGTGATCCCAGGCAAACCCTACGTGGGGCTGGAGCTGCCCAACAAGCATCGCCAGACCGTCTACCTGCGCGAGGTGCTCGACTGCCCGCAGTTCCGCGAGAGCCCTTCGCCGCTGACGGTGGTGCTGGGTAAGGATATCGCCGGTCAGCCGGTGATCGCCGATTTGGCGCGTATGCCCCATTTGCTGGTGGCCGGTACCACCGGCTCCGGTAAATCGGTGGGGGTGAACGCGATGATCCTGAGCATGCTGTTCAAGTCCACACCGGACGAAGTACGCTTTATCATGATCGATCCGAAGATGCTGGAGCTGTCGGTTTATGAAGGCATTCCGCACCTGCTGACCGAAGTGGTTACGGATATGAAGGACGCGGCCAACGCGCTGCGCTGGTGCGTCGGGGAGATGGAGCGCCGCTACCGCCTGATGTCCGCACTCGGGGTGCGCAACCTGGCTGGCTATAACGATAAGGTGCGTCAGGCCGAAGCGATGGGCCGTCCGATCCCCGATCCGCTGTGGCGGCCGGGCGACAGTATGGATGCACTGCCGCCGGAGCTGGAAAAGCTGCCCTATATCGTGGTGATGGTGGACGAGTTCGCCGACCTGATGATGGCGGTAGGCAAGAAGGTGGAGGAGCTGATCGCTCGCCTGGCGCAGAAGGCGCGCGCGGCGGGTATCCATCTGGTGCTGGCGACCCAGCGTCCGTCGGTCGATGTGATCACGGGCCTGATCAAGGCCAACATTCCGACCCGTATCGCCTTTACCGTCTCCAGCAAGATCGACTCGCGCACCATCCTGGATCAGGGCGGCGCCGAATCACTGCTGGGGATGGGCGACATGCTGTATATTCCGCCCAATACCTCGACGCCGGTGCGGGTGCACGGTGCCTTTGTGCGCGACGAAGAGGTCCACGCGGTGGTGCAGGACTGGAAGGCGCGCGGGCGTCCACAGTATATTGACAGCATTACCGCCTGCGATGACAGTGAAGGCGGCGGTACGGGTCTGGACAGCGACGATGAGCTGGATCCGCTGTTCGATCAGGCCGTCGCGTTCGTGATTGACAAGCGTCGGGCGTCGATTTCCGGGGTGCAGCGGCAGTTCCGTATCGGCTATAACCGGGCGGCGCGCATTGTGGAGCAGATGGAGGCTCAGGGGATCGTCAGCCCGCAGGGGCATAACGGTAACCGTGAGGTGTTGGCACCGCCGTCCGGCGACTATGACTGATGGACGGTGCGGCACAGCGCGACGTTTTTCTCGCGTGGCGCTCCACGGCCCTGCGTATAATCAACGGGTATTGTGACACCTGATCGCGGTATCGCGGCGGTCAGGCCCAATTTATTCTTGCTTAAGGTAATCATACCGATGAAAAAGCTGTTAGTTGCGTGCTGCGTCGTTAGCGGCATGATGTCGGCCTCCGTTCTGGCGTCGCCGAGCAGCGATCTGCAGGGACGTTTGAATAAGGTAAACAGTTTCCACGCCAGCTTTACCCAGACGGTCAGCACGGCGGACGGCACGCCGGTGCAGCAGGGCGAGGGGGAGCTGTGGGTAAAACGCCCCAATTTGTTTAATTGGCATATGATTTCGCCGGATGAGAGCGTGCTGGTGTCCGATGGCAAGACCCTGTGGTTTTATAACCCCTTCGTCGAGCAGGTGACCGCCACCTGGCTTAACCGCGCCACCGGCAATACGCCGTTTATGCTGATCACCCGCAACGACGCCAGCGACTGGGCGCAGTATAACGTGACCCAGCAGGGGAATACCTTCGATCTGGTGCCGAAGAGCGCCAAGAATAACCTGAAGAAGTTCACCATCAGCGTAATGCCTGACGGCACCATCAACGGCTTTAGCGCCGTCGAGCAGGATGGCCAGCGCAGCGTCTATACGCTGAAGCGTCAGCAGAATGGCGCGGTGGATGCGGCCAAGTTCCGCTTTACACCGCCGCCTGGTGTGACGCTGGACGATCAGCGTCAACAATAAGGGGCGGAACCGCGACGTGAGCAATCTTTCCCTCGACTTCTCCCAGAATGCGTTTCAGCCGTTGGCCGCCCGGATGCGGCCGGCGACGCTGGAGCAGTACATCGGACAGCGTCACCTGCTGGCGGCGGGCAAACCGCTGCCGCGCGCCATTTTGGCGGGGCACCTGCACTCGATGATCCTGTGGGGGCCGCCGGGGACCGGCAAGACGACGCTGGCGGAGCTGATCGCCCGCTACGGCCATGCCGAGGTGGAGCGGATTTCGGCGGTGACCTCGGGGATCAAGGAGATCCGTGAGGCCATTGAGCGTGCACGCCACAATCGCGACGCGGGGCGGCGCACGATCCTGTTCGTCGATGAGGTGCACCGCTTTAACAAGAGTCAGCAGGACGCCTTTTTGCCCCATATCGAGGATGGCACCATCACCTTTATCGGGGCCACCACGGAAAACCCCTCGTTTGAGCTGAACTCGGCGTTGTTGTCGCGGGCACGGGTATACCTGCTCAAGGCGTTGGATGCGCAGGATATCGTCCAGGTGGTGCGGCAGGCGATGACGGATCGCGAGCGCGGCTATGGCGGCCAGGATGTGACGCTGCCGACGGAGACCCTGGATGCCCTGGCGGAGCTGGTCAATGGCGATGCGCGTCGGGCGCTGAATACGCTGGAGATGATGGCGGATATGGCCGAGACGGACGCCCAGGGGCAGCGGGTGCTAACCCTGGATCTGCTGCGATCGGTGTCCGGTGAGCGCAGTGCCCGCTTCGATAACCACGGCGATCGCTATTACGACCTGATCTCCGCATTGCATAAGTCCGTGCGCGGATCCGCACCGGATGCCGCGCTATACTGGTATGCGCGCATTATTACGGCGGGCGGCGATCCGCTGTACGTGGCACGCCGTCTGCTGGCCATTGCGTCGGAGGATGTGGGCAATGCCGATCCCCGTGCGATGCAGGTGGCGATCGCTGCCTGGGACTGCTTTACCCGCGTCGGCCCCGCTGAAGGGGAGCGTGCCATTGCCCAGGCGATCGTCTACCTGGCCTGTGCGCCGAAGAGTAATGCCGTCTATACCGCCTTTAAGGCGGCGATGCGCGATGCCAAAGAGCGTCCGGACTACGATGTGCCGCCTCACCTGCGCAATGCGCCGACGTCTCTGATGAAGTCGATGGGGCTGGGGCAGGAGTACCGCTATGCCCATGATGAACCGAACGGCTATGCGGCTGGAGAGGTCTATTTCCCACAGGAAATGGCGCAGACGCGCTATTATCAGCCAACGGCGCGCGGCCTTGAGGGTAAGATCGGCGATAAGCTGGCCTGGCTCGCTGAGCAGGATCAAAATAGCCCGACAAAACGCTACCGCTAACCCATTCATTGCGGTAAGGTTGTGAAGAAATCCGCTTTGCATTGAGCGCACTGCCGCAGATGTGGCTATCGCCTTGATGTATTGTTTATTAAAAACCCCTCAATAATTCACAGGATTAGCATGCTAGATCCCAATTTGCTGCGTAATGAGCTAGACGCAGTCGCCGAAAAACTGGCTCGCCGAGGCTATAAACTGGATGTTGACACACTGCGTCAACAGGAAGAACGCCGTAAAGTGCTGCAGGTAGAAACGGAGTCCCTGCAGGCTGAGCGTAACTCGCGATCCAAATCGATCGGTGCGGCGAAAGCGCGCGGTGAGGATATTGAACCGTTGCGCCGTGAAGTCAACGAATTGGGTGAAAAGCTGGATGCCGCCAAGGCCGAGCTGGATCGGCTGCAGCAGGAAATCCGCGATCTGGCGCTCTCTATCCCCAACCTGCCGGATGACTCCGTGCCGGTCGGTCGTGATGAGAACGATAACCAGGAGATCTGCCGCTGGGGTGAGCCGCGCAGCTACAATTTTGATGTCCGTGATCACGTCACTCTGGGTGAAATGGCCGAGGGCCTGGATTTCGCCGCGGCCGTGAAGTTGACCGGTGCCCGCTTTGTGGTAATGAAAGGTCAGATCGCCCGTATGCACCGTGCCTTGGCCCAGTTTATGCTGGATCTGCACACGGAGCAGCATGGCTACCTGGAAACCTATGTGCCGTATCTGGTCAACCACGATACCCTGTACGGTACTGGTCAGCTGCCGAAGTTCGGCGCGGATCTGTTCCACACCCGTCCGCTGGAAGAAGAGGCCGACAGCAGCATCTATGCGCTGATCCCGACCGCCGAAGTACCGGTAACCAACCTGGTGCGCGGTGAGATCCTGGAAGAGAGTGCGCTGCCGCTGAAGATGACCGCCCATACCCCGTGCTTCCGCTCTGAGGCTGGCTCCTATGGTCGCGATACCCGCGGTCTGATCCGTATGCACCAGTTCGATAAGGTTGAGCTGGTACAGATCGTCCGTCCGGAGGACTCGATGGCGGCGCTGGAAGAGCTGACCGCGCACGCGGAGAAAGTGCTGCAGCTGCTGAATCTGCCGTACCGCAAGGTGCTGCTGTGCACCGGCGACATGGGCTTTGGCTCCAGCAAGACCTACGATCTGGAGGTCTGGGTTCCGGCGCAGAACACCTATCGTGAAATTTCCTCCTGCTCCAATATGTGGGATTTCCAGGCGCGCCGTATGCAGGCCCGCTACCGCAGCAAAGATGACAAGAAGCCGCGCCTGGTGCATACCCTGAACGGCTCTGGTCTGGCGGTGGGGCGCACCCTGGTCGCTGTGATGGAAAACTATCAGCAGGCTGATGGCCGCATTCAGGTACCTGAAGCGCTGCGCCCATATATGAACGGTTTAGAATATATCGGTTAATCCGTTAACCTCTTATTCTCTGCCAGT
>NZ_AFJI01000002.1 GCF_000264785.1 Edwardsiella ictaluri ATCC 33202 | reverse complement strand
AAAGTCTTGAAGAGTGACAGCAGTTAATTCATTACGAATAAACAGTTTAATTTCTTTGAGCATCAAGCTTTTAATTGAAGAGTTTGATCATGGCTCAGATTGAACGCTGGCGGCAGGCTTAACACATGCAAGTCGGGCGGTAGCAGGGAGAAAGCTTGCTTTCTCCGCTGACGAGCGGCGGACGGGTGAGTAATGTCTGGGGATCTGCCTGATGGAGGGGGATAACTACTGGAAACGGTAGCTAATACCGCATAACGTCGCAAGACCAAAGTGGGGGACCTTCGGGCCTCATGCCATCAGATGAACCCAGATGGGATTAGCTAGTAGGTGGGGTAATGGCTCACCTAGGCGACGATCCCTAGCTGGTCTGAGAGGATGACCAGCCACACTGGAACTGAGACACGGTCCAGACTCCTACGGGAGGCAGCAGTGGGGAATATTGCACAATGGGCGCAAGCCTGATGCAGCCATGCCGCGTGTATGAAGAAGGCCTTCGGGTTGTAAAGTACTTTCAGTAGGGAGGAAGGTGTGAGCGTTAATAGCGTTCACAATTGACGTTACCTACAGAAGAAGCACCGGCTAACTCCGTGCCAGCAGCCGCGGTAATACGGAGGGTGCAAGCGTTAATCGGAATTACTGGGCGTAAAGCGCACGCAGGCGGTTTGTTAAGTTGGATGTGAAATCCCCGGGCTTAACCTGGGAACTGCATCCAAGACTGGCAAGCTAGAGTCTCGTAGAGGGAGGTAGAATTCCAGGTGTAGCGGTGAAATGCGTAGAGATCTGGAGGAATACCGGTGGCGAAGGCGGCCTCCTGGACGAAGACTGACGCTCAGGTGCGAAAGCGTGGGGAGCAAACAGGATTAGATACCCTGGTAGTCCACGCTGTAAACGATGTCGATTTGGAGGTTGTGCCCTTGAGGCGTGGCTTCCGAAGCTAACGCGTTAAATCGACCGCCTGGGGAGTACGGCCGCAAGGTTAAAACTCAAATGAATTGACGGGGGCCCGCACAAGCGGTGGAGCATGTGGTTTAATTCGATGCAACGCGAAGAACCTTACCTACTCTTGACATCCAGCGAATCCTGTAGAGATACGGGAGTGCCTTCGGGAACGCTGAGACAGGTGCTGCATGGCTGTCGTCAGCTCGTGTTGTGAAATGTTGGGTTAAGTCCCGCAACGAGCGCAACCCTTATCCTTTGTTGCCAGCGGTTAGGCCGGGAACTCAAAGGA
This sequence comes from Edwardsiella ictaluri ATCC 33202, assembly GCF_000264785.1. Lineage (GTDB taxonomy): Bacteria > Pseudomonadota > Gammaproteobacteria > Enterobacterales > Enterobacteriaceae > Edwardsiella > Edwardsiella ictaluri. The sequence continues at coordinate 434 of NZ_AFJI01000002.1, read as the reverse complement.
GACTGCCAGTGATAAACTGGAGGAAGGTGGGGATGACGTCAAGTCATCATGGCCCTTACGAGTAGGGCTACACACGTGCTACAATGGCGTATACAAAGAGAAGCGACCTCGCGAGAGCAAGCGGACCTCATAAAGTACGTCGTAGTCCGGATTGGAGTCTGCAACTCGACTCCATGAAGTCGGAATCGCTAGTAATCGTGGATCAGAATGCCACGGTGAATACGTTCCCGGGCCTTGTACACACCGCCCGTCACACCATGGGAGTGGGTTGCAAAAGAAGTAGGTAGCTTAACCTTCGGGAGGGCGCTTACCACTTTGTGATTCATGACTGGGGTGAAGTCGTAACAAGGTAACCGTAGGGGAACCTGCGGTTGGATCACCTCCTTACCTGAAGATACGAAATATTGTGTAGTGCTCACACAGATTGTCTGATA
>NZ_AFJI01000001.1 GCF_000264785.1 Edwardsiella ictaluri ATCC 33202 | reverse complement strand
TCGATAACTTTAGCAACAACGCCCGCACCAACGGTACGGCCGCCTTCGCGGATTGCGAAGCGCAGACCATCGTCCATGGCGATCGGGTGGATCAGGGTAACAACCATCTTGATGTTGTCGCCCGGCATTACCATCTCTACACCTTCCGGCAGTTCGATGGTGCCCGTTACGTCAGTAGTACGGAAGTAGAACTGCGGACGGTAGCCTTTGAAGAACGGAGTATGACGGCCGCCTTCATCCTTGCTCAGGATGTACACTTCTGATTCGAACTTGGTGTGCGGAGTGATGGAGCCCGGCTTCGCCAGTACCTGACCACGCTCGATTTCGTCACGCTTGGTACCACGCAGCAGAACGCCAACGTTCTCACCGGCACGGCCTTCGTCCAGCAGTTTGCGGAACATTTCTACGCCGGTACAGGTGGTTTTGGTAGTCGCCTTGATACCAACGATTTCAACTTCATCACCTACCTTGATGATACCGCGCTCTACACGACCGGTAACAACGGTACCACGGCCAGAGATAGAAAATACGTCTTCGATCGGCAGCAGGAACGGCTTGTCGATGTCGCGCTCAGGTTCCGGGATGTAGGAATCCAGGGTTTCAGCCAGTTCGATGATCTTGGCTTCCCACTCGGCTTCGCCTTCCAGCGCTTTCAGCGCAGAACCGCGGATTACCGGCGTGTCGTCGCCCGGGAAGTCGTACTGAGACAGCAGCTCACGCACTTCCATCTCAACCAGTTCCAGCAACTCTTCGTCATCAACCATGTCGCACTTGTTCAGGAACACGATGATGTACGGAACGCCTACCTGGCGACCCAGCAGGATGTGCTCACGGGTCTGCGGCATCGGGCCGTCAGTCGCAGCAACAACCAGGATTGCGCCGTCCATCTGAGCAGCACCGGTGATCATGTTTTTAACATAGTCGGCGTGCCCCGGGCAGTCTACATGAGCGTAGTGACGGGTCGGGGTATCGTATTCAACGTGAGAGGTGTTGATGGTGATACCACGTGCTTTTTCTTCCGGCGCGTTATCGATCTGATCGAATGCACGAGCGCTACCGCCGTAGGTTTTAGCCAGAACGGTGGTGATAGCAGCGGTCAGGGTAGTTTTACCGTGGTCAACGTGGCCGATAGTACCGACGTTAACGTGCGGTTTTGAACGTTCAAA